>NZ_JBBHZF010000001.1:0-85 GCF_037482365.1 Pseudokineococcus sp. 1T1Z-3
GTCGCGCGAGCGGTCTGACCCGCCGAGTCGGTGACGACGAGCCGGACCTCGAAGGTGCCTGCCCGGTCGTAGGTGTGCGACGCGC
>NZ_JBBHZF010000001.1:222-359 GCF_037482365.1 Pseudokineococcus sp. 1T1Z-3
TGCGACCCCGACCCGTCCACCGACACACCCAGCCCCGAGGCGTCTGCCGTGAAGGCGGCGGTCGGCACCGCGTCGACGGGCGCGGCGACCTCGACGGTGCGCGTCGCGCGGGCGGTCTGGCCCGCCGAGTCGGTGAC
>NZ_JBBHZF010000001.1:429-6010 GCF_037482365.1 Pseudokineococcus sp. 1T1Z-3
GGCGACCTCCGCCGTGAAAGCCGCCGTGGGCGGCTCGTCCTGGGGCTCCAGGCCCGCGCGGTAGTGAGCGCGCACCGTCTCCGCGCCGAGCACCGAGGTGTACAGCGCCGCCTCGTCGAGACGACCGGCGAAGTAGGGGCTCGTGCTCGACCAGCCGCGGTCCCCACCGACGCGCCAGAAGCCGTTGCGGGCCTCTGCGCGGGTCTCCGTCCCGCTGGCCACCAGCTCACCGTCGACGTACAGGCGCATGCCGGTGGGGCCCTGGGTCGCCACCACGTGGTGCCAGGCCCCGTCGTTGTAGCTGCGCTCGGTGACAACCGCGACACGTCGACCGACGTAGACCCCGAAGCTCAGCCGACCGTCGTCGCGCATCTCGACGTGCCGGTCGACGCTCGTGGACGAACCGGTCTGCGCGTTGCCGAAGCCCATGAGCTTGCCGCCGCGACGTGTCGTCGTGGAGAACCAGACCTCCTGGGAGTAGACGCCCGGGGCAGGGGCCGCCTCGGAGGTGGCCACCACTCCCGTGCTGCCGTCGGTCGTCGCGGCGGCAGCGCTGCCGTAGACCCCACCCGGCTCCTGCACGGCCACGCCGCCGCTGACGCGCCCTGGCCTTAGGCCGGCGGACAGGTCCGGCGTCGCGCCTGCGTCGACGGAGTCCAGCCGCCAGTACACCTGGGGGTCGTCGGCCAGCACCGCCTGGCCGTACCCGTCGGCCGGAGCGGGCGGGAAGGAGCTGGCACGACCGCTCGCGACGTAGTGGCTGCGGACCTGCTCGGTCGACAGCTGCGTGCCGTACACCGCGACCTCGTCGACGTCCCCGGCGAGGTGGGTGGCGCCCGCGCCAGGCCAGCTGCCGAGCGTGTCGCCACCGACCCGCCAGTAGCCGGCGTAGCTCTGCCCGCTCGTCGTCCCGCCGTCTCGTCCGACGCGGCGACCGTCGACGTAGAGGCTCTGCCCCTGCGCGCCGAGCGTCGCGACGACGTGGTGCCACTGGCCGTCGTTGAAGCCCGTCTGGCTGGTCAGGAGCCGCGCGGAGCCGGGCCAGACGCCGAAGCGGACCCTCCCGCTGCCGTCGAGGTAGACGTGCCGGTCGTAGGAGCCGCTGTTGCCGGTCGTGCTGTTGCCGAAGCCGACGATCTTCCCCCCGGCGGTGCTGGTGGTCCGGAACCAGGCCTCGACGCTGAAGGTGTCGGGCGCCTGGGTCCTCGTCGTGGTCGTCGCCGGCACTGCGCCGGACCCGTTCAGGCGCACGGCCGCGTCCCCCGCGAGCGGCCCCTCGACACCGCGGGTGACGCCCTGGTCCAGGCGCAGGTCGTCACCACCCGCCCAGTCGTAGGCGAGGGAGCCTGACGGCTCGCCCAGGCGCCAGTAGGCCGTCGCACCGTCCGCGAGCACCTCGTCGACGTAGTCGCCCGCCACCTCGCCGCCGGCCTGCGGCACCTCGACGGTCGTCAGCTGGCTCTGGACGCTGTTCCCCGCGCCGTCGGTCACCCGTACGCGGTAGGTCTGCGTCGTGCCGGGCGGGGCGGAGGGGTCGCGCATCGTCATCCGCGGGCGGTTCCACCAGCTGCTGCCGGTGCGCGTGACGGTGTCCACGACCGTCGCCGACCAGGCGTTCTGCCCACGCAGCAGCTCGTAGGTCAGCTCGTCGTCGTCCCGGTCCCAGGCGGCGGTCCAGGCGGCGCGGACCGTTCCGCCCAGGACGACGAGGTCGGGCTTGAGCTCGGCCCACCCCTGCGGCCCGTCCTTGCGAGGAGCGATCGAGGAGACGGCGAAGCGGACGAGGCCCTGCTGGGCCACACCGTTGACGCGGGGGAACTCGCCGCCGAGGAGGAGGTAGCGGTCATCGCCCGTGACCGTCCAGGCGCCCTGGTACTGCTTCGTGTACTGACCGAGGGCGATCGTCGGCTGCCAGTGCAGCAGCGTCGGCGCAGGCTGTCCGCGGAAGAAGCTGTCGAGGTTGCTGCCCCGCGCGTCGGTCGTGGTCGCGAGGGCGCGCTGGAAGGTCCAGGGCTCCTCCTGCGGGTGGCCGCCGATCGTCGAGCAGTTGTGCGGGTGGCCGACGGAGTAGAGGACCCCACCGATCGGCACGCTGCCGTAGGTGTCGCCCTTGCAGCCGTTCACCCAGACCAGACGCCCGTCCACGCCCGCCGCGAAGCTGGCCTCGAACTCGCTCGGCCCGTAGAAGTCGTAGCCCGTGCCGTAGACCTGCCGCCCGTCGGTGGACAGGGACCAGATCGCCGAGTCGGGCCCGTGGTTCTGGATGGTCTGGTTCGCCGCCCACGAGAGCGTGGCGCCGGTGGAGGCGTCCAGCGCGCCCATCCCGGGCGCCTCGATCCCGC
This sequence comes from Pseudokineococcus sp. 1T1Z-3, assembly GCF_037482365.1. Classification (NCBI taxonomy): domain Bacteria; kingdom Bacillati; phylum Actinomycetota; class Actinomycetes; order Kineosporiales; family Kineosporiaceae; genus Pseudokineococcus; species Pseudokineococcus sp. 1T1Z-3. Next base: position 2,772 of record NZ_JBBHZF010000001.1, read on the forward strand.
TCAGGGTGTCGAAGCGACCGCTCGCGACGACGCGGCCGCTGCCCTGCGGAGCCACGAGGGACATGACCTCGCGGTCGGCGCTCGGCGTCCACGCCAGCAGCCGACCGGTCCCCGCGTCCACGGCGGCGAGCCGCTCGCGAGGCTGGCCGCCGAGAGTCGTGAAGTCACCACCGACGTAGAGCGTGCTGCCCGAGACGGCGAGCGCGCCCACGCGCCCACGCGCCTGCGTCGTGAAGCCGGCGACGAGCGCGCCGGACGAGGCGTCGAAGGCGGCCAGGCGGGTGCGCTGGGTGTCGTTCGCCCGGTCGAAGTCACCGCCGACGTAGATGCGGCGTCCGTCGGCAGAGGCCTCGATGACGAGCCCGCGCCCGTCCAGCCGGGGGGCCCACGAGGTGATGAGCTCGCCGGTGCGGATGTCGTAGGCCAGGAGGTTGCGGCGGTCGGTCTCGCGGGTGCCGACCGCGGCGCCGGCGGGACGGGCCTTCGTGAACTCCCCGGTGACGTAGACCCGGTCACCGACGACGACCTGGTCCCAGACGACACCGTTGACCTGCACCGTGGGCAGCGCGTCCGCGGTCACGGTGGCGGGCGTCGGCAGCGCCGGCGGCACGTCACCGTCCTGGGCGGCGAGCGCAGGCGACGCCGGGACGAGCAGGGCCGCGACCAGCGTCAGGGCGGAGACCGCCGCGACGAGGACCGACCTGAGAAGTACGCCCGCGCTGACCATCACGAACCCCCTGAGATGCACCTGCCACCGCCCGGTGGCCTCCCTGGAGATGGTAGGAAGCCGCGTCACCGCCCGTACGCCGAACGGGTCACCGGACGGCAGCGATGCTCGCACGGGCGTGACGATGAGTGACGAGAAGCCGGACAAAGCGGACTCCGTCGCCCGACCGGCGGCAAGATTCATGCGATCGAGTGATGAGCCTCGGCGGTGGGACCACACCGCCGTGGGAGCACGAGGTCGCCCACCTCACCCGTCGTGGGGGCTCGTCACGCCGCCCCGCGGACGGCAGGCGCCCTGCCCGGTCGGCGACGACCCGGCCATCCGTGGAGACACGCGGCACCACGTGGACGTCTCCGTCCGCCCGGCGCGCGGCGCCACGGCCCGCCCAGGCGCCCTGAGGCCGCCGGGGCCCGCGGCGAGAGGTCAGCGGTGGGGCCCAGGCGTGCCTAGCGCAGCGAGCGGAAGCGCGCGCGCCCTCTGGTCGAGGCGTCGGCGTAGACGTAGCCGACCACCCGCGTGCCGAGCGCGGCCCACTGCCGCACCTCGTCGGGCAGCCACCGGGAGTCATCTCCCTGCGCGACCACGAGCAGCCCGGCGTCGGCGGCGGCTGCGAGGTCGTAGGCGAGCTGGTCGGTCCCGACCGGCGGGAGGTCCAGCAGCACGACGTCGTAGGTGGAGCGCCACCGGGCGACGCGCTCCTCGACGACGCCCCGCGCCGGCCCCTCGGAGGTCTCGTCGAGAGGCCGCGCGGTCACCACGGCGACCTCGTGGCCGCCGGCCGTCCGCAGGAGGTCGGTCGGGCGGGGGCCGCGCCCGTCACGTCGCGGCTCGGTCCACGGCGCACCCGGGGCGGCCAGGACCTGCGAGAGACGGCAGCGCCGCAGGTCCCCGTCGACGACGGCGACCCGGCGCCCCTCCCGGGCGAGGGAGGCGGCCAGGTTGAGGACCGTCGCCGTCCGCAGCTCCCCGTCTGTCGCCGTCACGGCGAGGACGCCGGTCGACAGGTCGCGACCCACGGCAGCCCCGACCAGGCGGTGGGAGGCCGTGGGCATCTCGAGCACCTCGACCCCTTCTGGCACCTCGACGTCCTCGGGGCTGCGGAGGGTGCCGAGCAGCGGGGCGTCGCCCTCGTGCTCCTGCGGGCCGCCGACCCGGCGGTGGCGGTCGGCGCGGACCCACGCCAGGACCCCGGCCAGCACCAGGCCGACGACGACGCCGAGCGCCGTCTCGCGCAACGGCAGGCCCCGCGTCTGCACGGCGTCGATGTCCGGGGACTCCACGAAGGTCACGCCATCACCGAAGAGAGCGCTGTCAGAGCGGATCTCGCTCGCCTGGAGCCGCAGGTCGGAGAGCGTGGCGGCCGCGGACCCGGCGCCCCCGGCCCCGTCGCCGGAGGAGAGGACCTCGGCCTCGCTCTCAGCGAGGGAGTCCAGCGCCGCCTCCGACAGCCGCTCCACCTCCGCCTCGGTCTGCTCGGCGTAGCTCTCGACGACCGCCTCGGCGAGCGCGACCGCCTCTTCCGGCGACGCGGCCGTCACGGTGACCACCACCGTGTTCTCCCCGGCAGCGGGGTTCGCCTCCACCTCGCGGCGCAACGTGGTGAGGTCGACGTCCCCGACGCGCCCGGTCACCGCCGTGAGCACGGCGTCACTCGTGATGAAGGCCGCCCGCTGGGCGGTGTAGCGCGCCGAGGAGGCGTCCCCCGTCGCCCCCGGCGCCAGAACGCTCGTCGCCGTCGGCGGGGACAGGGAGATGCGGGCTGTCACGACGGCGGCTGGGCCGCTCACGAGGCCGGCCACGGCACTGAGGGCGGCCAGCGCCAGGACGAGCGCCGACGACGACCAGCGGTAGCGCCACAGGGCCTCGAGCAGGCTGGGCGCCGGCTGCTCGCTCACAGTGGCTGCTCCGATCGGGGATCCGTCCCTCCAGCGCCTCGACCTCACGACCGCTGAGCGGGTGACAGCGCAAGGGCTGCCTGGCCGTGACGCTACGCGAGGGCAGCCACGCACGATGACGAGAAGGCGGCGCGGTCGCCCGGATGGCCGAGCCGTCGGCCTGCTCGCGGGGACACCCCTTGGGCCGGTCGAGCGGGCAGAGGCCACAGATCAGACATCGACGTCACGCTCCGTCATGACATATCCGGCAGAAGAGTGACGTAACCCCCCAAGAGGCGCGCACTTCGGTCACCCTCCGGTCCTGTCGAAGAGCCACCACTCCCACGACTCCACCCTCGACGCCACCGTCGACCGACAGTCAGGACCCCCGATGTCTCCCAGCACGCCCCGCGGCCGACGCCATGCCGGCCCGTCGCCGCGGCCACGCCACGCCCGCGCTCTCGCCGCGTCGATCGCCCTCGCCGTCTCCGGTGCTCTCCTGGTCACCCCTGGCGCGCAGGCCGCGGAGAAGGTGATCGTCGCGGACGGCATGACCCGCTCGGTCGCGGGCGGGCTCGGNAGTCCAGCGGGCCCTCGGCGTCCCGCGACCCCGAGCCGTCCACCGACACGCCGAGGTC
>NZ_JBBHZF010000001.1:11444-309137 GCF_037482365.1 Pseudokineococcus sp. 1T1Z-3
CACCTCCCCCGTCGGCGGCGCCTACACCCTCGGAACTCCCAAGGACTTCCGCGTCGGCCCGGAGGTCGCCACCGTGTCCCTCCCCTTCGGGGGGGCGACGCGCTCGGCGTGGTTGCAGGAGGCGACGTCCGTCGACACCGTCGTCGGCACGACCTTCGCCGTCCCGGCCCTCCCGACCCGCGGTCGCCTCACCACCGCCGTCGTCCTGCGCCAGACGAGCACGATGGCCTCTTACCAGGCCCGCGTGCACGTCTCTCCCGACGGGGCCGCCGTCCTCGAGCTGGTCCGCCGGGCCGCCGACGGCACCCTCACCCAGCTGGCGCCCCCGACCTCCGTCGGCCGCCTCAGCGCCGGCCAGTGGTACCGCGTCGAGAGCCGGGTGACCGGCTCCGACCCCGTCACGCTGCGGGCGAGGTCCTGGGTCCGCGGCGCCGCCGTGCCGGACTGGCAGGTCTCCACCAAGGACTCCAGCGGCGCCCGGCTCACCGGGGCCGGCTCGGTCGGCTTCTCGACCCTCTCCACCCGAGACGCCGCGAAGGCCGAGGTGCTCGCCGACAACTTCGCCGCCACCTGCCTGGACGTCCAGGCACCTGCCCCGGCGCCGCCGGCCCCCGCCCCCGAGCCGGCGCCCGCCCCGGTCCCAGCCCCGGTCCCGCCGGCCCCCGCCCCGGTCCCGCCGGCCCCCGCACCCGAGCCGGCCCCGCCGGCCCCGGCCCCCACCGAGGGGCGCGAGGCGGCGAGCGCCGGCACGGAGGTCGGCTCCACCCGGTACCCCGTGCCCGCCAACGCCGTCGTCGTGGCCCCGAACGGCGACGACTCGGCCGCCGGGACCGCGAGCGCCCCCTTCAGGACGGTCGCCCGCGCGATCGCCGCGGCACCCTCGGGCGCCACAGTCGTCCTGCGCGCAGGCAGCTACCACGAGTCCGTCGCCATCCGCAAGCAGCTGACCATCCAGTCCTGGCCCGGTGAGCAGGTGTGGTTCGACGGCAGCCGGGTCGTGTCGAGCTGGAGCCAGCGCGGCAGCGCCTGGACCGCGCCGTGGACGCCCGACTTCGACGCCTCCCCCACCTACACCTGGGGCGCGAGCGAGGCTGGCGCCGCGTCGGGCTGGCGCTTCGTCGACCCGAGCTACCCGATGGCTGCCCACCCCGACCAGGTGTGGGTCGACGGGGTCGCCCAGAAGCAGGTCGGGTCCCTCTCCCAGGTGACACCCGGCTCCTTCTACCTCGACCGGGCGGGTGACGTGATGCACCTCGGCACCGACCCGCGCGGGAAGGAGGTCCGCGTCAGCGACCTGCAGCAGGTCATCAACGTCCGGTCGGCCGGCACCGTGCTCCGCGGCTTCGGCGTCCGTCGCTACGCACCGTCCGTCCCCCACATGGGAGCCCTCACGGTCGAGCAGCCCAAGGTGACGCTGGAGAACCTCGCGGTGCTCGACTCGGCGACCACCGGGATCGCGATCGCCTCGACCGCGGCGAACGTCCGGGACGTGACGATCGCCCGCAGCGGCCTGCTCGGCATGACGGCCACCTACTCCGACGGACTCGTCGTCGACGGGCTCCGCTCGGAGGGCAACAACGTCGAGCGGTTCAACATGTCGCCCGTCTCGGGCGGTCTGAAGATCGCCCGCAGCCGGGGCATCACGGTGAAGAACAGCGCCTTCCTCGGCAACCGAGGACCTGGCCTGTGGCTCGACGAGTCCGTGTACGACGTCAAGGTCGTGAGCAATGACATGCGGGACAACGTCGGCCACGGGACCTCGCTCGAGCTGTCCGCCAAGGCGGTCTTCGCGGACAACGTCGTGGCGAACAACGGCCGCGACGGCGTCAAGGTCAACAACACCAGCGACGTCAAGATCTGGAACAACACCTTCACCGGCAACGGTCGGAGCATCAACCTGGTGCAGGACGGCCGGCGCGCCAGCCAGCGCAGCACGCCCGGGCACAACCCGCGCCGGCCCTACCCGGACCCGACGATGACCTGGGTGCTCGGGCCCGTCAGCGTGCACAACAACGTCGTGGCCAACCCCCGGTCGGGCAACTGCCTGCTGTGCGTCGAGGACTACTCCAAGGAGCGCAGCGCCGAGCAGATCGGCGTGACGGCTGACGCCAACGTCTACAACCGGGCGAGCAGGACCGCCCCGACGTGGGCCGTCGTGTGGTCGCGCGGCCCGGGGAACCCGCAGGTCTTCACCGAGCTCGGGCCCTTCACGTCCGCGACGGGCCGCGAGAAGGGCGGTGTCCTGATGACCGGCGCGGCCGTCGTCGACGCCAAGGGCACCCCGACCGCGACCCTGCCGAGCCACAGCCGGGCCGTCGGCCTGCCGTCCGACATCGCGGGCCTGGTCAACCAGCCCACGTCGGCCAAGCGGCTGGGCGCCTTCGACAGCTGAGAGGCTCAGCCGGTCATGCGCGCCGGTGCGGTGGCACGCACGCCGCCACCGCACCGGCCACCGCCGTCCGGTACGCCGCAGGCGAGAACGCCTCGGCGTACCGGACGGCGTCGTCCGCGGCCAGCTGCCGCTGCGCCGACCAGTCGGTGACGACCTCGTGCACCGCACCCGCCAGCGCCTCCACGTCGCCGGGGGGCACGCGGTGGGCCGAGCGTGCGAGCGCGGACGCCTCCAGGAGCCCGCTGGTCGCGGTGACCACCAGCGGCCTGGCGGCGAGCAGCGCCTCGACGGCCGTGTTGCCGAAGGGCTCGTCGAGCCGCGAGGGGACGACGGCGACGTCCGCGCGTGCGAGGTGCGGCCAGACGTCGGGGTCGAAGCCGCAGAAGGTGACCCGCGCCTGCAGGCCTGCGCCCTCGACCGCGCGGCGCAGCTCCTCGTCGTAGGACTCGTTGCCCGCGAAGGACGCACCGACGAGGCGGAGGTGGGCGTCGACCCCTCGCGAGGCGAGGACGGCCACGGCGTCCACGACGTCACGGACCCCCTTGCGGGCCGACAGCCGACCCACGTAGAGGAGCTGGACCTGCCCGTCGAGCTGCTCGCGCGCCGCCGTCACCACCGGCGGCCCCGCGACCCCGTTGTAGACGACCTCGCAGCGACGGCCGAGCGAGGGCACGCTCCCCTGCACCACGCCCAGGGCGAACTGGCTGTTCACGAGGACCCGGCGCGCCAGCAGCAGGGGGGCGCTCAGCCCGGTGCGCACCAGCCGCGGGACCGACGACTCCGCCTCGTGGACGTGGGCCACGACGGGTACCCGCGCGAGCCGCGCGAGGAGGAGCCAGGCCGGCGTCGTGACGGTGCTGACGTAGACGACGTCGGGCCGGACCCGCCGCAGCAGGGCCGTCGCCGGTCGCAGCGACCTGAGCGCGACGCGCGCCAGGCCTACCGCACCCCGGGGGGAGAGGACGGCCCGCCGCAGCACCGGGGTCGGGCACACCGTGACCTCGTCCGCGCCCGCGTCCACCAGGGCTGCCGCGAGAGGTCCCGGTGCGGGCAGGGTGACGACGACGCGCCAGCCCCGTCCGGCGAAGGCCCGCACGCTCTCCACGAGCATCCGGTCGGAGCCGTAGAGCTCTGCCCCCGGGTTGGTGACCAGGACGGTGACCTCAGCCACGTGCGCTCCGGGAGGGTGTCGGCCAGGGCCGGTCGCCGGCGGCGGCGGGCGTGCCGGTGCGGGCCTCGCGCTCGGCGGCCACGGACCAGCCGACGCAGAGGACGAGCCACGTGATGGCGACGTTGGCCACGGCCCCGGCGCCCTCGTAGACGACGCCGTCGACCATGAGGAAGGCCACGACGCCGAGGACCACGGAGCGGTCGACGGACAGCCCGCGCCCGGCGGCGCGGGGCAGGGCACGCACGCGCAGGACGAGCACGACGACCAGCGCGGCCCACACGAGCAGACCCACGACGCCGAGCTCGACGAGCACGTTGACGACGGCGTTGTGCCCGCCGCCGAGCCCCGTCTCCTCGTAGAAGATCATCCGTGAGGCCGTCGTGCCGTAGCCCCACAGAGGTTGCTCGCGGACCGCGGCCAGGGCCACCTCCCAGAGCATGGTCCGCGAGTTGAGCGTCGCCAGCTGGGAAGCATCTTCTCCCCGGGCGAGGTAGTCGGCGGCGACGGCGCTGCCGGCCAGGAGGAGGCCGCTGCCGAGCACGACGGCCGCGAGCAGCCAGTCCACGAGCGCCCGCCCGGTCTGCAGCGAGACGGTGACGACGACACCGGCGGCCAGGGCCCCGAGGACGGCACCGCGGGTCTGGGTACCGAGCAGGGCACCACCGACCACGAGCAGCAGGAGCGCATACACCGGGATCGGCCACTGCGGCCCTCCGCGAGGGCGCCGCCCGGCGCTGAGGTAGGCGACGGCGACGACGACGGCGAGCCCGGAGAGCACGCCCGAGACCGTCGGGTGGATGGCGAGCCAGGTGAAGCGCCCCTCCTGCAGGCGGTTCGCGGGCGGTGAGGGCACGAGCACGCCGTAGACCGTCGACAGGGCGACGAGCACGAGGAAGGCGTGGGCGAAGCGGTGCGCGTGCGCCGTGCTCGCCCGCGTCGCCAGGGCGAGGCCCAGGCCGACCAGCACGAGCATCTGCACGGCGCGCACACCGGCGTACAGCACGTAGGGGGTGTAGCTGACGGACAGGACGACGAGGCCGGCGTAGCCGAGGAGCAGCCCGAGCTGCAGGGGCAGCCGCACGATCCTCGGCGGGTCGGCGTGGACGAGCACGAGGTAGGCGCCGACCGCCCCGTACACGGCGATCTCCACCAGCACGGCGAGGTCGAGGGCCCCGCCGGTGGCCTCGCCCGGTGGGCGCGTCCTCCAGTCGTAGTCGCTGGCGAGGACGAGGGCGACGCCGCAGGTGGCGACCCACCAGCGGGCCCACCAGGAGGTCACCGCGTCGGCCGGCGTCCGCCGGCGACGGTCGACGACGGGGGCCCTCATCCGACGGCCCCCCGCGAGGTCTGCTCTGCCGCCTCGCGCCGCTGCGCGGCGACGAGCGGCAGCAGGAGCCGTTGCCGAGCCACCACGGCGCTGCCCACCGCACCGCCGACGAGGGCCAGCGGCATCCACGCGGCACCGACGCCGACGGCGAAGAGCAGGACGGCGACGGCACCGAGCGTGAGGAGCATCTCGCCCAGCCGCAGGACGAGGACCGCGACGTGCCGACCCCGCACGGCCGCGAGGCTTGCGTAGGGGGTGAGGCTGGCCGACGCCGCCGCGTACAAGCACCAGCCGGCGACGGCGGCGACGTCGAGGGAGAACTGGCTCGCGGTCAGCAGTGGCCCCACCGAGGGCACCAGCAGCACGGCCACCGCACCGGCTCCCAGCGCGGAGAGCACCAGCGCCGCGGCACCCCGGTCGGCCGCGGCGAGCAGCCGGTCGAGACCGACGGAGCGCCGTGAGGCGTAGGAGGCGAAGAGGAACGAGGCGGCACCGGCGAGGACCAGCATCGCGGGTGCTGCGTAGAGCCGCGCGGCCTCCAGCTGCCCGACGGCCGCCGTCCCCAGCGCTGCGACCACGAGGACGCGCACGAGCATGAGCGTCCCCGGACGCACCGCCTGCTGCGCAGCCCGCCAGGCGCCGAAGCGCAGGACACCGGCGACGTCGGCGGTGCGCCACGCGAGCGGGCCGCTCCGCTCGTGCCGAGGCAGGCAGAGGAGGGCGACGAGGAGCCCGCTGAGCTGCCCGAGCGCGAGCGCTGCGAAGAGGTCTGCCATCACGAGGTCCTCGGAGCGCACGACGAGCCATGCGACGGCGACCACGAGGCTGGCCGCGTCGACGGCGACGACGCGCCAGAACAGCAGGGCCGCCATGAGCCAGCGCCTGCCCAGGTCCTCCAGGAGGAAGAGCAGCACCGCGGCGGCGGCGACGATCGCGGGCCCCGGCTCCAGCAGGCCGGCAGGTCTGACCACGAGGACGGTCAGGGCGGCGCTGCCGACGGCGACGACGAGGGCGACGACCAGCAGCCCCGAGCGCACCCTCGGGTCACGACGGTCCAGGACCGTCAGCGAGTCGCCGACGAGGCCGCTGGAGAGCGCCGTCACGAGCACGAGCCCGCTGTAGACGAGGGCGAAGACGGCGAGGCCCTCGGCGCCGAGCGCACGCAGGGCCACGACCTGCAGCACGAGGCTGGCGGCCGCCTGGGCGAGCTGCGCCACGACGGCGCCCGAGGCGCTGCGCCCCGTGCGGACCAGCCGGCGCAGGCGAGCGGGAGCGGGCCTGCCCTGCTCGCGGACCGTCGCGGCGGAGCCTCCGTCTGTCGAGGTCGAGCTCACGAGTCAGCGGCGATGTACCGGCGCAGCAGGGTGCTGGAGGTCTGGGTCGTGTAGGGGAAGTACACGACCTCGACGCCCAGGGCCGCCATGTCTCCCTCCAGCCGGTCGCCCTTCGGCGTGCCCTTCCAGTCGTCGCCCTTGAACAGGACGTCGAAAGGGCTCTTGCGCCAGGCGACGGTCTTGTCGCTGGAGGTGTCGGCGACGGCGGCGTCGACGCCCGTGATGCTCTGCACGATCTCCAGGCGCTCCTCGAAGGGGATGACAGGCGCCTTGCCCTTGGAGGCGACCATGACGTCGTCGGTCACGACGCCCACCACGAGCCGGGTGCAGGCCGAGCGAGCCCTCCGCAGGATCGTCAGGTGCCCGATGTGGAACATGTCGAAGGCGCCGGGCAGGTATCCCACGACCTCGCGCATGGCAGTGGCCTCTCGTCGGCGCCCCGGACGGGGCTGCGGCTCCCCCCGCACCCGGTGCGGGCGCAGGGGCACTGATGAGGCTAGCCACAGGTGCCCTACGGCTAGCCGGTCTGCCTCAGGTCCGCACCGGGCTCACCCAGGCGGACCAGACCATCGTCCTACTGCTCCACCACGGCGATGTCGGGCTGGGCGTTCTGGGAGATCTCCAGGCGTAGCGGCACGTCCGGTGGCGTGGTGAAGGCGTAGGTGCCGCTGGCGCTCTCCCCCGGCGCGAGGACGCCCTGGACCGGGTCCGTCGGGCGTCCCGAGATCGGGGACACCGAGGAGCCGTCCTCCCCGAAGGCGAGGACGGTGACACCGGCGAGGTCGACGTCACCGGCGGAGCCGTTCTCCAGCTCCAGCCGGACCAGCCGGCCCGGTCCCGAGGTCTCCCCGGGACCCCGGGCCTCGACGTCGGCCTCCTCGACAGCCGTGACACGTGCCACCAGACCGCTGCGGAAGGGCGCGTCCTGCCCGACCGGCACGGACGGGAGCGTCTCCGTGGCCACGGGATCCGGCAGGTCCTCGGCGGGCGGAGGAGCCCCCCCGGGGTCTGCTGCCCCGGGGCCCGCCGTGCCCTGCGCGGAGCCCCCGGCGTCACCGCTGCCGGCGGCCCCGGAGCCACCTGTCCCGCCGGACGCCGTCGAGCCCTGGTCGGGCGTGCCATGCCCGGAGACACCCGCTGACGCGCCGTCCGTGGGCGACTCCGCCGGCTCCTGCCCGGCGGAGCATCCGGCGAGCAGCGCGCCGACGAGCGTGGCCGCGGCCAGCCGGCCGAGGAGCCGTGTCGGCGTCAACGGACCGCTCGCTCGGCGTCGTAGGAGCGCATCTCCCGGTACCACCGGCCCAGGGCGAGGGCGAGGTACCCGGCGCTCGCGAGCGCCAGCAGCGAGTAGGCGACGGCGAAGACCTGCACGGCCCCGAGCAGCAGCAGCACGCCGCACAGGACGCCGAAGTCGGTGGGCGCCTTGAGCAGCGAGACCAGCGGTGACGCGCTCGAGCGGCTCGTGCCCGAGCCGCTCGCGGCACGGCGCAACTGCTCGTTGAGGATCTGGGCGAAGAAGGAGACGGCGGCCACGACCGTGAAGAGCAGCGGAGCGAGGAGCCAGGCCTGCGCCAACGCCCCCTCCGGCCCGGCGACGTGGTGCAGGTGCACGAGCACGGCCAGGTGCAGCGCGGAGATCTTCACGGAGTCGACGACGTGGTCGAGCCACTCCCCCGCCAGCGTCCCGCCCCCTTGGAGGCGGGCGAGCTGGCCGTCAGCGGCGTCGAGCGCGTACCCGAGGACGAGCAGCGCCGTCACGACGACACCCGTCCACCATGCGTTCGGGCCGAGGGCGAGGACGGCGATGCCCGACCCGGTGGCGACCGCGCTGACGGCGGTCACCTGCGTCGGCGTCCGGCCCGTGAGGTAGGCCGCCGCGGCGAGGTGACGCCCCAGCCGACGGTTGACGTAGCGCGAGTAGGCCGGGGCTCCGCGGCCGCTCTTCTGCGCGGCGGCGAGACGGGCGACGACGTCCCTGTAGCTCTCGCGCGGTGAGGTCCGGGGCCTGGTGTCCACGCCGCTCACACCACCACCTTCTCCTCGCGCTTGCTGGCGTCGGCGGCGACCCGGCGTCGTCCGCTGGGGCGGTCGGTCGAGAAGTCGCGGGTCGCGAGCCGCCGGCACAGCATCTCGTAGGAGTCGGCCACCGAGTCCCAGTCGTAGTCGCGGGCCCGCTCCCGCGCGGCCTCGCCCCGGGCGCGTGTGCGGTCCGCCCCGGCCTCGCCGGCCTCGAGCAGGTGGGTGAGCTCCTCCGCGTCGGCGAAGTACTCCCCGGCGCCGCGCAGCACCTCACGGTTGAAGGACACGTCGAAGGCCGTCGTCGGCGCTCCCGCGCCCATGGCGCGCAGCAGGGAGGGGTTGGTCCCCCCGACGGAGTGGCCGTGCAGGTAGGTGAAGGCACCGGCGTAGAGCTGGTCGAGCAGGTCCTGGTCCCAGACCCCGCCCAGCAGCCGGACCCGGTCGTCGGCCGACGCGCTCACCGACGCCGTGTAGGCGTCGGCGTAGGGGGCGGACCCGACGACGACGAGAGGGCGTCGGGCCGCGCTGGCCACGTAGGCACGCACGACCAGCTCGACGTGGTTCTCCGGCTCGAAGCGCGCCACGACGAGGTGGTAGCCACGGGCCTCCAGGCCGAGCGGCCCGAGGAGCTCCGGTCGCCTGTCCGCGAGGAGAGGAGCCCCGTACGCGATCTGGTGCGTGGCCGCGCCGAACTCGGCGGCGTAGTAGTCGCTGATGCCCTGGGCGTCGGCGATGAGAGCGTCGGACCAGCGCACGGCGAGGGACTCGGCGCGGCGGTAGTACTCGCGTCCGGCGCCGCCCCACTTGGCGCGCTTCCACTCCAGCCCGTCGACGTGGGTCGCGACGGGGATGCCCCGGGCGCGCAGCACGGGCAGGAGCGGGGAGTTCGCGGCGTTGAAGACCAGGGCGGCGTCGGCGCCCTTCCTCGCGACGAGGTGGCCGACCGACAGGGCGCTGTGGCTGAGCGTCTCCAGGCTCCGTCGCTTCAGGGCGGGCAGGTGCACGAGGTCCATGCCGAGGTGCTCGACCGGGTCAGGCCCCTGCGCGTCCGCTGGCCGCCGGCAGTAGACGACGACCTGGTGGCCGCGTTCGACCAGGCGTGCGCCAACTTCCTCCACGCAGGTCTCGAACCCTCCGTACCGCGCGGGCACCCCACGGGTGCCCACCATCGCGATGCGCATGCGACGACCCAACCTCCTTCGCACGTCGTCCGGACACCGGCGGACACCGGCCGTTCGGCGCCCCCCCGCCTTCGGTCTACCAGACCGTAACCCGGCATCCTCAGAGCCGTCTCCTCTTTCGGCGCCTCGTGACCTCAGGTGCACCCGTGTGGCCCAACTGTGACCTGGAGGGTCGCGCGGCATCACCGTCCGTGAGGCCGCAGGCCGCAGGGCTCCGGGCGGCGGCCGGTCGGCGCACCGGCCACTGCCACCATGGGCACGTCCGACGCGCGCGCGTCGCCCAGACGCGACAGGCAGCCGAGGCGGCACGAGACGAGCTCCGGACGACCGAGCGGCGAGAGGGACGACATGGCAAGAACCACCGCTCCAGCGGGGGACGAGACGAGGCGAGCGGCCGCCCCGCAGACGCTTCCCGTCCTCCTGGCGCCGGCCGCGCTGGCCGACCTGCGCCTGGTGTCCGCAGGTCTGCTGCCCGACGACGTCGTGCTCGGCGGCGACGCGCAGTGCTCGGCGACCGGCGGGACCGGAGTCCTCGTCGGCACCGGGGCGACGCCGGAGGACAGACCGGAGGTGCTCACCCTCGTCGACGTGGAGGGCACCCCGGTGGGGGCGCTGGAAGACCTTCGAGCGGACGACCGGCGCGGAGAGGTCCTTCGCGGGCAGCTCCGGGTGACCTCGCCCCCTCTTGGGGCGGCACCGACGGCGTCGGGCCGCAGGCTCGTCGTCCTGCGTCGTCCGCCGACCGCCGGGCTGCTGGCGGCCCTGCGCACGGTCGAGGGCCCACCGCTCGTCCTCCTCCCCAGCGGCTCGGCCACGCCCGACGACCTGCCGGCCCACCTGCTTCGAGCCCTCGCGGAGGACGCCGGGGTGCGGCCCGAGGACCTCGTGCCCCTCCCCCTGGCCTGGCGGGACGCCCGCTCTGACGTGCGCCTGCTGCGCCACGTCACGAGTGCGCTGGGCGCCCGCGACGTCGTCGTCCTGCCGGCCGCTGCCGACGACCCGGGCAGCTGGCGCGACAGCACGCTCGGGTGGACGGTGCCGGCAGCCGAGACGCACGAGCAGTGGGTCTCGGCAGTGGCCGACCTGCGCGCCGGGCACGTCCAGGCCGCTGCGGGCACGACGCCGTCCGCCCTGGCCCTGCTCCGACGGCGGTGGCCAGCACGGTCGGAGCGCGGTCTCGTCGTGCTCCTCACCGGCCTCTCGGGCTCGGGCAAGTCCACGCTCGCCCGAGGCCTGCGGGACAGGCTGGTGGCGGCGGGCGAGCGCACCGTGAGCCTGCTCGACGGCGACGTCGTGCGCCGGCTCCTCTCCTCGGGGCTCGGCTTCGACGCCGAGGCCCGGCATCTCAACGTGCAGCGCATCGGCTATGTCGCGGCCGAGGTGGCCCGGCACGGCGGGGTCGCCGTCTGCGCACCCATCGCTCCCTACGCCCGCAGCCGCGCCGCCGTCCGCGCGATGGTCGAGGAGGTGGGCGACCTGCTCCTCGTCCACGTCAGCACGCCGCTGGAGGTGTGCGAGGCCCGCGACGTCAAGGGCCTGTACGCGCGGGCGCGCTCGGGCGAGCTGCCCGCCTTCACGGGCGTCAGCGACCCCTACGAGGTGCCGACCGACGCCGACCTCGTGCTCGACACCTCGCAGGTGCCGCTCACGGAGGCCCTCGACGCCCTCGTCGAGCACCTCGAGCGGGGTGGGTGGGTCACCCCGTCGCGGTGATCATCCCGCCGGCGACCGTCTTGTGGGTGCTCTCGTCGACGAGGACGAAGCCGCCGGTCGCGCGGTTGCGCCGGTAGGTGTCGGCCAGCAGCGGCGTCGTCGTCCGCAGCCGCACCCGCCCGATCTCGTTGAGCGAGAGCCGGTCGGCGTCCTCGTCCCGGTGCAGGGTGTTGACGTCGAGCCGGTACTGCAGCTCCTTGACCACGGCCCGGGCGTTGCGCGTCGTGTGCTTGAGGGCGTACTTGCGCCCCGGGACGAGCGCGGAGGTCTCGTCGAGCCAGCACACCATCGCGTCGACGTCCTGGCTGGGCGTGGGCGCGTTGTGCGGACGGCAGATCATGTCGCCGCGGCTGACGTCGAGCTCGTCCTCCAGGCGGACGGTGACCGACATCGGGGGGAAGGCCTCCTCGACCGGCCCGTCGGCGGTCTCCACCGAGGCGATCCGGGTCGTGAGCCCCGACGGCAGCACCATGACCTCGTCCCCGGGCTTGAGCACCCCGCCGCAGACCTGGCCGGCGTAGCCGCGGTAGTCGCGGTGGCGCTCGGACTGGGGCCGGATGACGAGCTGCACGGGCAGGCGGACGTCGACGAGGTTGCGGTCGCTGGCCACGTGCACGTGCTCGAGGTGGTGCAGCAGGCTCGGGCCGTCGTACCAGGGCGTGCGCGCCGAGCGGGAGGCGACGTTGTCCCCGGTCAGCGCCGAGACCGGGACCACCGTGAGGTCGGGGACCTCCAGCTTGGCCGCGAAGTCGGTGAACTCGGCGCGGATGGACTCGAAGACGTCCTCGGAGAAGTCGACGAGGTCCATCTTGTTGACCGCGAGCACGAGGTGGGGCACGCCCAGCAGCGAGGCCAGGAAGGCGTGCCGCCGCGACTGCTCCACCAAGCCCTTGCGCGCGTCGACGAGGACGAGCGCGAGGTCGGCGGTCGACGCGCCCGTGACCATGTTGCGCGTGTACTGGGTGTGGCCGGGGGTGTCGGCGATGATGAACTTGCGCCGCGGCGTCGCGAAGTAGCGGTAGGCCACGTCGATGGTGATGCCCTGCTCGCGCTCGGCGCGCAGGCCGTCGGTGAGCAGGGCGAGATTGACGTACTCGTCCCCACGCGCGCGGCTGGCCCGCTCGACGGCCTCGATCTGGTCCTCGAAGACCGTCTTGGTGTCGTAGAGGAGACGGCCGATCAGGGTGCTCTTGCCGTCGTCGACCGAGCCCGCCGTCGCCAGGCGCAGCAGGTCGGCCTCGCGCCGCATCACGGGGCCGGTCGAGGTCTGCTCGTCGGTGCTGGTCATCAGAAGTACCCCTCCCGCTTGCGGTCCTCCATGGCGGCCTCGCTGAACTTGTCGTCGCCGCGGGTGGCGCCCCGCTCGGTGATCCGGGTCGTGGCGACCTCCTGGAGGACCTTCTCCACCGTGTCGGCGTCGGAGCGGACGGCGGCGGTCAGGCTCGCGTCCCCGACGGTCCGGTAGCGCACCCGGGCGGTGAAGACCTCCTCGCCCTCACGCGGGCGGCAGACCTCGTGGACGCCGAAGAGCATCCCGCCCCGCTCGAAGACCTCGCGCTCGTGGGCGAAGTAGATACTCGGCAGCTCGATCTGCTCGGCGGCGACGTAGGACCAGATGTCGAGCTCGGTCCAGTTGCTCAGGGGGAAGACGCGGATGCTCTCGCCCGGGTGGATACGGCCGTTGTAGAGGCCCCACAGCTCCGGGCGCTGGTTCTTGGGGTCCCACTGGCCGAAGTCGTCGCGGAAGCTGAAGATCCGCTCCTTGGCGCGCGCCTTGTCCTCGTCCCGCCGGGCCCCGCCGAAGACGGCCGTGTAGCCGCCCTTCTCCAGGGCGTCGAGGAGGACGGGCGTCTGGATGCGATTGCGCGTGCCGTCGGGCGGCTCGGTGACCAGGCCTCGCTCGAGCGCCTCGGGCACGCTCGCGACGTGCAGCGCCACGCCGAGCTGGGCGGCGCGCCGGTCCCGCAGCGCCAGCACCTCGGCGAAGTTGTGCCCCGTGTCCACGTGCAGCACCGGGAAGGGCACGGGCGCCGGCGCGAAGGCCTTCTCCGCCAGCCGCAGCATGACGATCGAGTCCTTGCCGCCGGAGAAGAGCAGCACCGGCCGCTCCAGCTCCGCGACGACCTCGCGGATGATGAAGATCGCCTCGGCCTCGAGCGCCTGCAGCTGCGTCAGCTGGTAGCGGCCCGCGGGCATGGGCTGCGCACGGTCGGTCATCAGGTCCTCTCGCGCTCCGGCGGCGGTTCGTGCGGTCGGCACGGCCCTCGGCGGGGCCATGACACCCTAGGCACTCGACCGGGATGGTCGGACTTGCGTCTCAGGCGCTGGCCCGGGCGCCGGGCGCTCCCCCACCGAGGGCGCTCCGGCATGATCGCCAGCATGAAGGGCATCCTCCTCGCCGGGGGCACGGGCAGCAGGCTCCACCCGATCACCGCGGGGGTCAGCAAGTCGCTGGTGCCGATCTACGACAAGCCGATGATCTGCTAACCGCTTTCCACCCTCATGCTCGCCGGCATCGACGGGGTGCTCGTCATCACGACGCGCCATGACGCGGCGAGCTTCCGACGGGCCCTCGGGGACGGCGAGCGCTTCGGCATCACGCTCACCTACGCCGTCCAGCCCGAGCCCGGCGGACCGGCGCAGGCCCTCCTCATCGGCGAGGCCTTCCTCGACGGCGGGCCGGTCGGGCTGGCTCTCGGCGACAAGGTCTTCTACGGGCCCGACCCCGGGGGGCGACGACCCCCTCGCCGGCTTCGAGACCCGGCAGGCCAACCTCTCGGTGTCGGCCGCCGGCGTCCACTTCGCCGACGTCCCGCCGGGCCAGGCCAAGCACGTGACGTGCGTGCGCGGGGCCGTGCTCGACGTCGTCGTGGACCTGCGGGTGGGCTCGCCCACGTTCGGCCAGTGCGACGCCGTGCTGCCGGACGAGCGCGACCGGCGCGTCGTCCGTCTCGACGTCGGCCTCGGCCACGCCTTCTGCGCCCTCGAGGACGACAGCACGGTCGTCTACCTGTGCTCGCAGCCCTACCGGCCCGGCGCCGAGCACGGCGTGCACCCGCTGGACCCCGAGCTCGCCTTGCCGTGGCCGACACGCTCGCCCGGGGGCGAGCCGCTCTCCCTGCGGCTGTCGGACAAGGACGCCGCAGCCCCGACCGTGGCGCAGGCGCGCGAGCGGGGGCTGCTGCCCACCTGGGCGGGCTGAGCCCGCCACGCCGACCCGTTCTCCTGCTCGGCGAGCAGGGCTAGTAGGCCCCGGAGCTCTTCAGCACGGCCCGGGCGGTCTTCCACAAGATGGTGGCGTCCATCGCCAGGGACCAGTTGTCGACGTAGCGCAGGTCCAGGCGCATCGACTCCTCCCAGGAGAGGTCGGCGCGCCCGCTCACCTGCCAGAGCCCCGTGAGCCCCGGGCGCACCCGCATCCGCAGGTGCACCTCGTCGTGGTAATCGACGTACTCGCGCGGCAGGGGCGGGCGAGGGCCGACGAGCGACATGTCGCCGCGGACGACGTTCCACAGCTGGGGCAGCTCGTCGAGGGAGAAGCGGCGCAGCCAGCGACCGACGGGGGTCACCCGGGGGTCCTCGCGCATCTTGAACATGAGGCCGTCACGGTCGCTGAGCCCCGTCATCTGGTCGACCATCCGGTCGGCGCCGACGACCATCGTCCGCAGCTTGTGGAGGGTGAACAGCGAGCCGTCGAGACCCACCCGCTGCTGGGCGAAGAAGGCCGGGCCGCGGGTGGTCACGCGGACGAGCAGCGCCGCCCCCAGCAGGACGGGCAGGGCGCCCAGCAGCAGCAGGCTGCCGACGACCCGGTCGAGCACGGCCTTGCCGAGCAGGCGTCCGGCGCGCGAGGAGGGCCGCTCGACGTGCAGCAGCGACAGCCCGGCGGCGGGCCGCAGGTGGATCGCCGGCCCCGCCACCTCGACGAGCCCCGGGGCGACGACGAGGTCGGCCCCGGTCGGCTCCAGGGCCCAGGACAGCCGTCGCAGCGACTCCCCGGACAGGTGCGAGCCGACGACGATGACGACGTCGACGTGGTGGTCCACGACCGTCTGGGGCACCTCGGCCACGACCCCCAGCACGGGCGGCGCGTCCGGTCCTGAGGACGCCTGGGCCTCCCGGTCCCCGGTGGACGGGACCGCGACGCCGACGACGCCCATGCCGTGCTCGGGCGCGCGCCGCATCTCCTCGCAGACCCGGGCGACGGCCGCGGCGTCGCCGACGACGAGAGTCCGCAGGGGCGGCGTGGAACCGGCTCGCCGCCGGGCCCTCAGCCAGCTCCGCAGCCGGTAGCGGTGCAGGACCGTCAGCACGGCCACGAGCGGCACGACCACGAGCACCATGCGGCGCGGCAGCAGCAGCTGGGCGCTGACGGCGACGACCCCCGTGGCGGCGACGACCACGAGCGCCGCCCGCAGGACGGAGGTGAACTCCTCAGGGCCGTCACCGACGCGGCGCCACTCGTACGCCCGAGAGGCGGCGAGCATCCCCACCCAGAGGGCGGCGGCGGCCAGGGCGGCGGCGACCACGATGGCCGGTGCGAGCAGGACGCCGAGGTCCCGCAGCGAGACCAGGGCGGCGGCGACGACCACGGCGGCGACGAGGGCGTCACCGAGGGCCGCGCGGCGCAGCAGCGGGACGACCCAGGCGGCCCGGCGGCGGCCGGCGGCGGCCACGGCGTCGCCGCCGTCCACCCCCGAGGGGTCGAAGGGGTGCCGGTCGGTCCACGCCCGCCGGCCCGGGCCGGAGTGGCCCCTGCGCTCGGTCTCCTCGTCGCGGTGTCGTGCCTGCTGCGGGACGCCGAAGCGAGGATCCGCCTCTGCGCTCATCAGGAGCCTCCGGGGTGTGGTCGGGTGCGGCGTGCCGGAAGGGGCCGCACGTGCCGGGACGACGCTACCCAGACCGACCACCCTCTGTAAGCGCTTCTGCCACATCAGCACTCGAAGGGAGCACTCGCCTCTCCCCCACGGGTGACGACGGCCGCCCTCGTGCCGCCGGACGGGTGGGGCGCTCAGCGCGGGGCGTGCACCTGCTGCTGCGCCGCCTCGAGCCCGCGGGTGATGACCAGCTCGACGGCGTCGGCGGCCTCCTCCAGCAGGACGGGCAGCTGCCGGCGCTCGACGCTCCCGAAGGGCTTCAGCACGTAGTCGGCCGGGTCCATCCGCCCGGGCGGGCGCCCGATGCCGACGCGGACGCGCACGTAGTCCTTCGTCCCCAGCGCCTTGGAGGTGTCGCGCAGCCCGTTGTGGCCGCCCTCCCCCCCGCCGCGCTTGAGGCGGACGACGTCGCCGGGCAGGTCGAGCTCGTCGTGGACGAGGACGACCCGCTCGGGAGGCACGGAGAAGAAGCGAGCGAGACCCGCCACCGGGCCGCCGGAGACGTTCATGTATGTCGTCGGCTTGGCGAGGACGACGGCCGGGCCCGGGCGTCCACCCGCCAGCACGCCGAGGCGCCCCTGCGCGACGGCCGCCCGGGCCTTGTGCGAGCGGAAGCCGCTGCCCGTCCGCCCCGCGAGGACGTCGAGGACCATCTGCCCGACGTTGTGCCGGGTCCCGGCGTACTCCGGCCCGGGGTTGCCCAGCCCGACCACGAGCCAGGGCCCGTCGTCCGCCGCCGGGCCCGGCGCGGCAGCCGCAGCCGGGTCGGGGCGAGGAGACGCCGAGGGCTCCCCCGCCGCGGCGGAGGAGCCCCGGGAGCGCGAGGGCGCCAGCGTCAGTCCTGCGCGGCGACGGGCTCGGCGCCGGCCTCGGTGTCGGGCGCCTCACGCTCGATGCCGAGCTCGCCCTCGGCCTCGCTCAGCTCCTCCTCCAGCTCCTCGGCGGTGCGCGCCTGCGTCACGTTGACGACGAGCGTCTCGGCGTCGGTGACGAGCGCGGCGCCCGCCGGGAGGGTGACGTCGGCGGCGCTCACCAGGGTGCCGGCCTCGGCGCCCTCGACCGAGACGGTGACGCTCTCGGGGATGGCGAGGGCGTCGACCTCGAGCAGGAGGGTCTGGGAGTCGAGCGTGACGACGGTCTCGGCGGCGGCCTCCCCCTCGAGGTGGACGGCGACCTCGACCTCGACCTTCTCGCCGCGGCGCACGACGACGAGGTCCACGTGCTCGATCTCGCGGCGGCGGTGCTCGCGCTGGACGTCCTTGACGAGGGCGAGGACCTCCGTGCCGGCCACGTCGAGGGTCAGGACGGCGTTCTCGCGCTTGACCGCGAGCATCGTCGCGTGACCCGGCAGCGAGAGGTGCTGCGGCGCCTGCCCGTGGCCGTAGACGACGGCGGGGATCTTGTCGGCGCGGCGGATGCGGCGGGCGGCGCCCTTGCCGAACTCGGTGCGCTCCTCGGCGGCAAGGCGGATCTGGTCGGCCATGGGGGTGCTCCTGGGATCTCGGGGGACGACGCGGTGCGCCGCCGCTGCGGTGGCGTCCGGCGCACGGGCCCGAGGGAACCCGGGCCCGCACGCGGCCCCGGCGGCGCGCATGGTCGACGGGGCGACCACCGCGTCGAGTGCGGGCCGAGCGCGACCTGGGGTCGGCGCCGGTCCCTCGCCGAGGCAACCGCACGAGCATAGCCGCCGTGCCGCGGGCCCCGCGCCCGCGCCAGGGGCGCCCGGCGGGCCACCTCACGACCACCTCAGGACCGGGCGCCCACCTCCGCACGCTCGAGGTCGTCGCCCTCGGGGCCCGGCCAGCCCGGGTCGGTGCCGGCCGCCTTCTCGCGCCGGTAGCGGCGTACGGCGTAGGCGACGGCGCCGAACCACAGCAGGAGGAGCACCGGGTAGACGACGGCGCCCACCGCTGCCTCGACGTCGAAGGCCCGCAGAAGGGTGCGGGAGTTCGTCACGACGATGACGCCGCCGACGGCCGCGCCGAGCACGCGGGCGGGCAGGTACCGGACGATCCACGCCGCGAAGGGCGCCGCGACGACGCCGCCGACGAGCAGGGCGGAGACGATGGCGAGGTCGATGCCGGCGGTCCCCAGCCCGAGGAGGAAGCCGACGCTGGCCGAGACGGCGACGATGAACTCGGAGGTGTCGACCGAGCCGACGACCTTGCGCGGCTCGACCCGGCCGGAGCCGAGGAGCGCCGGGGTCGCGACGGGGCCCCAGCCCCCGCCGCCGCTGGCGTCGAGGAAGCCGCCGAAGAGGCCGACCGGGGCGAGGAAGCGCGAGCGCAGCCGGCCCGGGCGCCGCACCAGCGAGCCGGTCGTGAAGCGGACGCCCACGTAGACGCCGAGGGCGAGCAGGACGCCGGCGACGTAGGGGCCGGCGGCGTCCGTCGCGAGGTTGCTCAGCAGCGTCGCCCCGAGGAAGGCGCCGACGGCGCCCGGCACGGCGAGGCGGCCGACGATCTTCCAGTCGACGTTGCCGAACTTCCAGTGCGAGACGCCCGAGGCGAGCGTCGTGCCGATCTCCGCCAGGTGCACCGACGCCGAGGCCAGCGCCGGCGAGGTGCCCGAGGCGATGAGCAGCGTCGTCGACGTGACGCCGTAGGCCATGCCGAGGCTGCCGTCGACGAGCTGGGCAGCAAGACCGACGAGGGCCAGGACGATCCATCCGCGCACGATGACTCCACAAAGTCGACCAGGTCTGTCGGGAATGCAGCGTGGAGCATCCCAGAGGTGGCGTCAAGGGGTCCTCGACCAGCACGGCACCTCGGGTGGGCCGCACCCGGCGCCCGCGCGCCGGCCCGTGCGCGGGCTGCTAGATGTCGAGGCCCATCTCGTACGGCGGCCGGCGCTGGGGCAGGTGGTCGAGGACGACGTCGGGCAGCTCGTCGCGCACGACCATCGCCACGGTCGTCGCCTCGAGGATGGCGCGCTCGCTGGCGCGCAGGGCCACCCACACGTCGGCGAGCGCCACCGAGGCGCCCTGGTAGTCCAGCTGCTCGGGGCGCAGGTTGCGTACGAGGGCCAGCGGACCGTCGATCGCGCGGATGACGTCGGCCACGGTGAGGGTCTCGGGGTCGACGGCCAGGGCGTGCCCGCCGTCGGGGCCCCGCCGGCTCGTCACGAGCCCCGCCCGGCGCAGGTCGCGCAGGATCGCCTCGAGGAAGCGCTGAGGGATGCCCTCGGCGGAGGAGATGCGGTCGCTCGTCGCCCCGCCCGTACGGGAGGCGAGGTGGCAGACCGAGCGCAGCGCGTAGTCCGTCTTGGCCGTCAGGCGCACCGCGCCCCTCCCTCCTCGCCCGGACCCGGGCTCAGCTGTTGCCGTCGAAGAGGCTCGTCACCGAGCCCTCGTCGAAGACGGCGCGGATGGCCATCGCCAGCAGCGGGGCGATGGACAGGACGGTCAGCCCGGGGAAGCGGTGGTCGTCGTCGAAGGGCAGGGTGTTGGTCGTCACGAGCTCGCTGACGGGGCTGTCCTGCAGCCGCTGGACGGCCGGGCCGGACAGGACGGCGTGCGTGGCCGCGACGAGCACCTCCGCGGCGCCGTTGTCGACCAGCGCCTGGGCGGCCTGCACGATGGTCCCGCCGGTGTCGATCATGTCGTCGACGAGCACGCAGGTGCGCCCCTGCACCTCGCCGACCAGCTCGTGCACCTTCACCTGGTTGGGCACCGTGGGGTCGCGCCGCTTGTGGATGATCGCGAGCGGGGCGCCGAGGCGGTCCGACCACTGGTCGGCCAGCCGCACGCGCCCTGCGTCGGGCGAGACGACGGTCAGCCGGTCGCGGTCGACGCGCGAGGCCACGTGGTCGGCGAGCAGCGGCATGGCCCACAGGTGGTCGACCGGCCCGTCGAAGAAGCCCTGGATCTGCGCCGTGTGCAGGTCGACGCTCATGAGCCGGTCGGCGCCCGCCGTCTTGAACATGTCCGAGACCAGGCGCGAGGAGATCGGCTCGCGACCGCGGTGCTTTTTGTCCTGGCGGGCGTAGGGGAAGAACGGGGCGACGACGGTCGTGCGCTTGGCCGAGGCCCGCTTGAGCGCGTCGACCATGAGCAGCTGCTCCATGAGCCAGTGGTTGATCGGCGCGCAGTGGCTCTGCAGCACGAAGGCGTCGGCGCCGCGCACGGACTCCCCGAAGCGCACGTAGATCTCGCCGTTGGCGAAGTCGTAGGCCGACGTCGGCACGAGCTCGACGCCCAGCTCTTGCGCGACCTCGTCCGCCAGCTCGGGGTGGGCCCGCCCGCTGACGAGCACCAGCCGCTTCTGGCCGGTGGCCTGGATGCCCGTCATCGATGCTCTCCCTCGGTGGTGGTGCTACGTCCCTGCCCGCCGACCGGGTGGTCGGCGGTGGTCTCGCGGCCGGCGGCGACCTCGCGAGCCCGGGCGGCGGCCAGCGCCGCGGGGCTGCCGGCGCGGCGGCGCTCGACCCAGCCCTCGACGACCCGCTGGCGCGCGCGGGCGACGGCGATGGCCCCGGGCGGCACGTCGGCGTCGATGACGGAGCCGGCGGCCGTGTAGGCGCCGTCGCCGATCTCGACGGGCGCGACGAGCATGGTGTCGCTGCCGATGCGCACGTGGTCGCCGACGCGGCTGCGGTGCTTGGCGACGCCGTCGTAGTTGACGAAGACCGTCGCCGCGCCGACGTTGCTGTGCTCGCCGATCTCGGCGTCGCCGACGTAGGACAGGTGCGGCACCTTCGAGCCGGCGCCGATGACGGCGTTCTTCGTCTCGACGTAGGCGCCGATGCGGCCCTGCGCCCCGAGCCGGGTGCCGGGCCGCAGGTAGCTGAAGGGCCCGACCGTGGCGCCCTCGCCGATCTCGGCGTCGGTGCCGTGGGTGCGGACGACGCTCGCGCCGGCGCCGACGACGCAGCCCCGCAGCGTGGTGCCGGGGCCGACGACGGCGCCCGCCCCGACCTGGGTGCCGGCCAGCAGCTGGGTGCCCGGCTCCAGGCGGACGTCCTGGCCGAGCTCGACGTCGACGTCGACCCACGTGGTCGGGGGGTCGACGACGGTGACGCCGTCGCGCATCCACCGCTCCAGCAGGCGGCGGTTCAGCTCGGCGCCGGCGCGGGCCAGCTGCACCCGGTCGTTGACGCCGTCGGCCTGGGCGGCGTCGGCCACCGGCAGGGCGGCGACCGCGAGGCCGTCGCCGCGGGCCACGGCGAGGACGTCGGTCAGGTAGACCTCACCCTGGGCGTTGTCGCGGCCCACCCGGGCCAGCGCGCCCGCGAGCACCTCGGCGTCGAAGGCGTAGATCCCGGTGTTGACCTCGCCGACGGCGCGCTCGGACTCGTCGGCGTCCTTGTGCTCGACGATGCGCTCGACCCCCCCGTCGGCGCCGCGCAGGACGCGGCCGAGCCCGGTCGGGTCGGCCGGCTCCGCCGTCAGGACGGTGACGGCGCTGCCCCGGGACTCATGCTCGGCGACGAGGCCCGAGAGCGTCGCCGGCTCCAGCAGCGGGACGTCGCCGTAGGTGACGAGCACCGTGCCGCGCGGGCTCTCGCCGAGCTCGGCGGCCAGCGCGTCAAGCCCGCACGCGACGGCGCGGCCGGTGCCGGGGACGTCGTCCTGGTCGGCGACGAGGACGTCGGCGTCGGCCTCCCGCGCCGCCTGCGCCACCAGGTCACGCTCGTGCCGGACGACGACGACGAGCCGCTCCGGCCGCGCGCCGCGCGCCGCCGCCAGCGCGTGGCCGAGCAGCGTGCGGCCGGCGAGGGCGTGGAGGACCTTGGGGGTGGCCGAGCGCATCCGGGTGCCCCCGCCCGCGGCGAGGACGATCACGGCGCTGGGCCTGGGGCGGCTCACTGAGCAGGCTCCTCGCGGCGGGCTGGGCGGGACGCCGCGACCCTACCCGCCCCCCGAGGAGCCCCGGGCCGCCTCGTCGACGCCCTCCCCGGGCTCCCCGGCGAGAGCTCGACGCTCCCCCGCGAGGACTCGAACCTCGACCTCACGCTTCCAAAGAGCGGCGTCCTGCCGTTGGACCACGGGGGACCACCCGGCGCGCGCCGGGAGGTGCCCCGGCGGCGTCGCGGCGACGCCCGGGCACCGGGTCCCCGGTGCCCGGCGGGGCCCGGCCGACGCTACCCGGCAGCCGTCCCAGGGGACTATCAACCGGCTCGGGCAGGCAACTTACGGGACCGTAGGTTACGGTTCCGTAGGTGACCACCTCGGAGGACCCGGACACCGTCGCCGCACTGCAGTCGCGGCTCCTGCGCGACCTCGAGCCCGTCGTCGAGGAGAACCTCGAGCGGCACATCAAGGCGACGCAGGAGTGGCACCCGCACGACTACGTGCCGTGGAGCGAGGGGCAGAACTTCGCCTACCTCGGCGGCAGCGACTGGGAGCCCGGCGACTCCAAGCTGGACCCCGTCGCGCGGACGTCGATGGTGGTCAACCTCCTCACCGAGGACAACCTCCCCAGCTACCACCGCGAGATCGCCACGAGCTTCGGCCGCGACGGCGCGTGGGGGCAGTGGGTCGGGCGCTGGACGGCCGAGGAGGGCCGCCACGGCATCGCGCTGCGCGACTACCTCGTCGTCACCCGCGGCACCGACCCGGTCGAGCTCGAGCGGCTGCGGATGGAGCACATGGCCGCCGGCTACGACAACGGCGACAAGTCGATGCTCCAGACGATCGCCTACGTCTCCTTCCAGGAGCTGGCGACGCGCGTGAGCCACCGCAACACGGGCAAGGCGACCGGCTGCCCCGTCGCCGAGGGCCTGCTGGCCCGGGTGGCGAAGGACGAGAACCTCCACATGGTCTTCTACCGCAACCTCCTCGCGGCGGCCTTCGACCAGGCGCCGGACGCCACGATGGAGGCGGTGCGCGACGAGGTGCTGCAGTTCGCCATGCCGGGGGCAGGCATGAGTGGGTTCGCCCGCTCGTCCATGATGATCGCCAAGGCCGGGATCTACGACCTCAAGCTCCACCACGACGACGTGCTCATGCCGGTGCTGCGGTTCTGGAAGGTCTTCGAGCGCACCGACCTCGGCCCGCGCGGCGAGGCGGCGCGCACCGACCTCGCCCAGTTCCTCGCGAAGCTGGACGAGCAGGCGACGAAGTTCGTCACCCGCCGCGAGGAGGCCGCGGCGCGGCGCGCGGCGCGCACGTCCGCCTGAGCGCCGCGCGAGGGCCCGCCCGGGAGGCCGCGAGCACGCTCCCGCCCCGTCGCCGGCGCTCCGCGGGGGATGATCGAGGGGTGCCCGCGTCCGCCCCCGCCCCGCGTCGCGTGCGCATGACGGGTGCGGCCCGGCGCGCGCAGCTGCTCGACGTCGGCCGCGCGCTCTTCGCCGAGCGCGGCCTGGAGGGGGCGAGCGTCGAGGAGGTCGCCGCACGGGCCCACGTGTCCAAGCCGGTGGTCTACGAGCACTTCCGCCGGGGCAAGGAGGAGCTCTACGAGGTCGTCGCCGACCGGGAGGTCCAGCGCCTGCTCAGCGCCGTCACCGCCGCCCTGGACGTCACCGGCGTGCATCCGCGCGAGGTGCTGGAGCGGGCGGCGCTGGCCCTGCTCGACTACGTGGAGACCTCCAGCGAGGGCTTCCGGATCCTCGTCCGCGACTCCCCCGTCGCCTCCTCCGGCGGCACCTTCGCGACGCTGATGTCCGACGTCGCCCGCCAGGTCGAGCACCTCATGGTGCGGGAGATGGACCGCCGCGGGCTGCCGGCGCAGACGGCGCCGATGTACGCGCAGATGCTCGTCGGCATGGTCGCCCTCACCGGGCAGTGGTGGCTGGACACGCGCGAGCCCGACAAGGCCACCGTCGCCGCCCACCTCGTGAACCTGTCGTGGAACGGCCTGTCGGGCATGGAGGCCGAGCCCCGGCTTCGTCGCGACGGACGACCTCAGCGCTCCAGGACCGCGACCACGCCCTGACCACCGGCGGCGCAGACGGACACGAGCGCGCGTCCGCCGCCGCGGACGGCCAGGGCCTTGGCGGCCGAGGCCAGCACGCGGGCGCCGGTCGCGGCGAAGGGGTGGCCGGCGGCCAGCGAGCCGCCATGGGGGTTGAGGCGGTCGCGGTCGACGGCGCCCATCGGCTCCTCGCGCCCGAGCCGCACCTTGCAGAACAGCGGGTCCTCCCAGGCGGCCAGCGTGCAGAGCACCTGGCTGGCGAAGGCCTCGTGGATCTCCACGACGTCGAAGTCACCGAGGGACAGGCCCCGGCGGGCCAGCAGCCGGGAGGCGGCGTAGACGGGTGCCATGAGCAGCCCCTCCGCGCCGCTCACGTGGTCGACCGACGCGGTCTCGGCGTCGACGAGGTAGGCCATCGGCTCCAGGCCGCGCTCACCCGCCCACTCCGGCGTCGCGAGCAGGACGGCGCTGGCGCCGTCGGACAGCGGCGTCGAGGAGCCGGCGGTCATGGTCGCCGAGTCGCCCCGGCCGAAGACGGTCTTGAGCCGGGCGAGCTGCTCGAGCGTCAGGCCCGGCCGCAGGAACGTGTCGCGCTCGAGGCCCCGGTGGGGGACGACGAGGTCGTCGAGGAAGCCGCTCTCGTAGGCCCGCTCGAGCCGGTGGTGGCTGGCCAGCGCCAGCTCGTCCTGCGCCTGCCGGGTGATGCCCCACTCCAGCGTGGTGCGGGCCTGGTGCTCGCCCATCGTCAGCCCGGTGCGGGGCTCGACGACGCTCGGCGCCACAGGCACGAGGTCACGAGGACGCACGGTGGCGAAGGCCCTGGCGCGACCCGTCGCGGTCTTCTGGGCGTTGGCCGCCAGCAGCGCTCGCCGGAGCCCCTCGGAGACGACGACGGGCGCGTCCGACGTCGTGTCCGCGCCGCCGGCGATCGCGGCGTCGACCTGGCCGAGGGCGATCTTGCCGGCGACGGAGAGCGCCGCCTGCAGGCCCGTGCCGCAGGCCTGCCCGACGTCGTAGGCCGTCGTCGTCGGGTCCAGCACCGAGCCGAGCACGGCCTCGCGGGTGAGGTTGATGTCCCGGCTGTGCTTGACGACGGCGCCGGCGACGACCTCGCCGACGCGCTCGCCCTCCAGCCCGGCGCGGCGGGCGAGCCCGTCGAGGGCGGCGGTGAGCATCTCCTGGTTCGAGGCGCTCGCGTAGACGGTGCCCGCGCGGGCGAAGGGGATGCGCGAGCCCGCCACGACGGCGACGGGGCGCGGGGAGGACGCCGGCCCGAACGGGCTGGGCCCGCGGGAGACGGCAGCGGCGGTGCGGACGTCGGCGTCGGCCATGCCGACCACTGTGCCACGGCCGGCCGAAGGGTGTTACCCGTGGGTAACTTGCGCCGCTCGGTCGGGGTAGCGTCGACACATGGCACCGACGCCCCCGCCCGCGGCCGCGACGTCCGGCGACGACGGCCCCGGCCCTGGCGGAGGCCCGGGTGCGGCGAGTCCCGCCGACGTCGCCGAGCCGGCCGTCGCCGACCGCTACGCCTCCTTCGCCCGCTCCCCGCTCGGGCACCGCCTGGTCAGCGGCCTGGGGCTGCCCGACCCGGTGCCGCTGCGCCGCGGCGTCCCGGGTGCGCCGCTGGCGCCCGGGCCCGTGCTCGTCACCGGGCTCGTCGGCGTCGACGGGCGCGAGCACCGCGGGGAGGCCGCGGGGGTCGCCGCCGCCGAGCTGGCCGCGGCGGGCGTCGACGTCGTGGACGCCGGGTCACCGGGCAGCGACCGGCTGGGCGGGCTGGTCGTCGACGCGACGACGGCGTCGTCCCCGGCCGACCTCGTGGGCCTCGTCGGGGCCTGCACGCCCGTGCTGCGCCGGCTGGCGCGCGGGGCGCACGTCGTCGTCGTCGGGCTGGACCCCGACCGGCTGCCCGAGGGGGCGCCCCCGTCGGCGCGGGTGGCGCAGCGGGGCCTGGAGGGCTTCACCCGCTCGCTCGGCAAGGAGGTCGGCGGCGGGCGCACCGTCCAGCTCGTGCTGCTCTCCGGCCGCGGGGTGCAGGCCATGGGCGGGACGCTGCGCTTCCTGCTCTCGGGCCGCTCGGCCTTCGTCAGCGGCCAGGTGGTGCGGGTGCAGGACCCGGTGCACGACCTGCCCCTGCCGGCGCAGGCCCGCGGCCCGCAGCCGCTGGCCGGGCAGCGCGCCGTCGTCACCGGGGCCGCGCGCGGCATCGGCGCGTCCGTCGTCGCGCTGCTCGCGGCCCGCGGCGCCGAGGTGGTCCTCGTCGACGTCCCGGCCGCCGCCGACGCCCTCGCCGCGACGGCGCGGACGGTCGGCGGGGAGCCGCTGCTGCTCGACATCACCTCCGACCTGGCGCCCGGGCGCCTCGCCGAGCACTGCGAGCGCGCCGGCGGCGTCGACGTCGTCGTCCACAACGCCGGCATCACCCGCGACCGGCGGCTTCGCAACATGCGCCCCGACGCCTTCGCCTCCGTGGTCGACGTCAACGTCGGTGCGCCGCTGCGGATCACCGAGCACCTGCTGGGCGCGGGGCTGGTCGGCCGGGGCGGGCGGGTGGTCGGCGTCTCCTCGCTCGCGGGCATCGCGGGCAACGACGGCCAGACGAGCTACGCGACGAGCAAGGCCGGCGTCATCGGGCTCGTCGACGCCCTCGCGGGGTGCGCGGGGGCGGCGGGCGCGACCGTCAACGCCGTCGCCCCGGGCTTCATCGAGACGCGGATGACCGAGACGATCCCGCCGCTGCCCCGCCAGCTCGGCCGGCGGCTCGCCTCGCTCGGCCAGGGCGGGCTGCCTGTCGACGTCGCGGAGGCCATCGCCTGGCTCGCCGAGCCGGCGAGCGCCGGCGTCCACGGCCAGGTGCTGCGGGTCTGCGGGCAGAACCTGCTGGGGGCGTGAGGGTGCCGCGCACGGCGTCGCACCGGTCGTCACCGCCCGTGCCGCTCGCGCCGTCGAGGCGCGAGCTGGCGGCCGCGCTGCTGCCGCGCCCACGGCCGGCGGGGCTGCCCGAGCGGGTCGTCGAGGCCTCCGGCGTCCGCACCGACCGGGCGCACCTGGACGCGTGGGCGCGCGTGAGCACGCCGCGGCCCGGGGTTCCCCTGCCGACGTCCTTGCCGGCGGCCTACCTGCACGTCCTGGCGGGCGGCGCGTCGATGCGGCTGCTGCTCGACCCGGCCTTCCCCCTGCCGCTGCTGGGGCTCGTGCACGTCGGCCAGCGCCTCGAGCTGCGCCGCGAGGTCGACCCGCGGGAGCCGCTCGACCTCGCCGTGCGGGCCCAGGACCTGCGCCCGCACCGGCGCGGCCGCCAGCTCGACGTCGTCGCCAGCGCGAGCGTCGCGGGCGAGGAGGTCTGGCGCGGGGTGAGCACGTACCTGCACCGGGAGGGCTCGTCGTCGGGCGGGTCTGGCGAGCTGCCGGGCGGGTCGGGCGGCTCGGGCGGGTCGGGCGAGCCGCGGCGCGAGCTGCCGGCCGGGTCGGTGCGCTGGGTGGTGCCGACGTCGACGGGGCGGGCGTACGCGCGCGTCTCGGGCGACCCCAACCCGATCCACCTGTCGCGGCCGACCGCGCGGCTGCTGGGCTTCCGGCGTCCCATCGCCCACGGCATGTGGACCCTCGCGCGCGCCCTCGGCGACCTCGAGGGCCGCCTGCCCGCCGCGCACGTCGTCTCCGCGCGCTTCCTGCGCCCCCTGGCGATGCCCGGCCACGCGGTCTGCGGCTGGGGCCCGCTGGAGGGCGCCCCGGACGGCTCGCTGCTGCTCGCCGTCCGCCGCGAGCGCGACGGCGAGCCGCACCTCGTCGCCGAGGTCACGCCGGCGACCTGAGTCGGTCCAGGCCGAGATGGAGGTCGTGGTCGCTCCTCCGCGGATATCGCGACCACGACGTCCATCTCGACGTCGCAGTCGACCTACCCCGGCTGCCTGTGGACGACGCCGGCACGCAGGGGGCCTCCGCGCCACGCTCGGGGTACGGATGAGGCGACCGTGCGCCGGCTGCTCGACGCCGCGGCACGGCAGGACGCCGTCGTGACGACCCTGGATCTCGACCGTGCCGGCGCGAGGAGAGGGCAGGTCCGCACCCTCGTCCGCTGCGGCACATGGGTGCCGCTGCTGCGCGGGACGTTCCTCGTCATGCCCGACCGGACCGGGAATCGGCTGCTGCGGTCGTGGGCCCGGGCGGCCACGCTCACGGTCCCGGACGCCGTCGCCGGCTTCGGGACGGCGGTCGCCCTCCACGGGCTGGACGTCCCGGCCGAGCCGGTGCCTGTGCAGGTCCTCGTGCCGCCTCCTCTGCGCAGGCGTGGGCGTGACCACCTCGAGGTCCACCACGACCTGCTGACACCGGGCGACGTCGTCGACCTGCGTGGGCTGCCGACGACGACGGTGGCGAGGACGCTCGTCGACGAGGTGCCGCGCCGACCACGCGGAGACGCCCTGGCGCTCCTCGACGCCGCCCTGGCCTCGGGGCAGGTCACCCAGGACGACCTCGCGCGAGCACGTGCCCTGACGGCGGGACGGCGCGGCTGCCGCGCCGTCGAGGACCTCTGGCTGCTCGCGGATGGCCGTGCCGAGAGCCCCTCGAGAGCCGAGCCCGCCTCGACTGCATCGACGGCGGTGTCCCGCCGGACGACCTGCACGTG
Source organism: Pseudokineococcus sp. 1T1Z-3 (assembly GCF_037482365.1). Classification (NCBI taxonomy): domain Bacteria; kingdom Bacillati; phylum Actinomycetota; class Actinomycetes; order Kineosporiales; family Kineosporiaceae; genus Pseudokineococcus; species Pseudokineococcus sp. 1T1Z-3. The sequence goes on from NZ_JBBHZF010000001.1 coordinate 39,945, forward strand.
CCGCTGCGCGGCGACACCGGGCGCGTCGTCGCCCGTGCCGACATGGTCTTCCGGCGGCGACGGCGGCTAGGGCGCGGATTGCTCCTCCTCGAGGCCGACGGACGGCAGTTCCACGACCCCCTCACCGCTCTCTACCGCGACCGCGAGCGGGCCAACGCCCTCGTCGGCCTGGGGCACGACGTCGTCCGGTGCACCTGGGCCGACACGTGCGTGCCGGGGCGGGTCGCCGCCATCGTGCGCGCGGCGCTGTGACCGTGATGCCCGGGCGTCGAGAATCTCGACGTCGAGACGTCAGGCGTACTCTCGCCGCCGTGGACCTCGAGGGCGCGGGACGGCGCCCCGGTGCGCCGCGGGACGAGGTCGACCGCATCGTGGAGGCCTGGCGCCGGGAGCGGCCGGACCTCGACGTCTCGCCGCTGGAGGTGCTCTCGCGGGTCAGCCGGCTCGCGCGGCACCTCGACCTGGCCCGCCGGGCGGCCTTCGCCGAGCACGGGCTGGAGGCGTGGGCCTTCGACGTCCTCTCCGCGCTGCGCCGGGCCGGCGCGCCGTACCAGCTGACGCCGGGACGGCTCGTGACGTCGACGCTCGTGACGAGCGGCACCATGACCAACCGCGTGGACCGGCTGCTCGCCCTCGGCCTCGTGGAGCGCCACCCCGCCCCCGGTGACCGTCGCGGCGTCCTCGTGCGGCTCACCCCGGCGGGCGCGCAGCGGGTCGACTCCGCGATGGCCGACCTCCTCGACCGCGAGCGGGCCCTGCTCGCCAGGTTGGCGCCGGAGCAGCGGACGGCGCTCGCCGACGTCCTGCGCGCGCTGACCAGCGGCTTCGACGACCCGAGGACGAGCGACCCGGCCGAGCCCTGACCGGCCGTCAGCCTCGTGCCGGCCCCGTGCCGGCCAGACTCCGCCACACTGCCCGGGTGAGCGCCCCACCCTCCGCCGACCGGCCCTCCGCCTCCGCCCCGCCCTACGTCACCGTGGCCTCGACGCGCATCGCCGACCCGGGTCAGCGCCTGGAGATGCTCACCTGGGTGAGCGCGGGGGCCCGTCTGGCGGAGTCCTTCCCGGGCTTCCTCGGCGCGGGGTGGGTGCGCGGGGGCGTCGACTCGCGCGAGTGGCACATGCTCTACCGCTTCGTCGACGACGACGCGCTGGCCGGCTGGGAGGGCTCCAGCGAGCGGCGCTGGTGGCTCGACGGTGCACCCGGGACCGTGCGTCAGGGTCAGACGGAGAAGCGCACCGGCATCGAGGGCTGGTTCGACGCGGCCGCCGGCAGCGTCGTCGGGCCGCCGCCGAGGCCCGCACCGCCGCGGTGGCGCCAGGCGATCGTCATCTTCACGGTGTTCCTGCCGCTGTCGCTGCTCATGAACAGCACGCTGGGGCTCCTGCTGACCGACGTCGTGCCGCTCGTCGTCCGCGTGGCCGCGGTGACCACGGCGCTGACGCCGATCATGACGTACTTCGGGTTGCCCTGGGCCACCAAGACCTTCGCGTGGTTCCTGCACTCCGAGCCGCCGCCCTGGCGCCGTCGCCGCACCTCCTGACGCCAGCCCGGCGCCGCCCTCCCCTCGCGGCGGGCGGCGGGGCGGCGGGTGCGGTCAGCCGGCGAGCTCGGCGGCCTCGAGCCAAGCCTCCTCGACCTGGTCGCGCTCGTCGCGGACCCCGCGCAGCTCGGCGTCCAGCGCGCTGACCGCCGTGTGGTCGGTGGCCGACGCCGCCATCCGGTCGAGCAGGTCCGCCTCGGTGGACTGCAGCTTCTCCAGGCGACGCTCAAGCCTCGCCGCCTCCTTGCGCGCCGTGCGCACCTCGGCCGCCGACGGGCCCGACGTCGGCGCGGACCCTGGGGACGACGTCGCCGCACCCGGCAGCGCCGCCCCCTGGCCCGACGACCGCGCCTGGGCGCGCAGCGCCAGGTACTGCTCGACGCCGCCCGGCAGGTCCCGCAGCCGGCCGTCGCCGAGGAGGGCGACCTGGTGGTCGGTGGTGCGCTCCAGCAGGTACCGGTCGTGGGAGACGACGACGAGCGTGCCGGCGAAGCCGTCGAGGACGTCCTCGACCGAGGCCAGGACGTCGGTGTCGAGGTCGTTCGTCGGCTCGTCGAGCAGCAGCACGTTGGGCTCGTGCACGAGCAGGCGCAGCAGCTGCAGCCGCCGCCGCTCACCGCCGGAGAGCTCGCCGACCGGCGTCCAGGCCCGGTCCTTGGTGAAGCCCAGCCGCTCGACGAGGCTGCTCGCGCTGACCGGCTTGCCGTCGACGACGAGCTCGCGGCGCTCCCGCTCGACGGCCTCCAGCGCCCGCAGCCCGGCGACCTCCTCCAGCTCGCGCAGCGACTGGCTCAGCACCGCGACCTGCACGGTCTTGCCGCGGCGCACCCGCCCGGCGTCGGGTTCCAGCTCGCCGGTCAGCAACCGCAGCACCGTCGTCTTGCCCGCGCCGTTGACGCCGACGACGCCCACGCGCTCCCCCGGCGCGAGCCGCCACGTGACGTCGTCCAGCAGCGTCCGCGGCGCGTCCCCCTCGGCCGCAGGGACGGCGTAGGTGACCTCCTCGAGGTCGAGCACGTCCTTGCCGAGGCGGGCGCTCGCCGTCGCGGTGATCGTGACGTCCTCGCGCGGGGGCGGCTCGCTCGCGACGAGCGCGGCCGCGGCGTCGAGGCGGAACTTGGGCTTGCTCGTGCGCGCCGGCGCCCCGCGGCGCAGCCACGCGAGCTCCTTGCGCAGGAGGTTGGCCTGCCGGTCGGCGGTCACCGCGGCGACGCGCGCGCGCTCGGCCCGCGCGAGCACGTAGGCGGCGTACCCGCCGTCGTACTTCTCGACGCCGCCGCCCGTGACCTCCCAGGTCTGCGTGCAGCAGGCGTCGAGGAACCACCGGTCGTGCGTGACGACGAGCAGCGCGCCGCGCCCGGCCGGCCACCGCGTGCGCAGGTGCTCGGCGAGCCAGGCGACGCCCTCGACGTCGAGGTGGTTGGTCGGCTCGTCGAGGACGACGACGTCGTGGTCGCCCACGAGCACGGCCGCGAGCGCCGCCCGTCGTCGCTGCCCGCCCGAGAGCGCCGAGAGCGGGGCGTCGATGCCGCCGGGCACGGAGGTCTGGACGTCGTCGAGCAGCCCGGAGACGACGTCGCGCACCCGGGCGTCGGAGGCCCACTCGTGGTCGGCGGCGTCCCCGACGACGAGCTGGCGCACCGACCCGCCGGCGCGGGGGTCGTCGGCCTGCGGCAGGACGCCGACCCGCAGCCCCCGTGACTGCGTGACCCGGCCGTCGTCCGGTGCGTGCTCGCCCGTGAGGACGCGCAGGAGCGTCGACTTGCCGTCGCCGTTGCGCCCGACGACGCCGATCCGGTCACCGTCGTCGAGCCCGAGGGAGACGCCCGCGAGCACGTCGCGGGCGCCGAGGACCACGGAGACCGACTCCGCGTTCAGCAGGTGCGCCACGCGCCCAGCCTGCCACCGGGAGCGACGTCGCCCGTCCGGCGTCCACGGCCTCCGTCCGACGCGGAGGAAGGCTACGAAGTCCGCCCCCAGCGCCCCTGACGGCGGAGAAAGGCCACGAAGTCCGTCAGGTGCGGGTGCAGGTGGCGGCCTGGAGCGTCACCGAGCCGTCGGCGGCGTGGACGTGCCGGTGGACACCCCAGGTCCGCAGTCCGGCGGCCTCGAGGTGGTGGTCGACGAGCACCCAGGCGTCGGAGGCGTCGCGGGGCAGCTCGTCGAACCGGACGCTCACGCCCTGCTCGGCCTCGTCGACCGTGAGCGGCACCAGCCCCCGGGCGGACGCACCGACGTCGTCCGGGACGCCGGCCGAGACGACGACGACGTCGTCATCCGTCCCGTCGAAGGCGAGGACGAGTCGACCCTCGACGTCCCCGAGCACGGTGCGCAGCCGGGCGCGGAGGTCGGTCGCGGCCGCGGGGATCTCCGTCTCGTCGAGGACTTGGGTGTGCAGACCGACGAGCCGGAGGGCGGGCAGCGACTGGTGGACGAGCGTGGACATGGCAGAGCTCCCTCTCTCGATGGCGCTCAGGCGCTCTCGCACCCGGGCCAGGCGGGTGGCGGCGGCGGAGACCTGCTCCTCGAGGGCGCGCTCGTGCGCCCGGAGGACCTCCACGAGAGAGCCGCGTCCGAGCGACGGGTCGAGCAGGACGGCGATGTCGCCCAGCCCGAGCCCGAGCTCTCGCAGCGCCGCGACGGCCCGGACCCGCCCGACCTGCGTCGGCGCGTACGAGCGGTAGCGCGTGACCGGGTCGACGTCGGCCGGCTCGAGCAGGCCGAGGTCCTCCCAGTGCCGCAGCATGCGCCGAGACACTCCTGTGCTGCCGGCGATCTCTCCGATGCTCACCACGCCGCCCACCTCAGGCCTTCCCATGGTGTGAGGGTCAAGCCCGGCCGGAAGAACCTCCCTGACTACGGAGAAGGGCGACGAAGTCCGCCCTGAACGCCCCTGACGAGGGAGAGAGGCTACGAAGTCCGCACTGGGGGCCTCGTCGGAGGGAGAAGGGCTACGAAGTCCGAGACGGGTGAGCCGGCCGGCGCTACCGCTCGCCCGTCATCACCCGGGCGCCGGGCGCGGGGCTGGTGACGCGGCGGACGTCGGCGGCCACCCCCGAGGCGGTGAGGGCGACGGCGACGGCGAGACCCTGCTCTCGGCCGTCGACGAGGAAGGCGACCGTCGGGCCCGAGCCCGAGACGACGCCGGCGACGGCGCCCGCCTCCAGGCCCACGTCGAGCGTGCGGCGCAGGTGCGGCGCGAGCGCCAGCGCCGGTTCCTGCAGGTCGTTGACGAGCGCGGCGCCCACGTCGGCGACGTCACCGGAGCGCAGGGCCGCCAGCAGCTCGACCACCTGCTCCTCGGCGACGTCGACCTCGGCGTCCTCGACCCCGCTGGCGACCCGCGAGCGGTCCAGCTCGCCGTAGACGGCCGGCGTGGAGAGCCCCGTCGCCGACAGGGCGAGCACCCACGAGCGCTCTCCCCGCGCGAGCGCCGGCACGACCTGCTCGCCGCGGCCGGTGCCGACGGCGGTGCCGCCCAGCAGCGCGAAGGGGACATCGGCGCCGAGCTCGCCGCCGAGGACGGCCAGCTCCTCGCGCGTCAGGCCGGTGCCCCACAGCGCGTCGCACGCGACGAGCGCCGCCGCCGCGTCCGCGCTGCCGCCGGCCATGCCGCCCGCGACGGGCACCTCCTTGACGACGTCCAGCCGCACCCGCGGCGGCACGCCGGCGCGCTCGGCGAGCAGCAGCGCGGCCCGGACGGCGAGGTTGCGCTCGTCGACGGGCACGTCGCCGGCCCCCTCGCCGGAGACGGTGCAGCGCAGCCGGGACGAGGGCGACGCGCGCACCTGCTCACCGAGCGAGACGGCCTCGAAGACGGTCACGAGCTCGTGCGAGCCGTCCTCGCGCAGCCCGCCGACCCGCAGCGCGAGGTTGATCTTGCCGGGCGCGCGGACGACGACGGGCGCGCCCGTGCCGCCCACCACGCGCAACCCCCCGCTGCCCACACGGCGACCCTAGGCGACCGGGTCCGACCCCTCTCGGCGGCTCACGTCCCCGTGACCACCCGGGCGCGGGCGCCCCCGGCCCCCCGTCGAGAGCGCCCCGCGGGCCGCCGGCTCGGCCAGGCCCAGCACGTCCCTGCCGGCGTCGGCGACGGCGACGAAGCCCGCGACGTCGAGCCGCTCCCCGCGCAGCGCCGGGTCCACCCTCGCCGCCCGCAGCGCCTCCTCGGCACGGGCCCCGCTGCCCGCCCAGCCGGCGAGGGCGGCGCGCAGCGTCTTGCGCCGCTGGGCGAAGGCGGCGTCGACGACCGCGAAGACCGCCCGCCGCCCGGCCCGGCTGGCCGGCGGCTCCCGCCGCTGCACGTCGACGAGCCCGGAGTCGACGTTGGGCGCCGGCCAGAAGACGGTGCGCCCCACCGCCCCGGCCCGGCTGACGCGCCCGTACCAGGCCGCCTTCACCGACGGGACGCCGTACGCGCGGCTGCCCGGGGCGGCCGCGAGCCGCTCGGCCACCTCGGCCTGCACCATGACGAGCGCCGACATGAGCTCGGGCAGCTCTTCCAGCAGTCCCAGCAGCACGGGCACGGCGACGTTGTACGGAAGGTTGGCGACGAGCCGCGTCGGCGTGCCCGCACCCGCCCCGCGGACGTCGTCGCCGCGGACCCGCAGCGCGTCGGCGCCGAGCACGGCGAGCCGCGGGGGCACGGCGTCGTCCTCGCCGCGGAGCCGGGCGACGGTGCGCGGCAGCTCGGCCGCGAGCACCGGGTCGACCTCGACGGCGACGACGCCGGCCGCCTGCTCCAGCAGCGCGAGCGTCAGCGACCCGAGCCCCGGGCCGACCTCCAGGACGACGTCGCCGGACCCGACCTCGGCCCGGCGGACGACGCGGCGCACCGTCCCGGCGTCGGTGACGAAGTTCTGGCCCAGGGTCTTGGTGGGGCGCAGCCCGAGCCGGGCGGCGAGCGCACGCACGTCGGAGGGGCCCAGGAGCGTCTGCTCCTGGGCCCCTCCGACGTCGGGGAAGGCCACGTCGCTCAGCGGACGCCCCTCACCGAGGCGGTGCGGCTCATGCGGCGATCCTCGCAGGGACGACCCCGAGCCGTCGCGCACCAGGCCAGCGCAGGCCCGTCAGCGCACGCCCGGTCAGCGCAGGCCGAGCTTGCGCGAGCACGCCGGCCAGGCGCCGTAGCCGCCGCGGCTGTCGCGCAGCTTCTCGGCGATGGCGATCTGCTGCTCGCGGCTGTTCTCGCTCGGCAGGCCGGAGCCGCCGTAGGCGCGCCAGGTCTGCAGGTTGAACTGCAGGCCGCCGTAGTAGCCGTTGCCGGTGTTGATGGACCAGTTGCCGCCGGACTCGCACTGCGCGAGCTGGTCCCAGACGCTGCCGCTCGGCGCCGGGGTCGACGGCGTCTCGGGCGCCGGTGCCGGCGCGGGCGCGGGGGCGGGCGCCGGGGCGGAGCCACCCGAGGAGGACCCGCTCGAGGACGAGCCCCCCGACGACGAGCCGCCCGACGACGACGAGCCGGAGGACGACGAGCCGGAGGAGGAGCTGGTGGCCGTCGGCGCCGGCGCCGGACGCTGCGCGGTGCCGACGAGGACCACGCGGGCCTCGGCCTCGCGCACGACCTCCTGGCCGACCTCCTCGCGGGAGACGACCTCGCCGTCGGCGGTGGTCTGGCGGAAGGTGGTCCGCTGCACGCCCTCGACGCCCTCGCTGCGCACGCGCGTCTGCCCGACGTACAGGTCGTCGGTCTCCTCCTGCGTCGTGGCGAAGGGCACGCCGCTCTCCTCCGCGACGTCCTCGACGGCGACGCGGGTGACGGCGACGACGAGGCCCGGGGTCAGCGGCGAGGTGGCGTCGACCGAGACGGTGTCGTCCTCGTCGACGGCGACGCCGGCCTCGGACAGCAGCGACCCGACCGACGTGGCGGTGCTCGTGAGCGCCCGGGCGCTGCCGTCGGCGACGACGGTGACGTCCTTCGGCGTGGTCATGCGGACTGACTCGCCCTCACGGCCCAGCGCCATCGAGCGCGAGGCGGACAGGACGGCACCCTCGGAGCGGACGTCGAGGTCCTCCAGCGCCTCGTCGAGCGTGAGCGCCGTCGTCCAGTGGGTGCTCGTCTCGCCGTCGACGGTGAGCTCCAGCTCGCGGGCGTGCCGGACGACGACGGTGCCCCCGTCGGCGACCTCGTCCCCGACCGCGGGGCTGACGAGGTCACGGGCGCCGACCTGGACGCCGCCCTTGTCGAGGACGTCCTCGACGTCCCCGCCGAAGAGGCGCACGTCCTGGCTGACGCCGTCGACGTCGAGCTCGACCGTGGTGGAGCCGGCCGCGTACAGCGCCGCACCGCCGAGGAGGGCGACGAGCGCTCCCCCCTGCACGACGCGGGCGGCGACGCTGCGACCACGACGACGGCGCACCTGCGCCGGGGCCTCGGTCTCACCGGCATGGCTGGCGGGGTCGGGCTGGGCGGCCTCGGGGCCGGGCTGGGGGCTGTCCGCAGAGCTCAAGAGGGTCCTGACGTCGGGCGGTCCCGGGCTCGGCGAGGAGGCAGGCGCGTCCAGGCAGCACCCGACAGGCCCCCTGCCGGTCCGCCCACCAGAGGTGGGCGCGTCCTCGCGGACGCTGACCAGGGGCCGCGACGGTGCTGGGAGACGTCACCCGAGGCCTTCCCCAGCCCCGGCTGTCGGCGCGACCGTAACCGATTCGAGATCTGGTGTCACGCCCCGGTGGCCAGCCCGGGCCGGAAGGCGCCCCGGCCGGACCTGAGGCGTCACCGTGCGTCATCACCCGGTCGGCCGCGCTCACCAGGGGCCGTAGAGGTCCTCCGCGGTCTGGGACGTCCTCTCGCACAACGTCTCCAGGGGCACCTGCAGCACGTCGGCGACGACGCGGGCCGTCAGCGGCACGAGGTAGCCGGCGTTCGGCCGCCCCCGGTGCGGCGCGGGGGTCAGGAAGGGGGCGTCGGTCTCCAGCTGCACGAGCTCGGGAGGCACCACCGACAGCGCCGTCCGCAGCCCACCGGCGTTGCGGAAGGTGACCGTCCCGGCGAAGGACAGGACGTAGCCGCGACGCACGCACTCGCGGGCCATGTCGACGTCGCCGGAGAAGCAGTGCAGGACGACGCGCTCGGCGCGCTCCTGCGCGAGCAGCTGCAGGACCCGCTCGTGCGCCTCACGGTCGTGCACCTGCACCGGCAGGCCGAGCTCCTTCGCGAGCCGGACGTGGGCCCGGAAGGACTCCTCCTGGGCGCGCACCGCGGCGGCGTCGTCGCCGTCGGTGCGGACGGTGTCGAGACCTGTCTCGCCGACGACGCGGACGCGGTCGGCGCGCGCCAGGAGGGCGATCTCCTCGAGGGCCGCGTCGAGCTCACCGCGGGCGGCGAGGACCGGCGCCTCGTTGGGGTGGATCGCGACGCCGCCCACCAGCTCGGGGTGGCGCTGCACGGCCTCCACGGTCCAGCGGGCCGCCGGCAGGTCGCAGCCGATCTGCACCGAGCGGGTGACGCCGGCGGCGCTCGCCAGCGCCAGCAGGTCGGCGACGGATCGGCGCTCGCCGCCGTCTCCGCCGTCCCCGCCGTCCTCACCTCCACCCTGACCACCATCGGGCCCGTCGGCGATGTCGAGGTGGGTGTGGTCGTCCACGACGGGCACCGGGAGCGGCTCGGGCGCCGGTGGCCAGGAGCGGTCACGCCGGCGACCGTCGGCACCCGTGGACGAGCGCGCCCGGGGTGGGTCGGCCGCCGCGCCCCGGGTCGCGGTGACCGGCGCGCCGCCCGCCCCGCCGGCGCGCGCCTCGTCGTCAGGCACCGGAGGAGCCCTCCCGCAGCCGCTCCAGCTCGGTCTCGACGACGTCGTCGTCGAGCTTGGTGAAGACGGGCGTCGGCTTGCCGACCGGCGTCCCGGGCACCACGGGCACCGAGGCCCACCCAGGGGCGCCGGCGTCGCCGCGCGGCGTCTGCAGGACGGGGTAGGGCGCGCCGCCGTCGAGGTCCTCGACCTCGGAGAGGACCGGCATGGGCGAGACGGTGCCGGTACCGCCCATCACCTCGTGCACGGCCTGCGCGCTGTGCGGCAGGTAGGGCGCGAGCAGCGTGCGGCAGTCCGAGACGCCCTGCGCGGCGACGTGCAGCACGGTGCGCATCCGCTCGGGGTCGCTGGTGCGCAGCGCCCACGGCGCCGTCTCGGACAGGTAGCGGTTGACCTCGCCGACCGTGCGCATCGCCTCGCCGAGGCCCTGGCGCTGGCGGTGGGTGGCCACGAGGTCCCCCACCGTGGCGAAGGCGGCAGACGTCGTCGCCAGCAGCTCGTGGTCGCGGGGCTGCAGGTCGCCCGCCTCGGGGATCGCGCCGACGTTCTTGGCGATGAGGCTGGCCGTGCGGTTGACGAGGTTGCCCCAGCCGGCGACGAGCTCGTCGTTGGTGCGGCGCACGAGCTCTCGCCAGGTGAAGTCGGTGTCGTGCGCCTCGGGCCCGGCGGCGGAGAGGAAGTACCGCAGCGCGTCCGGCTGGTAGCGCGCCAGCACGTCGCGCACGTAGATGACGACGCCCCGGCTGGAGGAGAACTGGCGTCCCTCCATGGTGAGGAACTCGCTGGCGACGACCTCCGACGGCAGCGCGAGGTCGCCGTAGGGCCCCGGCTGGCCGCCGCGGGCGCCGCGGCCGGCGTAGCCGAGCAGCTCGGCGGGCCAGATCAGGGAGTGGAAGACGATGTTGTCCTTGCCCATGAAGTACGAGCCGCGCGCGTCGGGCCCCCAGAAGGGCCGCCAGGCCTCGGGGTCGCCGCTGCGCCGGGCCCACTCGATGCTCGCCGAGAGGTAGCCGACGACGGCGTCGAACCACACGTAGAGCCGCTTCGTGGGGTTCTCCTGCCACCCGGGCAGCGGCACGGGGATGCCCCAGTCGATGTCGCGGGTGATGGCGCGGGGGCGGATCTCGCCCAGCAGGTTCTGGCTGAAGCCGAGCACGTTGGGCCGCCACGACGACGACCCCGTCTTCGTCTCCAGCCACGCCCCGACGGCCTCGGCGAGCGCGGGCAGGTCGAGGAAGAAGTGCTGGCTCTCGACGAAGTCGGGCCGCTCCCCGTTGATCCGGCTGCGGGGGTCCTTGAGGTCGACGGGGTCGAGCTGGTTGCCGCAGCTGTCGCACTGGTCGCCGCGGGCGCCGTCGAAGCCGCAGATCGGGCACGTGCCCTCGATGTAGCGGTCGGGCAGCGTGCGCCCCGTCGACGGGGAGACGGCGCCCTTCGTCGTCTGCTCGACGAGGTAGCCGTTGCGGTGGACCGTGCGGAACATCTCCTGCACGACGGCGTGGTGGTTGCGCGTCGTGGTGCGCGTGAAGAGGTCGTAGGACAGGCCCAGGCCCTGCAGGTCCTCGGCGATGACGCGGTGGTACCGGTCGGCCAGCGCCTGCGGGCTCACGCCCTCGCGCTCGGCCTGGACGAGGATCGGCGTCCCGTGCTCGTCGCTGCCCGAGACCATCAGCACGTCGTGGCCCGCCATCCGCTGCTGGCGCGCGAAGACGTCGGAGGGGACGCCGAAGCCGGCGACGTGGCCGAGGTGCCGGGGGCCGTTGGCGTAGGGCCAGGCGACCGCGGCGAGGACGTGGTTCATGCCCGCAGCGTAGTGATCGCGCCTGCTCATCACGCCGGTACTTGGCGTCACCCATTACCGGCGCTACTGTGCGTCGCATGACAGCGGACGCCGACCGTCGGACCCAGCTGCTGCGCGGCACCGTGGACATGTGCCTTCTCGCGGCGCTGGCCCGCCGCCCCACGCACGCCTACGACCTCGTCCAGCAGCTGGAGCGGCTCGGGCTGACGGGCGTCGGCTACGGCACCGTCTACCCGCTCGTGGGGCGGCTCCGGCGGCTGGGCCTCGTCAGCGAGCGCGCCGAGCCGAGCCCGAGCGGCCCGCCGCGGAAGGTCTTCGAGGTGACCCCCGAGGGGGCGCGCACGCTCGCCACCTGGACCAGCCAGTGGCTGGAGACCAGCGCCGCCGTCACCGGGCTCCTGGCCACGGCCGGGGCCCTGGGGGCGACCTCGCCCCCGAGCCCTCCTCCGACGACCCGGACGACCGACTGCACGACCGGCCCGACGCCCGACCCGACGACCTCCGAGGTGACCGATGCCCGCACCTGAGACCGCCCCTCCCCTGGCCGCCGAGGTCGACGCCGCGACGAGATCGCTCGACCGCAGCCTGCGCCGCCTGCACCTGACCCGCACCGACCGGCGCGCCGTCGTCGCCGACGTCCGCGCCGACCTCCTCGAGGCCGCCACGCAGCGGGTGCCGCCGGAGGCCCTCCTCGGCCCCGACGTGGACGCCTTCGCGCGCGAGGCGGTGGCCTCGGGCGGGTACGTGGCGCAGCCGCGCGACTCGGCGCGCTCCGTGGTCGCGGGCCTCCTCGGCCTGGGCGTCGGTCTCGCGCTGGGCTTCTGGCTCGTCTTCTGGGTCGCCTGGCCCTTCTTCACGAGCCGCTTCGACCTCGTGGGGCACCACCCCGAGGCCGGCCTCACGGTCGCCGTCTCCGGTCTCACGCTCGCCGCCCTCCTGGGCGCGGTGGTCACGCTCGCCGTCGCGCTCCGCGGACGTCCGGCGGCGGGGGCCACCCTGGTGCGGGTGGTCCCGATGCTCGTCCTGGTGTCCGTCGGCGTCGTCGGCGTCGGCGTGCCGCTCCTGGGCGCCGAGGTCGCGTGGCCCGTCTCGGACGAGGTCGTCGTCGCCACCGCCGCCCTCGTCCTCGTGCTGCTCGTGACGGCCCCCGTCGTGGCCGCGCGACGATGGGCGCTCGCGGCATCGGCGGCCCGTGGCTCGACGTCGACCGCGACAGCCTGAGCCTCGAGAAGGGCGCACCTCGTCGGGCCCGTGGTGGGATCGCCCCATGGCCCAGCCGACCTCCACGGAGCCCACCTCTGCGCAGCGCCTGGCCAGCACGACGGTCGGCGAGGAGGGGCCCCGCGTCGTCTTCGTGCACGGGCTCTTCGGGCAGGGCAAGAACTGGACGAGCGTCGCCCGGCACCTCGCCCACGGCCCGCGCCGGGTCACGACCCTCGACCTGCCCGACCACGGCCGCTCGCCGCGCACCGAGCGGGTGGACTACCTCGCCATGGCGCAGACCCTGGCCGCCGAGCTGGAGGCGCTCGGGGAGCCGGTCCTGCTCGTCGGGCACTCGATGGGCGGCAAGGTCGCCATGCACCTCGCGCTGGGCCGGCCCGAGCTGCTCACCGGGCTCGTCGTCGTCGACATCGCGCCCGTGGAGTACCCGACGTCGGGCGGACGCACCGACGACCCCGACGAGGAGCCGACGCCCTTCGCCGACTTCGTCGCCGCGATGCGGGCGATGGACCTCGGCGCCCTCACCTCGCGCGAGGACGCCCACGACGCCCTGCGCCCCGCCGTCCCGAGCGACATGGTCCGCGGCTTCCTCCTGCAGAGCCTCGTCCGCGAGCGCCCGTCCCGTCCGGAGGGGGCCACGGACGACCCGACATGGCGCTGGCTGCTCAACCTGGACGTGATCGGCGAGGGGCTGGAGACGCTGCGCGGCTTCCCTGACCCGCCGCCCGGCGCGACGTACGACGGCCCGGTGCTGTGGGTCGCCGGCGCGACGTCGACGTACGTCCTCGACGAGGACCGCCCCGCCATGGACGCCCTCTTCCCCCGCACCCAGCTGCTGCGCGTCAAGGACGCCGGCCACTGGGTCCACGCCGAGCAGCCCGCGGTGTTCACCGCCGCGCTGGAGCGGTTCTGCCGGCGCGTGGAGGACGGGTAGCCGGGCGCGCCGCGCCGCCCGCGCGTCGAGGGCTCAGGGCGCGAAGAGGCTGCCGAGGTCCTCGGCGGTCATCGGCCCGCTCAGCGCGCCGCCGTCCTCGACGACCCGTGCGAAGAGGTCGGCCTTGCGCTCCTTGAGGGCCATGACCTTCTCCTCGATCGTCCCGGCCGAGACCAGCCGGTAGACCATGACGTTCTTGTCCTGGCCGATGCGGTGCGCCCGGTCGACGGCCTGCGCCTCGACCGCGGGGTTCCACCACGGGTCCATGACGAAGACGTAGTCGGCCTCGGTGAGGGTGAGGCCCGACCCGCCCGCCTTGAGGCTGATGAGGAAGGCCGTCGCGTCGCCGCCGCGGAACTCCTCGATGCGCCGTCCCCGGTCACGGGTGCGCCCGTCGAGGTAGCAGTGCGTGAGGCCCTCCGCCGCCAGCCGGGTGCGGATCCGGCGCAGGAAGCCGGTGAACTGGCTGAAGACGAGCGCCCGGTGGCCCTCGACGGCGAGCTCGCGCAGGTGCTCCACGAGCACCTCGACCTTGCGGGCCTGGACCTTCTCGTGGGCCTCGTCGACGAGCGCCGGGTGCAGGCTCATCTGCCGCAGCAGGGTGAGCGAGCGGAAGATCGCGAAGCGGTTCTTCTCGACGTCGTCGAGCATCCCCAGCACCTTCTGCCGCTCCCGCTGCAGCTGTCGGTCGTAGACCGCGCGGTGCGCGGGGCTCATCTCGACGGCGAGCACCTGCTCCTGCTTGGGCGGCAGCTCGGTCACCACCTCCTCCTTGGTCCGCCGGCGCATGAGGGGCCGGACGCGGCGGCGCAGGGCCTCCAGCGCCTGCGTCCCCTCGCCGCTCTCGACGGGCCTGCGGTAGACCTCGGTGAACCGCTCGGGGCTCGGGAAGAGGCCCGGCGCCGTGATCGAGAGCAGCGACCACAGGTCCATGAGGCTGTTCTCCAGCGGCGTGCCCGTGATGGCGAGCGCGGAGGGGGCGGACAGCCGGCGGACGCAGGAGTAGGTCCGCGAGTGGTGGTTCTTGACGTTCTGGGCCTCGTCGAGGACGAGCAGGCTCCACGGCAGCGCCTGGTAGTCCTCGTCCTCGTGCCGCAGCAGCGCGTACGACGTCACGACGACGTCGGCACCCGCGACGTGCTGCGCCAGCGGCGTCCCGCGGCGACGCCCGGTCTCGGTGACGGTGACGACGGCGAGGCCCGGGGCGAAGCGCTGCGCCTCGGCGGCCCACCCCGGGACGACGGACGTCGGCGCGACGACGAGCACGGGCGCGGGCAGACGACCGGTCTCCTGCATCCGGCACACGACGGCCAGGGTCTGCAGCGTCTTGCCCAGGCCCATGTCGTCGGCGAGGACGCCGCCGAGCCCGTGCTCGACGAGCACGGCGAGCCACTGGTACCCCTCGACCTGGTAGGGCCGCAGCTCGGCCAGCAGCCCGCTCGGCACGGGCGGCGGTGCGACGTCGCCGTCCTCACGCAGCGCGGCGACGCCGGCCTGCCAGCGGGCGCTCTGGGTGCGCACGACCCCGAGCGCGGCCAGCTCCTCCCACAGGCTCACCTGGAACCGGCTGATCCTCAGGCCCTCGGAGGCCCTGTCCTGCAGGCCACGGGCCTCCTCGATGAGACGCCGCAGCTGGTCCAGCTCGGGCCGGTCGACGCGGAAGTAGGCGCCCGACGGCAGCAGCAGGTGCCGCTCGTCCGCGGCCAGGGCCCGGAACAGCGGCTCGAAGCGCACGTCCTCGCCGTCGACGGAGATCGTGACGCCGAGGTCGAACCAGTCCTGGTCGACCGTGCCGGGCGTGCTGCCGGGCAGGGCGCGGTCCTGCGCGCTCAGCTCGACGACCGGGGCGCTGTCGGTGCGCCGGAAGTCCGGCAGCTCGCCGTGGACCTCCACGAGGACGTCGTCGCGGCCGGCCAGCGCGGGCAGCAGCTCCTCGACGACGGCGACGGCGTCCATGCCCTCCACCTCTGCCTCGGGCCGCAGCGCCCGCTCGGGCTGGGGTCCCCGCAGCCGCTCCTCGAGCGCGTCCGGCAGCACGAGCGAGTCGAGCAGCGCCCGCTCGGCGCCGGCGTCCCGGCGGGGTCGCCCCGCGCCGCTGCCCTGCAGGGGGACGCGGTGGACGTCGGCACCCACCGGGTAGCCGAAGGACCACGCGAGCGCGAGCCGGTGCCCCGCGCCGCACGTGACGTCGAGCGCGAGCCGCGGCGGAGCTACCTCGGGCAGGTCCACGGAGGCGTCCGAGGACGCGACGGCCGCGACGGAGCGCAGGTCGGGGTAGACCTGCTGCAGGAAGCGGTCGACGTCGGCCGCGGGGACGTCTACCTGGTCCCCGCCGGGCAGGAGCCGCGCCAGCGGCGGCGGCACCGGCCGGTCGAGCGGCACGAGCAGCAGGGACCTGCCGCGAGCGGGCCTCTCGCCCGACCTGTCGGAGACGACGAGGACGCCGTGCGCGGGCTCCCCGACGAGCGCCGTGGGCACGAGGACCCGGCCGTCGAGGACGACCTGCGGCGCCAGCACGAGGTCGCCGCCGGGGGCCCGCCGCACGTCGACGCCGAGCCGGGCGGGAGGCGCGAGGCTGACCGCGGCGAGGCCGGCGGCGGGCACGAGGGGCACGCCGGCCTCGCGCACCTGCCGCAGCAGGTGCCACAGGAGGGGGCCGAAGTCGTCCAGGTGGACGGGGACGTCCTGGTAGCCGAAGCCGTAGGGGGTGCGGCTCGGCGGGTGCACCTGCTGCAGGGCCAGCAGCGCGGCGCGCTCGGCGGGGCGCCACTGGTGGGCCCAGCTGTGCTGCAGGTCCCGCCAGGCCGCTCCGGTACGGACCCAGGTGCCCGGCCGCCGGCCCGGCAGGACCGGGCGCAGGCGCACCCGCACGTCGGGGCCGGCCGGGCGGCGCACCGGGGCCTGAGGGCGACGACCCCCTCCCCGACCACCCTGGCCCCGATGACCCTGGCCCGGACGCCCCTGGGCCGGCTGGCCGTCGAGGAGCTCGACCTGCAGGCCGAGCGGCGTGCCGCGCCCGTGGTCCTCGTCGCCGGGCACCAGACCGGCGAGCGCGCTCTCCCACCCCGCCAGGCCCGGCTCCGGGGGCGCCGGTGCGGGCGCCCCGCCCTGGGTCTGCCCCCGGGCCGCCACGAGCAGGGCGGCGGTGTGCTTGCAGTCCGAGCCGACGGGGCACGAGCACCGACCCGACCAGCTCCCGTCGTCGTCGCGGCGGACGAGGGTGCTGTAGGAGCGCTCGCCGACCACCGTGCCGAGCAGCACGTCACCGCGGCGGTGCACGGCCGTCACCCGGCCGTCGCGCACGTAGGCCCGACCCCGCTGCAACCCGGCGGCACCGACCACGCCGCGTAGGTCGGCGTCGCTCAGGCACTGGACCCAGTCACCCATGCCGTCATCCTCACGCCGGGCACCGACGACGACCCGGAGGCGTCACCGCCGGCCGATCTCCTCGGCGTCGCCGGGCGCGGTCAGCCCAGCTTGACGAGGCCCTTGCGCAGCTGGCGGGCGGCCTGGCCGATGCGCTGCTCGTTCTCGATGAGGGCGAAGCGCACGTAGTCGTCGCCCTCGGGGCCGAAGCCGACGCCGGGAGAGACCGCGACGTCGCACTCGGTGATGACGTGCTTGGCGAACTCGATGGAGCGCATCTCGAGGTAGGGCTCGGGGATCTTGGCCCAGGCGAACATCGTCCCGCGCGGCGGCTCCAGCGGCCATCCCGCCCGGTTGAGGCCTTCCACGAGGGCGTTGCGCCGCGACTCGTAGATGTCGCTGACCTCCTGCGGGTAGTCAGCGGCCTCGTTGAGGGTGACGGTCGCGGCGATCTGGATGGGCTGGAAGGTGCCGTAGTCCAGGTAGCTCTTGAGCTTGGCCAGCGCGCCGACGACCTCGCGGTTGCCGACGAGGAAGGCCACCCGCCACCCGGCCATGGAGAAGGACTTCGTCATCGAGTAGAGCTCGACGGCGCACTCCTTGGCGCCGTCGCACTGCAGGATCGACGGCGGCCGCCACCCGTCGAACGTCGTGTCGGCGTAGGCGAAGTCGTGCACGAGGACGACGTCGCGCTCGCGCGCCCAGTCGACGAGGCGCTGCAGGTCGACCAGCTCGATCGTCGCCGTCGTCGGGTTGTGCGGGAAGGACAGGACCACGACCCGCGGCTTGGGCCAGCCCAGCTCCCACGCCTCCATGACGTTGTCCACGTAGGCCGCCCCGTCGGGGCCGTCGGGCCCGTTGAGGGAGACCTGGCGGGCGTCGGCGCCGGCGAAGTAGGGCCCCCAGATGTGGATGGGGTAGCTCGGCGAGGGCACCAGGGCGACGTCGCCGGACTGCAGCAGCACCCACATGAGGTGGCTGAAGCCCTCCTTCGCGCCGATGGTGTTGATGACCTCGGTGTCCGGGTCGACGACGACGTCGAAGCGGCGCCGGTACAGGTCGGAGACCGCCTGGCGCAGCTTCGGCAGCCCCCGGGAGGAGGAGTACCGGTGGTTGCGCGTGTTGTGCGCGGCCTCGGCGAGCTTCTCGACGGTCAGCTCCGGGGAGGGGATGTCGGGGTTGCCGAAGCCGAGGTCGACCACGTCGCGCCCGGCTCGCCGCGCCTCGATCTTCAGCGAGTCGATGATCGTGAAGACGTAGGGCGGCAGGCCCGGGATGCGGCGGAACTCCATCTGCCCACGGTATCTCCGCGACCGGTGCGGGCCGAGGACGGCTCGCCACGCGGACGGCCCCCGGCCGGGCCCTGCGCCGGCCCCCGCGGGCCGGCCCGGTGCGCCCGCCGTGCGGCGGGCCCCGGCTCAGCCCTTCCGGGCGGCCACGGCCGCGGCGTAGAGGTCCCGGCTGGTCGCGCCGTGCTCGGCGGCGACGGCGCGGGCCGCGTCCTTGAGCCGCTCCCCGGCCTGCGTGCGGGCCAGCACGAGGTCGAGCAGCTCCTGCGCGCCCGGCCGGCGCGGGCGGGCACCGGCGACGACGAGGGTGATCTCGCCCAGCAGCGTGCGGTCCGACCAGGCCAGCAGGCCGTCGAGGTCGTCCCGCACGACCTCCTCGTAGGTCTTGGTCAGCTCCCGGCACACGGCGGCGCGCCGGTCGCCGCCGAAGGTCTCGGCCATGACGGCCAGCGAGGCGCCGAGCCGGTGCGGGGACTCGAAGAAGACCATCGTGCGCCGCTCGTCCGCGAGCTCGCCGAGCACGGTGCGGCGCTCGCCGTCCTTGCGGGGCAGGAAGCCCTCGAAGGTGAACCGGTCGGTCGGCAGCCCCGAGACGGCGAGCGCCGCGAGCACCGCCGACGGCCCGGGCACGGCGCTGACGGGCAGGTCCGCCGCGACCATCGCCTGCACGAGCCGGTAGCCGGGGTCGGAGACCGACGGCATCCCGGCGTCGCTGACGAGCACGGCGGTGCCGCCGGCCCGCACGACGGCGACGACGTCCTCGGCGCGCGCGCTCTCGTTGTGCTCGTGGCAGGAGACGACGCGCCCGCGCGGCTCGACGTCGAGGGCCCGCAGCAGACGGCGCAGCCGGCGGGTGTCCTCGGCGGCGACGAGGTCGGCCGTCGCGAGCACGTGCGCCAGGCGCGGCGGGGCGTCACGGGCGTCGCCGATGGGCGTGGCCGCCAGCAGCAGCCGCCCGCCGGCGCGGGGCGTGACGGGGGCCAGCGGCGGCAGGTCGTCCTCGTCGTCGGCCGCGGCGACGTGCGGCGGGCCGTCGACGTCGCTCGGGAGCTGCTCGTGGTGCGGCACCCGAGCAGTCTCCCAGCGCCGGCGCCCGGCGCCGGTCGCGCAGTCCCTGTGCAGGACACGTCCGTCCCGGGCGGGCACCCACCTAGCATCGCCCGCGTGAGCACCACCTCGGCCGCCCGCGCGGGGAGCTCCCCCGTCGTCGACGCGTCCGGGGAGCCTGGCGCCGACGTCGCCGCGCTGCGCGGGCGCCTCGTCGGCCGCCGACCCACCGACGTGCTGTGGGGCTGGGTGGGCCCGCTGCTCGTCACGGTGCTCGCCGGCGTCATGCGGCTCGTGCACCTCGGCCGCCCCGAGCAGCTGGTCTTCGACGAGACCTACTACGTCAAGCAGGCGTACTCCCTCCTCGTCGCCGGCTACGAGCTCGAGTGGCCCGACGGCGCCGACGCGGACTTCGCGGCCGGCGACCCCTCGCCGCTGGAGCAGGCCGACTTCCCCGTCCACCCGCCCGTCGGCAAGTGGATGCTCGCGCTGGGGCAGCTGCTGCTCGGCCAGGACAGCTCGGCCGGCTGGCGGCTCGGGGCGGCGCTCGCGGGGACGCTGTCGGTCCTCCTGCTGGCCCGCATCGCCCGGCGGCTGTTCTCCTCCACGCTGCTCGGCGTCGTCGCCGGGCTGCTGCTGGCGGTCGACGGGCAGCACCTCGTGCACTCGCGCACCGGGCTCCTCGACGTCTTCGTCATGTTCTGGGTGCTCGCCGCCTTCGGGGCGCTGCTGCTGGACCGCGACGCGAGCCGCGCCCGCCTCGCGCAGGTGGTCGGCGCCCGCGACGCCGCCCGCGCCCGCCTCGACGGCCTCGGCCCGTGGCTGCTGGCGCGCCCGTGGCGGCTGGTCGCCGCGGTCTGCCTCGGCCTCGCGGTCGGGACGAAGTGGTCGGGGCTCTACGCCTTCGCCGTCCTCGGGCTGATGACCGTCCTCTGGGACTGCGGGACGCGGCGCGCGGCCGGCGTCCGGCACTGGTTCGCCGGAGGTCTCCTCAAGGACGGCGTCCCGGCGGGCGTCGGCATGGTGCTCGTGGCGCTGGCGGCCTACCTCGCCTCGTGGGCCGGCTGGTTCGTCTCGACGACCGGTCACCTCCGCCAGTTCGCCGCCGAGCGGCCGGACTACCTGCCCTGGTCGCCCGACGCGCTGGCCTCGCTGTGGCACTACCACGTGGAGATGTACAGCTTCCACGTCGGGCTGAGCACCGGGCACCCCTACGAGTCGAGCCCGGAGTCCTGGCTCGTGCAGTCCCGGCCGACGTCCTTCTACTACCAGGGCCAGGGCGACGGGCTCAACGGCTGCGGCGTCGACTCGTGCTCGCAGGCCATCACCGCGCTGGGCAACCCTGTGGTCTGGTGGGGCGGGGCGGCCTCGCTCGTCGTGCTGCTCGGCGTGTGGGCGCTGCGGCGGGACTGGCGGGCCGGGGCGGTGCTGGCGCCCGTCGCGGGGCTGTACCTGCCGTGGTTCCTCTACCCCGACCGCACGATCTACACCTTCTACACGGTGGCCTTCGTGCCCTACGTGGTCCTCGCCCTGACGATGGTCCTCGGGATGGCGCTCGGGCCGCCGGACGCCAGCCGGCGCCGCCGGGGCTGGGGCGCTGCGGCGGCGGGTGCGGTCGTCGTCGCCGCGGTGCTCGCCGCCGCCTTCTTCTGGCCGGTGTGGACCGGCGACGTCATCCCCTACGAGCAGTGGCGCGACCGGATGTGGTTCCGCAGCTGGATCTGACCGCTCCCGCGTCGCCCCGGCACCTCGTCGTCGACGCACCGAGGAGGGGGCGGGACGTCCCGCCCCCTCCCGGTGGCCGGGCCTGACGGCCTGCGGGTGCTCAGCCGGCGAGGCCGTCGACCCGGCGGACCTCCTCGGCGCTGAGCTCGAAGCCGAAGACGTCGGCGTTGGCCGTGATGCGCTCGGGCGTCACCGACTTCGGGATGACGACGACGCCGTGCTCCAGGTGCCAGCGCAGCACGACCTGGCGCGGCGTGACGCCGTGCGCCGCGGCGACCTCGGCGAGCACTGGGTCGTCGAGGTCGGTCTTCTTGAAGGGGCTGTAGCCCTCGACGACGACGCCGCGCTCGGCGCACGCGGCGAGGAAGCCGGCGTCGTGCAGCGCCGGCGCCCACGGGACCTGGTCGACGGCGGGCGCCTCACCGGTGGCCGAGACGAGCTCGTCCATCTGGGCGGTGCTGTAGTTGCTGACGCCGACGTCGCGGGAGAGGCCGTCGGCCTTGGCGCCGAGCACCGTCTCCCACACGTCGGGGCGGGCCTGGCCGTCCGGCGGCCAGTGGACGAGCCACAGGTCGACGTGGTCGAGACCGAGCAGGTCCAGCGAACGGGCGATGACGTCGCGGGCCTGGTCGACCTGGGTCGGCGGCACCTTCGTCGTCACGAAGATCTCCTCGCGCGGCACGCCGGACTCGGCGATGGCGCGGCCCACCTGGTCCTCGTTGCCGTAGCCGGTGGCCGTGTCGACGTGGCGGTAGCCGACCTGCAGCGCGTGGAGGACGGAGCGGTAGGCGTCGTCGCCCTCGGACTGCCAGGTGCCGAAGCCGAGCAGCGGCATCGCGCCGCCACCGGGCAGGCTGACGGTGGGGCTGGGCAAGGACGTCGTCGGTGTCGTCATCCCGCCACCTTCCCGCGACCGGTGCGCAGCCGCACGGCGGCGGACCCGGTCTCCTGGCACGGTGCCGGCGGCGTCAGGCGAGCCGGTGGGCCAGCCCGCGACCCGGAGCAGCGCACCTGCTCGGCAGGAGGGACGGCAGCGGCGCCGTCGAGGACGTCGTCACCAGGGTCGTCACGTCGCAGACCAGACCGCGACGTCGCGGGCCAGACCCTCAGGGTGGAGCTGAGGGGACTCGAACCCCTGACCCCCTCGTTGCGAACGAGGTGCGCTACCAGCTGCGCCACAGCCCCTTGGACGCCCAGGAGCCTACCAGCGGCCGCACGCCCCCCAGGCACGACGAGGCGCCAGGCACGAGCCGGCGGCGCTGGACGCTCAGGCGCTGCGACGACGCCGGGCGCGACCGACGGCCGGCGCCGGCGGCTGCTCGGCCGGCGGCTGCTCCACCGGCGGGGCCAGGACCGACGGGCCGCGCACGCCCTCGGCGGCCTCGGCCGCGGCGGCGGCGCGCAGGTCGGTGAGCGACGTCAGCGGACCCGTGACGACGCCGCCCGCGGTCGTCGGACGCCGGGGGCGCTCGACCGGGACGTCGAGGTCGAAGAAGACCGGGCGGTCCCGCTCGGCGAGGCGTGCTTCCTCCGCCCTGCTCTCGGCCGCTGCCGCTGCCGCAGCCGCCACCCGGGCTGCCCGGGACGCGGCGGCGGCCCGACGGTGCTGCTGGCGGGCGGTCCGACGGCGGGCGACGGCGGCCCGGCGCAGGAGCACGAGGTGGACGGCCACCAGGGCCGGGGCGAGCGCCGCCACGACGAGCGGGACGTGCCCCGCGACGGCCAGCCCGACGACGGCCAGGGCGGTCGCCAGGAGCGCGGCGAGGACGAGCGTGTGCCCGCGACGAGCGGCGGGCCGACGTCCCGGAGCGCGCCCGTCGCGGCGCCGGCTGCGCTGGCGCGGGACGTCGGCGGAGGAGCTCCGCCCGCGGTCCTGCGTCGGCGTCCCGGCCCCCCCGACGACCGGCAACTCACGCGTGGGGCAGGAGCCGGCGCCGGCGTCCGACGGAGGCGGCACAGGGGACGTCGCTGGGGACGTCGAGGAGGACGTCGCCGGGGACGTGACCGCCAGGGCCGCGGTGGGAGCCTCGCGCAGCGCCCGGGCGACCCGCGCGCGCGTCGCACGCTCCTCGGCGGCATCCCGCGCCCGCGTTCCCGGGTCGGCCAGCTCGTCGGCCAGCTCCGGCGTCGCCGACGACGTCGCCGGCGGCACCTGGCCCCGCACGAGGAGGGGTGCCCGGGAGGCGCTCCCGCCGGCGCACCGCGGACGGGGCACGCCCTGGCGCCGGTCCAGCACGCGCGCCGCACCCGGCTCCCGGCGGGGCACGCTCGAGAGGGGCGGCACGGACGCGAGCGGCGAGAGCGTGGTGACGACGCGCGCGCCGAGCTGCTCCGCGGGGCGTCCCACGGACGCCCGCGCCGGCGCGGCGGCGCGGTGAGCACCGCTCGGGCGCGACGTCGTCGCCCGGGCCCCGACGTGCCACGCACCGAGCTCCGCACGACGGCGGGCCAGTGCGGGCACTCCCCCGAGGAGGACCGCGACGACGAGCACGGCGACCAGCACCCCTCCACCCACAGCCAGGACGCTAGGCGCCGGCCGTCCTGCCGCCCGGAAGGCGCGCCGCGACACCACCTCGCACGCCCCTCCGCGCCGGAGAAGGGCTACGAAGTCCGACGGCAGGAGCCCCTGCGGCGGAAAAGGGCTACGAAGTCCGCCAGAGGGGCGGGGCGGCGCTCAGGACGGCGCGGGCGCGTCCCCGCGGGCGGCGAGCCACCGCGCGAGCAGCCCGTCGGGAGCCTCCTCGGCGGTGAGGGCGAAGGTGCGGTGGTCGCGCCAGGCGCCGTCGATGTGCAGGTAGCCGCGCCGCAGGCCCTCGTCGCGGAAGCCCAGCTTCTCGACGACGCGCAGGCTGGCGACGTTCTCGGGGCGGATGTTGATCTCGACCCGGTGCAGGCCGACCGGGCCGAAGCAGTGGTCGGTCGTCATCGCGACGGCCGTGGGGGTGATGCCGCGGCCGGCCAGGCGCTGGTCCACCCAGTACCCGATGGTCCCCGAGCGCAGCGAGCCCCACGACATCCCCGCCACCGTGAGCTGCCCGGCCATCCGCCGGCGGTGCTCGACGACGAAGGGCATCGACTGCCCCAGCCGCGCCTGCTGGCGCAGCTCGCGGACCATCGCGGGGAACGACGGCGGCGGCAGGGTGCCGGCCGGGGGCGTCGCCTCCCACGGGGCCAGCCATGCCGCGTTCGCCGCGCGCAGCCGCCCCCAGGCGGCCCGGTCGCGGCGGTGGATGGGTCGCAGCGTGACGTCGCCGGAGCGCAGCTCCACCGGCCACCCGTTCACCGACGGCCCCGCGGCGGCCTGCGAGGTCCGTGGACCGCCAGGACGCCGTCGGTCTCGACGTGGCCCCGCGTGCTCACGGCCGGGCGTGGTCGCCGCCGGCGACCTGGTCCAGCGCGTGCGGCAGCACGTCGGCCAGCACCGCGAGCCCGTCGCGGCAGGCACCGGGAGACCCGGGCAGGTTGACGACGAGCGCGGTCCCGACCGTGCCGGCCAGCCCGCGCGACAGCGACGCCGTCGCCACGCCCTTCTCCCGGCCCTGCGCCCGCAACGCCTCGGCGAGGCCGGGCAGCTCGCGGTCCAGCAGCGGCGCCGTCTGCTCCGGGGTGAGGTCCTGCGGCGTCAGGCCCGTCCCCCCGGTGGACACGACGACCGCCGCCCCGGCGTCCAGCGCCGCCCGCAGCGCCCGCCCCACCGGCTCGCCGTCCTCGACGACGACGGCGTCCTCGACGGCCAGCCCCATCTGCCGCAGCCCCTCGACGAGCAGCGGACCGGTCTCGTCGACGTAGACCCCGCGCGCGGCACGGGTCGAGGCGACGACGACGGCCGCCGTCCGCGGGCCGGCTGGCACACCGCGTGGCGCGCCCCCCGGGTCACCCACGCGCCCACGTCCCCGAGCGCCCGCCGGACTTGGCGGTGACCCGCACGTCGGTGATGACGGCGCCCCGGTCCAGCGCCTTGACCATGTCCACGAGCGCCAGCCCGGCGACGGCCACGCAGGTCAGCGCCTCCATCTCGACGCCTGTCCGGTCGGCCGTGCGCACGGTCGCGGTGATCTCCACGCCCTCGTCGACGACCTCCACCTCCACCTCCACGGCGTGCACGGCCACCGGGTGGGCCAGCGGCACGAGGTCGGGCGTGCGCTTGGCGGCCTGCAGCCCGGCGATGCGCGCGACGGCGAGGGCGTCCCCCTTGGGCACGCCGCCCCCGCGCAGCGCCTCGACGACGACGGGCGCGCACAGCACCCGGCCCGCGGCCGACGCCGTCCGGACCGTCACGTCCTTGCCCGAGACGTCGACGACCCGCGCCTGGCCCCGCTCGTCGAGGTGCGTCAGCCCGCTCACGCGTGGCTCCCAGACGTGGCGGGCCCAGCGTCGGCGGGCACGGCGGCAGGCGTCGTCAGCGCGGGCCCTCCCCGCTCCAGGAGCATGCACGACAGCCTCGCACCGGGGCGGACGTCCGTCACGTCCTCGGGGACGACCGCGAGGGCCGTCGCCGTGACGAGGTCGGCGACGAGGTGGCTGCCCGGCCCGCCGATGGCGCCGACGTGGGCGACGCCGTCCGCGTCCCGCTCCAGGCGGACCCGGTAGAGCTGGCGCTTGCCGGGCACGGAGGTCCACCCGCGGTCCACGACCGCCTCGACGAGCGGCCGCTGCAGCTCCTCCTCGCCCAGGGCCAGGCGCAGCCACGGCCGCACGAAGGCCTCGTAGGACACGTACGCGCTGACAGGGTTGCCCGGCAGGGCCAGCACCCGCACCGGCCGGCCGGCGTCGTCCAGCCAGCCCTCCCCCTGCGGGCCCCCGGGCTGCATCGCCACGCGCACGAAGCGCACGGCCCCACCCGCCGAGAAGGCCTCCTTGACCACCTCGTAGGCGCCCGCGCTGACCCCGCCCGTCGTCAGGACGAGGTCGGCGCCCGCCAGCTCGGGGGCGAGCACGGCGAGCAGGCGCGCCGGGTCGTCCTCGACCGCCCGCACCCGCCGCGCGAGCGCGCCGGCCTCCCGGCAGGCGGCCACGAGCGTCATCGAGTTCGAGTCGTGGATCTGCCCGTCGCCCAGCGCCTCCCCGGGCTCGACGACCTCGGTGCCCGTCGAGAGCACGAGGACGCGCGGGCGGGGGTAGACCAGCACGTCGGCCCGGCCGAGCGAGGCCAGCAACCCCAGGTGCCGCGGTGAGAGCCGCTCCCCCGCCCGCAGGACCCTCTCGCCGAGCTCGACGTCCTCGCCCGCCCGGCGGATGTTGCGACCGGCCTCGACGGGGCGGCGCACCTGCACGCGCGCCGGCGGCGGGCCGGTCTGCGCCGCGTCGGTCCACTCCACCTGCACGACGGCCACGTCCGCCGTCCCAACCACGTCGTCCGCCCCGTCCGGTCCGGCCGCGACCGGGACCGGGGCGCCCGTCATCACCCGCACCGCCGCACCGGCCCGCAGCGGCGCGACGACGGCAGCCCCCGCCGGCACGTCGCCGACGACGTCCAGGACCGCCGGCTCCTGCGCCGAGGCGCCGGCGACGTCCGCCGCCAGGACGGCGTACCCGTCCATCGACGAGCCGTCGAAGCGCGGGAGGGACATCCCGGCGACGACGTCCTCGGCGAGCACGAGGTCGAGCGCCTCCAGCAGCGGCAGCCGCTGCGGCGCGAGCGGGCCCGCGCCGTCGAGCACGACCGCGAGGTGCTCCTCCAGCGAGCGCGGCCCCGTCGACGACGTGGGCGCGGGGCCGGGCAGACCCGCGCTCAGGACGCCGGGGCCGGCTCGGCCGTGAGCTCGTCGACGCTGGTCCGCAGCCAGTCCCGCAGCTCGGGGCCGAGGTCCTCGCGCTCGCAGGCGAGCCGGACGACGGCCTTGATGTAGTCGAGCTTGTCCCCCGTGTCGTACCGGCGGCCCCGGAAGACGACACCGGTGACGCCGCCGCCCTCCTCGGCGGGCATGCCGGCGAGGGTCTGCAGCGCGTCGGTGAGCTGGATCTCCCCGCCCTTGCCCGGCGGCGTGCGCTCCAGGACCTCGAAGACCGCCGGGTGCAGCACGTACCGGCCGATGATGGCGAGGTTGGAGGGCGCGTCCTCGACCTTCGGCTTCTCCACCATGCCGGTGATCCGGACGACGTCCTCGTCCAGCTCCTGCGACGCCGCCTCGTCCAGCGTCGCGCAGCCGTAGAGGTAGACCTGGTCCTCCGGGACCTCCAGGAGCGCGACGACGCTGCCGCCCAGGCGCTCCTGCACCGCCGTCATCGTCGAGAGCAGCGGGTCGCGGGGGTCGATGAGGTCGTCGCCGAGCAGGACGGCGAAGGGCTCCTGGCCGACGTGGGCCTTGGCGACGAGGACGGCGTGGCCGAGCCCCTTCGGGTCGCCCTGGCGCACGTAGTGCACCTGCGCCAGGTCGGTGGAGCTGCGGACCTTGCTCAGCTTGGAGTCGTCGCCCTTGGCCTCCAGGCCCGCCTCCAGCTCGACGTTGCGGTCGAAGTGGTCCTCCAGGGCCCGCTTGCCCCGCCCGGTCACCATGAGGATGTCGGCCAGGCCCGCGTCGACCGCCTCCCGCACCACGTACTCGATGGCCGGCACGTCGACCACGGGCAGCATCTCCTTCGGCGACGCCTTGGTCGCCGGCAGGAAGCGGGTGCCCTGTCCCGCCGCGGGGATCACGGCCTTGTGGATGCTCATGCGCCGCAGGCTAGCGGCGACGTCACGGCGTCGGGCGCCGACCGCAGGACGACCTGACGCCGCCGCCTGGTGCCGGCAGGGACGCTGCCGCACACTCCTGCCATGGGGGTCGGGCTGCGCGCCCCGGAGGGCTGCGAGCGGTCGAAGGCGACCATGCGGCGCGCCCTGCTGGCCGGACGCCGGGCCCGGGGGCCGGGCGAGCGGGCCGAGGTCGCCGAGCGGCTGCGCGACGTCGTCCTGTCCGCCGGGGTCCTGCCGAGGGCGGGCGGCGTCGTCGCGTGCTACTCCTCCTTCGGCACCGAGCCGGGCACCTGGCCGCTCGTCGCGGCGATGAGCGCGCGCGGGACGCGGGTCCTGCTGCCGCACACCTGCTCCGGCGAGGACGGGGCCGGCGTCCGGCTCGGGTGGGGCGAGGCCCACCTGGGCGAGGTCCCCGACGCCGAGCCCCCGAGCCCGGGGCCGGACCTGGGTCCGGGCGCCCTCGCCGAGGCCTGCGTCGTCCTGGTTCCCGCCCTCGCCGTCGACACCGCAGGCCGCCGCCTCGGCCGCGGCGGCGGCTACTACGACCGCGCCCTGGAGGGCCTGCGCGAGCGCCGCGGCACCCTGCCCCCCGTGGTCGCGCTGGTGCACGACGAGGAGGTGCTCGACGCCGGCGTCGAGCCGGTGCCGGCGCTCGAGCACGACGTCCGCGTCGGCCACGTCGCCACGCCCACGCGCTGGCGGCGGCTGGACTGACCGCGAGGGTGGGAGCGCGGCCCAGGCCTCGGCGGCCTCAGCCCGGCGCCGGCGCCCTCGGCCGCAGCACCAGCTCGTCGGTCGCGGCCTCCTGCACCGCGCCGGGGGTCGAGGGCCAGGGGAAGGAGCCGCCCTCGGCCCAGGTGCTCAGCTGGTCGCTCTGGTGGCCGCTCCACGGGTGCTCGCTGACGCCGGCGAGGTCGACCCAGCGCGAGGCGTCAGGGTCGGCGAGGTCGGCGACCAGCCGCATGGAGGGGACGGACGTGACCTCGTAGCCCTCCCGGGCGTCCCAGGACGTCGACCGGACCAGCGACGTCCCGCCGCCGAGCTCGACCGGCCCGACCGACCACAGCTCGCGCACCGGCCACGGCAGGCCCGGGTCGCCGAGCGGCTGCTGGCGCAGCTCCAGCCGGTGCAGCCGGCCCCACTGCCAGCCCTGGGGGTCGGCGCCGAGGCTCGCCGTCAGCTCCAGCCGGGCGTCGGTGAGGGCCCGGCCGAGCACCTGGTCGCGCGTCTCGACGACGGTCGTCGTCGTGGCGTCGTCCCACCAGGGGTTGTCGGGGTCGTCGAGGAGGTCGGCGACGACGGCGAACCAGCGGCCGCCGCCGACCGGCTGGGCCTGCTCGGGCAGCTGGTCGGCGAAGGTCAGGCGCAGCAGGTTCGCCCAGACGGCGTTGTAGTAGGCCGCCGGGGCCGAGTCCGCCGTCGTCGAGCCGTCCCAGCCGCGCAGCAGCGCGACGGCCTCGCGGGTGAAGGCCCGGCTCTCCGGCGTGGAGTCCCCGCCCTCGGGCAGCGGCGCGGCGAGCAGGTGCGGCACGAGCACCTCGGCGAAGGGGTCCTGCACGTCCTGCTGCAGGGACTCCATGTCCGCCGCGGTGATGCGCCGCCCCTCCTCGACCCACCCCAGCAGCACCTCGCGGACCCGCTCGGAGCGGTACCCCTGGGCGAGGTCGGCGGACAGGAAGGGCAGGAAGGCGTCGGACGGGCGCTGGTTGGCGCTGACGACCACGCCGTCCGGCGGGTCGAGCACCGAGGGGAGGTCCTCGAAGGGCACCTCCCCGGCCCAGTCGTAGGCCGGGTCCCAGCCGAGCCGCGGCCAGGTGCCCTGGGACTGGCCGAGGCCGCCTCCGAGCTGGCGCACCGGGACCCGCCCGGAGGCCTGGTAGCCGATGCTGCCGTCGGTCCCGGCGTAGACGACGCCCTGCCCGGGCGAGTCCAGGAGCCGTGCGGCGCCACGCACGTCGGCCCAGCTGCTCGCCCGGTCCAGGGCCAGGAGGGCGTCCATGGTCCGGCCGGGCGTCAGCGCCGTCCACTGCAGCGCGACGGCGTAGCCGCCGAGGCCGGAGGGCGGCGCGAGGTCCGGGACGGGCGCGGCCCGCCCCGCCGCCGCCACCTCGGCGAGGACGTCGGAGACGAGCGGGCCGTGCTCGGTGCTGCGCACGGTGAAGGTGACCGGGTCCGCGCCGGCGACCTCGACGGTCTCGGTGCGGGTGACGAGCGGCACCTCCTCGCCGTCGCGCAGGTACGTCTCACCGCGGATGCGCTCCAGGAACAGGTCGGTGACGTCGGCGCCGAGGTTGGTCAGACCCCAGGCCACCTGGGGCGTGCGCCCGACGACGACGCCGGGCAGGCCGGCGTAGGAGAAGCCGCTGACGTCGTAGGGGCACTCGTCGTCGACCTCGGTGCAGTGCAGGCCGACCTGGGACCACGTGCTGGGCAGCTCGGCGTCCAGGTGGACGTCGTTCGCGAGCAGCGGCGCGCCCGTCGCGGTGTGCTCGCCGGACACGGCCCAGGCGTTGGAGCCGATGCCCGCCTCCAGCGCCCCGCGGGCCCCGAGCAGGTCGGGGACGGCGTCGAGCGCCTCCTGCGCGGCGCCCAGCGGGTCGCCGTCGGCACCCAGGGCCTCCGCGAGCGCGTCGGCGGCCGCCTGCTCCTCGGCGGCGACCTCGTCCGGGACGTCGGTGGGCGAGGGCTCGCCGCCCGTGCTCCCCGCCGTGGGCGAGAAGGCGTCCACCGTCGAGACCACCGGTGAGCTGCCGGCGGCCGACGGGGCCGGGTAGAGCTGCTCGACGAGACCGACGTCCCCGACGGCGCCGTAGGCGACGGCGCGGCCCAGCTCGGCGTCGTAGTTCGCGCGCAAGGACCAGGCGACGGCCTTGAGCCAGGCGAGGGAGTCCGCCGGCGTCCAGGGCTCGACCGCGCCGAGGTCGACCTGCGCGCCGAGCACCGTGTAGGCCGCCGAGAGCTCGCTCGGCGAGCGGCCGTCGAGGTAGGCGTTGACGCCGTCCGCGTAGGCCGCCAGGGCGGCCTGGGTCTCCGGGTCCAGCAGCGTCAGCTCCTGCTCGGCCACCTGGCGCCACCCGAGCGTGCGCACGACGACGTCGGAGCGGACGACCTCGGGCACGTCGCCGAGCAGCTCGGCGAGGCGGCCGGCGGTGGCGTGGCGGCGCAGGTCCATCTGGAAGAAGCGGTCCTGGGCGTGGACGAAGCCCTGCGCGAAGAAGAGGTCGTCGGCGTCGTCGGCGTAGACCTGCGGCACGCCACGGGCGTCGCGCAGCACGCGCACCTCGGCCTGCAGACCCGTGAGGACGACCTCGCCCGAGACGGTCGGCAGGGGGCGGCGGACCAGGACGACCGCCGCGGCCGCCGCCACGAGGGCCGTGACGAGAAGGGCAGCCAGGGCCACGGTGCCGATCGAGCGGAGGCGTGCCACGCCGCGAGACTAACCGGCGCTCGGCGCCGGTCCGGGCTGCCCGGCCCGGGGGTAGGGTTGGCACTCGTGACCGGCGAGTGCCAGTCACCGGGCGGCCTTCGCGGGCCCGCCCGCGCCCCGCCCCGCCGCACGTCGGCGCGCCCTGCCGTGGAGGCCTCGTGCCCGTCTACTCCTACCGCTGCACCGAGTGCGACACGCCGCTGGAGGTGCAGCAGTCCTTCAGCGACCCGAGCCTCACCGAGTGCCCCACCTGCTCCGGGCGCCTGCGCAAGGTCTTCAGCACGGTGGGCATCGTCTTCAAGGGCTCGGGCTTCTACCGCAACGACTCCCGCAGCGAGGGGCGCTCCGGGGGCAGCAGCGGCTCCGGCGACTCGGGCGCCACGGGCAAGGAGTCCGGGGCTGCAGGCAAGGACGGCGGCAAGAGCTCTGGCGGCTCTGGCGAGAAGAGCTCCGGCGGCGCGAAGGAGTCGAGCTCGTCGGGGTCCGGCTCGTCGGGGTCAGGCTCGTCGGGGTCCGGCTCGTCCTCCGGCAGCAGCTCGAAGGGGTCGGCCGCCTGACGGCCCAGGCAGCAG
Organism: Pseudokineococcus sp. 1T1Z-3; assembly: GCF_037482365.1. Lineage (NCBI taxonomy): Bacteria > Bacillati > Actinomycetota > Actinomycetes > Kineosporiales > Kineosporiaceae > Pseudokineococcus > Pseudokineococcus sp. 1T1Z-3. Next base: position 71,297 of record NZ_JBBHZF010000001.1, read on the forward strand.
ACCGGCCTCGGGCGACGCCCGCACCGGTCCGGCGCCCACAGCCGCCCGGGAGGTGCCGCCGTCCACAGGCGGGCCGCGCAGCCCCGCGCTGCGGCGGGGGTCCTCCCTAGCGTGCGGGGCGTGCGGCGACCAGGACGGGCGGACGAGCGGGGCGAGCAGGGCGTGCTCGTCCCCTGGCGGCGTCCGTGGCGCGGGGGCGCCCGTCGGCTGCGGCACGGCGCCGCGGCGCTCCTGCTGGCGGTCGCCGCCGGCCTGGCCGTCCATGCGCTGCAGCCGGGTGGCGCCGAGGGTGGTCCGCTGCTCGTCTCGGCCGTCACCGACCTGCCGGCCGGGCACGTCCTCGGCCCGGACGACGTCCACCCGCTCTCGGTCCCGGACGTCGTCGCCCCGGACGCCGCCGTGGCGGCCGGGCGCACCGACGACGTCGTGGGGCGCCGGCTCGCGAGCCCGGTGCGGGCCGGCGAGGTCCTCACCGACGTCCGGCTCGCCGGGAGCGACCTGCTGGCCGGCCAGCCGCCGGGCTCGGTGGCGCTGGCCCTCACCGTCCTGCCGGCGTCGGCGGCGCTCGTCCGCCCCGGTGACGCCGTCCTCGTGCTGACGGCGGACGTCGACCCGCTGGGCGGGGACGTCGGCCGGGCCACCGGACGCCCGCCGCGCGCCGTCGTGGTCGACGTGCCGGCGGTCGCAGCACCGGGCCTCGGGCTGGGCGACGCCGCTCCCCCGACGGGCGACGTGGTCGTGCTGGCGCTCGACGAGGCCGACGCCGCCGACCTCGCCGCCGCCGCGAGCGGCGCCCCCGTCGTCCTGGCGCTGCTGCCCTGACCCCGTCTCGACCGAGCCCCCCCTGCGAGGCAACCCGGACGCGCGCCCGCCCGGTCCGCCGAGCACGGTCGACGGGCGCAGGAGCGGCAGGGACGGCACCTACAGTCCCGCGTGGCCTGCAGCCGCGGGTCCTCGCGAGGGGCCGAGCCCCCGTGCAGCCAGCAGACAGCTCAGGGGAGCGCCGTGATCTCGGGTTTCAAGGACTTCATCCTGCGCGGCAACGTCATCGACCTCGCCGTCGCCGTCGTCGTCGGCTCGGCCTTCACCGCCATCGTGACCGCCATCAGCACCGACGTCTTCGGCAACCTCATCGCCGTCTTCTTCGAGGCGAGCGACTACACCGGCCTGGGCGTCACCGTCCCGAGCCTGGACGGCGAGGGGCCCGGCACCAGGGTCGTCTTCGGGACGACCGTGGCAGCGGTCATCAACTTCCTCGTCGTCGCCGCCGTCCTCTACTTCCTCGTCGTCATGCCGATGAACCGCTTCTTCTCGCTGCGCAAGGACGGCGAGAAGCCCGAGCCGGCGGCACCGAGCGAGGACGTCCTGCTGCTGCAGGAGATCCGTGACCTGCTCCGTGCACAGCAGCAGCCCGGGGCGACGCCGTCGACGACGACCGACGTCCCGCCGTCCTCGCACTGATCAACGGTCGCGGCGGACAGCCGTCCGGCGCCCCGGAGCCACGGCAGCTGGGCGGGGCCAGCGCGTCGTCGTCCGTGCTGCGCCCCGCGCGCCAGGACGCCGCACCACGACGGTGCGGGCCCCTCCCGCGTGAGGAGGTCGCGAGGGCTCACCAGTGGGGCGGGCGCTCGCGCAGGTAGCGCTCGTCGTCGCCCTCGTCCGGCCGCTCGCCCCAGCTCTCGGCGCGGTCCTCGGCGGCACGGTCGGGCAGCACCGGGTCGTCGTCGGCGTCGGACCGTCGCCGCCGAGCCTGCTGCGGCCGCTGCCTCTCGTCGGGACGCCGGTCCGCCTGCCCCGGACGGCCCGGGGCGCCGTCGGACCCGGCCGGCCTCATGCCCCGGCCGGCGTGGGGTGGCGGGCGGCAGCCAGCACGCGCGCCGCCTCGCCCGCGGGGTCCACGAGCAGCCCGAGGGTCGTGACGTGCACGACCGCCCAGCCGCGGGCCGCCAGGGCCGCCGCCTCGACGCCACGCTCCAGCGGGTCCGCGGCGACGACGCCCTCGGGACCGCTCGACGCCCGCACGTCGGGAAGCACGGCGACGGCCGCGCCGTCGGCCCGCACCACGCAGAGGTCGGGGTCACCGGCGCGACCGGCCGCGCGGACGCGCGCTCCCGCCGCCTCCAGCCGCTGGACCAGGGCGGGGACGAGCGGGTCGCCCGCCGCAGCACCGCCCGCCGCCGCACCGCCTGACGCCGCACCGCCCGGGGGCACCGCGCTGGCGTGGGCGGCGAGGGCCCGGGCGGCGGCGTCCCCGGGGGCGGGCAGGTCGACGTCCGCGACGCCCGGCAGGACGACGTCGACCGCTCCCGCGCCGCTGACCCCCGCGGGCGACGCAGAGCCCTCCTCCCCGGCCGCCTGCTCGACGGCCGCGAGGAGGGCTCGCAGCGCCCGGGCCCCGGGGGTCCTCAGCCGCTCGGGCTCCAGCTCCACGGACGTCAGGCAGGTGACCACCTCGAGCCGGCGGCGCGCCCCCGCGGCGGCCTCGGCGAGCGCGGCTGCCCCGCCCGCGGCGTCGAGCGGGCCGAAGGAGGAGAGCACCCGCCCCCGCTCGGTCGGCGCGAAGGCCGTCGCCAGGACCACGACGTCGCGCACGCACCCGGCGGCGCGGGCCACGTCCGTGACCACGAGCGGCTCCCCCTGCCGGCTCGCCCGCGCCATCGAGGCCGCCAGCGCCGGCTCGCCGGCCACCGCCTCCCGCAGCGCGTCGGCGACCCGGCGGGCGTGGCCGCGCGTCAGGGCGACGACGGCGAGCGAGGCGTCCGCGTCGGCCCGCAGGTGCTCGAGCACCGACCCGACGACGGCGTGGACCTCCACGTCGAGGGAGCGCACGGACCCCTCGGGCCCGGCCTGCCCGCGGCCCTCGACGTGTCGCAGCACCACCGGGCGGGCGCCGGGGGGCGCCGGGCTGCCGACGAGCGACGCGCTGCCGTCCCGGCCGACGACCTCGGACGTCGCCGCGGTGCCGGGCCCGGCGCTGCCGCCGACGTGGTCGGCGCCCTGCTCGCGGACCGCGGCGAGCACCGGCTCCAGCTGCCGCGGCAGCCGGTGGCGGCGCCGGAGCACGTGCTCCTCCAGCACCCCCTCCGTCGCGCTCCAGGCGTCGAGCCGCGCGCTCGCGCCGGGCACCTCCGGCGACGGGGCACCGACGGCACCGGTGGCCGGCGGGGGGCCCGCCGGGTCGCCGACGACCAGCACCTGCCGGCCGCAGGCCAGGGCCAGCGCGGCCTCCGGCACGGCCGCCGCGGAGGCGTCGAGCAGGACGACGAGGTCGGCCGGGGACGAGCGCAGGCGGGAGCGGTCCACCCGCCGGGGCAGCGCGAGCAGGCTCGAGCACTGGACCAGCCGGCCCGCGTCGCCGCCGGCCGAGGCCCTGCGGGCCGTCTCGACGAGGCCGGCGGCCTCCGCGGCTCGCTCGCGCGCCAGCGCCCCCGCGTGCTCGCCGCGCAGCGCGTCACCCGCACCCGGCAGGACGTCGTCGAGGACGCCGCGCCGTCGCGCCTCCTCCAGCGCCGACGCCCGCACGCACAGCTCGGCCTCTGCGGCCGCCGCCTCGGCGTCCAGGCCCCGCGACCGCACGTCGGCCACCAGCGGTGCGAGTCCCAGCGAGGCGAGGTGCACGAGGACGTCGACCCGCGCGGGCAGGTCCCCGCGCACGTCCGGGTCGTCGGCGAGGCCGCGCAGCCGCGCCTGCAGCTCCTCGAGCCCGGCCTGGCGCAGGCGCCCGCCGGCGCGCGTCGGTCGCAGCACCGGCTCGATCCGGTCGAGCTCGGCCAGGACGGCACCGAGGGCCCGGCGCGCCCCCGTCAGCCCGGCGGGCACCCGCGGTCGGCCACCGTCGAGCGTCTCGGTCGTCCACGCGCGGCGCTCGGCGTCGGCCCGGCGGAGCGCGGTCCGCAGGTCGCTCGGCCTGGCGCCGGGCCGGACCACCTCGGCGACGACCTTCTGCGCCGTCCGCCGGGTGCGCCACGCGGCGTCGTCGCCGAGCGAGCGCACGAGGTCGGCCAGCGGACGCTCGTAGACGCCGGGCAGGAAGTCCTCGAGGGTGCCACGCACCCCCTCCAGCAGCGCCAGGCGCTGCTCGGCCTCCGCGGGCGTCGCCGGGGGCCGCAGACCGGTCTTCTCCCCCAGCGCCGCCAGCTGCTCGACCAGGCGCGGCAGCAGCTCGGTGGCGAGCCGGTCCGCCCGGTCGCGGGCCTGGCGGACCTCACCGGCGTCTCCCGCGGCCGCCGCCTCCCACGGCCCCTCGGCGAGCTCGGGGCGGAACGCGCCCAGCCGGGCGGCGGTCCGCACCGCCTCGAGCACCGCCGGCAGCCCCAGGGCGGTGACCGCCGACGTCGCCGCGGCGTCCAGCCGCACCGGGGTCCGCGGGGGGCGGGGCCCCTGGGCCAGGCGCGCCAGGGCGTGGGCCGTCTGGAGGACGCCGGCGTCGAGCCCGTCCCCGGGAGGCCGCTCCAGCGCCTGCACCGCAGCGGCGGCGCGTGCGACCAGGGCCGACGCCGTCGCCGCCTCCTCGCCGGAGGACGCCCCACCGGCGGCGGCGCGGTCGTCCTCGAGCGGCAGCGGCACCGGGAGCGACGCACCCGCGGGCACGTCGCCGCGGTCGACGAGGTCGGCCAGCCCCGCCCGCGCGAGGCGGTCGGTGACGGCGAGGGCCTCGCCCAGGGCGGGGGCGACGACGAGGCACCGCCGGCCGCTGCTCGCCGCCGTCGCGACGGCCTGGGCCACGAGCTGGGTCGCCCCCGTGCCCGGCAGCGCCCGCAGGCGCACCGAGCGCCCGGCGGCGAGAGCCACGAGGGCCCGCTCCTGGTCCTCGTCGAGGTCGAGGACCGGCGGGCGAGCACCCTCCTCCCACGCCCGGACGGGTGCCGGCGCGCCTCCGCGGCCGCCGGGCGTGACGCGCTGCCCGGCGCTCGCGGCCGCCAGCGCGGTGACGAGCGGCGGGAGACCAGCCACCGCGGGGCCCTCACCCGGCTCTCCCCCCGCGGACTCGGCGGCCCCGGCGGTGAGGCTCGCGAGCGCGTCGGCGAGCCCACCGGCGAGGTCGGGGTAGACGCCGACGAGCGTCCGCTCGGAGTGCGTCAGCCCCTGGACGTCCGCCGTCTGCGCCGCCAGCTCGCCGCGGGCCCGGCGGTGGGCGTCGCCCCGGCCGTCGGCGAAGGGGGCCAGCACCGCGGCGACGTCGACGGCGTGGCCGCGGGAGGTCAGCAGCCGCACCAGCGCCGGGTTGACGACGGGGCCGGGCTGCAGGTCGAGCTCCTCGTCGAGGGCGCCGGCGCCACGGGGCCGCAGCACCAGCGGCTGCAGCAGCGCCGGGGCGTGGACCTCCACGGCGGGCAGCCCGCGACCGGGGTCGGCGGGCGCGCTCCAGCGGACGAGGCCGACGGCGAGCGCGCCGGGCCAGGCGGCGTGCTCGGTCTCGACCTCCTGGGCGGCGGTGCGCAGCGCCCGGACCCGCTCGCGGGCGGCGGTGTGGGCACCCCGCTCGCGCACGAGCGTGGACAGCCGCGTCGCCCGTCCGGCCCAGAAGGCGGCGAGCCCGGAGGGGTGGGCGCCGCCCAGGTCCAGCGGTGCGACGAGGTCGGCCCCCGCCCTGCGGTCGTCGAGGAGGAGCGAGCCGCCGGAGGCCTCCGCGAGGGAGACGGCCCACTGCGCCAGGACGTCGGCGAGAGGCGTCGTCAGGGGCTCCGGCTCGGCCGGTCCGGCCGCAGGCGCGGGAGGTGCTGACGGGGTCCGCGCGGGCTCCGACGACGGCGCCGGCGCGGCGTCCCGCGGCGCCGGGTCGCCCGAGGCGCCCTCGCGACCGAGCAGTCGCGACCAGAGGGTGCGACGGCGCCCGAGGCGCTCGGAGCGGGTCGCGTCGGGCACCCGCGCACGCTAGCCGAGGGCCCAGGCCGGGAGCCGCACGCGAGCCTCGCGCGCCAGACGACGACGCCCCGCACACCGGGGGTGTGCGGGGCGTCGTGAGGCGGCGCCTCAGGTCGTGGAGGCAGTGCGCACCGCGCGGGGGGGGCCAGCGGTGCGCACTGCAGCGCGCATCTTGGTGAGCAGACGCTTCAACCGTCAACTTCCGCGCAGGGGTGCGGCGTGTCGTCCCGACACGCCCGGTACGCGCCCTCCAGGCGGGGGCGTGGTCGCCGCCACGGGTGCAGAGGTGCGGTGCAGGCTCCTCCTCAGGCTCCGACCTCGCGCAGTCGCTCGGAGTCACCGGTCATGGTCGGCGCACCGCTGCTCGGGGTGCCACCGTCGGACCAGCGCAGCAGGGCCCCGACGCCGTCGGCCAGCTCCAGCTCGTCGGTCTCGTCCGGCCCGGCGCCCGGCACGAGCACGAGCCCGGCCGCACCACCGACGGCGGCCCGCACGAGCGCCGCGTCGGCGCGCACCTCGACGGGCTCCTCCACGCCCATCTCCACGAGCTCCGTGCGGGTCGAGGCCAGCTCCAGCGCCTGCGGCCCGACCCACAGCGTCCAGGTGGAGCTGGGGTCGTCGCGCAGGAGCACGTCCTGGACCTGGCCGCGCTGGAGCATGGTGACCACGGCCTCGAGCCCGTCGGCGGCGTCGGCGTCCTGGCCGCGGGCCTGCGCGAAGCTCTCGGTGGTCTCGCGCAGGAGCCGCTCCTGCACCCCGGCGAGCACCTCGCCGAGGGTCTGCGCGAAGGCGTCGGAGCGGATGCCGTCCGCGCGGCCGCCGCCCTGGACGACCTCCGCGATCGGGGCGGCCGAGCCGCCGAGGCGCTCCTTGACGAGGGAGACCGCCGTGTCGTCGCCCGTGAGGACGACGACGTGCGGCTTGTGCCGGTTGACCAGCTCGTCGACCTCCGAGGCGACGGCGGCCGCGTCCTTCTCCCAGGTGTCCTCGACGCGACGCTCCTGGGTGTGCTCGCCGAGACCGCCGACCGGGACCTTGTGGACGACGTCGTCGTCGGCTCCCGCCGAGCGGGACTCCTCGACGTCGCTGGAGGCGCCGACGACGGCGTCGCCGCCCTCGGGCCGCGCGGCGGTGACGCCGGACCCGACCGCGACCGTGAGGTCGGCGCCGTTGCGGTCGGTCGCCACGAGCAGGTAGCGCGTGGCCCCGGACGCCGCGCGGACCGCCGGGAGCAGGTGCGGCAGGGCACCCCACAGGCCCTCGCTCTGCGCCGGGGCGCTCGGCAGCACCAGGTCGAGCACGACGCCGCCCGCGCCCGCGACCACGGTGCGGCCGGAGCCGCTCCCGGTGTCGGCGCGGCCGCTGGGCGCGGTGGCCCGCTCGGCGAGGACGTCGAGGACGTCCTCGGGCGCCCCCTGCTCCTCCAGGCTGCGGCGCACCTCGCGCCAGCGGAGCTCGACCTCGTGCTCGCCGGACGCGTCGGCCCGGGAGATGTCGAGCGTCACGCTCGCGAGCGGGCCCTCGGCCTCGAACGCCGGTGCCAGCCACTGCAGGTCCATCGTTTCCTCCTGAGATCACGGGTGTCCGCGATCCACCCTGGCCGCTCGCGCCCGGGCGTGCGACCCGGCGCCACCCGTCGCTCCTCGCCCCCGGCCACGGCACGGGCCCGCGCTAGGCTCGCCGCACCTGGCCCCCGTAGCTCAGGGGATAGAGCATCGGTTTCCTAAACCGTGTGTCGGAGGTTCGAATCCTCTCGGGGGCACCCGGCCCGCGCCGGCGGCCTGCCTGGGCCGGCGTCGGTCCCGGTGGCTAGCGTCGCCGCCGTGGGCACGCAGACGATGGAGAGCAGGCGCCTGGGGCGCACCGGCCGTGACGTGGGTGTCGTCGGCCTCGGCACCTGGCAGATCGGCGGCGGCTGGACCGCCGTCGGCGACGACGACGCCGTCGCGCTCGTGCACGCCGCGCTGGAGCGCGGTGTCACGCTGCTCGACACGGCCGACGTCTACGGCGACGGCCGCAGCGAGCAGCTGGTCGCCCGGGCCCTCGCGGACGTCCCGACCGGCGAGCGGCCGTTCGTCGCCACGAAGGCCGGGCGCCGCGCCGACCCCTTCGAGGCGGCCCAGTACACGCCCGACAACCTCCGCGGCTGGGTGCAGCGAAGCCTGGGCAACCTGCGCGTGGAGCGCCTGGACCTCGTGCAGCTGCACTGCCCGCCGCCGACCGTCTACGGGGACGACGGCGTCTACGACGCCCTCGACGCGCTGGTCGAGGAGGGCCTGCTCGCCGCCTACGGGGTGTCGGTGGAGACGTGCGAGGAGGCGCTGACGGCGATCGCCCGGCCTGGTATCGCGACCGTCCAGATCATCCTCAACGCCTTCCGCCGCAAGCCGATCGAGCAGGTGCTGCCCGCGGCGGCCGCTGCCGGCGTCGGCGTCCTGGCGCGCGTGCCGCTGGCCAGCGGGCTGCTCACCGGGAAGTTCGACGAGAGCACCACCTTCGGCGAGGACGACCACCGCCACTTCAACCGCGACGGCGCCGTCTTCGACGTCGGCGAGACCTTCTCGGGCGTGCCGTACGAGCTGGGGCTGCGCGCCGCCGCCGAGGTGGGCGCCGTCGCCGCCGGGCGGGGCGCGTCGACGGCGACCTTCGCGCTGCGGTGGGTCCTCGACCAGCCGGGCGTCACGTGCGTCATCCCCGGCGCCAGCTCCGCCGCCCAGGTGCGCTCCAACGTCGCCGCGGCGCAGCTGGAGCCGCTGACCGCGGACGAGCTCGCCGCCGTCGAGCGGGTCTACGACGAGCACCTGCGCGACGTCGTCCACCACCGCTGGTGATGCAGCCCACCTCCCGATGAGTGAGCCCCGATGAGCGAGCCTCCGACGGATGAGTCCCGCCACGGCGTCGGCGGCGCGCCCCCGGCGCGCAGCGCCCTCACCCTGCGGGCGGTCCTGGCGGTCTTCGGGCTGCTCGTCTGCGCGTTGGGAGCGGGGTGGGTGCTCGCCGCGGACGGACCGACGTGGATCGTCGTCCTGCTCGCCGTCCTCGGCGTCGTCGCCGCGGTCGACCTCGTCGTCATCGGTCGTCGCCTGGCCCGCGGCGAGCGGGGCTGAGGGGTCGACCTAGGGTCCCGGGGTGCTGCGCGGCGTCCTCCTCGACACGAGACCGCTGCGCATCCCGGCGTACCGGCGGCTGCTGACCTCGACGGCCGTCTCCGCCGTCGGTAGCCAGCTGACCGCCGTCGCGGTGCCGTACGAGGTCTTCCGCATCACCGGGTCCTCGGCGTGGGTCGGGATCGCCTCCGGCGCAGGGCTCGTCCCGCTGGTCGTCTTCTCGCTGTGGGGCGGCAGCGTCGCCGACGTGCTCGACCGGCGGCGGCTCATGGCCGTGAGCCTCGGCGGCATCGTCGCGGCCTCGGCCCTGCTCGCGGTGCACGCCGCCTCCGGGCTGGAGTCCGTGGCGGCTCTCATCGCCCTGGTCGTGGTGCAGCAGGCCTTCTTCGGCCTGTACGCCCCGGCCCGCGGAGCCGCCGTCCCCCGGCTCGTGCCCGCCTCCCAGCTGGCGGCGGCGATGGCCTTGTCCACCACCGTCTTCGGCGTCGGGGCCGTCGCCGGGCCGCTCGCCGCGGGGGCGCTCATCCCGCTCGTCGGCCTGCCGACGCTGTACGCGGTCGACGCGGTCGGGCTGCTGCTCGCCGTCCTGCTCGTGCTGCGGCTGCCGGCCATGCCGGCCGGCGGCGCTCCCGGACGGCGGGCCGGACCGGGCAGCGTGGTCGAGGGCTTCCGCTACATCGCCGCCCGCCAGGTGCTCCTGGTCTCCTTCGTCGCCGACGTCCTCGCCATGGTGCTGGGGATGCCCCGCGCGCTCTTCCCCGAGATGGCCCGGGACGTCTACGGCGGGCCGGCCGACGGCGGCCTGGCCCTCGGCGTGCTCTACGCCGCCATCCCCGTCGGCGCGCTGCTCGGCGGCCTCTTCTCCGGCCGGGTCGTGCGGATGCGGCGCCACGGCCTGCTCGTGCTCGTCAGCGTCGCGGCCTGGGGCGTCGCCGTCGCCCTCGTCGGGCTGACCACGTCGCTGTGGGTCGCCGCCGTGCTCCTCGCCGCCGCCGGCGCCGCCGACCTCGCCAGCATGGTCTTCCGCGGCGCCATCCTGCAGACCGCGGCCCCCGACGAGATGCGGGGCCGGATGCAGGGGGTGTTCACCGTCGTCGTGGTCGGCGGGCCACGGCTGGCCGACCTCGTCCACGGTGCCGCTGGCGAGGTGCTCGGTCCACGCCTCGCCGTCGGCCTGGGCGGGGTGCTGGTGGTCCTCGCCGTCGGCGTCCTGGCCCTGCGGGCGACCGAGTTCCGCCGCTACGTCGCCCCGGCCGACGCCGACTCCCCCGTCGACCGGACGCCGTAGCCCCTCGGCAGGCCCTCAGCGCAGCGGCGTGTGCGCGGAGGGGACCTCCTCGCCCCGGGCCACCGGACCGGGGGCGGTGCCGGTGCCGAAGGGGCTCCCGCCGAGGGCTTCCCGGCCGTGCTCGGTCAGCAGCCCCGACAGGTCGGGCCCCTTCGGGACGACGCCGGTCGGGTTGATGTCCTCGTGCACCACGTAGTAGTGCGCCTTGATGTGGGCGAAGTCCGTGGTGTCGCCGAAGCCCGGCGTCTGGAAGAGGTCACGCAGGTAGCCCCACAGCGCCGGCATCTCGGTCAGCTTGTTCCGGTTGCACTTGAAGTGGCCGTGGTAGACGGCGTCGAAGCGGACGAGCGTCGTGAACAGCCGGACGTCGGCCTCGGTGATGGTCTCGCCCACCAGGTACCGGCGGTCGGTGAGCCGCTCCTCCAGCCAGTCCAGCGCCGTGAAGAGGCGGTCGTAGGCGTCGTCGTAGGCGTCCTGCGAGCCGGCGAAGCCGCACCGGTACACGCCGTTGTTGACCTCGGTGTAGACCCGCTGCATCACCTCGTCGATCTCGCCCCGCAGCGACTGCGGGTAGAGGTCGGGAGCGCCGGGGCGGTGGTGCTCGGCCCACTCCCCCGACAGGTCGAGGGTGATCTGGGGGAAGTCGTTCGTGACGACCTGGCCCGTGCGCTCCTCGACGAGCGCCGGCACGGTGATGCCCTTGGGGTAGTCGGGGAAGCGCGCGAAGTAGGCCTGCTGCAGCCGCTCGTAGCCGAGGACCGGGTCGACGCCCCCGGGGTCGAGGTCGAAGGTCCAGCTCCGCGCGTCGTGCGTCGGGCCGACGACGCCCTGGGAGATCACGTGCTCGAGCCCCAGCAGGCGCCGCACGATGATCGAGCGGTGCGCCCACGGGCACGCGCGGGCGGCGACCAGCCGGTAGCGGTCGGGCTCCACGGGGTAGCCGTCGCGCCCGTCCACCGTGATGCGCGTCTCGATGTACGCCGTGTCGCGCTCGAAGGACTCACCACCGGTGACGTAGGCGCCCTTCGTGCTCCGGCTCTCGTCGGCGCCCTGCGGCTCGTCGGTCGCCTGCTCGGTCTCGGTCGCGCTCATCGGTCCTCCCGAGGTACGACGGGCCGCCCCGCCGGGTCGTTGCGTCGTCAACCATCGTCCCAGACGGGCGCGCGACCCGCCGGGCGAGGAGCCGTCAGCTCCCGAACGCCGAGGACGGCAGGTCGCGCTCGTCCTCCTCGACGGCGCGCAGCACCCGCTCGACGACGTCTTGCGGGCGCAGCCCCTGCGGCATCCTCGGCGCCGTACCGGCGACGGGCCGGTCGGCCAGCCCCGTCTCGGTGTGCGGCGGCCGGACGTCGAGCACCCGCACCTTGTCCCGGCGCAGCTCCTTGGCCACGGCGGCGTCGAAGGCCGTCAGCGCCGCCTTGGCCGCCGAGTACGCCGCCATCCCGGCCACCGGCTGCTCGGCGACGACGGCGCTGAGCATGACGGCGACCGACCCGCCGCGCTCGGACGCCGAGGAGCGCAGGTGCGGGTGCGCCGCCCGCAGCAGCCGCACCGGGGCGAGGTAGTGCAGCAGGAGCATCTCGTCGAGCAGGTCGTCGTCCGCCTCGACGGCCGGCCCGAAGGCGACGGCGCCCGCCGCGTGCACGAGGGCGTCGAGCCCGCCCAGGGCCTCGACGGCGGCGTCGACCAGCTCCTGCGGCATACCAGGCTGGCGCAGGTCCGCGGGCAGGTGGGCCGCCGCGTCGACGTCCAGCCCCTCCAGCCGCCCCGCGTCGCGCCCGGAGACCGCCACGCGGGCCCCCCGCGCCACCATCCCCGCCGCGAGCAGCGAGCCGAGCCCGCCGCTCGCCCCCGTCACCAGCACCCGTGCGCCGTCCAGATCGGTCATGGCCCGACGCTAGGCGGGCACCCCGCGGGCCGCCCGCCGGACGACGACGGAGGCCGGGGCGCAGCAGTGGTGCGCAGAGGTGACCGTGCACGGTCAGACCTGCGCACCGCCTCGCCCGCCGGGCTGCTCAGCCGCGCACCGACTCGTACCGCTCGAGGGCGACCTTGCGCTCGGCGGCGTGGTCGACGACACGCTCGGGGTAGCCCTCGGGGACGCCGCCCGGCAGGTCCCAGGGCTCGTGGACGCCTCCGCCCTCGACGTCGCGCAGCTCGGGCACCCAGCGGCGCACGTAGTCCCCGTCGGGGTCGAAGCGCCGCCCCTGCGTGATCGGGTTGAAGACCCGGAAGTACGGGGAGGCGTCGGTGCCCGTGCCCGCGACCCACTGCCAGCCGTGGTTGTTCGAGGCCAGGTCGCCGTCGACGAGGTGGCGCAGGAAGAAGCGCGCACCGCCCTGCCACGGCTGGTGCAGGTCCTTGACGTAGAAGGAGGCGACGAGCATCCGCATCCGGTTGTGCATCCAGCCCTGCCCGAGCAGCTGGCGCATCGCGGCGTCGACGACCGGGAAGCCGGTGCGCCCCTCCTCCCACGCCTGCACCCGGCGACGCGCCTGCTTCCCGCTGTCGTGCTCGATGCCCGCCAGGTCGTCCTTGTAGAGCTCCCAGGCCGAGTCGGGGCGGTGCCACAGGACGTCGGCGTAGAAGTCGCGGAAGCAGAGCTCGCGGACGAAGGCGTCGGCCCCGTTCCCGCCGCGGTCGCGGGCCTCCTTGACCAGCGTCCGCGGGTGGATGCACCCCAGGTGCAGGTACGGCGACATCCGGCTGGTCGAGTCGAGGTCGGGGCGGTCGCGCTCGTCGCCGTAGCGGTCGAGACGCCCGTCGCGGAAGGCCTTCCACGCCGCCTTCGCGGCGTCCTCGCCCGGCTCGGGGAGCTCGTGCTCGACGTCGGGGGCGTCGGGGAGGTCGTCGGCGCCCGTCGCCCGTGCCCAGGTCAGCGCCCGCGGGTCGAGCGCCGGGTCAGGGACGCCGCGCTCGCCCCACGCCCGGGAGAAGGGCGTGAACACCTTGAAGGGCGACCCGTCGTCCTTGGTGACCAGGCCCGGGCCGACGGCGTAGGAGGTGCCGTCCTCGACGAGGTCGACGTCGTCGCCCAGCGCCGCGCGGACCTTCTCGTCGCGCTGGCGGCCGTAGGGCCCGGTGTCGCGCGCCACGTGCACCGACGCCGCCCCCACCTCGCGGGCGAGCGCGGGGACGACGTCGACCGGGTCGCCGCGCCGCACGACCAGCGCGCCGTCGGTGGCCTCCCGCAGCGCCTCCAGGCACCCGACGAGGAAGCGCCGCCGGGGGGCCCCGGCGGCGTCCCACACCTTCGGGTCGAGCACGAAGAGCGGCAGGACCCCGTCGTCGCCGCTGCGCCCACGGGCGGCGAGGAGAGCCGGGTTGTCGGCGAGGCGGAGGTCACGGCGGAACCACATGACGGCGGTGCTCACGCCTCAGAGCGTGCGTGGGAGGTGCTGGCGGCGCCACCGGGCGGGCGCCCGCGGCGGCCGCCGGCGGGCCTGGTCGGGGCCAGGCCCCCTCCGCTCAGGCGCCGGGGGGCGAGGTGTCCTCGTCGAGGACCTTGTCGAGCGCCTCGCGCACCGCCTGTCGCGTGGCCAGGCGCACGGACGCCGCCTGCTGCTCCTGGGCGTTGTCGGAGGCGTCGGCGATGCGCTGGCGCTCCTCCTTCTCGGCCTCGAGCGAGAAGTCGCGTGCGGTACGGATCCTGTCCCAGATGTCTGCGTCGGCCATGACGACAGCAGATCACGAGGCGGGGCGCGACGCTCGTCGTTACCAGACCGTGCCGTGGCCGGGGGCGCGTTGAGGGTGCGAGGAGACCCGACGTCGACCACCCTCGTCGATCGCGGGCAGAGCCCGCGCGGCTGGTGCGCGGGGACGCACGGCCGTCACCGCCGCACGGAAGCGCAGCCCATGGCCTATCTCGCCCTGCTCGTCCCGGTCCTCGTCCTGCCCGTCCTCATCGCCATGGCGGCCTTCGAGGCCCGGTGCAGCGACGGGTCGCCGCTGCTGCGCCGGCGCGTGCCCGCGCAGCGGACGGCGCCGCTGGCCCTGCCCGCGGCCACGACGTCCGAGCAGGCCTCGCGCTCCGTGTGACGCCCGGGCGGGACCGCCACGCGTCCCGGCGCGCGCCACCCCTCCCCTAGAGCAGCCCACCCTGGCGAAGGAGCCGGGCGAGGCCGGCGCCGTCGGGCGCCGAGACCCACAGGTGCTCCCGGTCGCCGGGGGCGTGCAGGCCCTGCGGCCCGGGCAGGCCCTGCGCGAGGACCGACTCCGTCGGTGACAGGTGCCGGATCGCGACGGCGGCCACGCTGCCCGGCCGCTCGCGGGCGAACGCCGCGTAGACGGACTCGTCGCGCTGGCCGTCGTCGCCCACCAGCAGCCACCTGACGTGGGGGAACTCCTCGGCGAGACGGCGCAGCGTCCGCTCCTTGTGCAGGCGCCCGTTGCGGAACCAGCGGTCCGGCGTCGGCCCCCAGTCGGTGAGCAGCAGCGGCCCGCGCGGGTAGAGGTGGCGGTGCAGGAAGCGGGTCAGCGCGGGGGCGACGTTCCACGCGCCCGTCGACAGGTAGAGCACGGGCGCGTCGGTGTGCCGGCGCACCAGCCGCTCGTAGAGCACCGCCATGCCCGGCACGGGCGCCCGCGCGTGCTCGTCGAGGACGAAGGTGTTCCAGGCGGCGAGCAGCGGCCGGGGCAGCGCCGTGACCATCACCGTGTCGTCGATGTCGCTGACGATCCCGACCTCGACGTCGTCGCCGATGACCCGGACCTGCCCCGTCACCGGCTCGGCCCCCTCGGCCCGCAGGGTGACCGGCCGCCAGCCGGGCTCCAGCGCGGCCGGCAGCGTGGCGTCGACGAAGCCGCCACGGTCGGTGGTGACGACGTGCTCGACGCCGCCCACCTCGACGACGACGGAGGCGTCGCGCACCGGCACCGTGAGGAAGCTGCGCCAGCCGCGCACCACCTCCGGCCGGTCGCCCCGCTCGCGCCCGTCCGGTGCCGTGAGCAGCAGCCGGCCCAGGACCCGGACGCTGCGCGGCGAGCCGTAGCCCGGGTAGACGGTCGTCGACGGCTGCCAGCCCTCGTCCAGCGCCCTGCGCACCGCACGGCGGTGCAGGGCGTCGGAGAGCCGGACCGTCCGGGCGTGCAAGGGCCGCAGTGCCGGCGGCGCCTCCTCGCTGATGGCCACGTGTGAACCCTGCCACAGCCGCCCGACGACGCAGACGGGGGCGGCCTGCGCGGTGAGCGCCCCACCCGCGGGGGCCGGCCGCCCCCCGCGCGCAGGACCTCGGCGCCCGACGACGCCGGGCCCGACGACGCGGTCGGGTCACGATCGCCCGACCACCCTCCCCACCGGGGCCCGCCTCGCCCACGATGGCCCGGTGACCCCGCCGAGCCGACGCCGACGCTGGCGCCGACGGGTCGTCGTCCTCGCCGCTGCCGCGCTGCTCGTCGTCCTGCCCGCCTCCGGCCTCCTGTGGCCGGCCCTGCCGGGCCGCTCGGGCGGCGCCACCGCCGGCCCCGCCGACGGACCGCGGCCGGCCCCGGCGCCCGACCCCCTGGTCGAGGACGTCCCCGCCGACCAGCGGCCCCTGCTCGTCGTCGCGCCGGACGCGGGCGGCGCGCTCACCACGTCGACCGTGGCGACGTCGGGCGACCTCCCGGCGACGGTGCCCGAGACCGCCGTCCTCCTCCTGCACGGGTACACGAGCAGCGCCGCCGGCGTCGCCGACCGCCTGCAGGCCGAGGCGCTGGCCGCCGCGCTGGACGCCGTCGTCGTCGCCCCGACCGGCCTCGGCGCGCGGACGAGCTGGGACGCCGGCGGCTGCTGCGGCTCCGCCGCGCGCTCCGGCGTGGACGACGTCGGCTTCCTGCGGCACCTGCTCGTCCGGCTGCGCGCGCGCGGGGCCGAGCGGGCCTACGTCGTGGGCTACTCCAACGGGGGCATGCTCGCCTACCGCCTCGCCTGCGAGCACCCGGACGACGTCGACGCCATCGCCGTCGTCAACGGCTCGATCACCGTCCCGCGGTGCCCCGGCGCCTTCACCGCCCTGCACCTGGCGGGGGCGGACGACGCCGCCGTGCCGGTCGACGGCGCCGAGCGGGTCCCCTACCTGTTCACGGGCTTCCCCGCGCTGGAAGACCTCCGGACGATCGCGCCGGCCGCCGACCTCGACCTGCGCGTGCTGCCCGACGTGGGGCACGAGGTCGCACCGCAGGTGCCCGCCACCATCCGCGCCTGGCTGCGGACGGCGCCGACGGCGCCCTCGTGAACCGGCTGGCCGGCTAGGCCGACTTCTTGCTGCGGGTGCGGCGCGGCGGCGTGGCGCCAGCGTCGGGCGCCTCCTCCTTCTCCTGCTTCGCCGACCTCTTCGAGCTCGTGGACGACGCGCGCCCGGAGCTCTTGGCCTTCGGCGAGGACCCACTCCCCGACGAGCCCTTCGCCGCCGTGCCCTTCGCCCGCGAGCTCTTGGCCGGCGTGCTCTTCGCCGCCGTGTCCTCCGTCGCCGGCCCCTCTGCCGACGCGCTGCCCGGCTCGGCGTCCCCGCCCTCGTCACCGGCCTCGCCGCGGTCCTGCCGGGCGCGGGCGACGCTGCGCTGCAGCGCCGAGAGCAGGTCGACGACCTGGGCGCCCCCGCCCTCGCCGTCCGCGTCGTCCTGCGCCGGCGGCCGGCTGACCTCCCCGGCGCTGATCTTCGCCTCGACCATCTCCGCCACCGCCGTCGCGTAGTCGTCGGTGAAGGCGTCGGGGTCGAAGTCGGCGGCCAGGCTCTCCACCAGCGAGGCGGCCATCTGCCGCTCCTGCGGGCGCAGCTCGACCTCCCCGCCGAGGACGTCGAAGGAGGCCTCGCGCACCTCGTCGGGCCACAGCAGCGTCTGCAGGCAGATGACGTCGTCGCGCACCCGCAGCAGCGCGAGCGACTCCCGCTGCCGCAGCGCCACCTTGACGACGGCGACCCGGTCGGTCTCGGCGAGCGCCTCGCGCAGCAGCGTGTACGGCTTGAGCGCCGTCTTCTCCGGCTCGAGGTAGTAGGCCTTGTTGTAGAGGACGGGGTCCACCTGCTCGCGCGGCACGAACTCGACGACGCCGATCTCCCGGCTCGTCGAGAGCGGCAGCTCGTCCAGGTCGCCGTCGGACAGGACGACCTGCTCGCCGTCCGCCGTCTCGTACGCCTTGGCGATCTCGGGGTAGGAGACCTCCTCGCCGTCCACGCTGCACACGCGCTTGTAGCGGATGCGCCCGCCGTCGGCCTCGTGGACCTGGTGGAAGCGCAGGTCCTTGGTGCCGGTGGCCGCGTAGACCTTGACAGGGACCGACACGAGCCCGAAGGAGACGGCGCCCTTCCAGATGGCCCTCATGCGACGCCTCCTCCGGCGGTCGCCCGGTGCCGGGAGGCCGGGCACCCGCCCGGCGCGTGTCCGCCTGCCGCGCCATGATCGACCGGTGCGGCCCATGCTCGCCACTCCCACCGCCGACCCGGGGTCGTTGCCGGCCACGCGCGGCGCCGCGCCCGACGCCCCCGACCCGGTGTGGTCCTACGAGGTCAAGTGGGACGGCATGCGGCTGCTGGCCGACGTCGGCGCGGGCGGGCTGCGTCTGTCCAGCCGCACCGAGCGCGACGTCGGCGGCGCCTTCCCCGACCTGGCCGGCCTGCCCGCCGCGGCCGCTGCCGTGGGCGGCGACCTGCTGCTGGACGGCGAGGTCGTCGCCCTCGACCCGGCCGGCCGGCCCTCCTTCGGCGTGCTCGCCCCGCGGCTCGGCCTGTCGGGCGGGGCCGCCCGGCGGGCGGCGCGGGCGGTGCCGCTGGTCTACGTCGTCTTCGACGTGCTGCGCGCGGGCGGCCAGGACCTGGTGCCCGAGCCGCTGCGCGTGCGCCGCGAGGTCCTGGAGGGGCTCGGCGCGCAGTGGCTCGCCGACCCTCCCGTCGTCGGCGGTGCGGCGCTCCAGGTCTCCCCCGGGTTCGGCTCGGGCGCCGACGTCCTCGCCGCCACGCGGGCCCAGGGCCTGGAGGGCGGCGTCGCCAAGCGGTGGGACTCCCCCTACCGGCCGGGCGTGCGCAGCCGTACCTGGGTCAAGGCCACGCACCGGACCCGGCGCACGGTCGTCGTCGGCGGCTGGCGCCCGCAGGAGGGCACGACCACCCGGGTCGGAGCCCTCCTCGTCGGCGCCCCGGACGCGGACGGGTGCCTGCGCTACCTCGGCCGGGTCGGCAGCGGCGTCGGCCCCCGCGCCGCCGCGCAGCTGGCCCCCGTGCTGGCCCCGCTGCACCGCAGCACCTCCCCCTTCGGCACGGACGTGCCACGGGAGGACGCCCGGGGGGCGACGTGGGTCGAGCCGCACCTGCGGGCGGAGGTCGAGTCGCTGGGCTCGACGTCGGGCGGCCGGCTGCGCCAGCCCTCCTTCCTCGGTCTGCGCGCGGACGCCGAGCCGGAGGTCGTGGACCCGGCCGACCTCCCCGGTGCCCCGTGAGCCCTCCGACGACGAGGCCGGGGGCCACCGTCCAGGTCGTCGAGGTCGGCGGCCGCCGGCTGCGGCTGACGTCGCTGGAGAAGGTGCTCTACCCGGCGACCGGGACGACGAAGGCCGAGGTGCTCGACTACGTCGTCCGTGCCGCCGAGCCGTTGCTGCGCCAGCTGCGCGACCGGCCGGTCACCCGGGTGCGCTGGCCGCACGGCGTCGCGCAGGAGTCCTTCTTCGAGAAGAACGCCCCGGGCGGCGCGCCGTCGTGGGTGCGGACGGCGCACGTGGCCCTGCACGGCAGCGACGGCGGGACCGCCGGCGACGCCCCGCCCGCGGCCGGCACCGAGACGCTGACCTACCCGCTGCTGGACGACGTGGCCGGCCTGGCGTGGGCCACGAACCTCGCCGCGCTGGAGCTGCACACCCCGCAGTGGCGGGTGCAGGGCGCCGGTCGGTCCGGGGCGCCGGCGCCGACGGCGCACCCCGACCGGCTCGTCGTCGACCTCGACCCCGGGCCCGGCACCGGGCTCGCCGAGTGCGCGGCGCTGGCGCACGTCGTCGCCGAGCGCCTCGTCGACGACGGCCTCGACCCGCGGCCGGTCACGAGCGGCAGCAAGGGCCTGCAGCTGTACGCCGCGCTGGCCGGCGAGCAGGACGCGGGCGAGGTCCGTGACTACGTCCGCCGCCTCGCCGAGGGCCTGGCCCGGGACCGCCCGCGCGAGGTCGTCGCGACGATGGCGAAGGCGGCCCGGCGGGGCAGGGTCTTCCTCGACTGGTCGCAGAACACGTGGTCCAAGACGACCATCACGCCGTACTCGCTGCGCGGGCGCGAGCAGCCCCGCGTCGCCGCCCCCCGCGGCTGGGACGAGCTCGACGAGGACCTCGCCCAGCTGTCCCCGGCCGAGGTGCTGCACCGCCTGGACACCGAGGGCGACCTCCTCGACGACGTCGAGGACGGCCCGCGCCTGCCGACGTGAGGCGCTGGACCGGCGGCCGCGAGGAGCCGCTGTCAGGCCACCTCGACGACCGCGGCGGGCACCGCGCCGGGCAGGTAGTCGGTCCAGCCGGGGTGGGTCCCCTCGGCGCCCTGGGCGACCCACGCCGGCCCGGCCGGGGCGACGGGCCGCACGCGCAGCACCCAGCCCATCTCCTCCGGGGTCCGGTCACCCTTCTGGCCGTTGCAGCGCAGGCAGCACGCGACGAGGTTCTCCCAGCTGTCGCGCCCGCCGCGGCTGCGCGGCAGCACGTGGTCGACCGTGGTCGCCGAGCGCTTGCAGTAGGCGCAGCGCCCGCCGTCGCGCCGCAGCACCCCCCGTCGGGAGACGGCCACGGACCGCAGGTGGGGCACCCGCACGTAGCGGGTCAGCAGGATGACCGACGGGCGCGGCAGGCTCAGCGTGGCCGCGACGACGGGCACCTCGTCGGCCGCCAGGACGACGGCCTTGCCGGCCAGGACGAGCACGACGGCCCTCTTGAAGGAGACGACCCCGAGGGGCTCGTACCCGGCGTTGAGGACGAGAGTGCGCATGACGACCCCGATCTGCCCGTGCCGCCGCCGCCTGGGGCGTGCCGTCGGGCGCTCTCACCGCGGCTGGAGCGCACGCGGAGGGTGGGAGACGCACGACGGCGCCGACCAGTGGTCGACGCCGTGGGGTGCGCGAGGTCCGGGGGCCGGGGGCGGCCGGGTGGCCGCTGCCGACCCCGAGGTCCTCGGTGGTCGCCCGCCGAGGCCGCTGCGGCGGCGCGCGCGCACGAACCGGCCCTGGAGCGGGCGGGACGCGCGGGCACCGACGTCACGGGACCTCCTCGTGCGGGTCGCCGGCCGCTGACGCGCCCGGCGAGGTCACGGTAAGGCCCCGGGCCCGTGCCGTCACCGGAGAATCCGGACTCCACCGGGTCGAGACCTCGGCGACGCCGGGGCGACGCCCGGACGACGACGGCCCGTCACCTCCCGTGGAGGTGACGGGCCGTCGTCACGAGCGCCTCGCCGTCAGCTGCTGGGGCTGCCAGGTGGGGTCGTCAGTAGCGGACGAAGTAGACGTCCGACGTCCAGATCGCGCGCTTGGACACCGACTTGCCCGGGCGGGGCGAGTCGTACCACTCGTTGCCGCCGGCGTAGATGCCGACGTGCGAGCCGTCCGAGACGACGGCCAGGTCACCCGGGCGGGCCTCGGAGCGGGAGACCCGCTGGCCGCCGGCGCCCTGGGCGGCCGCCGTGCGGGGCAGGGAGATGCCGACCTGGGCGAAGACGTACTGGGTGAAGCCCGAGCAGTCGAAGCCCGACGGGCTCGTCCCGCCGTAGGCGTACGGCGTGCCGACGTACTGCGCGGCGACGTCCAGCACGGAGGAGCCGGCGCTGGAGTCCGGCGCGGGCGCAGACGCCGGCTCGGTCTCGGTCTCGGTCTCGGTCTCTGCGGCCGAGCTGGTGGGCTGGCTGGCGGTGGTCGGCTCGGCGGCCGCGCCCGCGGAGCTCTGCGAGGAGCCGGACGCCGTCCGCTCGGCGGAGCGGGAGACGCTGGCCTCGGCGCGGGTGGCGGCGACGGGCTCGACGACGACCGGCGGCGGGGGCGGCGGCGGCGGGGTCACGGTCGGGGCCTCGCTCGCCGCGAAGGTCAGGGGCACGTCCGCGGCGACGGTCACCGCCTCGTTCAGCGCAGGCCCGGTCGGGACCGAGGCGCTCTCGACGGCCTGGGCCACGCGGGCGGGGCTCGGGGCGTCGGCGGGCTCGGCGACGGCGGACGTCGTGACGCCCGTCGTCAGGACGAGGCCGGTGGCGGCGGCGGCCACGGCCACGCGGCGACCGGTGCGGCGGGCACCCGCGGCACGGGCGGCGACGGCGGCGCTGAGGTCGGTGAGGGGTGTGCGGACCTGACCGGGGGCCGCATGACGCGGCGCAGGACGTGCGGGGGCGCGCAAGAGCACTGTGTGCCTCTCCCAGCGCCTACGAGGTGAGCTGTCGGGTTCGGGTGGGAGCCACCCGGCCGGCTCGTCGCGAGACCGGCTTCACCCCGAGGTCCGCACGCCACCACCCCTCGTGGGGCCGTGCGTGCGGGACCGGAAGTGGGTCCCCCGTCCCTGCCACGTCGTGCTCGGTGGGACCTGGTCTCCGGTGGCAGGGCTCGGCGTCCGGAGATCAGGGCTGGCCCGGTGTGCCGGGCAGCGGCCGGGAACGTACCTCAGAGGTCACGAGTGCGTCACATCGCGATAACGGGCCCGGCGTGTCGTCGTCACCTCGGGTACAGGCCGTCACCACGACTCACTCTGCGCATCCATCCAGTGGCGTCGGAGCACGGACGGGCGCAGGGGTCAGGCGGTCGCGGACGGCGCGACGAAGACGTGCGAGGCGACGCCGTCGACGAGCTCCAGCCCCACCTCGGCGCCGTCGGCGATCACGACGACGGAGCCCTCGCTGCCCCGCCGGGGCGACGGGCGCCGCTCCAGCGTCACGGCGCTGCCGGGGCGCACGGCCGCGGCGGCGAGCTGGGCCATGACGGCGTGGTCGTACTGCACGGGCTCGCCGAGGCGGCGGACGACGAAGGGCCCGGGGCCGCCCTCGCTGGCCTCGACGAGGGTGACGACGCCGTCGAGGAAGGACGTCGAGGCGTCGCCCGCGCTGTCGGGGGCGCCGCCCTCCAGCTCGCCGAGGCCGGGGATGGGGGTGCCGTAGGGCGACTCGGTGGGGTGCTCGAGGAGCTCGACGAGCCGCTTCTCGACCCGGTCGCTCATGACGTGCTCCCAGCGGCACGCCTCCTCGTGCACGTACTCCCAGTCGAGCCCGATGACGTCGGTCAGCAGCCGCTCGGCGATGCGGTGCTTGCGCATGACGCGGGTGGCGAGGGTGCGGCCGTGGTCGGTGAGCTCGAGGTGGCGGTCACCGCTGACGACGACGAGCCCGTCGCGCTCCATGCGCGCCACGGTCTGCGAGACGGTCGGCCCGCTCTGGGAGAGCCGCTCGGCGATCCGCGCCCGGAGGGGGACGATGCCCTCCTCCTCCAGCTCGAAGATCGTGCGCAGGTACATCTCCGTGGTGTCGATGAGGTCGCTCACGCGACTCGTCCTCCTCCGTCTCGTCCCGCGCCCGGGAGCCGCTCTCGTCGCCGGGGGCCCTGGCGACGACGACCGCTCGGGGCTCGGCACCGGGTGTCGGCACCGTCGCCGTCCGGCCGGTCGTTCCTGGAACGATCCTAGAGTGGAGCGACGTCCCGCGTCCTCCTCCCGCAGGGCCACGACGCCACCCCCTGCCAGCACCCTGGTCCGACACGACCTCGACGCGCGCGGTGGGCCGCGGCCGCGCGAGGCGCCGCCGCCGCGGGGGGCGCCCCACCTCGCCGTGCCCCTGACCTCGCCGAAATGCCTGGCGCCCTCGCGGCGGCGGACGTACGGTCCGCGGACACGAGAGAGGAGGTGGTCCGACACGTGAGTGACCTACGGACGCGTGAGGTGGCTGCCCGCTAGCCGCCCGAGCACATCGGACGACGCTGTCGCGCTCGTCCGGACCGCCCGCCAGGGCACGACCTGGCGCGAGAGAGGCGGACCGGCGACACCACGGCAGCCACCGCAGCCCCCGGGTGCCGTGCCCGTCCAGCACGGCGACGACGTCTCGGCGTCGAGCCCGGGGGCTGTCCCACGCCCGGGGAGCGCCACCACCGAGCCCGTCCGGGTGACGCCCTACGGCTGCAGCCGCTCCAGCCGCCACGCCGCGGCGTCGTCCAGGCGCGCCGGGCCGCCGGTGCGCGAGGTCCACACCGCCCGGTCGTGCAGCCGGGACGCACGCCCGGCCCACAGCTCGACCGACGTCGGCAGCACCCGGACGCCGCCCCACCCGTCGGGCAGCGGCACCTCGCGCCCCGCGAAGCGCTCCTCCAGCTCGGCGACCCGACGCTCCAGCTCCGCCCGGCCCGCCACCGGCTGCGACTGCGCCGACGCCCACGCCGCCAGCTGGGAGCCACGCGGGCGGGAGGCGAAGTAGGCCTGCGACTGCGCCCGGGTCGTCCGCTCGACGTGCCCCCGCAGCCGCACCTGGCGCGACGCCTCCTGCCACGGCAGCACCAGCGCGGCCCGCGGGACGGCGTCCAGCTGCCGCCCCTTCGCCGAGCCGAGGTTCGTGTAGACGACGGCGCCGCGCCCGTCCAGCTCCTTCAGCAGCACCGTGCGCGCGTCGGGCGCCCCGTCGGCGTCGACGGTGGCGAGGACGACGGCGCCGGGCTCGGTCACCCGCTCGTCCGCCGCGACCTCGGCGTACCAGGCCTCGAGCAGCTCCAGCGGGGCGAGCGGCGGGTCGGCGTGCCACAGCGGCGCGTCGTCGTCCAGGCCCGCACCGGTGTAGGTGATGCGCGCCCGGGGGTCGACGACGGACCCGGCCGCACCCGGGCCGGGCGTCGGGCCAGCCCCTTCCCGTGCGCCGGCGTCCGTGCCGTCGCCCGTCCGTCCACCTGTGCCCGACATGGGCGTCACCGTAGGGCGGGGCTGGGGCGACCCGGTCGGCGAAGGGCCACCAAGGTCGCCGGACGGGGCGGGCCAGGAGGACCCGTGCGGGCGCGGGTCGCCGTCACCGGCGCTCGCGACGGCGTTGCGCAGCACCTTGGCGAGGTAGAGCTGGTCGTCGGCGGCCAGCACCAGGCCCACCGGCGCGGCGGTCGTCCCGTGCGCCACCGCGACGCCGAGGGAGCAGGTCACCCTCAGGTCGGGGTGGGTGGGCAGCCGCAGCGCCTCGACCTGCCGGCGCACCTGCTCGGCGGCCGTCTCGGCACGCTCCCGCTCTCCGCCGGGCATCAGCAGGGCCAGCTCGTCGCCGCCCAGGCGGGCGACGACGTCGCCGGGCTCCGCCACCGCGCGCAGCAGGTCCGCGGTCCGCCGGAGCACCTCGTCCCCACCGGCGTGCCCCGCCCGGTCGTTGACGGACTTGAAGTGGTCGACGTCCAGGAGCACGAGGGCGACGCCGCTGCCGGAGGTGGCCGCCCGGGCGCAGGCGGCGGACAGCTCGTGGTCCCACTGCCGCCGGTTCAGCAGCCCGGTCAACGGGTCCTCGGTGCTGAGGCGCCGCAGCTCCCGCAGCAGCCGGCGGCTGGCGAGCTGCTCGAGCTCCAGCTCGCGGCGCGAGGTCAGCTCGGCCCGGGAGGACCGGTAGCGCAGCGTCTGACCGACGACCCCGACGACGCCGGCGGTCCCGAGGTAGAAGGTCGTGAGCACGAGGTCGGCTCCCCCGAGGCCCGCACCGGCGGAGGACCCCCACAGCGTCCCGACGACCGTGGGGAGCAGCAGGCCCGCCGTCCACAGCGGCCTCGTGGCGAGCACGCTCCCCGCGGCGTAGAAGACCAGGCTGGCGCCGAGCAGGTAGGCCCCGAGCGTCTGGACCTGCGGGAGCATCCAGCCGATCTCGAGCTGGAGGACGCCGAGACCCGCCGCGGTGGTCGCCCCGGGCCAGCGGCGACCGAGGGGCGTGCGCCACAGCAGGAGAAGCGCTGCCGCCATCGGCAGCAGGGCGAGCAGGCGGACCGGGAGGAAGGAGTCCGCGAGCGCCTGCCCCTCCAGCACCCTGTCGACCAACGACCACGTCGGCGAGATGACGACGGCGGCGGCGAGGACGGAGATCCCGCTCGCCCGCCCCCGGGCGCGCAGGCGTTCCTGCACCCACGTCGACGTCGCACCACCCCCGCCCCCCATGCCCCCGGTGTCGGCCGGCCGTCCCTGATCTTGACGGAGGACGCCGGACATCCCCTGTCCGCTTGCGGACGTGCGCCCGGGTGGCCGACGGCCGCAGCGGGACGGCGGGACCGGCTATCAGATGAGGTTAGGCTCCCCTGTGTGACCGAATCGCTCTCACTCTCTCGACCCCACAGCCGCCCGGTGGCCGTCGCCCTCGCTGCGGTGCTGCCCCTCGCCCTCACGGCGGGGTGCGCGACAGGCGTCGGCACCACCGCTGGAGGCAGCCCGAGCACGACGAGCACGACCGACGGCGTGCTCGTCCCGGACCCGACCTCCGTGGTGGTGCTGGAGGGTCGTCGGGACCTCGACGTCGTCCTGTCCCTCGGCCTGCCGCTGCGCGGCTTCCCCTACGAGGAGGACGGCGCCCTCGACCTCCCGTCCCCGCTGGCCGAGGAGCTCGCCGCGGTCCGGCAGGAGGGCGCCGAGCCGCTCTTCCTCGCCGACGAGGTGAACGTCGAGGCGATCGCCGCCGCCGCCCCGGACCTCGTCGTCGGTCGCGCCGAGGACGCAGAGCCGGTGACGCCGCAGCTCGAGGCCTTCACCACCGTCCTGCCCATCGGCGACCAGACGTCCTCCACCTGGCAGGAGGACCTGCGGCTGGTCGCCGCGGCCACGGGGGCGCCGGAGCGGGCCGAGCTCCTCGTCGACGCCTACGAGGAGCGGGTCGCCGACATCGCCGAGGAGTACGCCGACGTCCTCGCGGAGACGACCGTCGCGCCCGTCAGCATCAACGAGGAGGGGTCCGAGATCGGCGTCGACCGCCTGCTGACCACCGTCCTGCTCGACGTCGGCGTCACCCCCTCAGAGGCTTTCGCCGAGGCCCTGGAGGAGGACGAGGACGTGTCCTTCGGCCCCGAGCAGCTGCTGCAGGCCTTCGGCGACGCCGACGCCCTGGTCGTGCTGGTCAACCAGCCCGGGACCTGGGACGGCGTCCAGGCCGACCCGCTGTACCAGCAGCTCCCGGCCGTGCAGCAGGGCCACGTCGTGCGCTCGGACAAGCAGACGCACGAGGGCGCCGCCCTCACGGCCATGCAGTCCCTCGACGTGCTCGAGCAGCTGCTCAGCACCGTGCGGTGAGGCCGCAGGACGTCCGGGGCGTCCCCTCCTCGACCGTGCCCCCGCCGCTGGCCCCCGCCGCCGACGCCCAGGACCGGGCGCGGGCCCGGCCCCGCGGCACGGTCCTCGTGGCCGCGCTGGTCGCGGTGGCCGTCGCGGGCGTGGCGAGCCTGATGGTCGGCACCCGTGGCCTCGACCCCTTCACGGTGCTGGCGTCGCTGGCGGGCGGAGGTGACGCGGAGAGCCGCGCCATCGTCCTCGACCAGCGGCTGCCGCGCACCGTCGTCGGCCTGCTCGGCGGCGCGGCGCTGGCCGTCGCGGGCGCCGTCGTGCAGGGGCACACCCGCAACCCGCTGGCCGACCCCGGCCTGCTCGGCATCACGGCGGGTGCCGCCGCCGCCGTGGTCGTCGGCGGCTCCCTGCTCGGCCTCGCCACCGCGGGGGCCCAGCTGGGCGCCGCGCTGCTGGGCGCCGCCCTCGGCACCGCCGCCACCGTCGCCGTCGGGCTGGCCGCCGGCCGCGCCCGCGACGCCTCGCCGGCCTCGCTCGTCCTGGCGGGCACGGCCGTGTCGGCGGCGCTCGGCGCGGTGACGGGGCTGGTGCTGCTGCTGGACGCCAGCACCCTGGACAGCTACCGGTTCTGGACGGTGGGCTCGCTCGCCGGCGGCCGCGACCTGGGCGTGGTCCTCGACGTGCTCCCGGTGCTGGCGCTGGGGCTGCTGCTCGCCCTCGCGCAGGCACCGGCGCTCGACGCGCTCGCGCTCGGCGACGACGTCGCCCGCTCGCTCGGCCGGCGCCTGCTGCCGACGCGCGTGGTCGGTCTCCTCGCCGTCACCGCCCTGGCGGGCGGTGCGACGGCGCTGGTCGGCTCGCTGGGCTTCGTCGGGCTGGTGGCCCCTCACCTCGTGCGCATGAGCCGCCCCCGCGGGCACGCGAGCGCGCTGCCGCTGTGCGCGCTCGTCGGGGCCGCGCTCGTCGTGGCCGCCGACGTGCTCGGGCGCCTGCTCGTCGCCCCGAGCGAGCTGCCGGTCGGCGTCGTGCTCGGCGTCGCCGGCGGGCCCGCCCTGCTGGTGGTGGTCCTGCGCCTGGCCCGCGCGCGGCGAGGCCTGGTCAGGACCACCCGGTGAGCACCATGACGCGCGCGCCGGCCGCACCCAGCGCGCCCACGCGGGCGCCGTCGCCGTCCTGGCGCAGCCTGCGGCTGGGCCCGCTCTCGGCGCGCTGGCACCCCCGCCACGTGGCCGTCGCCGGTGCGCTGGTGGTCCTCGGCGTCGCGCTCGTCGTCGCCGGCGTCGCCGCGGGGGACCTGCGCCTGCCGGCCGGGCGGGTCCTGGCCGTCCTCCTCGGCGGGGGCGAGGCGGCCGAGCGCGTCGTCGTGCTCGGCCTGCGGCTGCCGCGCACGCTGCTCGCCGTCCTCGTCGGGGCGCTCCTCGCCCTCTCGGGGGCGCTCGTGCAGACGACGACGCGCAACGGGCTGGCGAGCCCGGACCTGCTCGGGGTCACGGGCGGGGCCGGGGCGGCGGCCACGGCCGTCCTCGTCCTGGGCGGCGGGGCCGCCCGGGGCCTGGGCGGGCTGGACCTGCTGGGCGGTCTCGCCGTGCCCGTGGCCGCGCTCGCCGGCGGCCTCGCGGCCGCCGTGCTCGTGGCCCTGGTCCTGCGGGTCACCGGGGCCGCCGGTCTGCAGCCGCTGCTCGTCGGGGTCGCGGTGGCCGCGCTCATGGGTGGGCTCACGAGCTGGATGCTGGTGGCCGCCGACCTCGAGGACGCCGAGCGCGCCTCGGCGTGGCTCGCAGGCTCTCTCGGCGGCCGCGGCTGGGCGGAGGTGCTGACGGCCGGCGTGACCCTCGCGCTGGTGGCGCCGTGGCTCCCGCTGGTGGCGACCCGCCTGCTGGCGCTGGAGCTGGGCGCCGCGACGGCGTCGTCGCTCGGCCAGGACGTGCGCCGCTCGGCGGCCGGCGTCGTGCTGGCCGCCGTCGCGCTCGCGTCCGTGGCCGCGGCGGTCGCGGGACCGATCGCCTTCGTCGCGCTGGTGGCGCCGCACCTGGCCCGGATGGCCTGCCGCGCGCCCCGCCCGCCGCTGGCCGTCACCGCGCTGACGGGGGCGGTGCTGCTGCTGCTCAGCGACCTCGCTGCGCGGACCGTGGCCGCGCCCGTGCTGCTGCCGACCGGCCTGGTCACCGCGCTGGTGGGCGCGCCCTTCCTCGTGTGGCTGCTCGTGCGCAGCCGCCGCGCGGGCATGTGGTGAGCGACGAGGAGCGGTCTGGGCGGACGAGGGGATGGGATGGACGACCGTGTCGCTATGTCTTTATCTTCTCGACATCGACCCGGTAGCCGGGCTCGTGTCTCGATGACGAGGGCATAGCGCCATGCCCCACCTCTACCGGACCCCTGACCCGGACCTCGACGACGACCGCGTGCTCGGCGAGATCCACGCCATGCGGTCGGCGCTCGCCAGCGTCCTGCGGGTGCCGCGGCGCTGGACGGGCGGACTCCGGCGCTCGGCCCAGGCGCAGGCCATCCGCGGCTCGAACAGCATCGAGGGCTACGTCGTGTCGGAGCAGGACGCCCTCGCGGCGGTCGACGACGACGAACCGCTGAGCGCCGACCAGCGGACCTGGGCGGAGGTCGTCGGCTACCGCCGTGTGCTCACGTACGTGATCCAGCTCGCGTCGACGCCCGGCTTCCGCGTCGACACGATGACCCTGCGCTCGATGCACTTCATGCTGCTCGAGCACGACCTGGGCAAGAGCCCCGGCCAGTACCGCCGGGGCGCCGTCGACGTGCAGGACGAGGCGACCGGCGAGACGGTCTACGAGGCACCCGACAGCGACGACGTGCCCGCCCTCGTCGACGCGCTCGGCGAAGGGCTGGAGGCCAACCGGGGCGCGGACCCCCTCGTGCGTGGCGCCATGGCGCACCTCGACCTCGTGATGATCCACCCCTTCCGGGACGGCAACGGTCGGATGGCGAGGGCGCTGCAGACGCTCGTGCTGGCCGAGGACGCCGTCCTGGAGCCGAGCTTCGCCAGCATCGAGGAGTGGCTGGGCCGCAACACGGAGGACTACTACCGCGTGCTCGCGGCGACGGGGCAGGGAGCGTGGCGGCCTGAGCGCGACGCCCACCTCTGGGTGAAGTTCTGCCTGCGGGCCCACCACATGCAGGCCCAGACGCAGACCCGACGCTTCCGGGAGGCAGAGGAGGCCTGGACGACGATCGACCGGCTCGTCGGCGAGCACGCCCTGCCCGAGCGCACCGCCGACCTCCTCTTCGACGCCGTCCGCGGGGTCCGCGTCCGCCGGCCGTCGTATGCCCGACGCGCAGACCTCGAGGACCGGACCGCCACGCGCGACCTCGGCCGCCTCGTCGACGTCGGGCTCCTGGAGCCCCGCGGGCAGACCCGTGGCCGCTACTACCGGGCCACCCAGCAGCTGATGGACCCCTTCCTCGCCGTCCGGTCCA
This sequence comes from Pseudokineococcus sp. 1T1Z-3, assembly GCF_037482365.1. Classification (NCBI taxonomy): domain Bacteria; kingdom Bacillati; phylum Actinomycetota; class Actinomycetes; order Kineosporiales; family Kineosporiaceae; genus Pseudokineococcus; species Pseudokineococcus sp. 1T1Z-3. The sequence continues at coordinate 101,181 of NZ_JBBHZF010000001.1, forward strand.
GGCGGGGGCCGCTGCAGGACCCCTTCCCCGACCTCATGGACGAGATTCGCCGCGCGTCGCCGCCCGTCACCGACGCGCGGACCGTCTGACCGCGTGGGCCCGAGGCGCGCGGCCGCGGCCGGATCGACCACCCCTCGTGTCGGCTCGACGAGATCGCCTGCCCCGCGCAGCCCGCGGGCGTGGCCGCCGGGCTCACAGACCGAGCAGGTCCATGGCGTCACCCATGCCGTAGAGGCGGCGCAGGCTCGCGCCGATCTCCGCCTCGGTACGACGCGGCCCGTGGCGTCCGAAGCGGCTGGCGATCTGCGAGACGGCCGCCCGTGCACGTCGAGGACTCACCGCGACGGTGTTGAAGGCGAAGTCGCCCACGCGCAGCACCTGCACCGGCTCGGGGACAAGCCGTGGCGGCAGGTCGCGGACGTTCTCGGTGACGACCGCTTCGGCACCGCTGACCACGGCCACGGCGAGGAGGTGCTCGTCGGCGGCGTCCGGCAAGCCGAAGACGCCTTCCAGGCGCTGCCACCCGTCGACGTCGGCGTCCACGAAGGCGGTCCGCATCTGGTCGATCAGATGGTCGGCGCGACGCCCCGCGTCATCGGCACTACCTCCTCCTCGGTCGAGGTGCTTGGCGTTCTCCGTCTCCCAGAGCTCGTCGAGGACGGCACTGCTCCACACAGGCCGGTACAAGCCCTCGGCGGCCAGCGAGAGCAGGAAGTCGCGCTGCAGGCTCGGCCAGAGGACACACGTGTCGAGCACGGCGGTGTACACCCCGACATCCTGGCGAGGTCACCGTCAGGGGGTGCACGTCAGGCCTCGGCCCGAGCCTCCCGGCGTCGACCCGCCGCCGCGCGCCGTGCGGAGCGCAACCGGTCGAGCACGACCTCCACGTCCTCCTCGTCGTCGAGGTCACCGGAGGTCTCCGCCAGCGCGGCGTACTGCCGCTCCCGCATCCGCTCCCGGTAGTCGAGCAGGTCACGCAGCCGGATGCGGCGGTGGGCGCCAGGACGCTCGAAGGGCAGCTTCCCGTCATCGCAGAGGCGCACGAGCGTCGGCCTGCTCACCCCCAGCAGGTCCGCCGCCTGCTGGGTCGTCAGCGTCTGCGTCGTGGGCACCACCGTGACGGCGAGGTTCTGGGCCATGGCGTCGACGACCTGTCGCAGCACCCGGTAGACCTCAGGTGGCAGCTCGACCTGCTCACCCCCCTCGGACTCGGAGAGGAGCAGGTACCGCGCGGGCGGCCGCTCACGGCCCGACTCGAGCTGGGCCATCAGGTCATGGACGGGTGCGAGGGCAGCCACCGGGTCCGGCAGGTAGGTGTGCTGGTCCAGGTCGGCGGTCGCACTGGCGACGGTGCCCATCGGTTGCCTCCTCGAGTGGGGAACGCAGGAAACGTAAGACCATACGTTTCGTTCGTCTAGGCGGGGGCTCGACCTCGTGCGCACCATCACCCGCGGGGACGCAGCCAGTCGGTGGTCCGGCCGACCGCGCCACCGGTGTGGCCGTCACAAAGGGTGACGGGGCTGAGGCCACTCAGTGCGGCCAGACCGCATCGGCCTGACCGCGATGAGGGCGGGGCTTGCGACTGCCGCGCCGTGCTTGCAGCTCGACGAGCACGAGGCGCTCCGCCGGCGGCGCGACGACGCCTTCGCCGCGGTGGGTCGCCGCGCTGACCGCCCGCGCGGCCGCGCCCGGACGCACGGCCGAGCCGACGGGCGGGCCGCGACGGCTCGCCGCCCAGCGCGGGGGCTGGATCGCCGTGCCGGTGGTGCGCGTGGAGCGTCTCCCCAAGGGGGCCAGCTCGTGATCGAGGCGGATCCATGGCCAGGTCTTGGTATGAACAATTGACCCGCTCGGACCTGTACCAACTTCATCTCGCGGGCCCAGGCGCCCTCCGCGGACACCATGCCCCGAGTCCTGGACACCGACGCCCGAAGTCGTGGTCACCGACGCCCGTCATGCCGTCCTGGTACGGTCAATTGACTGAGCGAGGCCTGTACCAACTAGACACCGGAGGTGTCGGTGGCGCGAGGACGTCCCACGCGCGCGACGGTCTACGCAAGACTCGACAGGTCGATCACTGAGCTGCGGGAGCGGCTCGGCGGCCTTCCCTCGGCTGCCGAGGCGCGCGCCGTCTGGGACGACATATGGCACCTCGAGGCACACCACTCGACCGCGCTGGAGGGCAACACCCTCGTCCTACGCGAGGTCGAGCAGCTCCTCGAGCAGCAGCGACCTGTCGGCCGCAAGCCACTCAAGGACTACCTCGAGGTCCAGGGGTACGGGGAAGCGGCCCGATGGGTCTACGCGCAGGCGCTCGAGCCGTCGCATGCGGGCCCGGACGACCTGCTGACGATCATGGAGCTGCGTCACATCCACCACCTGGCGATGGGACCTGTCTGGACGGTCGCCCCGCACGAGCACGCCGGCGCCGACGAGGGCCCCGGCGACTTCCGTCGGCACGACATCCAGCCCTTCGGCAGCGGGATGACGCCGCCCGCATGGCCGACGGTGGACGCCGAGGTGAGGGCCTGGGTCACGAGCGCCTGCTCGCTCGCGGACGGCGGCGACGTGCCCTGGCCGGAGCGTGTCGCTCGGGTGCACGCGTCCTTCGAGCGGGTGCATCCCTTCATCGACGGGAACGGACGGACGGGTCGCCTCGCCCTCAACCTGCTCCTCGTGCGGCTCGGCTACCCGCCCGCCATCGTCCTCAAGCAGCAGCGCCCCACCTACCTGGCGTCGCTGGCGAAGGCGGACCAGGGTGACGACGGCCCGCTCGGGGAGATCGTCGCCCGCGCCATCACGGACAACCTCCACCGGTTCATCATCCCCAGCGTCGCGGGCCCGGCCCGCCTCGTGCCCCTCCAGGCTCTTGTGACGAGCGACGTGTCCCTCGCGGCTCTCCGGCACGCGGCCCGACGGGGACGCCTCGACGCCTACCAGGAGGTCGACGGCACGTGGCGCAGCTCGCGCCACGCCGTCGACGAGTACCTCCACTCCCGCCACGCCCGATCGACCGCGAGGACCACCTCATGACCGACGCCCGCCGCCTCGTCGACAAGCTGTGGTCCTACTGCAACGTCCTGCGCGACGACGGCGTCGGCACGATCGAGTACACCGAGCAGCTGACGTACCTGCTGTTCCTCAAGATGGCCTCCGAGCGCGACGACCGCGTGAGCCCCTTCGCCAGCCGCGACAGCGCCCCTCGGCCACGGATCGTGCCGAAGGAGCTGTCCTGGCAGCGGCTCCTGGACGCCGAGGGGCAGGAGCTGGAGGAGACCTACTCCTACGTCCTGCGCGAGCTGGCGCACGAGAAGGGTGTCCTCGGCACCGTCTTCCGCAAGGCGCAGAACCGCATCCAGGACCCGGCCAAGCTCCGCCGCCTCATCGTCGACTTCATCGACAAGGAGGCGTGGTCGGGCACAGGCACCGACATCAAGGGCGACGCCTACGAGCAGCTGCTCTCCCGGGGTGCCGAGGACGTGAAGTCCGGCGCGGGGCAGTACTTCACCCCGCGCCCGCTCATCGAGGCCATCGTCGACTGCGTCGACCCCACCGTGGCGGACACAGTCATCGACCCGGCGGCCGGTACCGGCGGCTTCCTGCTCGCTGCCCACGAGCACGTCGCCCACGCCTCTCGCGACTACACGCCGCCAGAGCGGGTGCACCTGCAGCACACCCTCGTCTCCGGTGTCGAGCTCGTCGACGGCACCGCCCGGCTGGCCGCGATGAACCTGCTACTGCACGGCATCGGCGACCCGGCCGGGGCCAGTCCCATCGACGTCCGCGACTCCCTCCTCGCCCCGCCGTCGAAGCGGGCGACCGTCGTCCTGTCCAACCCGCCGTTCGGCCGCAAGTCCTCGTTGACGATGGTCGGCGCCGACGGCCGGGGGGTGCGCGAGGACCGGGAGATCGAGCGGCAGGACTTCGTCGCGACGACGTCCAACAAGCAGCTCAACTTCATCCAGCACATCATGTCGCTGCTGGAGATCCACGGCCGCGCCGCCGTCGTCCTGCCCGACAACGTGCTCTTCGAGGGCGGCGCCGGCGAGGTGCTGCGGCGCAGGCTCCTGCGCGACTTCGACCTGCACACCATGCTGCGGCTGCCGACCGGCATCTTCTACGCCCAGGGCGTCAAGGCCAACGTCCTGTTCTTCGACCGCCGCCCCGGCCGGGACACCGGCCAGCCGTGGACCGAGCAGCTCTGGGTCTACGACCTGCGCACCAACCAGCACTTCACGCTGAAGCAGAACCCGATGCGCGCCCAGCACCTGGAGGACTTCGTCACCTCCTACGCCCCGGGACGCCCGCGCACCGAGCGGCGGGAGAACGAGCGGTTCCGCGCCTTCAGCTACGACGAGCTCGTCGCCCGCGACAAGGCGAACCTCGACATCACCTGGCTGCGCGACGCCTCCCTGGAGGACCTCGACTCCCTGCCCGCGCCCGAGGTCATCGCCCGGGAGATCGTCGAGGACCTCACCGCCGCCCTCGCCGAGTTCGAGGCTGTCGCCGCGGCGCTGGAGGCCTCGGCGGCCGAGCGCGAGCAGGAGTCGGTGGTGGCTCCAGCGGCGCCGTGACGTCAGCCCGCCGGGGCCGACGCCACGGGCCTCACCCGCGCGGTGCGGGAGGATGCCCGTCGTGAGCCCCGCCCCCACCCGTCCCGGCGACCTGCGCCTGCCGAGCTCGTTGCTGCCTGCGGACGGGCGCTTCGGGTCTGGCCCGAGCAAGGTGCGGCCCGCGCAGGTCGAGGCGTTGGCGGGCATCGCGAGCACCGTCGTCGGCACCTCGCACCGGCAGGCGCCGGTGAAGGACCTCGTCGCCCGCGCGCGCGCCGGTCTCGCCCAGCTGCTCGGGGCGCCGCAGGGGTACGAGGTGGTCCTCGGCAACGGCGGGTCGACGCTCTTCTGGGACGTGCTGACCGTCGGCCTCGTCCGCGAGCGCGCCCAGGCGTGCGTCTACGGGGAGTTCACGGCCAAGCTGGCCGCGGCGCTGGCCGCGGCTCCGTTCCTCGCCGAGCCCGACGTCGTCCGTGCGCCCTACGGGTCCCTCGCGGTGCCGACCGGGAGCGTCGACGTCGACGTCGTCGCGTACGCCCACAACGAGACGTCGACGGGCGTCGTGGCGCCCGTGCGGCGACCCGCGGGCTCCAGCGACGCGCTCGTCGTCGTCGACGCCACGTCGGCGGCGGGCGGTGTGCCGGTGGACCTCTCGCAGGCCGACGTCTACTACTTCGCCCCGCAGAAGGCGCTCGCCTCCGACGGGGGGCTGTGGTTCGCCGTCTGCTCGCCCGCGGCCCTCGCGCGCGCCGAGGAGGTCGCAGGCCTCGGGCGCTGGGTGCCAGCGTCGCTGTCCTTCCCGCTCGCGCTGGCGAGCAGCCGGCAGGACCAGACCCTCAACACCCCCGCTGTGCTGACGCTCGCGCTGCTCGTCGACCAGGTCGAGTGGCTGCTGTCGCAGGGAGGGCTCGCCTGGGCGGCCGAGCGAACGCAGGCGTCCTCGACGCACCTGTACTCCTGGGCGCAGGAGCGGCCGTGGGCGCAGCCCTTCGTCGCCGACCCCGCCCACCGCTCCCCCGTCGTCGGGACGATCGACCTCTCGGGCGACGTCGAAGCCGCGGCGGTCCGGGACGTCCTGCGCGCCAACGGCATCGTCGACGTCGACCCCTACCGGGCGCTGGGCCGCAACCAGCTGCGCGTCGGCATGTTCCCCGCCGTCGAGCCGGCCGACGTGCAGGCGCTGACGGCGTGCGTCGACTGGGTCGTGGAGCACCTGGCGTGAGGGGCCCCCACGACAGCCGCCGCGGGGGCCGCCGCGCCGCACCGGGAGGCCGGGCCCGCACGGGCGCGCCCGCGGTGCCAGGCGCACGCGCCCCTAGGCTGCCGGCCATGTCGCGCACGTCGGCGTGGGCCTCAGGCAGCGCCCGCCGCCTCCTCCAGCGCCTCGTGCTGCGCCCGGTCGTGCGCAGCCAGGTCTCGGTCGAGGTCCGGGGGGCCGAGCACGTCCGCGACCTGCCGGGCCCCTACGTCGTCGTCGCCAACCACTCCAGCCACCTCGACGCGCCGCTCGTCCTGGGGGCCCTGCCGCCGCGGGTGAGCCAGGACCTGGCCGTCGCCGCGGCCGCGGACTACTTCTTCGACGCGCGCTGGCGCGCAGCCCTCACGGGCCTGGTCTTCAACGCCTTCCCCGTCGACCGCGGCGGCACGCGCGGCAACCGTGGGCTCGCCGCGCAGCTGCTCGACGAGGGCACCTCGCTGCTGCTCTTCCCCGAGGGCACCCGCTCCAAGGACGGCACGATGGCGCCCTTCAAGGTCGGCGCCGCGGCCCTCGCCGTCACCCGCGGCGTCCCCGTCGTGCCCATCGGCCTCGTGGGCGCCTACGACGCGATGCCGCGTGGGCGCAGCTGGCCGGTGCCGGGGCGCCCACGGGTGCGCGTCGTCGTCGGCGAGCCGCTCATGCCCGGCCCGGAGGAGAACGCGCGGGCCTTCACCCAGCGCATCGCCCTGGCCGTCGAGCGCCTCGTCCGCGGGGAGGACGAGGCCGACGGCGTAGGCGAGGGCGGGCCGGGCGTCGTCCCCGTCGTCGAGACCGAGCCGGTGGAGCACCCGCACCCGACCGAGGCCACCGCGGCGGGCAGCCGTGAGCCCGCCGAGGCTCCCCCGCGCGGCCGCGAGGAGGACGAGCCGCCGGCGAGGGCATCATGACCCCCATGGACGACGACGTCGCGGCGACGCAGCACACCCCTCTCGACGCGCCCGGCCGCTCGCCGCGCACGGACCAGGCGGTCCAGGACGACGCCGAGGGCGACCACGGCGTCGCCCACATGAAGTGGTGGGGCTGGGGGCGCGAGGGCGTCGGCTTCGACCACCGCGACAAGCCGCGGCTGCGGCCCTTCGTCCTGGAGCAGGTCGACGTCGACCTCGACACCCCCGGCGGGGCGGTGCTCGACTTCGCCGACCTGCCGGTGCCGGCCAGCCGCGCGCCGCGCGAGCTCCTGGACGCCCTCGCGAGCGTCGTCGGGGCCCGCTACGTGCTGACGAGCGCGATGGAGCGTGTCGTCCACACCTACGGCAAGAGCCTCACCGACCTGCTGCGGCTGCGCGCTGGGGACCTGCCGCGCACGCCCGACGTCGTCGTCTACCCCGGCGACGAGGACGACGTGCGCGGGGTGCTCGACGCCGTCGTCGCGGCCGGCGCCGTGCTCGTGCCCTTCGGCGGCGGCAGCAGCATCTCCGGCAGCCTGCACCCGCCGGCGCAGGAGGAGCGCCCCGTCGTCTCCCTCGACCTCGGCCGGATGAACCGGGTGCTGGAGATCGACGAGGAGTCGCGCCTGGCGCGGGTCCAGGGCGGCGTCCTCGGGCCCGACCTGGAGGAGCAGCTGGGCGCGCGCGGCTTCACGATGGGCCACACGCCCGACTCCTTCACCCACTCCACCCTCGGCGGGTGGATCGCGACCCGCTCCTCGGGCGCGCAGTCGGACAAGTACGGCGACATCTCCGACCTCACGCGGGCGCTGCGGGTCGTCCAGCCGGGACGCACCGTCGTCACCCGGCCCGTGCCCAGCCAGGCGACGGGGCCGAGCGTGCGCGAGATGCTCATCGGCTCCGAGGGACGCCTCGGCGTCATCACCGAGGCGTGGGTGCAGGTGCACCGGCTGCCGGAGAAGCGGGAGATCCTCGGCTACTTCTTCCCCACCTTCGACGCGGGTGTCGCCGCGATGCGTGACATCGCCGAGAGCGACGCCGCGACGACGCTCACCCGCGTCTCCGACGCGCGCGAGACCGCGTTCTCCTTCGCCACCCGCAAGAAGAGCCGCGGCGTCTCCAAGCTCGTGAGCAAGGGCCTCATGGCGGTGCTGCGGCGCAAGGGCTGGGACCTGGAGGAGGTCTGCCTGTCCTTCGTCGGCTTCGAGGGCGGCCCGGCGTCGGTGAAGGCCGACCAGGCCGTCGTCAAGGACCTCGTCAAGCGCCACGGCGGCGTCGTCGTCGGCAAGGGACCGGGCCAGCTCTACGACCAGAAGAAGTTCGACACCCCCTACATCCGCGACTTCCTGCTCGACCGCGGCGCGCTCGCGGACGTCTCGGACACGGCGGCGAGGTGGTCGCAGCTGCTGCCGCTGTACCGGCACGTGCGCGAGGAGGCCGACCGGGCCTTCGCCCGCGTCGGGGTCAAGGGCTGGATCATGTGCCACCTCTCGCACAGCTACCACGGCGGCGCGTGCCTGTACTTCACCTTCGCCTTCCGGCAGACCAGCGACACCCCGCTCGTGGAGTACGGGGTGGTCAAGAGCGCCGTCCAGCAGGCCTTCGTGGACGCCGGCGGCACCCTCAGCCACCACCACGCCGTCGGCGTCGAGCACGCCCCGTGGCTGGCGCAGGACATCTCCCCCGCCGGCCGGGAGATGCTCGGCGAGGTCTTCGCCGCGGTGGACCCGGACGGGCAGCTCAACCCTGGGTCGGTCGTCGGCTGACGGCGGCGCAGCAGCCTGTCGGCTGCTGGGCGGGGCACCCCGGGACTCAGCCCCGGGGTGCCGCGCCGGCCAGCACGTCGGCGCCCGGCCGCCCGTCCGGACCCGGCCGGTCGGCCCCCGGCAGGTCCGGCCCCACCCGGTGGACGACGTCGACCCGGTCCAGCCCCTCGGGGCGGTGGGTGAGCAGCAGGACACCCCGGCCCGAGGCGGCGTCCATGAGGTCGGCGACGAGCGCCTGCGCCGTCTCCTCGTCGAGGCCCTCGGTGGGCTCGTCGAGCACGAGCAGCGCCGGGTCGACGAGCAGCGCCCGCGCGGCGGCGAGCCGGCGCCGCTCGCCGCCCGAGACGAGGCCCTCGCCGAGCCAGGTGTCGAGGCCGGCCGGGAGCCGGGACAGCCACGGCCCCAGCCGGACCTGCCCGAGGACGGCGACGAGCTCGGCGTCCGTCGCGGCGGGCCGCGCCAGGCGCAGGTTCTCCCGCAGGGTCGAGGCGAGCAGGTGGTCGCCGTGGTCGCCGACGACGGCCACCCGGCGGCGGACGTCGTCGCCCGCGAGGCGCGTGACGTCGACCCCGCCGAGGCGCACCTGCCCGGCGCGGGGGTCGAGCAGGCGGGTGAGGACGGCGACGAGCGTGGACTTGCCCGAGCCCGAGGGGCCGAGCAGCGCCACCCGCCCGCCCTCGGGGACCTCCAGGTCCAGCCCGCTCAGCGCGGCGGGGCGGCCCGGGTCCCAGCCGGCGACGAGGCCGCAGACCGTGAGGGCGGAGGAGGACGGCAGCGGCAGCGGCGCCGCCGGCTCGGCGACGACGGGCGCCGCCGCCGCGAGGGCGTCGAGCCGGGCCCGGGCCTGCCGGGCGCGCCGGGTGGCGAGGGCGGCGTCGACGACCTGCTGGGCGGGCTCGGTGAGCGCGAGCACGACGAGCACGAGCACGGCGGCGGCCTCGGGCCCGAGCGCGCCGGCCCGCAGCGCCGCCGCCGCGGCGACGCCGACGCCGACGACGCCCACGCCCACGCCGACGTGCCCCAGCGCCGTCGCGAGGCCGGCCCAGCGAGCGCTGCGCAGCTCGGCCGCGGCCAGCGCGGAGCTGCGGCGCGCGGGCAGCACCAGGGCCGTCCCTAGGCCGCGGGCGGCGAGCTCCTCGGCGCCGTCGAGGGTCTCGGTGACGGCGTCGACGACCCGCGCCCGCGCGAGCGCGACGGCGGCCTCGCGGTGGCCGGCGACGCGACCGGCGACGGCGGGGGCCAGGACGCCGGCGACCACCGCCCCGAGCAGGACGGCCGCCCCGGCCGCCGGGAGCGAGGCCGTGACGACGCCCAGGGCGACGAGCGCCGGCACGAGCGCGGCCAGCGCCGGCAGCCGCCCCCGCAGGAGCCCGTCGACCCGCGCGTCGACGTCGTCGACGACCCGCGTGAGCAGCGCACCGCGCCGCAGCGGCCCGGGCCCGGGGACCCGGGGGACGAGCGCGGCGTACACCTGCGCGCGCCAGGCGCCGAGCCGGGCGAAGGCCACCTCGTGGCTGACCAGCCGCTCCAGGTAGCGCAGCAGCGGCCGGGCCACCGCCGAGCCGCGGACCAGCACGACGGCCGTCGAGAGGGTCAGCACCGGCGGCAGCGCGGACGCCCGCACGAGCAGCCACGCGGCCGCCCCGGTGAGGACGAGCCCGGCGAGCCACGACGAGGCACCCAGCGCGACCGCGGTGCCCGGCCGTGCCGACGCCCGCCGCCACAGCCGGCCGGCACGTCCGCCGTCGCCCACCCGGCCGCGGACGCCCGGACGGCCCGGGGCGTCCTGGGCGGCGGCGGCGACCTGGCGCCCCGAGGGCCCCGGCGCACCCGGAGAAGGGTGCGCCGCAGCGGGGTCGGCCGGAGCGACGACGTCGACGGCGCGGTCGGCGGCGGCGAGCACCGCGCGGCGGTGGGAGACGACGACGACGGCGCAGCCGCGGTCGGCGGCCTCGCGCAGCCGGGCGACGACGAGCCGCTCGGCGTCGGCGTCGAGGTGGGCGGTCGGCTCGTCGAGCAGCAGGACGACGCGCGTGCGGGCGGCGAGGGCGAGCGCCCGGGCCAGGGCCAGGCGCTGGCGCTGCCCGGAGGACAGGCCGGCGCCGCCCTCCCCGAGCGGCGTGGCGAGGGCCTGCGGGAGGGCGGCCACCTCGGCGGCCAGCCCGACGTCGGCGAGGGCGGCCCACTGCTCCTCCTCGCTCGTGAGCGGCGCCAGGGCGTCCGCGACGGTGCGGGCGTGCGGCAGGGTCGGGCGCTGCGGCACGTGGACGACGACCGGCTCCGCGGGACCGGCCACGGCCGCCGTCCCGGCGGTGACCGGCTGCACCCCGGCGAGCACGCGCAGCGCCGTCGTCTTGCCGGCGCCGGACGGGCCGCGCAGCGCGACCACCTCCCCGCCGCCCACGGCGAGGTGCGGGAGGTCGAGGGCGTCGACGACGGCCCCGGGGTGCCGCACCCGCACGCCCGCGGCGGCGACCGAGACGGCCGCCCCGGCGGTCGTCGGCACGGGGCCGGCCGGGGCGGCGGTGTCCCCGGCCAGGACCTCCTCAACCTCGTCGACGACCGCGGTGGCGTCCGCGGCGGCGTGGTAGCGGGCGCCCACCTCGCGCAGCGGCCGGTAGGCCTCCGGCGCGAGGAGGATGACGAGCAGCGCGGGCAGCAGGTCGAGGGAGCCGGCGGCCACCCGCAGCCCCGCCTCCACGGCGACGAGGCCGACCGAGAGGGTGCCCACGAGGTCCAGCGCCGTCGAGGACAGGAACGCCAGCCGCAGCACCCGGGTGGTCTCGGCGGCCTCGCGGCGCGTCATCGCCGCGACGACGTCGACCTGCCGCTGCGCCCGCCCGAAGAGCCGCAGCGTGGGCAGGCCCTGGACGACGTCGAGGAAGTGCCCGGCCAGGCGCTGCGTCGCGGCCCAGCGCTGGCGCGCGCGCTCCTGCGTCGCCCACCCGACGAGCGCGGCGAAGAGGGGCACGAGCGGCAGCGTGAGGAGGACGACGAGCGCGGACCCCGGGTCCACCAGCAGCATCGCGACGACGACGAGCGGCGGCACCACCGCGGCCACGACGAGCGCGGGCAGGTACCCGTCGAACCACGGCCGCAGCGCGTCGACCCCACCGGTCAGGAGCGCGCCGAGCCGCCCCGGCCCGTGCTGGGCGACCCACGCCGGGCCGCGGTGCAGCGCCGCGGCGAGGACGGCGCGGCGCACCTCGTCGACGGCGACCGCTCCCGTGCGGGCGGTCAGCACGCGCTCGCCCCACGCGAGCAGCGCCCGCAGCGTCAGGGCGGCGGCGAGCAGGGCGAGCCAGCCCTCGGCCGGCACCGACGGCCGCTCCCCCGCCCGACCCGGGTCGGCGAGGGCGACCAGGGAGGTGAGCAGCCCGGCGAGGACGCCGGCGAGGGCCACCGTGAGGGCGGCCTGCAGCCCGGAGGCCAGGACGACGCCCGCCACCCACGGGCGCGCGCCCGGCGCCCGCCGCAGCAGCCGCGGGTCCAGGGGCCCGCGCGGCCTCGGCCGCGCCGTCGCGCGCGGCGCCGGCGGGCGGTCGGCGGCAGCGGCGTCCGCAGGGGGACGTGCGTCCGCACGGGCGCCGGGACTCACGTGGGCACCCGCTCGCTGGCGACCCGCTGCCGCAGCACCCAGTAGGAGAAGGCCTGGTAGCCGAGCACCCCCGGCAGCACCAGGACGCCGGCCCAGCTGATGAGGCGCAGCGTCGAGCCCGTCGCCGACGCCGACGCCAAGCTGAGGGAGTGCGCCGGGTCCAGCGTGCTGGCCAGGACGACGCCGTCGGCCAGGCCCGCGGTCAGCGCGGCCACGACCGCCGCGGCCACGACGACCCCGGCCCCCGCGAAGGCGAGGGCCTCGTGCCGGCGGGCGGCGAGGACGCCGACGACGGCGAGCACGCCGGCGGCCCCGACCGCGAGCAGGGCGGGACCGGCGCCGGAGAGCGCCCCGGCCAGCGCCGCGAGGGCGGCCCCGACCGCGCCCGCGGCAGCGACGACGACGGCCACCCGCCGCGCCCGGACCCGCAGCGGCCCCGTCGTCCGCAGGCCGATGAACGTCGCGCCCAGCAGCAGCGCCGCGAGGACGGCGGCGCCCGCCCCGACCAGCGCCGTCCACGAGGCCAGCGGTGCCAGGGTGCGGGCCAGCCCCGCGCCGAGCCCGGGCGAGGAGGTCACCTCGCCGTCCGCGCCGAGGGCGAGCCCGCGCGCGAAGACGGTGAGCAGCGCGCCGAAGAGGGCGACGACGCCGAGCGAGGTGGCGGCCAGCGCCCGGTCGCAGCGCCGGCGCCACGAGGGGCTGGAGTGCTTGCCGCGGAACTCCAGCGCGACGCCGCGCCCCGCCAGCAGCAGCAGCACGAGGACGAAGGGCAGGAACAGCCCCGACATCAGCGCGGCGTACCAGTCGGGGAAGGCCGCGAAGGTGACGCCGACCGCGGCGACCAGCCAGACCTCGTTGCCGTCCCAGAAGGGCCCGATCGTGCGGACGGCCGCCGAGCGCTCGTGGTCGTCGCGCCCGAGCAGGGGCGCCAGCGCCCCGACCCCGAAGTCGAAGCCCTCGAGGACGAAGAACAGCACCCAGCACAGCACGACGAGGCCGAACCAGACGGTCACGAGGTCCACGGGGCACTCCTCCAGCAGGCGGTGGTCGGGTCGGTAGGAGCTGGTCGGGGTCGGCCGGTTGGCGTGGTCGGCGTCAGTACGTGGGGGCCCGGGCGCCGTCGCGGCGCCGCTCGGCGCCGGTGGCGGGCAGGCCGTGGCTGCCGTCGCCGGGGTCGTCGCCCGGCCAGGGACCGGTGGGGGCGTCGTCGCCCGCGTCGTCGCGCTCGCCGGCGGCGAGCGACCCGGCGTCGAGGTCCTGGCGGACGACGTGCAGGACGAGCCGGCCCCACACGACCGCGATGAGCCCGTAGACGAGGGTGAAGGCGGCCAGCGCGGCGAGCGCCTCCCCGGCGGTGAGCCCGGGTGAGATGCCGTCCTCGGTCCGGGTGAGCCCGAAGGCGAGCCAGGGCTGGCGGGCGGTCTCGGTGAAGACCCACCCGGCCGTCCCGGCGGCGGCGGGCAGCAGGGGCAGCACCGGCAGGGCACGCAGCGCCCGCCGCACCAGCGGCCGGCGCACGGGCAGCTCGCGGCCGCGGCGGGTGGACCAGAGGTAGGCCGCGGCGACCGCGGCCGCCAGCATCCCGATGCCGATCATGGCCCGGAAGGACCAGTAGGCCAGCCACACGACGGGCACGTAGTCGCCCGGGCCGTGCTGGGCGACGTACTGGGCCTGGAGGTCGTCGATGCCCTGGACGGTCGCGCCGGGGTCGCCGACGGCGAGCACCGAGAGCAGGTACGGGACGTCGAGGCTGAAGAACGGCTCGCCCCCGCCCGGGCGGCCGACGGCGAAGAGAGAGAAGGGAGCGCCCGTCGTCGTCGTGTAGAGGGCCTCGGCCGCCGCCATCTTCATGGGCTGCACCCGGGTCATGACCTTGCCGAGGACGTCCCCCGTCAGGGCCGTGAGCACCCCGCCGGAGAGGGTCAGCCAGGCGCCGACGCGGGCGAGGGTCCCGAAGGCGAGGCGCTGCTCGTGGTCGGCCTGCCCCTCCGGCTCGCCGGGCGCACCCAGGCCGCCGGCGACCGGCACGTGCACCCACCGCCGCCACGCCCCGACCGCCAGCAGGAGCGCGCCCCCGAGCATCGCCGCTCCGGCGATGGTGTGCGGGAAGGCCGCGAGGTTGACGGGGTTGGTCATGAGCTCGGCGAAGCTGTCGAGGCGGGCACGCCCGCGCTCGGCGTCCCAGGTGTAGGCCACGGGGTTCTGCATGAAGGCGTTGGCGGCGAGGATGACGAAGGCCGAGATCAGCGTGCCGACGGCGACGACCCAGATGGTCGCGAGGTGCGCCAGCCGCGGGAGCCGCCCCCAGCCGAAGTACCAGAGGCCGAGGAACGTCGCCTCGAGGAAGAACGCGAGCATCCCCTCGATGGCCAGGACGGGCCCGAAGACGTCGCCGTAGGCGCGGGCGAAGTCGCTCCACCCGAGGCCGAACTGGAACTCCTGGACGAGCCCGGTGACGACGCCGACCGCGAAGGTGACGAGCAGCAGCTTGCCCACGAGCAGCGTGAGCCGGCGGTACCGCTCGCGCCCCGTGCGGTACCACGCGGTGTGCAGGCCGGCCGTGACGGCCGCGAGCGTGATGGACAGCGGCACGAAGAGGTAGTGGTAGATCGTCACCACCGCGAACTGCAGCCGGGTGATGTCGAGCACGTCGAGCGCCATGGCCGGTCCCGTCCCGCACGTCGTCGGTGGTGGTCGACCTCGATACTACGCCCCGTCGTACGTGTGCCGTCGTACGTGCCGGACGTACGACCATCTACGTACGACACCACGTCGTGGGCAGTCGGGATCGAGGTACCCTCGGCCCGTGGCGGGCACAGGACTGGGAGACCTCGAGCGCGAGGTCATGGCGCGGCTGTGGGCGGCCGGCGCCCCGATGACGGTGCGGCAGGTGCACGAGGACCTGGCGCCGGGCCGCTCCCTGGCGTACACGACGGTCATGACGGTGCTGGACCGCCTCGCCAAGAAGGGCGTCGTCCGGCAGGAGAAGGCCGACCGCGCCTACCGCTACGCGCCGGTGCAGACCCGCGAGGAGATGACGGCGGCCCTCATGCTCGACGCGCTGGGCGCCGCCCCCGACGGCGCGGCGCGCGACGCGGCGCTCGTGCACTTCGTCGGGCAGGTGGGGCCCGAGGGGGCGGCGGCGCTGCGCGCGGCGCTCGAGGGCACCTCCCCGGCACCCTGACCCGCCGGCAGACCCGGCCGTGACCTCCCTGGCGCTCGGCACCCTCGGCCTGGCCCTCTCCCTCCTCGTCCCGGAGGCGCTCGCCCGGGCCCGCTGGTGCGCCCGCGTCCCCCGCGCGTCGGTCGTGCTGTGGCAGGCGGTGACGCTCGCGTCGGTGCTCTCCGCGGTCGGCGTCGTGCTCGTCGGGCCCGAGGAGCTGGTGCGCGCCCTCGGCAGCGGGCCGGCGGTGGAGGCGGGCGCCCTCGTCGGGGCGCTGCTCGTGGCGGCGCTCATCACCGCGCGGCTGCTCGTCTCCCTCGCCGGGGTCATGGTGCGCTCGCGGCGTCGGCGGGCCCGGCACGCCCAGCTCGTCGACCTGCTGGACCGGGCCGAGCAGCGCACGGGCCTGCAGGCGCCGGGCGCCGCTCCCCTGCGGGTCCTCGACGGGCCGCTGCCCCTGGCCTACTGCCTGCCCGGGCGCTCCCCGCGCGTCGTCCTCAGCGGCGCCGCGCTCACCACGCTGTCGCCCCCGCAGGTGGCCGCCGTCCTCGCCCACGAGCAGGCGCACCTGCAGGCCCGGCACGACCTCGTGCTCGAGTCCTTCACGGCGGTCTACCGCGCCGTGCCCGCTCCGCTGCGCAGCCGCACGCCGCTGGACGCCGTGCACCTGCTGCTGGAGATGGCGGCCGACGACGCCGCCCGGGCCCGCTGCGGCGCCGCCCCGCTCCACGCGGCGCTGCGCGCCATGTCCACCGCGGGCGACCTGGCCGCCGGCACCGCCGACGGCTCCCGGCCCCCGAGGGCCGAGGACCGCGACCGCCGGCTCGCGCGCCTCGCCGTCCCGGCGGAGCCGACGCGGCTGCTGCGCTCGGCCGTGCTCGTCCTGGCCGTCGCCGTCCTCGTGCTGCCGACCGTCTTCCTCGTCTGGCCCTGGCTGACGCAGGCCCTCCTCGACCTCCCGGCCCTCCCCCGCCCGTGACCTGCCCCGTGACCTGCCCCGTGACCGGCCTCGTCACCGGCCCGTGACCCTGCCCGGCGCTCAGGCGGCGGTGCGGGCGGCCTTGCCGCCGTCGGCGTCCAGGGCCTCGCGGGCGGCGTCCCGCTCGGCGCGGTCGAGCGGGTTGAGCACCTGCAGGTGCGGCTGCTCGTGGAGGCGGTAGCGGATCTGCAGGGAGTCCCGGCGCGCCACCCACGCCACCGCGCCGGCGGCGACGAGCAGCGCGGCGATGCCGCCGATGTAGATCGTCCAGCGCGGACCGAGGACGTCGCCCACGAGCCCGATGAGCGGCGCCCCCACCGGCGTGCCGCCCATGAAGATCATCATGTACAGCGCCATGACGCGCCCGCGCATCGCCGGGTCGGTGGTCGACTGCACGTAGGCGTTGGCGGCCGTCATCATCGTCAGCGCGGTGAGCCCGACGGGCACCAGCGCGACGGCGAAAGACGTGTACGTCGGCATGCTGGCCGCGACGACGGCCGCCAGGCCGAAGGCGCCAGCCGCGCCGAAGACGAGCCGCAGGCGCGGCTGCTCCCGCCGGGCGGCCAGCAGCGCCCCCGTCAGCGAGCCGATGGCGATGATGGAGCCGAGGACCCCGAACTCGGCGGCTCCCCGGCCGAAGGTCTGCGTCGCCATGAGCGCCGTCGTCAGCTGGAAGTTCATCCCCAGCATCCCGATGACGCCGACGACGACGAGGATGACGACGACGTCGGGCCGGCCGCGCACGTACCGCACGCCCTCGCGCACCTGCCCCTTGCCGCGCTTGGCCGCCGGCATGGGCAGCAGCTCGCCCGTGCGCATGAGCAGCAGCGCCACCACCGTCGCGGCGAAGGACGCCGCGTTGATGAGGAACACCGGCCCGGTGCCGAAGGCGGCGATGAGCAGGCCGGCGAGCCCTGGCCCGACGAGCCGCGCCGAGTTGAAGGAGGCGCTGTTGAGGCCGACGGCGTTGGGCAGGTGGTCGGCGGGCACGAGCTGGGCGACGAAGGTCTGCCGCGCGGGGGCGTCGAACGCCGTCGTGACGCCGAGCAGCGCCGCGAGCGCGTACACGTGCCACAGCTCCGCCTGGTCGGTGACGACGAGCAGGCCCAGCACGAGCCCCCACAGGCCGGACAGGCCCTGGGTGACCATGAGCAGCCGGCGCTTGTCGACCCGGTCGGCCACCAGGCCGGCGTACGGCCCGAGCAGCAGCATGGGCAGGAACTGCAGACCGGTCGTGACGCCGACGGCGACGCCCGAGCCGGCGGTGAGCACCTGCAGCACCAGCCAGTCCTGGGCGACGCGCTGCATCCACGTGCCGACGTTGCTGACGAGCGCGCCGGCGAACCAGACGCGGTAGTTGGGGACGGCGAGGGAACGGAAGGTCGCGCTCACGGGGCGACCACCCGTCGCAGGATCTCGGCGGCCTCGGCGAGCACGGACCGCTCGTGCGGGCTCAGCGTGGCCAGGCGGCGGGTCAGCCACTGGTCGCGACGACGCCTGGTCGCACGCAGCAGGTCCTTGCCGGCGGGCGTCGTCTCGAGAAGCACCTGCCGGCGGTCACCCGGGTGCTCGCGGCGGACGACGACGCCGGCCTCCACGAGCGCGGCGAGCGTGCGCGTCATCGACGGCGGCTGCACGTGCTCGGCCTCGGCGAGCGCACCGGGCGTCGTCGGCTCGAGGTGCTCGAGCATCGCGAGGGTGGAGTACTGGCTGTCGGGCAGCGCGCCCTCGGCCTTCTCGGCGCGGATGCGGCGCACCGAGCGCATGAGCGCGACGCGCAGGTCGGCGGCGAGCGCCGAGGCGCCTGGCGCGCGGCGGGGAGGGGCGGGGGCGTGCGGTTCCATTAGTTCGCCTAACGACCTGTCCGGAGACGGCATTCCCGCCAGCGGCTCCCGCGGCTACGGTGCTCCGCATGAGGTTCGCGCGGCTGCCGATGGAGAGTCGCCCGACGCCTCCGGCTCCCCGCACCGACGACCGCCGCGCGGCCCTCGCCGGGCTCGGCGTGTGGTCGGTCGCGACGGTCGTCGTCCTCCTCCAGCGCGGCTCCCTCGCGGCCGACGACCGGGGCTGGTGGGTGTGGGCGTGCGTCGCCGGGCTGGTGCTCGGGCTCGTCGGCCTCGTCCACCTGCAGCGCCGGGAGATCGCCCGCCGCACCGCCGAGCGCCGCGCCCGGCGGGAGGCCCGGCGCGCGAGCCAGGAGGGTGCTCGATGACCGCCCTGGGCGCCGTCTTCCTGCCCCAGCTGCCGCCGGAGCGGCTCCGGGAGGTGGCGCTGGCCGCCGACACCTCGGGCCTGGACGAGCTGTGGCTGTGGGAGGACTGCTTCTTCGAGGGCGGCGTGGCCACCGCCGCCGCGGCGCTCGCGTGGACGCAGCGGGTCCGCGTCGGCATCGGGCTGCTGCCGGTGCCGCTGCGCAACGCGGCGCTGGCCGCCATGGAGATGGCCGTGCTGCACCGCACCTTCCCGGGCCGCGCCGAGGTCGCCGTCGGCCACGGCGTCCAGTCCTGGATGGGCCAGGTCGGCGCCCGCGTCGCCTCCCCGCTCACGCTGCTCGAGGAGCACCTGCTCGCGCTGCGGGCCCTGCTCGCCGGGCAGGAGGTGACGACGTCGGGCCGGTACGTGCACCTCGACGGCGTCCGGCTGGACTGGCCGCCGCCCGCCCCGGTGCGGGTGCTCACCGGCGCCGAGGGGGCCAAGACGCTGGGGCTGGCCGGACGCGCGGCCGACGGCACGGTGCTCGTCGCGGGCACGACGCCGGCGCGGCTGCGCGAGGTGCGCGCGCGGGTGGACGCCGGCCGCGAGACCGCCGGGCGCACCGACGACCACCGCGTCGTCGTCTACCTGCTCGCCGCCACCGGGCCGGACGGGCCCGAGCGCCTCGCCCGTGCACGAGAGGCCATGGCGCTGCCCGAGGGCGACGACGTCGCGGTCGCCGGGTCGCGCGAGCAGGTCGCCGACGCCGTCCGGGCGCTCGCGGCCGCCGGCGCCGACGTCGTCGTGCTGCAGCCGACGTCGGACGAGCCCGACCCGGCCGGCTTCGCGGCCTTCGCCGGCGAGCAGGTGCAGCCGCTGCTGCGGTGAGGCTCGCCGTCCCTGTCCCCGTGGGCTACCCGCGCACGCCGACCCGCCCGGCCGCGCGCCCGACCCGCCGCGAGAGCAGGTGCGCGGGGTGCTCGACGGCGCGGAAGAACAGGTCCGAGAGCACCAGCCCCCCGACGAGCCCGACGACGACGTGCACGGCCACGGGCGCGCCGGGCCACAGGGCCGCCGAGGAGACCACCACCGGCTCGTGCACGAGGTAGAGGCTGAACGAGCGCAGCGCGACCCACTGCACCCGGCGCCCCGACAGCCAGCGCACCGCCGGCGCCCAGTGCGCGGCGAGCAGCACCGCCAGGCACGCGCCGAGCAGCTGCAGCGAGAGCGCCACGCCCCGCAGCTCGTCCCGGAGCACCTCGACGCCGTCGCCGACGAGGAACAACGACGCCTCGACCGTCAGCAGCAGCACCGCGACCACCGCGACGAGGACACCCGGCGCCCAGCCGAGCCGGTGCCCGGCCACACGGGCGACGCGCCGGGCGAGGTCGACGACGCGCTCGTGCTCCAGGGCCAGGACGGCGCCGAGCGCGAACATCGTCAGGTAGGTCAGGCGGTCCATCCCGAGGGCCTCGGCGACGCCCACGACGACCAGCAGCGCGACGAGCTTCGGGGCCCACAGCCCCCGCAGCAGCACCGCCCCGAGGACGTACAGCGGCAGCAGGAGCGAGAACAGCACCTCGTAGCGCAGCGACCACAGCGGGCTGTTGAGCCAGTCGGTGCCGAGGACGAGGACGGCGTCCTGGAGCGTCGTCTGCCAGTCCTGGACCGGGGCGTGCGCGTTGTACCAGCCGCTGAGACCCGGCTGGGGTGTCCGGGGGACGAGCGCGGCGAAGGCCAGGGCGAGCACGATCGAGCCCCACACCGGCACGTAGAGGCGCAGGAGGCGCTGCGGGAAGTAGCTGCGCCAACGGATCCCTCGCCCGGTCGCGACCGGCAGCAGCAGCACGAAGCCGCTGAGCACGAAGAAGACGAAGACGGCCTGCGGGCCCGACCACAGCAGGCTCAGCGGCGTGTGGGTGATCCACCACGACGGCTGCTGCGGGCCGGCACCGGCGTCGACGTCGTCGAGCACGGGTGACAGCAGCAGCGCGTGGAAGACGACGACGACGAGCGCCGCCACCCCCCGCAGCCCGTCCAGGCCCGGGAAGCGCACCTGCTGCTGCTGGGGCGGGGCGTGCGGGCGGCGACGCCGCGCGTCCCGGGGCTCGCTGACCTGGGGCTCGCGGGCGACGGTGGGTCGCGCGACGTCGCCCTCGGGCTGCGCGGGGCGCGGGCGGTGCGGTGGTCCTGCCATGCCGTCCTCTCGGGGTCGACGACCGTCACGGAGAGTCAGTGCCAGAGATGCGGCCAGAGATGCGGCCAGAGGTGCGGGCCCCCCGACCCGTCGCCCAGCCCGACCCTCGGGTCTGCCGAGGGTCGCGCCGGAGCAGCCCCATGGTGACCCGGGATGTGCCCGTCGCGGTGAGGTCCACCCGAAGGGGGCACGGTCGTCGGCCGCCCGCGGAGCGGGAGAGGATGGGCGGGAAGGACGAGGACAGGAAGGTCATGACCACCGCGCCGACCACCACCGCACCCGCGAGCGCCCCGCCGACCGACGGCGACGACAGCCCGAGCCGCCAGGCGGCGGTCCGGCGCACGTTCGCCGTCATCAGCCACCCCGACGCGGGCAAGTCGACGCTTACCGAGGCGCTCGCCCTGCACACGGGCGCCGTCACCCGGGCCGGGCACGTCAAGGGCAAGGCGGGCCGGGCCGGCGTCGTCTCGGACTGGCAGGAGATGGAGCAGCAGCGCGGCATCTCGATCTCCTCGGCCGTGCTGCAGCTGGACCACGCCGGCCACGTGCTCAACCTCGTCGACACCCCCGGCCACGCCGACTTCTCCGAGGACACCTACCGGGTCCTCGCCGCCGTCGACTGCGCGATCATGCTCGTCGACGCCTCGCGCGGCATGGAGCGCCAGACCCGCAAGCTCTTCGACGTCTGCAAGCACCGCGGGCTGCCCGTCATCACGGTCATCAACAAGTGGGACCGGCCGGGGCGCGAGGCCCTCGACCTCATGGACGAGGTCGCGCAGGTCACCGGCATGACGCCGACCCCGCTGACGTGGCCGGTCGGCGTCGCCGGGGACTTCCGGGGGCTCGTGGACCGGCGCTCCGGCGGGTACACGCGGTACACGCGCACCCCCGGCGGTGCGACGGTCGCCGAGCAGGAGCACCTGTCCGCGCAGGACGCGCTGGCGCGCGAGGGCGAGACGTGGACGACGGCCGTCGAGGAGGCCGAGCTGCTCGCCGTCGAGAACGGCGACCACGACGAGGAGGCCTTCCTCGCCGGCCGGACGACGCCCGTCCTGTTCGCCGCCGCGGTGCTCAACTTCGGCGTCGACCACCTGCTGGCGACGCTGCTGGAGCACGCGCCCGCGCCGGGGCCCCGCCCGTCCGTCGACGGCGAGCGCCGGCCGCTGGACACGGGCTTCTCCGGGCAGGTCTTCAAGATCCAGTCGGGCACCGACCGGGCCCACCGCGACCGGGTGGCCCTCGTGCGGGTGTGCTCGGGCAAGTTCGAGCGCGGGACGCCGCTGACGATCTCCCGGACCGGCCGGACGCTCACCACCAAGCACGCCCAGCACCTGCAGGGCGCCGCGCGCACGAGCATCGAGGAGAGCTGGCCGGGCGACGTCGTCGGACTCGTCGGCGCCGCGGGCATCGAGGTCGGCGACACGCTGCACGCGCGCGGCGCCGTCACCTACCCGCCGATCCCCTCCTTCGCGCCCGAGCACTTCGTCGTCGCCAGGCCGGCGGACCTCTCGCGGAGCAAGCAGTTCCACAAGGGCATCGCCGAGCTCGACGCCGAGGGCGTCGTCCAGGTGCTGCGCTCGGACCTGCGCGGGGAGCAGGCGCCCGTGCTCGCCGCCGTCGGCCCGCTGCAGCTGGAGGTCGCGAGCCACCGGATGGCCGGCGACTTCAGCTGCCCCATCAAGACCGAGCACCTGTCCTTCAGCGTCGCCCGCCGCACCCGCCGCGAGGACGTCGCGGCCCTGACCCGCCAGCGCGGCACCGAGGTGCTCGAGCGTCGCGACGGCGACCTGCTCGCCGTCTTCACCGACGTCTGGCGGATGAACGGCGTCGTCCGCGACCTGCCCGACGTCGTCCTGGAGCCGCTCGTCGCCGACACGACGGGCTGAGGCGGTCCCCACCCACCCCTCCCGGACTTCGTCGCCTTCCTCCGCCGCCCGGGCCTCTTGGTGCGGACTTCGTAGCCCTTCTCCGCCGTCGGGGGCCTTCACGGCGGACTTCGTAGCCCTTCTCCGCCGCGTCGTCCGAGGTGTCGGTCGCCGTACCTGCTGCGAGGGTCGAGGCGTGGCCCTCGGACTCGTGACCCTCACGCTCGTCGCTGCTGCCGTCGTCCTCGTGCTGGTGCTCGCCCGGCCGGCGGCGATGGAGGCGCGGGGGCGCAACGCCTGGGTCGGCATCCGCATCCCCTCGACGATGGCGTCGGACGAGGCCTGGGTGGCCGGGCACCGCGCGGCGTGGCCGCTGCTGCGGGCCGGCTCGGTCGGCGCGCTGGTGCTCGTCGCCGGGCTCGCCGTGCTCTGGTGGACGACCGGCCGGGACGACGGTCTCCTCGCCCTCGGGGTCGTCGGCGTCACCACGCTCTGGGGCGTCGCGGTCTGCGCCTCGGCCGTGCCCGCCTCGCGGGCCGCGCGCGAGGTCGGGCCCTGACGTCACCCGCGCCCTCGACCTCGCCGTGCGCAGGCCGGGCCCCAGGACCGCGCCGGTCGCCCCACCGCGACCGCCGCCAGCGGCACGGCTCCGTCAGCGGACGGTGCGTCGCCGCTGCGAGAGCAGCCACTGCCAGACGTCGGGGCTGTTGAAGGCGAGGTCCCAGCTGTTGTGCGCCGAGTCGTTGACGATGCCGCTGTCGCCACGCTGCTCGTAGCCCAGCTCGGTGGAGCGCAGCGAGGGGTGCCCGAGCCCGCGCAGGAGGTCGACGTTGACGCGCGTGCCCTCGACCGGCGACACCGCGTCCTGCACGGCGTGGAAGAACCACAGCGGCGTGCCCGTCGCGGGCCGCAGGAGGTCGGGCGTGGCGCGCCCGGACATCCACTCGACGGTGCCGGCCTCCCGGCCGCTGAGCAGCACCGCGCCGGCGACGAGCTGCGGCTCGTCGAGCACCAGGCCCAGGGCGCCCTCGGCGCCCCGGGAGAGCCCCACGACGTAGACCCGGCGCCGGTCGACGCGCGTCTCCTCCTCGACGACGCGCCGCACCAGCCCGGCCAGCAGGCGCCGCCGGTTCGCGGACTGCCAGTGGATGCCGCCCCCGCGGCCGCTCGCCTCGTCGTAGGGGTCGAAGGGGTCGAAGACCGAGGGCAGCTGGGGGGCGAGCACGTAGGGGTCGTCGTGCTCGAGCGCACCGACGGCCCCGCGGCTGGAGAGCAGGTGCGCCAGGTTGTCGGTGCCGACCTGCCCGGAGCCGTGGAGGAAGAGGACGAGCGGGGCAGGCCGTGAGGTGCGGGACGGTCGCCGGATGCGGTAGGCGAGGGTGTTGCCCTCCTGCGGCCCGGCCAGCACCCCCTCGTCGAACTGGCCGAGCTCGGGCTCGCGCACCGACCGACCGGTGACCTGCCGCGACCTCTCGCGCACCTGGGCGCCGTCGGCCCCGACGAGCGTCCTCAGCTCGACCGTCAGCACGAGCTCCTCGCCCAGGGGGACGGGCGTGGAGGTGGCCTGGACCCGGGGGCGCGTGACGATGCTGCCGTCGGCGGCGTGCTCGCGGAAGAGCATCGGCTCGGTGTTGCCCCGGACGAGGCGGTACGGCTGCGGCAGCTGCTCGGGCGGTCCCGCCAGCTCCAGGAGGACGTAGCGCCCACCGGCCGGCTCCCCCGGCGAGGGCTCGTCCCGCGTGAGCGCGCGGGCGACCGGCACGGGCGCCGTCCCGTCGGGGCCCTGGACGGTCACGGCCACGGCCCGGGTGAGGTCCGCGCAGGCCAGCAGGGGAACCCCGACGTCCACGACGAGCGTCGTGATGCGCGCGCCGACAGGGGTGATGGCGGCGATGGCCGACGAGCCCGTCGCCGCGTCCGTCGGCGCCTGCCGCTGCCGCTGGACGGACCGGTAGGCCACCGCCGAGGGGGCCGCCGAGGCCGCCGCCGGGGGCGCCCCGGCGAGCAGCAGGGACGCCGCCACTCCCGTCACCCCGGAGGCCAGCACAGATCGACGGTCGAGGGGCATCATCGCTCCAGGAGAAGGCGAGGGAGCACCCGGCCCCGGCTGGGACCGCGCACTCCGTCGTGGGCCCAGGGAACCTAGCACCGCCGCCACCTGCCCGAGACCCCCTCCGCCGGTGCCGGTCTCCCGCGTGCCCCCGTGGCCCGCTCCGTGGTCGAGACTGGGGCATGACCGAGCCGGGGGTCCGCGAGGTGGTGCTCCACCGCGCCGGGTCGCCGGCGCACGCCTGGGTCCACGGGCACGAGGGCGGGCCGCTCGTCGTCTGCACGCACGGCGCGACGATGGACGGGCGGATGTTCGACGCCCAGGTCGGCCCGCTCGTCGCCGCCGGCTACCAGGTGCTCACGTGGGACCTGCGCGGCCACGGCCCGCCCGAGGCCTTCACCCGGCTGCTGCTGGCCTTCCTCGCCGAGCACCTGCCGGTCCTGGGCCGCTGACACTCCGCCGAGATGGAGGTCGTGGTCGTCCCAGCGGGTGCATCGACGACCACGACCTCCATCTCGACGACGCGCTCAGGCGCGGACGTCGAGCGCGGCGTCGACGAGGGATGACCAGGCGGGGAGCGGCGCGGACGGCGCGGGGATCCCGGCCGCGAGCAGGGCGTCGGTGACGGCGGCCCGCGCGGACCAGACGTCACCGGCCCAGGCGAGCGCCCGGCCGGCATTGCGGGCGTCGCTCGCGTGCGCGACCGGGTCCTCGCGGTCGGGGTGGTCGAGGCCCTCGACCCAGGCGCCCGTGACCTGGCCGTCGACGCGCAGCTCCCCGTGCAGGACCAGCCGGGGCCGACGTCGGCAGCCCGCGACGGCCAGCACGTCGCGCACCGGCGCGGGCAGGTCCACGGCGCGCCCGGTGCCCTCGACGGTGCCAGGCACCTCGTCGGCCGCCGCCGCCACGTCGAGGGCACGGGCGACCGCGGCGGCTGCCCCCCGCGGGACGACGACGAGCGGCTCGTCGGCGAGCAGCGCTGCACGGCACGGGTCGTCGACGACGAGGACGTCGTCGGCCGGCGCCCGGGCGACGCGACCGGCCTGCAGGACGGCGAGGTGCTCGACCAGCTCGGTCGACGCCGTCGCGGCCGGTACCCGCCCGGTCACCCGGGCCGCGAGCTCCGCCCACACCCGCAGGAGCGCAGCCACCGACGGCTCGCCGGGCGGGTCGAGGACGCCCACCCAGGTGCGCGGGCCGGCGGGCCCGAGCGGGTCGGCAAGGTCGTCCCAGCTCGCGACGACGCCGGCGCTCGACGCCCATCCCGGCGGCAGCTCGCGGGCCCACGCCGGCGCGGGCGGCAGGAGGTCGTCGAGCGGCGGCTCGGCGTCCGGGACGGCGGTCAGCGCAGGCTCGCGGTCGCCGCCAGGGCGGTCGTGGCCGAGCGCACCGGCGAGGACGACGGCCGTGGGCGAGGCCACCTCGACGCTCTCGCCCGCCGGACCACGCAGCCGCGTCCGCGGACGCAGGAGGCGGCCCGCTCGCGAGTCGTCGAGCGCCGCCTGGAGGACGGCGACCGCGGCGACTCCGCCACCGGCGCGGTCGCCACCGGCGCCGACGTCGGCCGCCTCGTCGCGGACGAGGTCGAGGTCGCGCACCAGCGCCAGCTCGTCGGCGACCCACCCACCGGCCGCCCCCAGCTCGGCCAGAGCCCCCTCGACGAGGTCGCACCACGCGGGGGCTGCCTCGACCAGCTCCTCGGGCAGGTCGTCGAGGTCGACCTCGTCCGCGAGCAGGACGCTCGCCGACGCCGTCACGCCCGCCGCGACGAGGACGCCCGCGCCCCACCGGTCGAGCAGGTCGGCGGAGACCTCGTCGAGGTCGCCGTCCGGCCCGACGGCGAAGGTCTCGGTCGCGGGCGACCTCGGGACGACCAGCGACCCCGCCGGGGCGAGCTCCCCGTCGCGGTCGCGCAGCGGCAGGTCGAGCAGCCACGCCCGGCGAAGAGGCACGACGCCGACCGGCCAGCGGCTCCGCCCGGCGACGTGCCCGTGCGGCCCTGCGGCCGGAGCGGCGGCGAGGTCGGCGGCGACCCAGCCGAGGACGGCCGCGGCCAGGGCGTCGACGACGTCGTCGGGGTCCGCGTCGCTCCCGGCCCAGGCGCCGCCCGGCCGCTCCTCGCCCGCACCCTCGACCAGGTCCTCCAGCTCGTCGTCGGCGAGCGCGTCGGCGACCAGCCGCACCACCGCCAGGACCGCCGGGTCGTCCAGCAGCACCCCCGCACCGGCCGGCTGCGCGCCGAGCCGCTCGAGCAGCGCGGCGGCCGCCGGGTCGGCGGCGGCGCGGGGGTCCACGAGCCGCAGGCCCTGGCCGGCGAGGAGCGCGGCGACGACGCCCGCGGCAGGCTCCCCGTCACGGACGTCATCGGGTCGGTCGGGCGAGCCGCCCCCTGCGTCGGCTGCCCCGCCCGGGAGGAGGACGCCCCGGCCGCCGCGCGCCCACCGTCCGCCCGCGAGCGGCACGGGCAGCCCGGCGAGGGCCTCGCGCGCCCGCTGGTCCAGCGCCAGCGGGGCCAGGGCCCGCGCCGCCGCGCGCCACCGGGGCAGGCCAGCCGGCTCACCCTCCTCGCCGTCGAGGTCGGCGTCAGGCTCGATCGCGAGGCGGAGGTCGTGGTCGTCGAGGGGAGCAGGCGCCGCCCAGCCGTCTGCCTGGCCGTCCCCCAGGTCCGCCCCGGGCGCCGGCAGCGGCCAGCCGTCGACGAGGTCGGCCAGGGCGAGCCGCGCGACCCCGAGGACCTCCAGCGCCGCCCGGTGCCGCCGGGGTGCCGCGACGAGCGCGGGCTCGGCGAGCGACAGCGCCTGCAGCGCAGCGGCGTCCGGCTCGACGCCGCCGTCCTCCAGCGCGAGCGCCCGCTCCCCCGCCAGCAGCGGACCGCCTCTGGCCGGACGCAGCAGCGGCACGCCGGGCAGGACGTCGTCGAGCCCCCGGCGCAGCGCCGCGTCCACCCAGCCGGCGGCGGGGCCGACGGGGACGAGGTCGAGCGGGTCCGGCTCGTGCGCGCCATCCGCCGCCTCGTCCGCGACGAGCGCGAGCAGCTCGCCGTAGGCCGCGCTGGCCGCCGCGAGCACCGCGTCGGTGGCCGGACCGGCCTCGACGTGGCGCCGCGTCGGCTCCAGCAGCAGCCCGGCGACGAGCACGGCCGGCCACGGCAGGGGCTCGTCGGTCGGCGTCGGGGCGTGCAGCACCCCGCCCCCGGGGGCGCCCGGGCGCCCGCCGAGGGCGGCGAGCAGCGGGTCCGCCACCACCACCGGGCGACGCGGCAACGCCCACGCGAGCGACCACCGCGCGTCCGCCTGCTCCTCGGCCGGACGCCCGGCCAGGGCCGCGGAGTCGTGGGCGCCGCTGCGGCGCACGACGAGCCAGCGCTCGGCGACGTCGCGGAGGACCCGGCGGTCGGCACCCGGCCGCTCGAGCACCACCTCGCCCAGCGCTGGCAGCGAGAGCAGCAGCAGGTCGTCGACGCCGTCGAGCAGGCCCTGCACGAGCGCCTGGGCGTCTGGACGCAGCGGCAGCACGACGACGGTCGCGGCGCCCTCGGCCAGCAGCCCCGCCGCCTCGGCACCCGCCGGCAGGTCCCCCGCGGTCGCGGCGAACGGCGTCCGCAGCACCGGCAACGAGGTCCCCCGCCGGGCCACCTCCGCGCTCAGCGCCGGGTCGTCGTCCCCCGCGGCGCGCAGCAGCGCCGCGGCCTCGGCCCGGTCGAAGCGGGCACCGCCGTCCGCCGTCAGCAGGGCGGGGGCGTCGCTGACGGCGAGCACCGCCGTGAACCCGACGCCGAAGCGCCCGACCACCCCGTCGAGCCCGTCCGCCGCCCTCGGACCCCCGCCCGTGGAGGGGGGTCGACCGGTCTGCGGCTCGGCGCGCTTCGTCGACGCCCGCAGCCCGGCCAGCGCGCGGACGCCGGCGGCGTCGAGCGGCTGGCCCGTCCCGGCCGCGAGCAGCACGGGCACGCCCCGGTCCTCGGTGAGCCTCAGCAGCAGCCGTCCGCGCCCGGCCAGCCCGCCGCGGACGGCGGCGTCGGCGGCGTTCTGCGCGAGCTCGACGAGCACGCGGTCGCGGTAGCCGCCGCGCGCCAGCTCCTCCTCGGCGTTGGCGTCCTCGCGGAGCCGGTCCGGGGCCGCCGCCCACGCCGCCAGCGCCCGCCGCGTGACCTCGGCGCAGCCGAGGGCGTCAGGCAGCTCGCCCCCGGTCGGGGCCGCCCCGCCGGAGGCCGCCGTCCCGCTCAGGCGACCGGGACGACGTCGAGCACCTGGTCGTCGACGAGCGGTGAGGGCAGCTGCTCGCGGCGGACCTCGACGTCGGTCTCGCTGTGGGCGCCGCAGCCGTGGTCGACGCTGACGACGGTGCCGTCCGAGGGCGACCAGCCGTTGGCGCAGACCCCGAAGACCTGCCGCATCGCACCCGGCAGCGGCAGGTAGAACCCGCAGGAGCCGCAGCCGGCGGCCGACGCGCGGGCGCTCTCGGCCTTCGGGCCGTGGTCGCCGTCGTACCAGCGCTGCGCGGCGTCGGCCCGGCCGTCCCGGGAGAGCACGCGCCGGCGACCGAGCCCGAGCTCGCGCTCGGCGAGGGCGTCGACGTCCTCCTCGCCCGTCGCGGCGAAGCCGGGCACGAGGCGCTCGTCGTCCTCCAGGCGCGGCAGGACGTCGTTCGCCCCGACGTCGCCGGGCCGCAGCCGCTGCGCCCACGGCAGCCACTCGGGGGCGAGCACGGCCTCCTCGCCGGCGAGCAGCTCGGCCTCGCACACGGTGACGGCCTTCGCCCGCGGCGCCCGCGCGACCGTGACGGCCCACCGCCAGCCCTGGTACCCGGCTGCGGTGCAGGCGAAGTCGTGCGTCATGAGGCGCTCGCCCTCGACCCGCACCCCGAGGTGGTCACCGACGAGGGCCTCCCCGCGGGGCCCGACCCCGGCGACGCCCTCGGCCGCCTCCCGCGCGAGGTCGACGGCACCGCTCAGGACGGCGTCCGCGGCGGGACGGCGACGACGGGCGGGGGGCACGCCTCAGCCCTCCAGGTCGTCGGCGACGCGGCGGAGCACGGTGGCGACCTTGCGGCCCGCGCTGCGGTCGGGGTAGCGCCCGCGGTGCAGCTGGGTGGAGACGCCGTCGAGCAGTCGGATGAGGTCCTCGACGACCGGCGCCATGTCCTCGGGCTTGCGGCGCGTGCCGGCCGTCACCGTGGCCGGGGCCTCCTGCACGCGCACCGACAGCGCCTGCTTGCCGCGGCGGCCGTCGGCGACGCCGAACTCGACCTTCGCGCCGGGCGAGACGCTCGTCCCCGCCGGCAGCGCCGAGGCGTGGAGGAACACCTCCTCACCGCCCTCGGCGGCGATGAAGCCGAACCCGCGGTCGGCGTCGAACCACTTGACCCTGCCTGTCGGCACCCTCGTCCGTCCTCGCGTCGTCTCCGACCGGCTGCCCACCGCCTCCTCGTGCGCCGGCCAGCAGGCTGCGCGCGGGCGGTCGGGCCACACCGGCATACGTCCCCAGGCTAACCGCCGCGCCTTGCGCCGAGCCGCCGCCTTTTCGTCGCCGCCCGACGACGCAGGCTCGCGTCGTCGGCCCTGCTGGCCGAGCCTGTCACCGTGCAGGTCACCGAGCTCCTCGCGGTCGCGGTCCCGCCCGGCGCCCGCCCTCGCGAGCCGGCGCACCAGCGGCTCCCCCGTGCCGCGCCGAGCAGCTCCTCGCCCGAGGTCGCGAGGTGAGGGGTGGCGGGCCGGCGGGTCCAGGCAGCGACGGCAGAGGCGGTGACGGCAGAGGCGGTGACGACGGCGAGGCACGGCCCTCGTACGCCCGCTCGGCCGGCTACGCAGCCCTCACCACGCTCGTGGTCCTCGCCGTCGACGAGCAGCGTCTGCGGGGCGACGCGGTGCCCGCGCTCCTGGCCGTCGTCCTCGCCGCGCTCCTCGCCTTCCTCTGGTGGCACGGCGTCTTCACCGTCGCGGCCCTCTGGCGTCGTCGGCGCGGGGCGCGAGGGTCGTGAGGAGGCCCCCACCGACGCACGCCGTACCTCCGGCCGCACCGGCGGGCCGCACGTCCAGGGGGTCGCCCGGCCGACGCACTAGCCTCGACCGGCGGCCCGAGCCCCGGTCACCCCCCGCCGCCCGCCCCCGCCGTCGACCCGACACCGGAGTCCGAAGATGCGCCGCCCACCCCCGCCCGCCCCGCCGGCGCCCCCCGTGCAGCCCGTGGTCCTGGGCGGCGACATCGGCGCCTACAGCCTGGCCCGCGCGGCGCACGAGGCCTACGGGGTGCGCTCGACGCTCGTCTCGGCCGTGGCGGCCGGCCCGGTGGCGCACTCGCGGGCCGTCGAGCACGTCGCCCAGGAGGGCATGAAGGACCCGCAGGTCGCCGTCGCCGCCCTGCGCCGGGTCGCCGACGACCACGAGGCGCGCGGCAGCGGCCCGCTGCTGCTGCTCGGCAGCACCGACGGCGACGTCCGGCTGCTCGTCGAGCACCGCGAGCAGCTGGAGGACCGCTTCCTCCTGCCCTACGTCGGCCGCGAGCTGCTCGACCGGATGACGGCGAAGGAGAGCTTCGGCGCCGTCTGCGCCGAGCTCGGCATCCCCACCCCGCGCACCGTCGTCGTCGACGTGCAGAAGGAGGCCCGCGCGGCCGGCGGCCCGGGCGTGGACGTCGGGCGCACGGTCGACGGCGGCCCGCCCATCACCTTCCCCGCCATCGCCAAGACGGCGAGCACCGTCGCCTACGCCACGGTCTCCTTCCCCGGCAAGCTCAAGGTCTTCACCGTCCGCGACCAGGCCGAGCTCGACGACCTCATGGACGTCCTGGCCCGCGCCGGCTACGACGGCAGCTTCCTCGTCCAGGACCTGGTCCCGGGTGACGACGCCGGCATGCGGGTGCTCACCTGCTACTGCGACACCGGCTCCCGCGTGCGCTTCGCCGCCCACGGCCACGTGCTGCTGGAGGAGCACACGCCCGGGACGCTCGGCAACCCCGCCGCGATCCTCACCGGCGCGGGCCCAGAGGCCGCGGAGGCGACCGAGCAGGCGACCCGGCTGCTGGAGCACGTCGGCTGGACCGGCTACGCCAACTTCGACCTCAAGATGGACCCGCGCACCGGCCGCGCCGTCTTCTTCGAGCTCAACCCGCGGCTCGGGCGCACCAACCACTACGTGACCGCGGCCGGCCAGAACCCGCTGGAGCTCTACGTCCGCGAGCTCGTCCAGGGCCTGGACCCGCTGCCGCCGGGCGCCCCCGCGCTCGCGGCCGAGGAGCGGCTCTTCACCGTCCTGCCGCCGCAGCTGCTGCTGCGCTACGTCGGCGACCCCGAGCTGCGCGAGCGCGTGCGCGGCCTCGTCAAGGCCGGCCACGTCGCCGACCCGCTGCGCTACGGGCCCGACCGCGACCCCCGCCGCTGGGCCTACCGCGCCGCCTACCAGCTCAACCAGGTGCGCAAGTACCGCACCCACTACCCCCTGGAGCAGGCGCGTTCGGCGCGCGCGCAGGCCGAGGCGCTCGTCCGCGGGACGGGCGCGTGAACGTCCCGGGACCGTCGACGGCGGAGAGCCCCGGCCACCCGCTCGTCGGCGTCGTCGGCGGCGTCGGCCCGCTGGCCACGGTGTCCTTCCTCGACGCCGTCGTGCGGCTCACCGCGGCCGAGCGCGACCAGGACCACGTCGACCTCGTGGTCCTGCAGCACGCGACCATCCCCGACCGCACGGCGCACATCCTCGGCGCCTCGGACGAGGACCCGGGCCCGGTCATGGCGGCGGACGCGCGGCGGCTGGAGCGCTGGGGCGCCGGCTTCGTCGTCGTCCCCTGCAACACGGCGCACCACTACACCCAGCAGATTGTGGACGCCGTCGGGGTGCCGGTGCTCAGCATCGTCGGCGAGACCGCCGCGGCCGCCGTGGCCCGCCGGCCCGGGCTGCGCACGGCCGGCGTGCTCGCGACCGAGGGGACGATCGCGGCCGGGGTCTACCAGCGGGCGCTGGAGGAGCGGGGGGTGGAGGTCCTCGTGCCCGACGCCGTGGGGCAGGCCGTCGTCACCTCCGTCATCTACGACGGCGTGAAGGCCGGCGCCGACGTGGACCTGCCGGGGCTGCTGCACGTCGCCGACCAGCTGCTGGGGCGCGGCGCGGAGGTGGTGCTGCTCGGCTGCACCGAGCTGTCGGTCGTCGCCGAGAGCGCCGGGCTGCTCGACGACGCCCGCTTCGTCGACTCCCTCGACTCCCTCGCCCGCAGCACGGTCACGCGGTCGGGGCACCGCCTGCGCGAGCGGCGCTCACCGGCGCCGGGGGCGGTGCCCCTGCCTGCCGGCGGCCTGCCGGCCGGGCCTCCTGCCAGGCCCTCCGCCACGCCGGGAAGCCGCTGAGGTCGGCCAGCACCACGTCGGCGCCGAGGGCGTCGAGCTCGGCGAGGGCGTGCGCGCCGGTCGCGACGAGGACGCCGGCCGACCCCGCCGCCCGCGCGGCCTGCAGGTCGGCCGGGTGGTCGCCCACGTAGGCGCCCGCGCCCTCGGCGAGCAGCGCGCCGGCCTTCGCGACGCCGAAGCGGTCGCCCTGCACGGCGCTCACGAGGTCCTCGAGCCCGGCCCAGGCGAGCACCCGCCCGACGGCCTCGCCCCGCTTGGCGCTGACGACGACGACGCGCCCGCCCGCGGCGACGACGTCCTCCAGCGCCGCCCGGGCGTGCGGCATCGGCCCGACGAGCGGGTGCCCGCCCCCGCCGTCCCGGCCGCCGTCACGCCGGTCCTGCGCGCGGTAGCGGGCAGCCACGTCGGTGAGGAGCTCGGGCGTCGCGACGTCGACGGGCACGAGCGCGGCGAGCGTGCCCTCCAGGGGCAGCCCGCGAGAGGCCTCGGCGACCGCGGCGTCGAAGGCAAGCCCCACCTCGGCCAGCGCCGCGCGCAGGCAGGAGCTGATGCGCGGGCCGGAGTCCACGAGCGTCTGGTCGAGGTCGAAGCCGACGACAAGCGCGCTCACGGGCGTGGCGCTCTCGTCCGGCGGGGTCGTGTCGTCGCTCACGCGGGCACGGTAGGCGGCGCGTCAGACCGCCGCCGCACCCCTCGGACGTCACGCACGGTCATCGCGCGCCGCCTAGCGCGAGGACGAACCTGGGCAGAACCTGCCGAGAGCCTTGACGTGTGCCGGGAGCCACGGTCGACTGACCCGGCTGGGTGACGGGGCGTGCAGCCCCGCTCACCCCGTGTGCCGGCTGCCTCGCCGGTGCGACCACCGGCCGGACCGGCCGACCGCCACTCCTGGAGGACCCTCCGTGCACCCAACCCCCTCGCCCGGCACGCGCGCACGACGCGCCGCCGCGGCCCTGACCGGCCTCGGGCTGCTCGCCGCCACCGTCGGCGCGATCGCCCCCGCCGGGGCGACGACGACGTCACCCGTCACCGCCGTCGCCCCGGAGGCCTTCGAGGACGGCCGCTACGTCGTCACGCTCCTGCAGGAGCCCGCCGCCACCTACGAGGGCGGCGTCGCCGGCCTCGAGGCCACCGCCCCCGCCGAGGGTGAGAAGCTCGACGCCGGCAGCCCGCAGGTCCAGGCCTACCAGGAGTACCTGGAAGGCGAGCAGGCCGAGGTCGCCGCCGTCGCGGACGCCGAGCCGGCGTCCAGCTACACCGCCGCCATCAACGGCTTCGCCGCCGAGCTCACGGGTGAGCAGGCCGCGACGCTCGCCGCCCAGCGCGAGGTGCTCTCGGTCGAGCGGGACCTGCCGATGCAGCTCAACACCATCGACAGCCCCGAGTTCCTCGGGCTCACCGGCGAGGACGGCGTCTGGGAGGAGGTCGGCGGCGTCGACGCGGCCGGCGAGGGCGTCGTCGTCGGCGTCCTCGACACCGGCATCTGGCCCGAGAACCCCTCGTTCGCGGGCGAGCCGGTCACGAGCACCCAGCCGGGCGACATCGGCAGCACCTTCCTCACCGGCGACGGCATCGGCGTCGTCAAGGCCGACGGAGAGGTCTTCGAGGGCGAGTGCGAGGAGGGCGAGGACTTCTCCGCAGACCTCTGCAACGACAAGCTCGTCTCGGCCAAGGCGTTCTCCGAGGGCTTCCAGGCCAACGTGCCGCCGACGTCCTTCAGCCCGACGACGACCTTCTCCCCGCGCGACGACGACGGCCACGGCTCGCACACCGCCGGCACCGCCGTCGGCAACGACGGGGTCGACATGACCGTCGACGGCATCGACTTCGGCACCGGCTCGGGCATGGCGCCCGCCGCCAAGCTCGCCGTCTACAAGGTCTGCTTCTCCAACGTCGACCCGACCGTCGGCGGCTGCTACACCTCCGACTCGGTGGCCGCCATCAACCAGGCGGTCCTGGACGGCGTCGACGTCCTGAACTTCTCGATCTCCGGCTCCACCACGACGTCGCTGTCCCCCGTCGAGATCGCCTTCCTCGGCGCCGCCTCGGCGGGCGTCTTCGTCGCCGCGTCCGCCGGCAACTCCGGCCCGACGCCCTCGACCGTGGCGCACAACAGCCCCTGGCTGACCACGGTGGCGGCGAGCACGCACCACTACTTCTACGGAACCGTCGAGACGGGCACCGGGGACCTGTACCGCGGCATCTCGATCACGGCGCCGCTGCCCGAGCAGACCACCGCGGTGCTCTCCACCGACGTCGGCCTGCCCGACGCGGACCCGCAGGAGGTGCGCCTCTGCTACCCGGGGACGCTGGACCCGGCGCTCGTGGCCGGCACGGTCGTCGTCTGCGACCGCGGCGCCATCGCCCGCGTCGACAAGTCCCTCGCCGTGGCGCAGGCCGACGGCGTCGGCATGGTGCTCGCCAACGTGGCGCCGAACAGCCTCGACGCCGACACGCACTCGGTGCCGACGGTGCACGTCGACGAGGTCGCCGGCGCGGCGATCAAGGAGTACGTCGGCTCGGCGGACGAGCCGACGATCGCGCTGCTGGCGGGTGACCAGACCGGTGAGGAGCCCGACCCGGCGCCGGTCATCGCCGGCTTCTCCAGCCGCGGCCCGGCCCTCGCGCACAGCGGTGACCTGCTCAAGCCGGACATCTCCGGGCCGGGCGTCAGCGTGCTCGCGGCCGTCGCCCCGACCTCCAACGGCGGGCGCGACTTCGCCTTCTACTCGGGCACCTCGATGTCCAGCCCGCACATCGCCGGGCTCGGCGCGCTGATCATGGGCGAGTACCCCGACTGGAGCCCCATGGCCGTGAAGTCGGCCATGATGACGACCGCCTACGACCTGTTCGACGAGGACGGCGGCCGGGACACCGACCGCTTCAACGCCGGCGCCGGGCACGTCGACCCGACCCGCTTCCTCGACCCGGGCCTGGTCTACGACTCCGACGTCGACGACTGGCTGGCATTCCTCGAGGTCAGCGAGCAGGCCGAGATCCCCGACGACGTCGAGCCGCTAGGCGACACCTCGGACTTCAACGGCCCCTCCATCGCCATCGGCGCCCTCGCCGGCCGCCAGAGCGTGACCCGCACGGTCACCGCCACGCAGCCGGGCTTCTACCGGGTGCAGACGGACATGCCGGGGTTCAACGTCCGCGTGACGCCGCGGGTGCTCTACTTCAGCGAGGCGGGCCAGAGCGCGGACTTCACCGTCCGCGTCCAGCGCACCAACGCCCCGCTGGACGAGTACGGCCAGGGCTCGCTCACCTGGGTCGGCAGCGGGGTGGCGGCGCGCTCGCCGATCGTCGCCCAGCCGGTCAACGTGGCCGCCCAGACCGAGGTCCGGGCCGACGTCGCCGACGGCGAGGTCACCTTCGACGTCACGCCGGGCACGGCCTCGCCCGTCGACATCACGGTCAACGGCTTCGTCCCGGCCACGACCGAGAGCGGTGAGGTCACCTCCGGCTCTCCGGTGGTGCCGGGCGTGACGAACCCCTCGACGGACATCTACGAGGTCGAGGTGCCCGAGGGCACGTCGGTGGTCCGCTTCGACCTGCTGGCCGGGCAGGGGGCCGACGACCTCGACATGTACGTCACCGACGCGGCGCTGACCTACTTCGCCGGGGTCAGCGCGACCGGCGACGCCAGCGAGCAGGTCACGCTGCGCGACCCGGAGCCCGGCACCTACCTGGTGCACGTCCACGCGTTCTCCACCGCCAGCACCGGCGGGGCGTACGAGCTGGACGAGTACCTGGTCGCCGGCCCCGAGGGCAACGCCTCGGCGACGCCCGACCCGCTGGTCAACCGGCCGTCGTTCCCGCGGCCGCTGACCGTGAGCTGGGACGGACTCGAGGAGGGCACCCGCTACCTCGGCGTCGTGGAGTACCAGGGCTCCTCGATCCAGACGGTGGTCACGCTCAGCTGATACTGACGCGACGCCGGCCGGCGCCCGCCCCGCGGCGGGCGCCGGCACCCCACGGCCCGGTCCGAGCAACCGCTCGGGCCGGGCCGTCGGCGTCTGGTGCACGGTCGAGCGTCGACGGGGACGCCAGCGGGAGGCGGACACCACGTGGGAGCCTGCCGACGACCGCTCCTACCGCTGACGCACTCCCCACATCTCTTGACCGATGCCACCCGGGAGACCGCAGGGGCCGGCACGTCATGACGTCGCGCTCTCGTAGCCGACCAAGCTGGCGCCGATGTGGCTGACGCAGCCTCGGAGCCACCGCTGGCCTCAACTTGCAGACGCCGGTCGGCGGCGCGCACCCGAGCTCTCCCGGAGAGCCCTCCGGTTGGAGGCACCATGCATCGTCGGGGTGTGGGAGCTGTGGTCTCCAGGAGACAACGGGGGTCTATGCGCCCAACGGGAGGCCCGACGGCTGCACCTGATTCTTGGACAGGTGGGAAAGGTCACTTTCACACCTAGCCGCGACCGGCACGACATCTGCTGTGGGTCGAGGAGTCGGACGAACAGGCACGACTGTGACAGGAACCTTCTCCGCAGTCGTATCGGCGCCTGCGCAGCCACTTGCCCATGTCAGAGCGTCAAGGGCACGGCCTGCGCGGTAGTCGTCACCGACTGCTGCACGGCCGTCCGAGGGCTCGGGCGGGCGCGCTGCACTGGGAAAGGGAAGAACACGTGACAAGGTCAAGCGCGACGATCGTGAGGACCTCCTCCATCCTGCTCCTCGTAGGAGGCCCTGCATCCACCGGACTGCTGCTGTGGATGACGCTGCCTTCTGCGGCGGACGGAGCCAACATCGGCCTTGGAGCCTTGTGGCTGCTCGCGGTGCTGGTGCTGGTGCTGGGTCTCGTCCTTGGCCTGGTGGGGGCCGTCCTGCGCGCCAGCGAGAACAGGTCTCAAGCGGTCAGGATTGCCGAGTCGTCACCTCCCTCGTGACCGAGCTCCCGGCCTCCCCGCCCCCCGCGAATGGCCACAGGAGCTGATGCAGAGGAGCTGACCAGTCCTCTCACCGTGGCGGAGCGACTCGTCAACCTGCACCGGGAGGCCCAGTCCGAGCGGATGCCCGGACCGGGTCTTCGGGGTCCGGCGCCCGGCACGGCCTGCCGCGCCGACAGCGCCGGAGGCGGCCGCGTCGCCTAGCGTTGAGCGGATGCCTCCCCCGCCTGCCGCCCGCGCCGGCGCGTCGACGTCCGGCCCGGGCGGCGGACGTGCCCCCACTCCCCGCTCGCTCGCCGACGACCTGCGGGGGCGGCCCGAGGCGTCGCTCGTGGCCCTGCTCCGCGGCCGGCCCGACCTGTCGGTGCCCGTGCCGGCCGACACGGGGGCCCTGGCCGTCCGCGCGAGCACCCGGCACAGCGTGCAGCGCGCCGTCGACGCCCGAAGCCGCGGCGAGCTCGACGTGCTGGCCGCCGTCGTCGTGCTCGCCGCCCGCGGCGGCGGATCCGCGACGACCGCCGACGTCGCCGCGGCGTGCGGCCTGCCGCAGACCCGCACCCGCGAGGTCCTCGGCCGGCTGCGAGACCTCGGGCTGCTGTGGGGCACCGCCACGGAGCACCACCCCGTCGCCGTCCTCGGCGACGCGCTCGGCGCGCAGCCGGCGGGGCTCGGCCCCTCGCTCGCCGACCTGCTCGACACCTCTGCGCCGGTCCGGCCTCGCGCCGGCGCCCTCGGCCGGCTGCTCCAGGTGCCGGCCGCCGAGGGCGTCGACGGCGTGCTCGCGCGCCTCGCGGACCCCCCCGCGCTCGCCGCCCTGCTGGAGGACGCCCCCGAGGGCACCCGCGACCTGCTGGCACGCCTGGACGCCGGCGGCCCGCTGGGCCAGGTCGCCCGCGCGCGGCGCGAGGTCGACGTCGACCGCGAGGGCGGCGACGGCACCGACGGCGCCCCCACGCCGCTGGACTGGTCGCTCGCGCGGGCGCTGCTCGTGCCGGTCGCGGACGACCGCGTCGTCCTGCCGCGGGAGCTGGGCCTGGCGCTGCGGGACGGGCGGGTGCACCGCGAGCCGGTCGCCCTCGACCCGCCGCCCCTGCCGTCCCGGCCCGTGCCCGCCGCCCGTCGTGACGGGCTGGCGAGCGGGGCTGCGGCCGAGGCGGTGCGCCTCGTCGACGCGCTCGGACGGGCGCTCGGCGAGCGGTCGGCGCCCGTGCTGCGCGCCGGCGGCCTCGGCGTGCGCGAGCTGGGCCGGCTGTCGACCGAGCTGGAGGTCGACACCGGGACGGCCGCGCTCGTCGTCGAGCTGGCGGCGGCGGCCGGGCTGGTCGCCCAGGACGGCGAGGCCGACGCGGCGTGGGCACCGACGCCGCGCTACGACGACTGGGCCGAGGGCAGCACGGGCGAGCGGTGGGCGGCGCTCGCGGCGACGTGGCTGGCCCTCCCCCGGCTGCCCTCGCTCGTCGGCGGGCGCGACGACCGGGGCAGCGCCGTCGCCGCCCTCTCCGACGCCGCCGCCCGACCGCAGGCGCCGATGGTGCGCTCGCTGCTGCTGACCGCCGTCATGACCGTCGCCGACGGCGAGGGCGTGGCCACGGGCGACCTCGCCGAACGGCTGGCCTGGCTGCGGCCGCGCTGGGCGCCGGCGCGGGACACGCGGCTGCTGGAGGCGCTCGTCGGCGAGGCGTCGTGGCTCGGCGTCCTGGCCTCGGGCGCGCTGGGGGCGGCCGGACGGGCGCTGCTGACCGACGACGCCGGGGCGCTGAGCCTCCCCGAAGAGGACGACGAGGGCGCGCGCCGCCGAGCCGCAGCCGCCGCCGTCCTGGACGCCGCTCTGCCCGAGCCGGTCTCGGAGGTGCTGCTGCAGGCCGACCTGACCGCCGTCGCGCCCGGGCCGCTGGAGCGTGACGTCGAGATGGAGCTGTCCCTGGCGGCCGACGTCGACTCCCGGGGCGGCGCGACGGTCTACCGCTTCGACGGGGGCACCGTCCGCCGGGCGCTGGACGCCGGGCGGACCGCCGACGACGTCCTCGCCTTCCTCGCGCGGGTCTCGGCGACGCCGGTGCCGCAGCCGCTGGAGTACCTCGTGCGTGACGTCGCGCGCCGGCACGGGCGGGTGCGGGTCGGGTCGGCCGGGGCCTACCTGCGCAGCGACGACGAGGCGGTGCTCACCGAGCTGCTCGCCGAGCGCCGCGCGGCCGGGCTGGGGCTGCGCCGGCTCGCGCCGACGGTCCTCGTGGCCACCGCGGACCCCTCCGAGGTGCTGCGGGTGGTGCGCGGGCTGGGGCTCGCGCCCGCCGCCGAGGCCGCCGACGGGGGGCTCGTCCTCGACCGGCCGGTCGTGCGGCGCACGCCTCCGCGGCGCGCACCGCAGCGGGTGCCGGGGCAGACGCCGCCCAGCGAGCAGGTGGCCCGCAGCGTCGTCGCCGCCCTGCGCGCCGGGGACGAGGCCGTGGCGGCCGCGCCGCCGTCGCCGTCGGGGGCCCCGCTCGTGCCGCCCGCCGACCCGGCGCTCTCCCTGGCCGAGCTGCGCCGGGCCGCCGACGAGCGCCGCCCGCTGTGGGTGGGGTACGTCGACACCGCCGGAGGGCCCCGCCGGGTGCACGCGCTGCCGCTGGGCGTCGACGGCGGGCGGATCAGCGTGCGCGACCTCACGAGCGGGGAGGACCGGGTGCTCTCGGTCCACCGGGTCACGGGGACGGCGCCCGGCTGAGCGCTGCGGGCCGGTGGCCGCGCGCCCTCGTCGTCGCGGTGACCGGCGGTCGTCGGGGCTCCCCAGTAGCGTCGCCGGCAGGGTCCGCGGCAGGTGGCGGCGGCGAGGCGAGGAGGAGCGACGTGGACGAGCGCGAGCCCGAGCGGGTCGGGGAGCACGGGACGTCCGCCGACGAGGGCGTGGCCCAGGCCGGCGGGGAGGCCGCCCCGCAGGGGGCCCGTGCGGACGGCGACGCGTCCACCGACGAGCAGGCCTGGCTCGCCGGATCCCAGGGCGACGCGACGTCGGCCTACCCCTACGGCCCGACCGCGGAGCCGCCAGGACGTCGGGGCGACCAGGGGGCGCGGGCGGCCGCGCCCACCCCTGCGGCCCCCTCCCCCGCGGGGGCGAGCCCGTGGCCCGACAGCGCCCCGTCCCGGCCGGAGCCGCCCCCCTCATGGGGCGCGAACAGCGCTCCGACGTCGACGGCGGGCCAGCCGTGGGCGGCGCCCGCGTCGTCGTGGGGCCCCTCGTCGCCGGGTGCCTCGTCGCCGGCTGCCGGTGGGCGGTACGAGGGCGGGCTGGAGCCGGATGCTCCTGTCGCCGACGGCGGGCACGCCAGGGGCGGTGACGCGCTCACGACGCCCCCGGGCGGCGACGGCCAGGCCGTGCCGACGTACCCGCCGGGCGGCGGCGCGGTGCCGACGTCGACGGTCGTGCTGCTCGTGGTCTCCGCGGTCGCCTTCTTCACCGGTGCGCTGACCATCCCGTCGGTGCCCTCGGGCATCCTCGCGGTCGTGGCGGCCACCTCGGCGTCCCGCGACCTCGACCGCGCCGAGCGGCTCACCCGGCTGGGGTGGATCCTGCTCGTGGGGCTGACCGTCGCCGGCCTCCTCCTGCTCGTCCTGGTCTTCGTCGTCCTCCTCGTGCTGGTCCCGGCGGCGATCTCCACGGCGGGCTCCTTCCCGCTGCGGCTGCCCGGCTGAGGGCTGCGGCGCCCGCGGGGAAGGACGGCGTCCGTCGGGTGGTTGGTGCCGGGCAGATCAACCTGGCACCGCACCACCTCCCGGAAGGACCCGCGTGAGCGACGGCCCCCTCATCGTCCAGAGCGACAAGACGCTGCTGCTGGAGGTCGACCACCCGAGCGCACCGGCCTGCCGGAAGGCGATCGCCCCCTTCGCCGAGCTGGAGCGGGCGCCCGAGCACGTGCACACCTACCGGCTCACCCCGCTGGGTCTGTGGAACGCCCGGGCCGCCGGGCACGACGCCGAGCAGGTCGTCGACGTCCTGCTGGAGCACTCGCGCTACCCGGTGCCGCACGCGCTGCTCGTCGACGTCGCCGAGACGATGGACCGCTACGGGCGCCTCCAGCTCGCCGACTCCCCCGGGCACGGGCTCGTGCTGCAGGCCACCGACGTGCCGGTGCTCGAGGAGGTCCTGCGCAGCAAGAAGGTGGCGCCGCTCGTCGGCGAGCGCATCGACGAGGCGACCGTCGCGGTCCACCCCAGCGAGCGCGGCAACCTCAAGCAGGTGCTGCTCAAGCTCGGCTGGCCGGCAGAGGACCTCGCCGGGTACGTCGACGGCGAGGCGCACCCCATCGACCTCGACACGGACGGGTGGGAGCTGCGCCCGTACCAGGCCCAGGCCGTCGACGGCTTCTGGGACGGCGGGTCCGGCGTCGTCGTCCTCCCGTGCGGCGCGGGCAAGACGCTCGTGGGCGCCGGCGCCATGGCCAAGGCGCGCGCGACGACGCTCATCCTCGTGACGAACACCGTCTCGGCGCGGCAGTGGAAGGACGAGCTGGTCCGGCGGACCTCCCTCACCGAGGACGAGATCGGCGAG
Source organism: Pseudokineococcus sp. 1T1Z-3 (assembly GCF_037482365.1). Classification (NCBI taxonomy): domain Bacteria; kingdom Bacillati; phylum Actinomycetota; class Actinomycetes; order Kineosporiales; family Kineosporiaceae; genus Pseudokineococcus; species Pseudokineococcus sp. 1T1Z-3. The sequence continues at coordinate 143,453 of NZ_JBBHZF010000001.1, forward strand.
TACTCGGGCACCCGCAAGGAGGTCCGACCCGTCACCATCGCGACCTACCAGGTGATGACGACGCGCCGGAAGGGCACCTACCCGCACCTGGAGCTGCTCGACGCCCGTGACTGGGGCCTCATCGTCTACGACGAGGTCCACCTGCTGCCCGCGCCGATCTTCCGCATGACGGCGGACCTGCAGGCCCGCCGTCGGCTCGGGCTGACGGCGACGCTCGTGCGCGAGGACGGCCGCGAGGGCGAGGTCTTCTCCCTCATCGGGCCCAAGCGGTACGACGCGCCGTGGAAGGACATCGAGTCCCAGGGCTACATCGCGCCGGCCGACTGCGTCGAGGTACGGGTGACGCTGCCCGAGAGCGAGCGGCTGCTCTACGCGACGGCCGAGCCCGACGAGCGGTACCGGCTGTGCGCGACGACGGAGTCCAAGACGCGCGTCGTCCAGCGGGTGGTGGAGGCCAGCAAGGGCGAGCAGGTGCTCGTCATCGGGCAGTACATCGACCAGCTCGACGAGCTCGGCGAGCGCCTGGACGCGCCCGTCATCAAGGGCGAGACGTCGGTGGCCGAGCGGCAGCGGCTGTTCCAGGCCTTCCGGGAGGGCGCCATCTCCGTGCTGGTGGTCAGCAAGGTGGCCAACTTCTCCATCGACCTGCCCGAGGCGTCGGTCGCGGTGCAGGTGAGCGGCTCCTTCGGCTCCCGCCAGGAGGAGGCGCAGCGGCTCGGGCGCCTGCTGCGACCCAAGGGCGACGGCCGGACGGCGCGCTTCTACACGGTCGTCTCCCGCGACACCCTCGACCAGGACTTCGCCGCCCACCGGCAGCGCTTCCTGGCCGAGCAGGGCTACGCCTACCGCATCCTCGACGGCGACGACGTCCTCGCCGGCTCGCTGGAGGCCGAGGGCAGCTGACGGCGGGCTCCCGCGCCCGTCACCACCCAGCCCGACAACTCCGCGCACCGCGGAGCTTGCGGGGCGACGCACCGTCCCGCCTCACGGACGCGGACCTCACGGGACGACACGCCGCCCACCGGCCCGCGACGTCCGCGCCCGTCACCACCCAGCCCCACGAGTCCGCGCACCGCGGACCTTCCGGGGCGACACACCGTCCCGGCGCGCACAGGCGAGGCGTCGACGCCGCTGTCCACAGGGACGACGGAGCCGCCCGCCGGGCTCGGCCGCGGCGGCCACGGTGCAGCCATGGACGTCCGGTCGCTCGCACCCCCGCACCTGGAGGCGCTGCGACGCCTCACCGACGTGGCCGCGCGGCAGGACGGCGTCCTGTGCCGCGCGGACGTCCTGCGGGCGGGCGCGTCCGGCCAGCTGCCGCGGACGATGGTGGCCCGCGGGGAGTGGCTCCCGCTGCTGCGCGGGACGGTGCTGGCCGAGCCGTGGCGGACCGGCGTCGCCCTGCAGAGGTCCTGGGCGCGGGGGGCGAGCCTGCTCCTGCCGGGCGCCGTCGTCGCCGAGAGGACGGCAGCGGTGCTCCACGGGCTGCCGACCGGGCCGCGGGACGGGCGCGTCCACGTCGCGAGCGGCCGAGAGGTGCAGGTGGGCAGTCGGCCGCTCGCGGTGCACCGGTGGGACGTCCCGCCCGAGCACCTCGTGGACCTCTCCGGGCTCACGGTCACCTCGCGGGTACGGACGACGGCCGACCTGTCGCTCGCCCTCGACCGTCCGGACGCCCTGGCGCTGCTCGACGCGCTCGCCCGCTCCGACGGTGCGGAGGCGCTCGCGGAGGCCCGAGCCCTCGCGGCCGGACGCCGGGGCAGCCCCGCGGTCGCCGACCTCTGGGGCCTGGCGGACGCGCGCGCGGAGACGCCGCTGGAGAGCCGGGCGCGGCTGCGGTGCATCGACGGCGGGCTCGCCCCCGACGACCTGCAGGTGGAGGTGGTCGACGACGACGGCGAGCTGCTGGCGCGCAGCGACATGGTCTTCCGCCACCGGCGGCCGAGCCGTCCCGGCCTGCTGCTCCTCGAAGCGGACGGGCAGGAGCCGCACTCCGCGCCCGAGCCGCTCTTCCGCGACCGATCGCGTCAGAACCGCCTGGTCGCCCTCGGCCACGACGTCGTCCGCTGCACGTGGCGCGACACGCTCAGCCGCGGCGCCGTCCCGGCCATGGTGCGGGCCGCGCTGTGAGGTGCCGCGGCCGTGGCGCGCCGACGCAGAGGCAGCGGGCCCGACCCCGGACCGGCGCGGACCTGCCGGGACGACACCCCGCCGCCACACCCGCAAAGTCCGCACCCGTCACCCCCCAGCCCCCCAACTCCGCGCACCGCGGAGTTCTCGGGCCGACACACCCCGCGCCGCACCGGCACCCCCAGCCCGACGACGCCGTCAGCCAGCACCCAGCCGGCGCCCAGGAGAGGGCCAGCCGAGGGCCAGGACCTGGGCGCACACTGGGTGCCATGAGTGCCGCACCGGCCGAGGCCACCCTCCTCGTCGTCGACGACGAGCCGAACATCCGCGAGCTGCTGTCGACGTCGTTGCGCTTCGCGGGCTTCGAGGTGCACACGGCGCAGGACGGGCAGGAGGCGCTGCGGCAGGCCGAGCGGGTGCGCCCGGACCTCCTCGTGCTCGACGTGATGATGCCGGACCTCGACGGCTTCACCGTCACCCGGCGGCTGCGGGAGCGCGGCCGGGACACCCCCGTCCTCTTCCTGACGGCCAAGGACGACCTCGCCGACCGGGTGCAGGGACTCACGGTCGGCGGCGACGACTACGTGACGAAGCCCTTCAGCCTCGAGGAGGTCGTCGCGCGGATCCGGGCCATCCTGCGCCGCACCGGTGGCGGCGCGGCGGCGGCGCCGGGCCACCTCGTCTTCTCCGACCTCACCATGGACGAGGACGGGCACGAGGTGCGCCGCGGCGGGCGCGACATCGAGCTGTCCCCCACCGAGTTCAAGCTGCTGCGCTACCTCATGCTCAACCCCAACCGGGTGCTGTCGAAGGCGCAGATCCTCGACCACGTGTGGAACTACGACTTCAACGGCGAGGCCGGCATCGTCGAGTCCTACATCTCCTACCTGCGGCGCAAGGTCGACACCGGGACGGGTCTCGACGGCGCGCCCGTGCCGGCCCTGATCCACACCAAGCGCGGTGTCGGCTACGTGCTCCGCCTGCCTCCCGAGACGGCGTGAGCCCCACCCGCTACGAGCGCCTGGTCGAGCGCCTGCCCGGTCCGCTCCGGCGGCGCGTGCCCGCCGTCCCGCCGGAGCCGGTGCTCGGTGCGGACGGCGTCGCGCGCCGTCCACCCGCCGCCCGGTGGGCCGACCAGGTGCCGCTGAGCACCAAGCTCTCCGTCCTCGTGGGCGTCCTCCTGCTCGGGGCGCTGGCCGTGACGGGCGGGGTGACGACGGCGCTGCTGCGCGGGGTGCTCGTCGGCAACGTCGACGAGCAGCTCCTCGCCCAGGCGGCCTCCGCCGACCAGCTCAGCGAGCTGCTGGACCGGCAGGCGGGTCCCGAGGTGCCCACCGACTACGCCGTCGTCATCGGCGACGCGGACGGCCGGCTCGTGCGCGTCATCGCCGAGGACCCCGACGCCGTCCCCGCCGTCGGCGTCGACATGGCGGAGGTGCTCGCCCACGGCGGCGAGCCGTGGAGCGCCACGGACCCCGGCGGCGACGTCTGGCGGGTGGTCTCCGGCACGGTCGAGCTCGTCGACACGAGCACCGGCCAGACCACCAGCGGCGTCGTGTCGATCGCCTACCCCCTGGACCAGGTCGGCTCCGCCGTCCGCACCGTCCAGGTGCTCCTGTGGGCCGTGGCCCTGGCCGTCCTCGTCGTCGCCGTCCTCGCCGGGCGGGTGGCGGTGCGGCGCTCCCTGCGGCCGCTGCGCGAGGTGGAGGCGGTCGCGGCCGCCTACGGGGCCGGCGACTCCAGCCGGCGGGTCGCCGACGCGTGGCCCGGCACGGAGGTCGGCCGGCTCGGCTCGACCTTCAACGTCATGCTCGACCGGGTCGAGACCTCCCTGGCCGCCCGCGAGGCCTCCGAGGCGCGGATGCGACGTTTCGTCGCCGACGCCAGCCACGAGCTGCGGACGCCGCTCGCCACCATCCGCGGCTTCGCCGAGCTGCACCGCCAGGGGGCGGTCCGCGAGCGCGAGCAGGTCGAGGCCGCCTTCGGGCGCATCGAGACGGAGTCGACCCGGCTCGGCGGCCTCGTCGAGGACCTCCTCGCCCTCACCCGCCTCGACGAGCAGCGCCCGCTGCGCACCGAGCCCGTGGACCTCCTCGTGCTCGCCGCGGACGCCGTCCACGACCTCGCCGCCCTCGCGCCCGGGCGCACCACCCGGCTGGTGGGCCTGGACGGCGCACCGGCGCCGGCTCCTGCCCCCGTCGTGGGGGACGACGCCCGCCTGCGCCAGGTGCTCACCAACCTCGTCGGCAACGCCGTGCGGCACACGCCCGACGGCAGCCCGCTCGAGGTCGGCGTCGGCGTGCGCCGGCACGCCGGCGGCGCCTGGGCCACGTGGCAGGTGGTCGACCACGGCGCCGGCATCGCCCCCGAGGACGCCGAGCGCGTCTTCGAGCGCTTCTACCGCGCCGACGTCTCCCGCACCCGCGGCGCGGGCGGCGGGAGCGGGCTGGGGCTGGCCATCGTCGCCGCCATCGTCGCCGCGCACGGCGGGGCCGTGCGGGTCGTCCCGACGCCGGGGGGCGGCGCGACCGTCGAGGTCGCCGTGCCCGCCGCCGAGAGCCCGGGGGCGCAGGACGAGCCCTACGACGACGGCGGGGACGCCGTCGACCTCCCCGGCGAGGCCGGGCCCGCTGCGGCGCCCTCGTCGACGGCAGGCGACGTCGGCCCTCGTCACCCCGGCACCCCCATCACCCGGCGTTCATAGGGAACGTCCAGGTCACGCTCGGGGAGCGCGCATCGGCCCGGTGTGTCCTGGTGGTGAAGAGCCCGGGAGCACCTCCCGGGCGACGCACCAGGGGAGGACACCCGTGACCCAGCAGACGACCGAGCCGACCGCCGCAGCCACCGCGCAGGGCGACGGCCAGCAGCCGTGGTCGCGGCCCGAGCCCACGGACGGCCGGTACCGGGGCGTCCCGGCCGGCGGCACCGGGCAGCAGCGCACCGGGGGCGCCCCGTGGCCGGCCGACCCCTGGGGCGCGCCCGCCGGCAGCCAGGCCGCAGGCCCCGCCTGGTACGGCGCCTCGACGCCGCCTCCAGGCTCGGGCGGACAGGGACCCGCCGACCCCGCGCCACAGCCGGCGCGTCCGCCCCGCAGGAACCGGGGGACCCTCGTCGCGGTCGCCCTCGTCGCCGCGCTCGTCGGCGGCGGCACCGCGCTGGGCGTCGGCGCGCTGACGCAGCAGACCCCGGCCACCACCACGGCGACGGCCCCCTCGAGCAGCGCGGCGGGAGGCGCGGCGCCCGCACCGGTCGGCGCCGTCGACTGGCCGGCCGTCGCCGGGCAGGTGGCGCCGAGCGTCGTCGCCATCCAGGTGGCCAGCCAGTCCGGCTCGGGCGAGGGCTCCGGCGTCGTCCTGGACGCCGAGGGCCACGTCCTCACGAACTACCACGTCGCGGCGGGGGCGGGCGCGGACGCCCAGATGCGCGTCGTGCTGGCCGACGGGCGGGTCTTCGACGTGGAGGTGGTCGGCGAGGACGCCGCGACCGACCTCGCGGTGCTGCAGGTCGTCGACCCGCCGGCGGACCTGGTGCCCGCCACGTTCGGGGAGTCCTCGGCGGTCGAGGTCGGCCAGCCCGTCATGGCCGTCGGGAACCCGCTCGGTCTCTCCGACACCGTGACGACCGGCATCGTCTCGGCGCTCGACCGGCCCGTGACGACGACGCAGGTCACCGCGCCCGAGTCCTCCACCCAGCTGGGCTTCGCCCCGCAGCAGCAGGCCGCCGAGCAGGTCGTCACCAATGCCATCCAGACCGACGCCGCCGTCAACCCGGGCAACTCCGGCGGCCCGCTCGTCGACGCGAACGGCGCCGTCATCGGCATCAACTCCTCGATCGCCAGCACCGGCGAGCAGGCAGGCTCCATCGGCCTCGGCTTCGCCATCCCCTCGGACGAGGCGAGCCGCATCGCCTCAGAGCTGATCGCCACGGGGGCGGCGCAGCACGCCTGGCTCGGCGTGAGCCTCACCGACACCACGGCGACCGCCGACGGGACGACGCGCCTGGCGGCCGGCGTCGCCGACGTCGTCGCGAGCACCCCGGCGGAGGAGGCGGGGCTGGAGGCCGAGGACGCCGTCGTCGCCGTCGACGGGCAGCCGGTCGACGGCGCCGAGTCGCTGACGGCGCAGGTGCGCGAGCGCGCGCCGGGCACGGAGGTCGAGCTGACCGTCGTGCGCGGCGGGCAGGAGGTCTCGGTGCCGGTGACCCTGGGGACGCGGCAGGAGGGCTGAGCCGCGCCGTCCCGCCTGAGCTCGCGAGCGCCAGCGTCCGCCGCCGCGACGTGGCCGGCGTCCACAGGCACCGGTGACGCCCCTGCGGGCAGGGTGCCTGTGGACGACGCCGGCCGGCGTCGTCACCCGCCCCTAGCGTCCTCGACGTGCGGGACCGACGGGGTCCCGCCGCACCGGAGGAGACGTCCATGAGCAGGTTCGAGGTCGACAGCGCGCAGGTCCAGCAGGCGAGCGGGGCGGTGCGGGCCAGCTCGGCGGCGCTGTCCGCCGAGGTCGACCGCATGATGCGCTCGCTGCTGGACCTGCAGAACAGCTGGAAGGGCCAGGCGTCCAGCCAGTTCCAGGCGGTCGTCGCCGACTGGCGCGGCACCCAGGAGCGGGTGCGGGAGTCGCTCGACCAGGTCAACACCGCGCTGGCCGCGGCCGGGGACTCCTACGCGGAGGTGGAGGAGCGCAACGCGCGGATGTTCGCGCTCTGATCCTCACCCTTCGAGACGTGCCGCGGCGGGGACCGGCGGCCGGCGGGCTCGGCGCGCGCCGTCTGGCCGACGGTGGTGCGGCGGCGCCGGCGGCGGGCGGCGGGCGGCGCTCCCGAGGAGCGCACGTACTCTGGTCGGGATGAGCGCACTGCAGGCAGCGACGGCCCCGCGGGGCGCCGTCGCGCTGGGGATGCCGCCGGTGCGCCGGCCGCCGCGGGACGCCACGGACGCCGCCGCCGTCGCCGCCGCGACGGCGGGCCGCCCGGGGGTGCCGGGGCTGCTGGACCCCTCCGGCCGGACGGCGACGGACCTGCGCGTCTCGCTGACCGACCGCTGCACGCTGCGCTGCGGCTACTGCATGCCGCCCGAGGGCCTGGACTGGATGCCCGAGGGGGAGATGCTGACCGACGACGAGGTCGTGCGCCTGGTCACCCTCGCCGTCGAGCGGCTGGGGGTGCGCGAGGTGCGCTACACCGGCGGCGAGCCCCTGCTGCGGCGGGGATTGGAACGCGTCGTCGCCGCGACGACCGCGCTGCGGACGGCCGACGGCGCCCCCGTCGAGGCCTCGATGACGACCAATGCCCTGGGGCTGGACAAGCGCGCCGCCGGCCTGGCGGCCGCGGGTCTGCGACGCATCAACGTCTCGCTCGACACGCTGGACCCTCGGCGCTTCGCCACCATCACCCACCGGGACCGGCACGTCGACGTCCTGCGCGGGGTCGAGGCGGCCGCGGCCGCCGGCATCGGGCCGGTCAAGGTCAACGCCGTGCTGCTGCCCGGGGTCAACGACGACGAGGCGCCTGCCCTCCTGGCGTGGGCGCTCGAGCGCGGGTACGAGCTGCGGGTCATCGAGCAGATGCCCATCGACGCCCAGGGTGCCTGGGCGCGCGAGGGGCTCGTGACCGCCGACGACGTCCTGGCCAGCCTGCGGGGCCGCTTCGACCTCGAGCCCGACGACCCGGCCGCCCGTGGGGGCGCGCCGGCGCAGACCTACCGCGTCCGCGCAACCGGCGCGGACCCGACCTCCGCGCCGCTCGGGCGCGTGGGCGTCATCGCCTCGGTCACCCGCCCGTTCTGCGAGGCGTGCGACCGCACCCGGCTCACCGCCGACGGCCAGGTGCGCAGCTGCCTGTTCTCGACGTCGGAGACCGACCTGCGGGGCCTGCTGCGCGGGGGTGCGAGCGACGACGAGGTCGCCGACGTCTGGCGCGCCGCCATGTGGGGCAAGGCCCCGGCGCACGGCATCGGCGAGGCCGAGCCGCTGACGACGAGCGGCTTCGCCACGCCGTCGCGGTCGATGAGCGCGATCGGCGGATGAGCGTGGGCGCGAGCGCGGCGGCCTCGGCCGGCGGCGGGACGGCACGGACGACGGGGAGGCCGGCTGGCGCGCCGTCCTCAGGTGGCGTCAGCGTGCGGGTGCGCCTGTTCGCCGGTGCTGCCGCGGCAGCCGGCACGGAGGAGGACACCCTCGAGGTGACCCCGGCTCGCGCGGGCGACGTCCCGGTGGTCGCCGACCTGCGACGCGCGCTCGCCGTCCGTCATCCCGGTCTGGGGCCGGTGCTGGAGGTCGCCACCGTGCTCGTCGGCGAGGTCGCGGCCGGCCCGGACGACCCGGTGCTCCCGTCCGGCTCGACCGACGGGCCGGCGCCGGTCGTCGACGTCCTCCCGCCCTTCGCCGGTGGCTGAGCCAGCGAGGACGCCCGAGCCGGTCGCCCTCGCGCGGGTGCTCGTCGTCGGCGCCGACGACGCCCGCCACCGCGCCCTCGTGCGCTCGGCCGAGGAAGAGCTGCTCGTCCGCTACGGCGGCCCGGGCGACACGCTCGAGACGGTCTCCGGCGCCCCGCTCCCCGAGGACGCGCTGCGGCTGCTCGCCGTCGCCGACGAGACCGCGGTGGGCTGCGTCGCCGTGACGGACCGGCCCGAGGCGGGCCCGGCCGTCGGTGAGGTCAAGCGGCTGTGGGTCCACCCGTCGGCCCGTCGGCGCGGCCTCGCGCTGGCGCTGCTGACGGCGGCCGAGGACGCCGCCCGCAGCCGCGGCCACGAGGAGCTGCATCTCGTCACGGGCACGCTGCAGCCGGAGGCCCTCGCCCTGTACGAGCGCGAGGGGTGGCGCCCGATCCCGGCGTACGCCTGGGCCGACGACCCGATGACCCGCTGCTTCGCCAAGCCTCTGCGCCCCTGACCACGTCTTGGCACCGCGAGCCGTCCCGCAACGAGCGCAGAGGCGCCTCGTCGCCGCGGCACGGTCGCCAGGTCGGGAGGAGTGCTCGAGCAGCCGGGACTCAGGCGCGGCGTCCCAACCGGCCCAGGACCTTCTGCTCGCGTGTCGCGGTCTCGCCGACGTCGAGGGCCGGCGCGCAGATGCCTTCCATGTGCAGCGCCTCGCCGAAGCCGTCCGCCCCCGTCTCGACCTGCGCCAGCTCGACGGCCGTGAGCCCGGCGTCGAGGCCCGCGGCGCGGGCGACGTCCCAGCGGTGGACGACCATGTCCCAGACGTAGAACCGCACGAGCGTCTCCCCCACCGTCGTCGGCCCGAAGAAGCCGTCGAAGGTCGTCGCGGGCAGCTCGGGGTCGCCCAGCGCCGCGAGCACGCGGTCGGCGTGCACGGACCACGCGCCCGCCGGGTCGACGTCGAGGTCGGGCGCCTCCCCGAGGTCCGCCCCGTGGCCGGTGAGCAGGTCGCGCTGGGTCGTCACCAGGTGGGCGACGACGTCGGCCGCCGTCCACCCCTCACAGGGCGAGGGAGCGCGCCACCCGTCGTCGGGGACGGCGGCGAGCACCGCCCGCAGCGGTCCGTCCGCCGCCGCGTAGGAGGTCTTCGTCGCGTCGCCGGGGTGGGTCACGTCACCAGGGCCAGAGCTGCTCGTCGTCATGCCCCGGACGCTAGGGAGTGCGGCACGCTCGGGTCTTGATGGAACCCGACAGCGCGCGGCACGCCGAGGCAGCCCCGCCGCCGGCGGCCGAGCCCGTGGCGCCCGACGCCCTCGACCTCGTGGAGCGCGCGCACCTGCGCCGTCCCGACGACACCTCCCACACGCTGGCGCGCTACCCGCCACCGCCCGGGCTGGCGCACCTCGTCCAGCGGTCCTGGTTCCCCGTGTGGTCCGTGCCGCCGGGTGAGGAGTCCGTGCAGGAGGTGCTGCAGCACCCGGTCTGCCTGCTCGTCGTCACACCGACCTACGACCGCTTCTACCGCGTCACCTCGGGGCTCTCGCGCACGGTGCTCACGGGCGACGGCTGGGCGGCCGGCGTCATGCTCACCCCGGCAGCGGGCTACCTGTTGGCGCGCCGTCCGCTCACCGAGCTGGCCGACCGGCACGTCCCGCTGGTCGACGTGCTGCCGCGCACCGCCGCTCGGCTCGTCCAGGCCGTCCGCTCGGCGATGGCCGACGACCCGGCCGCGCCCTCGTCGCACGCCGCGGCGGCGAGGGCGTACGCCGAGGCGCTCGCCGACGTCGGACCGGTCGACGCCGAGGGCGAGGTCGTCGAGCGGGTGGTCGCCGTCGCCGCGGGACGCCGCGACCTCACCCGCGTCGACGACCTGTGCGCCGCGGTCGACCTGCCCGAGCGGGCGTTGCAGCGCCTCACCCGTCGCCGGGTCGGGCTGAGCCCGAAGTGGCTCGTGCAGCGACGCCGCCTGCACGAGGCCGCCGAGCTCGTCCGCGCGGGGACGACGCCGCACGCCGAGATCGCGGCGATGCTCGGCTACGCCGACCAGGCGCACTTCGTCCGCGACTTCTCCCACGTCACCGGGCGCACCCCCGGGGCGCTCGCTGCGCAGCACCGGGCGTCGCCGTGACGTGGGGAGGGCCGGCCGACCCGACGAGGTCGCCGGTCCTGGAGACGATGGCGACCGGGAGGCGCAGGGCGGCTCGGCACCGAGAGGCGCCGCGCCTCAGGGCATCCCGACCCACTCGTCGCCGCCGCCCTCGAAACGCTGGTGCTTCCAGACGGGCAGGCGCGCCTTGACCTCCTCCACCACCGCCTCGCACGCCGCGAAGGCCTCGCGGCGGTGGGCGGCAGAGACGGCGACGGCGAAGGCGACGTCGCCGACGGCCAGCCCGCCCGTGCGGTGGCTGACGGCGAGGGCGTCGACGGGGTGCGCGTCGAGGACCTCGCGGGCGACCTGCTCGACGACCGCCGCGGCCGTGGGGTGGGCGGAGTACTCCAGGCGGCTGACGCGCGCCCCGTGGTCGTGGTCGCGGACGACCCCGCCGAAGGTGACGACGGCGCCGGCGGCCGGGTCCGCCACCGCGGCAGCGTGCTCGCTGACGTCGAGGACGTCCTCGGTGACGACCGCGCGGACCAGCCGGCGCGCAGGCGGGGCCACGCGGCTCGTGTCACGCGGGGCACCTGGCTCGGCCGTGGAGGTGACGTCGCTGCTCACCGCGCCACGGTAGGCGAGGCGGGCGGGGGGCTCACGGCCGGACGGTCGCCGCCTCCAGGCAGGCCTCGACGAGCGGCCACCAGGTCGGTGCGCCGCAGGCACGTGCGGCTGACGTCGCCGGCAGCAGGACCAGCTCCTCCCCCGCGGCGGCGACGGCGTCGGCCGGGGCCAGCGCGACGAGCGCCAGGTGCCGCCACCGGCTGGCGGGAGGACGGCCACCGCCGCCGTCGGCGCACGGGCGCAGCCGGGAGAAGCCGAGGGGCCGCCCCATCCCGAGCGGCGCGTGCGGCAGCGAGCAGAGCCCTGCGGGCGCAGGGCCCCGCGTCCCGGCGCCCGCAGCACCGGAACGGCGCAGCAGCAGCCGCCCCTCGCCGTCCAGCGCGAGGACGCGGGTCCCGCGCGTCGTGCCCGGCGGAGGCGGGGACGAGCAGACGACGAGGTCGACGTGCGCCTGGGTGCCATCGGGCCTCAGCTCGAGCCGGCTCGCGACGACCTGCTGGCCGCGCTGCTTGGGCACTCGCAGCCCGCTGGCCACGAGCCGGCGCAGCAGCTCGCCGGCAGGGACGAGGCACGCCCCGGCGGCCAGGAGGTCCGCGAGCCGGTCACCGGGGACGTCGTAGTGGTCGCCCTCGAACCCGCGCCGAGGGATCCCGACGCCCGCGGCGAAGGCGTGCAGCTCCTCCAGGGAGGTGTCGCTCACGAGGTGGGACCACTGCCGGCCGTGCGCGGGCCACCGCGGCGGGTCCACGAGCACGGCCACGGCCACGACCCTACGTCGCCCTCGCGCCACGACATCGCCGGAGAAGGGCTACGAAGTCCGCCCCCAGGGCCCCCTCATGCGGAGAAAGGCTACGAAGTCCACCCCCAGGTCCCCCTCAGGCGGAGAAAGGCTACGAAGTCCGCCCCTCGGGGCCCCTCAGGCGGAGAAGGGCTACGAAGTCCGGCGTCACGGCGCCGGGGACGCCGCGAGGGCGGCACCCCGGTGGGGTGCCGCCCTCGTGGACGTGCTGTGCCGGGAGACCCGGCGGTGGTGCCCAGAGCTGACGCTCAGGCCGCGTGGATCAGAAGTCCATGCCGCCCATGCCGCCGTCGGCACCGGCGCCGGCGCCCGCGGGCTGCTTCTCCGGCTTGTCGGCGATGACGGCCTCGGTGGTGAGGAACAGGGCCGCGATGGACGCCGCGTTCTGCAGCGCCGAGCGGGTGACCTTCACCGGGTCGTTGATGCCGGCCGCCAGCATGTCGACGTACTCGCCCGTGGCGGCGTTGAGGCCGTGGCCGACCTCGAGGTTGCGCACCTTCTCCGCCACGACGCCGCCCTCGAGACCGGCGTTGACCGCGATCTGCTTGAGCGGGGCCTCGACGGCGACCTTGACGATGTTCGCGCCGGTGGCCTCGTCGCCCGAGAGCGAGAGGGACGCGAACGCGCCCTTGCCGGCCTGGATGAGAGCCACGCCACCACCGGCGACGATGCCCTCCTCGACGGCCGCCTTGGCGTTGCGGACGGCGTCCTCGATGCGGTGCTTGCGCTCCTTGAGCTCGACCTCGGTGGCCGCGCCCGCCTTGATGACGGCGACGCCGCCGGCGAGCTTCGCGAGGCGCTCCTGGAGCTTCTCGCGGTCGTAGTCGGAGTCGCTGCGCTCGATCTCGGCGCGGATCTCGTTGACCCGGCCCTGGATCTGGTCGGTGTCGCCCGCACCCTCGACGATGGTCGTCTCGTCCTTGGTGATGGTGACCTTGCGGGCCTGGCCGAGCAGCTCCAGGCCGGTGTTCTCCAGCTTGAGGCCGACCGTCTCGGAGATGACCTGGCCGCCGGTGAGGATGGCCATGTCCTGCAGCATCGCCTTGCGGCGGTCGCCGAACCCGGGCGCCTTGACGGCGGCCGAGCGGAAGATGCCACGGATCTTGTTGACGACCAGCGTGGCCAGGGCCTCGCCGTCGACGTCCTCGGAGATGATGACGAGCGGCTTGCCCGACTGGGTGACCTTCTCCAGCAGCGGGAGCAGGTCCTTGATCGAGGAGACCTTGCCCTCGTTGAAGAGGATGTAGGCGTCCTCGAGCACGGCCTCCATGCGCTCGGAGTCGGTGACGAAGTAGGGCGAGATGTAGCCCTTGTCGAAGCGCATGCCCTCGGTGAGCTCGAGCTCCAGGCCGAAGGTGTTGCTCTCCTCGACCGTGATCACGCCCTCCTTGCCGACCTTGTCCATCGCCTCGGCGATGAGCTCGCCGATGGCGGGGTCGCCGGCGGAGATGCCCGCGGTCGCCGCGATCTGCTCGCGGGTCTCGACCTCGGTGGCGGAGTCGAGCAGCTGGCTGCTGACGGCCTCGACGGCCTGCTCGATGCCGCGCTTGAGCGCCATCGGGTTGGCCCCGGCGGCGACGTTGCGCAGGCCCTCGCGGACCATGGCCTGGGCCAGGACGGTGGCGGTCGTCGTGCCATCGCCGGCGACGTCGTCCGTCTTCTTGGCGACCTCCTTGACGAGCTCGGCCCCGATCTTCTCGTAGGGCTCCTCGAGCTCGATCTCCTTGGCGATGGAGACGCCGTCGTTCGTGATCGTGGGCGCGCCCCACTTCTTCTCGAGCACGACGTTGCGGCCCCGGGGGCCGAGGGTGACCTTGACGGCGTCGGCGAGCTGGTTCATGCCGCGCTCGAGGCCGCGACGGGCGTCCTCGTCGAACGAGATGATCTTGGCCATGCTGGGGATGTCCTCCCGGTGACGGGTGGGGTCGTCCGCCAGGTGCCCGCGACGGACGAGCAGCGGCGCGGCGGTCACGTCCCGCCTCGCGCGCGGCCCTCACCTGACGACCGAGGTCCGTTGTCACTCTCGTGCGAGAGTGCCAGCCCCCATGATGAGCACTCCCGCCCCTGGAGTGCAAACGGCAGGGCCCTGCGCAGCGACCTGGAGCGGGCGCGAGGACAGGGGGACGCGGGGGCCGGGGACGGGCAGGGCGCCGTCGGCACGGCGAGGCCTCGACGCGACGACGCCGCCGCCCCGGGCGGGGCGACGGCGTCGCGGGCAGCACGCCCCGGCGGGGGCGGCGGTCAGGCGGGGGCGGTGGTCAGGCGGGGCGGACGGACTCGGCCTGCGGGCCCTTCTGGCCCTGGCCGACCTCGAACTGGACCTGCTGGCCCTCCTCGAGGGAGCGGTAGCCCTCCATCTCGATGGCCGACCAGTGGACGAAGACGTCCGGGCCGCCGCCGTCGACGGTGATGAAGCCGTAGCCCTTCTCGGCGTTGAACCACTTCACGGTTCCCTGGACCATGTGTGCTGCTCCTGTGTCGCTGCGTGACGGGTGCGGGGCAGCCGGCGCGGCCCCGGGTCTCACGCCCGCGGTGATGCCGGCGTGCGGCGCTCCGCCCAGCTGAGCGCCCCGTCCCACGGGGGCAGGGGACCGCTGCTCGTCGAAGTGCGCGACCGGCGCCGAGCGTAGCCACACCGCGCCCGGCGTGGGGAGGATCGAGACCGCGCGGCCGGTGCCGTGTGGTCGGGCCGACGGGAGCGGTCAGCCGGTCTGGGCGAACCAGAGGGTGACGACGAGGACAGCCAGCGCGGCGAGGGCCAGGACGACGCCGACCGGGGCGAGCCGCTGGACCGGCGTGGGGGACGCGCGGTGGGCCCCGGCGCGACGCGGCTCGCCGCCTCCGGGGGGCAGCAGGTCCTCGTCCGGGCCGGCGCTCACGGCAGCTGCCGTGCGTCGGCGCCGCCCGACCCCGGACGGTCACCGAGCCGTCGCTGCGTCCGCGAGCGCTGCCGCTGCTCCCGCATCCGCCGCAGGCGCTTGACGAGCATCGGGTCGTGGGCCATCGCGGCCGGGGAGTCCAGCAGGGCGTTGAGCACCTGGTAGTAGCTCGTGGCCGACAGCCCGAAGAGCTCGCGGACCGCCTGCTCCTTCGCGCCGGCGTACCGCCACCACTGGCGCTCGAAGGCGAGCACCTGCTGGTCGCGCTCGGGCAGCGCCGCCGACGTCCCCGGCTCGGCGCCGTGCGCCGTGCGCCCCGGCTCGTCGGCGCTCACGGCGCCGGTGGCTGCGCTGTCCACGCGGTGCTCCCCTCGGGTGTCCTCGCCGTCCTGCCCGGCCGGCCGACCCTGCCCGGCTGACCTCGGGTCCTCCGGAAGCCTACGCCGGGATGACACGCGTGTGGTTCGTCCGCGCGCGGCGCCGGCCCCGCTGGGCCTAGCGTGGAGCGCGTGCCGGGTCCCTCCAGCGACGTCGCCGCCGCCGCAGCGGCTGCCGGCGTCGACCTCGACGTGGTGCACCCCGGCTGGTGGCCGGCCCTGGAGCCCGCGTCGGTGCACCTGCGCCGTGCCCTGGAGGCGACGGCGCGCGACGTCGCCGCCGGCGCCGAGGTCCTGCCCCGCGGCGACCGGGTGCTGCGGGCCCTCGGCCAGGACCCGGCGGGGGTGCGCGTCCTCGTCGTGGGCCAGGACCCCTACCCGCGGCCGGGCCACGCGGTCGGGCTGTCCTTCGCCGTCGAGCCGGACGTGCGCCCGCTGCCGCCGACGCTGCGCAACCTCCTCGCCGAGCGGGACGCCGACACGGGCCTGCCCCCGGCCGCCACCGGGGACCTCTCGCCGTGGGCGGGGCGGGGGGTCCTGCTGCTCAACCGGGTGCTCACCGTGGCCGCCGGCAGCTCGGGGTCCCACCGGCGTCGGGGGTGGGAGGAGGTCACCGAGCAGGTCGTCGGCGCGCTCGCCCGGCGCGGCGGGCCGCTCGTCGCGGTGCTCTGGGGCCAGGACGCGCAGGCGCTGGCGCCCACGCTCGGCGGCGTCGCCGTCGTGGCGAGCGCCCACCCGAGCCCGCTGTCGGCGCGCCGCGGCTTCTTCGGCTCGCGGCCCTTCTCGGCGGTCGACGCGGCGCTGGCCGCCCAGGGCGCGGGCCCCGTCGACTGGTCGCTGCCGCCGGCCTGACCGGGGCAGGGCCGACGGCACCGACCCGGCTCAGGTGCGCAGCGGCGGCTCGCGGCGTCGACGTCGGCGCCGCCCGGCGCCGTCGAGGCCTCGCTCCAGGGGCGCGGCCACCGAGTCGCCGAGGGAGACGCCCGCACCGATCGCCAGGGCGACGACCGCCGCCTCGCCGAGCAGGATGAGCCCGGTGACGACGGTGCCGCCCGTCAGCTCGGCGAGGGCAGTGTAGATGGTCAGCCCGGGCAGCAGCATCACCGTGCCGGGGACGACGACGGCCAGCGGCGTCGCCCGTCGCCGCAGCGCCGCCACCCGGCCGACCCCGCCGATGACGGCGGCCGCCGCGAGCGTGCCCAGCGCCCGGGGGCCGTCGGCGTCGTCGAGGACCTCGAGCGCCAGCTGCCCCGACGCCGCGGCCGCCGCCGTGACGAGGACCAGGCGGGGCGGGGTCCGGTAGGCCACCGCGGCCGCGGCGGCCCCGAGCGCGGTGGCCCCGAGGGCGACCAGGCCGGGGGTGAGCGCACCCCCGACGGCCTCCCCGACCGCCTCGACGTCGACGCCCGGCACCCCGGCGCGGCGGGCGGTCTCCAGGGCCAGGACGACGCCCCCGATGATCGCGGCGGTCGTCATGACGACCGTGACGATCCGGGCCGCCGCCGTCACCGGGAAGCCGCGCAGGGCGTCCTCGACGGCCGCGACGAGCGTGCCGCCGGGCAGGAGCACGACGATGCCGCTGGCGACGACGAGCGCCGACGACGGCACCTCGCCGGCCAGCGAGGGCGGCAGGACGTCGGTGAGCAGCGCCAGGGTCGAGGAGAAGGCCCCCGCGACGAAGGCGCCGGCGCCGACGACGAAGAAGGCGGGCGCACCGGCGCGCGACATGGCCCGTGCCCCGGCGTCGACGGCGACCGCGAGCGCGAAGCCGGTGACCATGGCGACCGGGCCGCCGCCGAAGCGGGCGACCACGGCGACGGCGAGCAGGCCCCACGCCACGCGGATCATCCACCGGCGGTAGGGCCGCGGCATCGTCTCGGCCTCGCGCAGCCGCAGGGCGACGTCCTCGCGCTCCAGCCGGCCCTCGACGAGGTCCACGACGAGGGAGTGGGCCGCCGACAGGCGTGCGTACTCGGTGCTCGTCGAGCGCACCACCTGCAGGCGCGCGACGGGCGCGGCCCCCGGGGGCGCGTAGGCGAGGGTCACGGAGGAGTAGGTGACGTCGATCTCCAGCTCGTCCTCGTCCAGGCCGAGCGCGACGGCGGTGGCGACGACGGCGGACTCGATCTCGGCCGTCCCCGAGCCCGAGCGCAGCAGGAGCACCGCGAGGCGCATGACGTGGTCCAGCGCGCGCGTCGCGTCGCTCGGTGCGGCCATGCGCAGCGGCTGGGAGAAGGGGGTGCCCTTGAGCCGCTCGACGACCGTCAGCGGGCGGGTCTGCTCCTCCGTGCCGACGACGCGGCGCCGCCAGCCGGCCGTGCGTGGCTGCGCCGGGTCTCGGGCGACGTGCCCGGAGCCGTGGCCGGCGCCGTAGGCGGAGGAGGACCCCGACGACGGCTGCCCGGAGCTGTAGGCGGCCGGCCCGGTGGTCGGCCCGGTCGTCGGCCCCGGGGTCGCTCCGGTGGTCGCCCCCGTGGTCGGTCCCGTCGCGGCGCCGCTGGTGAGCCCCGTGGCGCCGGGGAGCGCCTCGCCCTGGGGGCGGGCGTCCTGGTCGGCGCTCACGGCAGGCCCGCGCCGGGCGCGCTCGTCGTCCGGCTCACTGGGAGATCCGCCCGAACCACAGCAGGGAGCCGAGCGTGGAGAGGACGACGAGCAGCAGCGCGGCACCGGTCCACGCGGCGGTCGTCTCCTCCTCCTCCAGCTCGGTGCCGATGGAGGAGCCGATGTCCTCGTAGACCTCGGTGAGCTCGGTGGCGCTCTCGGCCTCGTAGGCGACGCCGCCGGTCGTCTCGGCGATGGCGGCCAGCTCGGCCTCGTTGACGGGCACGGGGGTGAGCACCCCCTCGGAGACGATCGTGCCGCCGGGGGTGCCGAAGGCGATGGTCGAGACCGGCACGCCTGCCTCGGCGGCGGCCTGCGCGGCGTCGGCGTTGGTGCGCCCGACGGTCGTCTCCCCGTCCGAGAGCAGGACGATCGCGGCCGGCACGGGCGCGGCGGGGTCCTCCGGGTCCGGCGGCGCCTGCTCTACGGCGGCCAGCGCCGTGTAGAGACCCTCCCCGATGCCGGTGTAGGAGGTCAGCCGCAGGCCGTCGACGCCCCGCTCGACGAGCGACCGGTCCGTCGTCGGGGGGACGAGGATCTGGCCGGACCCGGCGAAGGCGACGAGGCCGACGTTGAAGCGCGGCGGCAGCTCCTCGACGAAGCGGACGGCGGCCTGCTGGGCCGCGGTCAGCCGGTCGGGCGCGACGTCGGTGGCCCGCATGGAGATGGAGACGTCGACGGCGAGGACGACGGTGGCCCGCTCGCGCGGCACCTCGACCACCCCGAGCGGGCGGGCGAACCCGACGACGGCCGCGGCGACGCCGGCGACGAGCCCGGCGGCCACGACGTGGCGGCGCCAGGCCCGCCGCCGGGGCACGGCGCCGCTGAGCAGCGGCACGGCGGAGAAGCGCAGCGCGTTGGTGCGCCGGCGGCGCTGGACGAGGACGTGCGCCGCCACGAGGGCCGGCACGAGCAGCAGCAGCCAGAGGCGCTCGGGGGCGAGGAAGCCGGTGGGCAGGACCGCGAGGCCCTCGCGGGAGGCCTGGGCGAGAGAAGCCTGGGCGTCGGGGTCGGCCGGCGTGGCGGCGGCGGCGAGCGCCGTGACGGGCAGCAGGAGGCTCACGCGCGGCCCACCATCCGCTCCACGGCCCGCGCGGTGCGGCGCTGGGCGAGGACGAAGCGCGCCGTCGCGGCGACCCAGTCCTCGTCGGTGGCGAGCCGCAGGTGGGCGGCGCCGCAGCGCCGCAGCGCGGCGGCGACGGCCTGGCGGTGCCGATCGCCGGCGGCGGCGAAGGCCTCGCGCACGCCCGCCCGGCCGGTGTCGACCTCGACGACCTCTCCCGACTCCGGGTCGACGAGCTCGACGACGCCGACGTCGGGCAGCTCGTGCTCGCGCCGGTCCACGACCTCGACGGCGACGACCTGGTGGCGCGCGGCGAGCCGGCGCACCGACCGCTCCCACGGGAAGGCGCCGACCGACGCCGCGGGCCCCCCGCCGTCGTGCCCCCCGCCGTCGAGCCCCCCGCCGTCGAGCCCCCCGCCGTCCAGGAAGTCCGAGACGACGACCCGCAGGCCGCGGCGGCGGTGCGCGGCGCCGAGGCGCTCCACGGCCGCGGCGAGGTCCAGCCGCTGCGGCGGGCCGGCGTCGGCGGCGGGCGGGCGACGCCGGCCCCGCCGCGGCCGGTCGGGCACGGCCGAGGGCTCGGCGAGGCTGCGCTCGAGCAGCTCGCGCAGCGCGGCGTGCAGCGCCGTGCGCCCCGTGCGCGAGGGCCGCCGGACCACACCGGTCTCGTCGAGCACCCAGGCGCCGAAGCGGTCGCCCAGCCGCGTCGTGAGGTGCCCGACGACGGCGGCCGCGGTGACGGCGAGGTGCCGCTTGTCGGTGGCCGTGCTGCCGAAGGCCATGGACGGGGAGAGGTCGACGAGCACCCACGTCTCCAGCTCCCGGTCGGCGACGACCTCGCGCACGTGCGGCTCGCCCGTGCGCGCGGTGAGCGGCCAGTCCATCCAGCGCACGTCGTCCTCGCCGGGGCGGTAGCCGCGGCTGTCGGCCGGCTCGCTGCCGGGGCCGGTGCGCAGGCCGAGGTGCTCCCCGCGCAGGAAGCCCTCCAGGCGCCGGACGACCGCCAACTCCAGGCCGCGCAGGGCCCGGGCGCGCCCGAGCACCGCGCTCGCGGCGCCCGCCGCGGCGGCGGGCGCGACCGGGCCGGGGACGGGCCCGGAGACAGGCCCTGGGAGGACGGCGGCCGGCGTCACCGCTCGTCCCCGCCGACGGGCACGGGCGGCGGGACCGCCTGCAGCAGCCGCCGGACGACGCCCTGGGCGAGCACGCCGTCGGCGAGCGCGTCGAGGGAGAGCACGAGGCGGTGGGCGACGACCTCGACCGCGAGCTCACGGACGTCGTCGGGCAGCACGTGGTCGCGCCCGCGCACGAGCGCCAGCGCCCGCGAGGCCGCGAGCAGCCCGAGGGAGGCCCGGGGGCTGGCGCCGGCTTCCAGCAGGGGGGCCACGTCGGGAGCGCCGTAGGCGGCCGGCTGGCGCGTGGCCATGACCAGCCGGACGACGTAGTCGCTGACGAGCGGGTGCACGTACACGGCGTCGGCCGCGTCCTGCAGCGCCAGGACGCGCGCGGGGTCCAGCACGGGGCGCGCCCGGGGCGGGGCCACGCTCATCCGGCGCAGGATCTCCGCCTCGTCGGCCGCGCCCGGCAGCGGGACGTCGACCTGCAGGAGGAAGCGGTCGCGCTGCGCCTCCGGCAGGGGGTAGACGCCCTCGGACTCGACGGGGTTCTGCGTCGCGATGACGGTGAAGGGCGAGGGCACCGCGTGCGTGCGCCCGGCGAGGGAGACCTGCCCCTCCCCCATCAGCTCCAGCATGGCCGACTGCACCTTCGCAGGCGCCCGGTTGATCTCGTCGGCGAGGACCACGTTGGTGAACACCGGGCCCAGCTCGACGCTGAAGGTCTCGCTCGACGGCGACCAGATCCGCGTGCCCACGATGTCGGACGGCACGAGGTCGGGCGTGAACTGGACGCGGGCGAAGCCGCCGCCGAGGACCGTCGCGAACGAGCGCGCCGCGAGGGTCTTGGCCGTCCCGGGCACCCCTTCCAGCAGCACGTGCCCGCGCGCGAGGACGGCGACGGCGAGCCGCTCCACCATCTGCTGCTGGCCGACGACGACCCGGCGGGCCTCGGCGACGGCGCGGGCGGCGTCCTGCGGCCCCACGCCACCGGCTCCGGCCGAGACGTCCGGGCCGACCCCTGGGCCGACTCCTGGGCCGTCGCCGCCGGTGGCGGGCGTCGCTGCAGTCACGGGCTCGCTCGTCGGCACCCCCCTATTGCACCACCGCCGCCCCCGGGCCCTCGGCGACGTCCAGCTCGCTGCGCAGCCACGGCGCTGTGGTGTCATGGCGGCGTGAGCGCGGAGCCGGACGCATCGCCGTCGGGCGGCTCACCGGGCTCCGGCGGGCGCCCCGGTGCCGCCGCGGGCGACGTCCTGCCGCTGCAGCCGGGCGACCCCTCGCGCCTCGGGCCCTTCGCGCTCGTCGGCCGGCTCGGGGACGACGGCGCCTCGGAGGCCGGCGCCGCCCGCGGGCCGCGCATGGCGCCGGCCGCCGACCCCGGCGAGGCCGCTGCCGTGTTCGCCGCCTCCGCCCCGGACGGCTCGCCCGTCCGGGTGGTGCTGCTCGGCCCGGGCCCGTCCGGGGACGCCGCCGCACGGGACCGCTTCGGGGCCGCCGTGCACGAGGCGGGCGGCCGCGGGCGTGTCCTGACCGCCGACCTCGACGGCCCCTGGCCGTGGGCGGCGACCGCGGCCCGGGACGCGAGGACAGCCGCCGGGCTGGCCCGCTCGCCCCTCGTCCCGGCCGGTGACGACGCCCGCGGGCCGGCCTTCTCCCCGCACTGGCGCGCCAGTGCCCGCCCGGTCGCCCCCGTCGGCCCCACCACGGCGGGCGGGCGTCGGTCCGACCGGCGCGACCGGCGCCCGTGGGTCGTGTCGGCGGTGCTCGCGCTGCTCCTGCTGGTCGTGCTCCTCCTCCTGCTCACCGGTGCCTGCCAGCCCGAGCAGCAGGCCCAGCCGGCGCCTGCCCCCACCTCCGAGCCGCAGCCCCAGCCGGCACCCGAGCCGACACCCCAGCCGACGCCCGAGCCGGGGCCTGGTACCGACGACGCACCGGGCGGGTCCGAGCCGGCTCCGGGCGAGGAGGGCTCGTCGCTGCTGCTCGGGCCCGGCGTCGTGGGCCCGGGGTTCGGCGTCGACGACGACGTCGAGGTCCTGACGCTGGAGGACCTGCCCTTCTCCTTCCGGGTGCCGACGGGCTGGACCTGCGAGCGGGCGCCGCTCACCGGCGTCGTCCGCTACGACTGCCTCTCCGCCGACGAGACCTCGGGCGGCTTCGTCCAGCTGCAGGACTGCCCCGCGCCCTGCGGCGAGCAGGCGTGGATCGCGCTGCAGGACCTCCTCGCCCCCGGGGCGACCTGGTTCACCGTCGACGTGACGACGGTCGCCGCGGAGGACGCGGCCCCCGGGCGCGACGCCAGCTACCGGCTGCGGATGAGCCACCTGCTCGTCGCGGGCGAGCGGGAGGCGTCCGCGCTGGAGGAGCTCGACGCCCACCTCTACGCCGAGTTCTGGTCCCCGGCGCAGGACCGCCGCGACGTCCAGCGCATCGTCAACGACCTGCGGGCCAACACGCCCTGAGCGGCCCGCCCCGACCTACCTCGACCGGCCCGACCGGCCCGGCCCCCACGCCCGGGCCCTCGCCCGGGCTCACCCCTTCGGGGGACAGCTCGCCCGCAGCGCCCGGTGCCCGTCGTCGACGCCCTCATGACGGCGGGGCGGCGCCCTACCATGCCCGCATGGGCGGAGGCGGTCGGCGGGTCGCCGGGACCGCCGTCGCCGTCGGGCTGCTGCTGGTGGTCATCCTCCTGCTCGTGCCGAGGGCTGCCGCCGACTGGGTCGTGCTCGCGGCCCTGGCGCCCGGCGGGCCCCTGGTCGCGCTCGCCGTGCGCCGTCACCGGCCCGAGCGCCGGGCCCAGTGGCTGCTCGTCGCCGCAGCCGGCCTCGCGCTCGCCCTGGCCCGGCTCGGCACCCTGCTGGGCTCGGAGGTCCTCGTCACCTCGGCCCTGGTGGCCTTCTACGTCTGCCTGGGCACCTCGGCGCACCTCGCCCTCGGCCCCGGGCGGGGACGGCGCCTCGTCCTCGCCGTCGACATCGCCGCCGTCGCCGTCGTGGGCCTCGCGGCCGGCGTCTGGGTCGCCGGAACCATGGCCGTGCCGCCGCCGTCGTGGGCCGTGGTGCTGACGGCGGGCGACCTCGTCCTGCTCGCCTACCTCGTGGCGCTGCTGCACGCGCGGGCCCGGGTGACGCCCTCGGTGGTCACCCTCATGGCCGCGCTCGCCGCCCTCACCGTCCACCACACCTCCGTGTGGCTGGCGGCGCCGGAGAGCCTGGGCGGCCAGGTGGCGCTCGTCCTGGTCTCGCCGCTGGCCGTCGCCGCGGCCTGGCACCCGACCATGGCCGCCTTCGGTGACGTCGCGAGCCCGCTCGTCGCGCTGCGGCGGCAGGCCCTCGTCGTCCTGCCCGCCGTCCTCGCGCTCCCGAGCGCCGGGGCGCTCGCGGCGTTCGGCGTCCTGCCCTGGCCGCCGCCTGACGCCCTGCCCGTCGTGACGGTCGGCACCCTTCTCGCCGTGGCGCTCATGACGGCCAGCTTCTCGATCTCCGCCGCCGTGGACCGCACCGCGCTGGAGACCGACCCGGTGACGCGCACGGGCAGCCGGCTGGCGCTCGAGCGCGTCCTGTCCGCCCAGATCCACTCGGGCACGGCTCCCGTGCACCTCGTCGTCGTCGAGCTGGACGAGGTCTCGGCCCTGGCCACCCGGCAGGGCCGCCAGGCCGCCGACGACCTGCTGCGCGCCCGGGCCGCGGCGCTGGTGCAGCGGATGCCGGACGCCGCGGTGTGCCGGACCGGGCCGCAGACGCTCGCCGTCGTCGCCCCCGAGGATCCGGAGGTCGGCGAGCAGGAACGCCCCCTGCAGCTCGTGGCGGCGGTGCGCAGCGAGCTGCTGCGGCAGGCCCAGGACTCTCGTGGCGGCGGCGGTCACCTGCTGCCCGCGGCCGTGCTCACCGTCCGGCCCCGCGCCCAGGGGATGGACCGGGCGCTGGCCACGCACGAGATCGTCGAGCTCCTCCTGCGCCTCGCCGAGCTGTCCTTGCTCGAGGCCCGTGACCGGGGCGTCCCGGTGGAGGCCGACGTCACCCGTGAGGGCGAGTACGAGCGCGCCCGGCGCCTGGACAGCGACCTCGCCGCGGCGCTCGCCGACGGCGACCAGATCGCCGTGCACTACCAGCCGCAGGTCGAGCCCCGCTCGGGCGCCGTGCGCTCCGTCGAGGCGCTCGTGCGCTGGGACCACCCCGAGCTCGGGTCCGTGGCACCGGACGACTTCCTCACCGCCGCGTCCCTGCAGCGCCTCTCGCGCGACCTCGACGACGTCGCCCGGCGCCAGGCCCTCGCCGACTTCGCCCGGTGGCGGGCCGCGGGCCTCCACCTGGAGCACGTGGCGGTCAACCTCTCCGCCGCGAGCCTGGAGTCCCCCGACCTCGTCGAGCGTGTCGTCGAGGACCTCGCCGAGAGCGGGCTCGCCCCGACCTGCCTGGTGCTCGAGGTCGTCGAGCAGGAGCCCCTGCGGGACCTGCGCGCCGTCGCCCGACGGCTCTCCCGGCTCGCCGGCCTCGGCGTCGGCGTGGCCGTCGACGACTTCGGCGTCGGCCACGCCGCCCTGCAGTACCTCCTGCACCTGCCCGTGACGGCCGTCAAGCTCGACCGCTCCCTCGTCGCCGAGGTGACGACGCCGGACGGCCGGGCGCTGCTCGGGTCGGCCGTCGCCCTCGCCTCCTCCCTCGGCGCCACCGCCATCGCGGAGGGCGTCGAGTCCGCCGAGCAGATGCGGGCCGTGGGCGAGATCGGCTTCGCCCTCGCCCAGGGCTTCTACTGCGGTCGGCCCCGGCCCGCGGCCGAGACGGCGCTGCTCCTGGCCACCACGCCGCGCGCCCCTGCCGCCGTCACCCCCGCCGCCGTCGCCCCGTCCGCCGTCGCCCCGTCCGCCGTCGCCCCCGTCCTGCCCGCCGGCCCGGGGCTGCCGAGCGGCCGGGCCTGACCCGGGGCGCAGCACCACCCACGGCCGCCGGCCGGCCCAGCCGTCGTCGGCCCAGCCGTCGTCGGCCCAGCCGTCGTCGGCCCAGCAGTCGTCGGCCCAGCAGTCGTCGGCCCAGCAGTCGGCGCCCTACAGGTCGTAGGCCGCCGTGGCCCGCACGGAGTCGAGGCGTGCGGCCTGCGCCGACCACGCGCTGCCCGCCAGCGCCTCGCCCACGGCCGCCTCGACCACCTCCAGAGCACCGCGGTCGGTCTCGGCCTCGACGAGCAGCACGACGTCCGCGCTGCGCCCGCCCTGGTCGACCTGCACCTCGGTGCCCAGCGGGTCGGGGCGCCCGTCCGCCAGGGTCGGCGACGGCACCTCGAGGCTGCCCGCGAGGGCGGCGACCTCCTCGGGCGAGGCCGGCTCGGCGAAGGTGAGGACGGCGTCGACGCGGAAGAGGGTCGCCATGGCGCCAGGATCCCCCGGCCGCCGCGCGCGCGCCCCCGGGGGTGCCCGCGGGACTACCCTTGCGGCAGGCCGGGAGACGGCCGTCGGCACGCGAGGGCAGGCGGGAGCCACGTGAGCACCACGAGCAGCACGGGCGCGCAGGGGACGGTCGCGGGCGAGCCCGCTCCCACCGCCTACCGGGAGGGTGGGTCACGGCGGATCGACACCGTGCTGCACCCGACCTTCACGCAGGGCCTGCCCGACCTGCCCGACGAGGCGCTGCGCGAGCGGCGCGAGCTCGCCGTCGCCGAGGAGGCCGACCTCGCCTACACCCGGAGGCTGGTCGACGGACGGCTGGACCTCCTCCTCGCCGAGCGGGCCCGCCGCGAGCGCTCCGAGCGCGCCACCAGCCTGGGCGAGCGCTCCGACGACGAGATCGTGGCCGGCCTCGTCGAGGCGCTGCTGCGCTCCGAGCCGCAGGACTCCCCGAGCCAGCAGGACGCCGTCGCCCGGGCCGTCGTCGACGCCAAGGAGATGCCGGTCGTCCCGAGCAACGTGGGCAGCTACCACCGCGACGCCGAGCGCGCCTTCGCCGACATCCGCTTCAGCGACCTCGGCTCCCTCGCCGACGAGGAGCTCGACGAGCACGCGGACCTCCTCGCGAGGTTGGAGCAGCGCCTCAGCGCCGACCGCGCCCGCGTCCTGGAGGTCCTCGGCCTGCTGCGTCGGGAGTCGCACGCCCGCGTCGCCGACTGACCCGGCAGGCCGACTGACCCGGCAGGCCGGCGGGCCGACCGCCCTGCTTGCGAACTGCTTGCCACAGCAAGCGGCGAGGGGCACGATGGGCGCGTGAGCAAGCTCCTCGGCGTCGACGTCGGCTCGGTCCGCGAGCGCGTCGCCGCGCGGTCCAGCCGGGGCGAGGGCGCCCGGGCCGGTGAGGCAGCCGATGGTGCCGGCGGGACGGTCGGCGACCTGGGTGCCTTCCTGCGCGAGCAGCGCCAGCTCGCCCAGCTCTCCCTGCGGCAGCTGGCGGCCGCCGCCGGCGTCAGCAACCCCTACCTCAGCCAGGTCGAGCGGGGTCTGCGGCGGCCGAGCGCCGAGGTCCTGCAGCAGATCGCGCGGGGCCTGCGCATCTCGGCCGAGGCGCTGTACGTGCGCGCCGGCATCCTCCAGGAGCACCCGGGTGAGGGCGACGTCCGTGCCGCGCTCCTGGCCGACCCCCACCTCTCCGAGCGGCAGCGCCAGGTCGTCCTGGAGATCTACGCGACCTTCCGGGCCGAGAACGCCCGCGCCGAGGTGCCCCCGGCGTCCGGGGCGGGCACCCCCGGAGCCGAGCGCGACCCACCCGACCTCCGCCGACCGGACCCGACGCCGGCCTGACCTCGGGGCTCGCAGCCCCGCCCTGACCAGTCCCACCTCGACCGTCCTGCCCCGACCAGCCCCTCCCCCCTGACCGGCCCAGCCGCACCTCGGAAGGACCCGCCGTGGCTCTCACCCACGACCTGCGCAAGACCGCCACCGACCTCGGCTACACCCTGGTCGGTGCCGCCGACGCCGCGGCCGAGCAGGCCAAGGACCTGCACGCCAGGGCCCGCACCCGTCGCGAGGAGGTGCTCGGCCGCGACTACCTCGGGGAGGTCCGCGCCGCGGCCAACCGTCTGCAGGCGGCCCCGACGACGGCCGTCGCGAAGGGCCTGGAGGCGGCCAGCCGCACCCAGGGCGTCGTCGACGGCCTCACCGCCCGGGGGCGCCGCGTCGTCGAGCGGTCCTCGGCGGGAGACGTCGCGGCGGGCGTCGCCGAACAGGCGGGGGTCACCCTGGACAAGGGTCGGCGCGCTGCTCGCACGGCCCGGGCCGGCGCCGAGGACACCGCCGGCGCCGCTGCCCGGCAGGCGCGGGCCGCGGCGGCCGAAGCCGTCGCCCCGGAGCCGCCAGAGGCGGAGGCGAGCCGCCGCCCGACGTCCACGGCGGGGGGTGGTACGAGCAGCAGCCCCGGCACGGCCGGGACCTCTGGCGCGAGGGGCGGCGGTGCCCGCGCGACGGGCTCGACCCGGACGACGGCCGGCACCGCCCGGCGGCGGACGGGCACCGGCAGTGACTCCAAGGGCACCAGCAGCGCCACCAAGGGCTCCGGGGGCGCGACCGGGGACACCGGCAGCGCGGCCAAGGGCACCGGCAGCGCGGCCAAGGGCACCAGCGGCACGACGAAGGGCACCAGCGGCACGGCGAAGGGCTCGGGCAGCAGTCGCGGCACCAAGGACGCCAGCACGTCCGGCACCCCCGACAACGACCCCGAGAGCGCCGGGACCGCCGCGGGCTCGACGTCGGGCACGGCCGAGCAGGCCCCTCGTGCCGGCTCGGCCCGGCGCCGGTCGCCGTCGGGGTCGGCCCGGGCGACGACGAGCGTGGCCCGGCGTCGCGCCGAGGCAGCCCGCGCAGCAGCCGCCGAGAGCGCCGAGAGCGCCGGTGAGACCGCGCAGGCGGCGGGCGAGGCGGTCCGCACCCTCGCCGACGAGGCCGGGACCGGCGGGTCGTCCGACCGCTCCTGAGCGGCGCCGGCAGCGCTGGTCCCCCGAGCGGGCGCGTGCCGGCTCGTCAGGTCGCTGACGGCCGGTGCGTGCTGACCGTCGGCCCGCGCCGGCCGTCAGCCCTCGCCGGGCAGCACCCGGTCGAGCAGCCCCTCGGGCAGGACGTCGTCGGGCAGCTGCCCGGCCAGCTCCCGCAGCCGCCGCTCGACCTCGTCCGGCACCAGGTCGCCCTCGGCGCCGCGGAGGTCCTCCAGCGAGGGCACGCGGCCACCGCCGAGGTCGGCGAGCGCGCCGGCGCCGGGCAGCTCGACCTGGCCGAGGAGGTCCTCGGCCTGCTGCACCAGGTCGAGGGAGCGGGCCAGCTCGTCGCGGCCGGCCTCGACCTGGGGCAGCAGGTGCTCGCCGTCGATGCCCTCGATCTGGGCCCTGGCGTCGTCGAAGGCGTCGCGGGCGGCCTCGAGCGACGTGACCGCCGAGCGCAGGGCGCCCAGGTCGAGACCGCCGCCGGAGGTGAGGGCGTCGCGGACGTCGTCGACGTCCTCCACGAGGGCGCCGAGGGCACCGAGGCCCTGCTGGGCGAGGTCGTCGGTCGCCCGGGACGCCGTCGTCAGGGCCGCCAGGTTCTCCCCGCCCCACGGGAAGCGTGCGGCCAGCTGCCACAGCGGGTCCTCGGTGGCCTCGCGCGCCCGCCGGGCGTCCGCACGGACCTCGGCCGCGGCGGCGTCGAGCCGCTCGGGGTCTGCGCGCACGACGGCGTCCGCCACCGCCGGCACGCCGTCCCGCACGTCGCGCAGCGCCGTGTAGGCGACGTACCCGCGGGAGTACACCCACAGCCCCGCCGCCAGCAGGGCGAGGACACCGAGCAGGACCACCCACCCGACGACCCGGCGCATCAGACCTTCTTGAGCCTCGCCGAGGCGACCGAGCGCATGGTCCCCGTGCCGGTGGCGACGTCCAGCGCCCACAGCAGGTCGCCCTCGACCTGGCCGTAGATCCGCTGGGCGCTGGAGTAGCTGCCGGTCGACGTCGACGTGCGGGCCACGAGGTCGGTGGCCAGCTCGATCTTGGTACCCGTGGCGCGGCCGAGGTAGATCTCGACGGCGCCCTCGGGCTGGGCCAGCAGCAGCTCGACCTGGACGCCACCGCTGCCGTCCTCACCCGTCCGCCAGACGCCGAGCTCGGCGCCCATCGGCTCGGTGGGCGACCCGTCCTCGTCGAGCAGCCACGTCTGCGAGCGGTAGGTCAGCCCGCCGTCGCCGTCGTGCTCGAGCACGACCTCCTGGCCGAAACGACGCTCGGGGGCGCCGGGGTGGCCGGCGACGCCGGCGCCCTCCCACCGCCCCTCCATCCAGGCGATCGGGACGAGCGAGGCCGGCAGGTCGGCGCGGATCTCGTAGGGCACGGTCGAGGCCTCCAGCGGTCGGACGGGCCGACCAGGTCAGAGCCGCGGCGACGGGGGCCGCGGCGACGTGGGCCGCCTCAGCGCTGGCCGGTGAAGAGCTTGTACAGGACGTAGACGGAGAACCAGCCGATGACGACCGACGAGAGGACCAGCAGCGAGGTGAAGAACACCTCGAGGGCCACGAGGTTGATGTTCTCGACGTCCATGGGCGAAGGCTACCTGCGCGTCAGCGGCACGCCACGTCGGCGTCCTCCGCGGTCGTGGGACCGGCGGTCGACGACGGCGGCGGCGACCGCCACGGCCAGCAGCGGAGGCACGAGGAGGTCGGCGACGGTCAACCCGTTGGTGCGCGTGACGACGAGGAGGACGGCGCCCTCGACCGGGCCGTTGACGAGCCACCAGGCCACCCCGGCGGCCGCCACCACGAGCACGGCCAGCGCCCCGGGGCGCAGCAGGGACAGGACGGTCGCCGCCACCAGCGCCGAGAGCACCACGGCGATGACCACGGGGTGACGATAGGGCGAGCAGCGCGTGCACACGGGGTCCTCGGCGCAGGACGGCCCCGGGTGCCCCGCGGCGGGTCAGGGCCGGACGACGACCTCCTGGGCCGCGGTGACGGCACCGCCGGAGGGCACCTCGGCCAGCAGCACGTCCCCCGGGGGCGTCGACCGCTTGACGACGGCGAGAGCGACCGGCCCGAGCTCGTGGTGGCGCGCCGACGACGTGACCGCCCCCACCGACCGCCCGGGCGTGCCGTCCTCGCCCCGCACGTGGAGGGCGGCGCCGGCCGGCGGCAGCTCGTGCCCCGAGCCGTCGAGGTGCAGCGCGACCAGCCGCCGCGGGGGCCGGCCGAGATTGTGCACCCGTGCGACGGTCTCCTGGCCCCGGTAGCAGCCCTTGCGCAGGTGGACGGCCGTCCGCAGCCAGTCGAGCTCGTGGGGGATGGTGCGGTGGTCGGTCTCGGCGCCGGCCCGCGGCCGCCACGCCTCCACCCGCAGCGCCTCGGCCGCCCACGTGCCGGCGAGGTCGCGGTCGGCGACGAACGTCGCGAGCTCCTGACGCGGCACGAGCACCTCCCGCCACGGGCGGCCCGCGCCGGGGTGCTCGTCGTCGGCGACGTCGGCGTAGGCGACGCCGCCGGGCGCCGTCGCCGGCCACGTGTCCACCCACGCCAGCGGCTCGCCGTCCACGCTCTCGCGGGCGACGGGCTCGCCGACGACGGCCACGGCGTCGGTGACGTCCGCCACCTCGACGCGCAGCATGAAGCGCATCCGGTCCAGGAAGGCGAGGACCTCCTGCTGCGCGCCCGGCTCGACGGTGACCCACGTGGCCTCGCCGTCGTCGACCAGGTGCAGGGCGTGCTCGACGTGCCCCTTGGGGCTCAGCAGCAGGGACTCGGCGCTCGTGCGCGGCGGGAGGTCGCCGAGCGACTGCGTCGTCAGCGAGTGCAGCCACGTGCGCCGGTCCGCCCCCTCGACCCGGAGCACCCCGCGGGTGGAGAGGTCGACGAGCGCGAGGCCCTGGGCGAGCAGCCGCTGCTCGCGGACGGGGTCTCCGTAGTGCCACGCCGTGCCGGCGTCGACGCCCTCGGCCGCGACCGCGCCGGGCCGCTGCAGCAGAGGTGAGGGCGGCGCCGCCGGGACGTCGGCCGTCGCCGTGCCGGCCGACGGCTGCGCCTGCAGGCCCTGCCCCGTGGTCGCCGTCATGCCCGGGGCAGCGTCCCCGCCTCCCCCGGTGTTCCCTCCCCGGGCCCCTTCTGGCCCCCTGGCCCCACTCCTGGCCCCACTCCTGGCCTCACCCCTGGCCGGGAGGCCCCACCTCGCGGACCCACCCGTCACGCTGGCCCACCTCGTACCAGTCGACGCGGCCCTCGATCCGCACGCCGCGCTCGGCGTACTTGCGTCGCGCCCGCTGCAGGTAGGTGCGCACGGTCGGCTCGCCCACGCCCATCTGCCGCGCCACGGTGCGCAGCAGCAGGCCCGAGCCGAACAGGACCAGCGCGCGGCTCTCCTGCGGGCTCAGCGCCGGTCGCCACCCGTCCCCGCCCGCGAGCACCTCCGCCAGCTCGGGCGTCACGTGGGACTCCCCGCGGGCGGCCGCCCGCACCGCCGCGATCAGGTCGGCGCGGCCGCTGACCTTCGGCACGTAGGACAGCGCCCCCGCCTCGACGGCCCCCTTGACCGACACGGGCTCGGCGTCGGCGCTCATGACGACCACGGCGCACCCCTCGGCGACCAGCCCGGCCACCGTGGCCGGGGGCGAGGACTCGTCGTCCAGGCGCAGGTCGAGGACGACCACGTCCACCGGGTGCTCGGGGTCGGCCCGCAAGGACGCGACGTCGAGGTAGGTGCCGACCAGCCGGACGTCCTCGCCGGCAGAGGCGCACCAGGCGGCCACGCCGTCGAGGATGACGGGGTGGTCGTCGACGACCGCGACGCGGACGCGGCCGCCGGGGCGCGGGGGCCCGATGGGTGGGCTCACGGCGTCCTCGCCGTCGCGTCCGGCGCCTCGGCCAGGTCACCGACGACCTCCAGGACGCTCACGCCGTCCCCCTCGCGGATCCAGCCGGCGGCCGCCAGGTCGAGCACGAGCTGCTCGGCGAGCGGGTCCTGCAGCAGGGGGCCGGCGTCGCGCACCGCGAGCACCGCGCTGCCGGGCAGCAACGTCACCGTCACCTCGCCGCCGTGGGCCCGGCACAGCCGCACGAGGGCCAGCAGCGCCTCCCGGCGGCCCGCCCCGAGCCCGTCGGGGGCGGCGGCCCCGGCGGGCGCGCCCTCCACGGGCCCCGCGACGGCGCGCACGACGGCCGGCGGGGCCGGCAGGCGCGCGCCCGGCGCCCCGGCGGGGACGGCGTCGACCGGGTCGTCCGCCAGGGCCTCGTCGAGCCACGTGCGGCTCGTGCGGCGGAGCAGGTGGGCCCGCAGCCGGCGCGAGGCGGCCGCCGCGCGCTCGGCGTCGGCGGCACCCAGCGGCAGGGCGGCCCCCGCGACGACGCGCTCCAGCAGCGGGCCGACCTCCCGGCGCGCGGCGGCGAGCCGGGCGACCCGCTCGACCTCCTCGGCGGCGGTGGCCCGCCGCTCCACCTCCTCGGCCTCGGCCTGCTTCCTCGCCAGGCGCCGGGCCTGGGTGAGCTGTGCCACGAGGAGGAGGTAGGCGGCGGAGGCGACCACCGGGGCGGCGGCCGCCAGCGCGACCTCCAGCCCTCGGGCCAGGGACAGCACCGGCACCTGCGGGGAGTGCACGAAGGAGCCGGCGAGCACCAGCAGCGTGTGCAGGGCACCGACGCCCACGACGACGCCCAGCGGCCGGACGGCCGCGAGGGCGAGGACGGCGAGCCCGCCGCCGGTGACGGTGAACAGGCCCTCGCCGTACACCTGCGAGCCGGCTGTCAGGGCGAGCACCAGCACGTCGGCGCCCAGGACGGCGCTCGCCGTGGCGACCACGGCGAGCCCGGAGGACGCCGCGCGCGTCCGCCCGCTGGCGAGGACGAGCGCACCGGGCACGACCACGAGGAGGGCCACCGCCAGCCACGCCGCGGGGCGGGAGCTGAAGGTCCCCGGCGCGGCGAGGGCGACCCGCAGGCCCGCCTGCACCGCCAGGAGGGCGACGACGACGAGCAGCAGGCGGCGGCCGTCGAAGACGGCGTCGCCGAGGCCGACGCGCCACCACGGCACGGAGGAGGGCAGAGCGGACCCCACCTCGTCCGCGGCGGGCCGGGCCGCCGGCAGCACGCTCACGCCGTCCCCGCGCCGGTCCGCGCGCCCGGCACCGCACCGGTCCCGCTCCCGCTCCCGGGCACGGACAGCGCGAGCAGGGTCCCGCGACCAGGCCGCGAGCGGAGGTAGGAGGTGCCGCCGACCTCGGCCAGCCGCTCGTGCACCGAGCGCTCCAGCCCGAAGGAGCTGGGGGCCACGGCCTGCGGGTCGAAGCCGGCGCCCGCGTCGACCACGAGCACCCGGGCCCCGTCCGGCCCGAGGGACCAGACGACGAGGGCTGAGTCGGTGCGGGCGTGCCGGACGACGTTGCGCAGCGCCTCGCCCGCCGCGCCCAGCAGCGCCTCCAGCTGGTGGGCGCCGAGGACGGCGACCGCCTCCACCGTCGGGCCGGCGTCGACCGCGCGGCTGCGGGCGGCCGCCCGACGGAGCTCGACGCGCACGCCTTCGCCCCCGATGCGCGTGGCGAGCCGCCGCAGCCCTTCCCGCAGCTCGCACGCCGGGTCGGCCCCGGTCGGCGCGAGACCGGCCCCCGGGCCGGTGCCCACGACCGGCGGCCCTGGCACGGACGACCCAGGCACCGGCGGCCCAGGCACCGGCACCCCAGGCACGGGCGACCCAGGCACGGGCCCCGTCCCGCGGGCTCGCGAGCCGGCGGGCTCGGACTCGACGAGGTGGGCCAGGGCCTCGGCGGCGAGCTCGCGGACGGCGGGGGCGCGAGCCGCGTCGGCGTCGACGAGGGCGGCCAGGGCGCCCAGCACGACGTCGTGCAGGCGGGCGTCCAGCCGGCGCCGGGCCGCGGCGGCCCGGCGGGCCACCTGCAGGTCCACCGACGCCGCGCGCCGCAGCTGCACGGCCTGCTCGGCCTGGGCGGCGCTGCGCTCGGCGACGACGAGCGTGCCGACGGCGAGCAGCGCGGTCACCGCCGGCCCGACGAGGTCGAGGGCGCCGACGCCCGCGAGGGCGGCGGACGCCGACGCCAGCCCCAGCCCCAGCGCCCCGGCGGCCGCGGCCCGCACCAGGACACGACCCACCGGCCCGCGGGTGCCCGCGACGAGCCAGAGCGTCGCCGAGGCGGGGGTCGGGAGCACGCGCAGCGACCCCTCGAGCTGCTCGGGGGACCCCTGCGCCACGAGAGCCGGCAGGGCGACGCAGGTGAGCAACGAGGCCCAGAGCGGCACCGCCACCGGCAGGCGCGCGAGCAGGTGCCCGAGCACCAGGGCGAGCAGCACCGCGACGAGCACGGCGCCGGCGAGCGGCCACGCGGCGGTCGGCGACGGCGTCAGGGCCGACGCGGCGAGGGCGAACAGCACGCCGCCGAGCAGCACGAGCGCGACGCAGCCGGTGAAGACGCGCCGACCGCGCTCGAGGAGACGGCGCAGCGACGGCTCCGGCCCGACCCCCGGCCCAGGGGCGGTGGCCGCGGGCGTCCCCGCGACGGCGCGCACCGCTCAGCTGCTCCGCGGCCGGGGCCGACCGGCGTCGGTGATGGTGCCGGTCGTGGTGGGGGCGATCGGGGTGGGGGCGGTGGTGGCGGCGGACCTGGCCGGGGCCGGCCCGAGCACCCGGGCCAGCACGGCGACGGCACTGGCGACGACGGCGGCGCTGTCGGCGAAGCCGCCCGCGGGGCCGTCGGAGGGGTCGGGGACGTCCTCGTCCTCGGGGCGGCGGGGCGGCCCGACGTCGGCGCGGCGGCGGGCGGCCGTGCCCGCGGCGGCCCGGACCCGGGCGGCGGGGTCGCGGCCGGCCACCCTGGCGCCCTCCAGCAGCCGGGCGAGCTCGCGCAGGGTGAAGGTCCACCGGGCCGCGCGGGGCGCCGTCCGCACGACGTCGGCGGCGTGCGCGCGCGAGAGCGCCAGCACGAGGTCGGCGCCGAGGGCGTCGGCGGGGACGAGGCGGCGGGCGGCGAAGCCGTCGACCGAGCCGCCGTGCTCCAGCACCGGCCCGACGGCCCCGGGCGTGATGGCGGCCCCGGGGGCGGCCCGCAGGCCGACCGCGACGACCTCGACGCCTGGGCCCAGAGCCGGCGCGAGGAGCCGCTCGAGCGTCGCCGCCCGGCAGGTCCCGTCGCCGCAGACGGCGAGGACCCGGGCGGTCCCGGTCAGCGTGGGGCTCACGGCCCGAGCACCAGGGCCAGCAGGTGCACGGGGACGGCGACCAGGGCGACCGCCGCGAGGCCGACGACGGCCGCGCGCCGCCTGGTGGCCGCGCGCGGCAGCGCCACGAGCAGCCGGTCGACGGCGGCGACGACCGCTCCGACCGCGAGACCGGCGAGGGCACCGGCGAGGGCGGACACCCCCTCGAGCAGGCCCGCGACGAGCGCCCCGGCGGCGGCCGCCGCCGGCA
This sequence comes from Pseudokineococcus sp. 1T1Z-3, assembly GCF_037482365.1. Taxonomy (NCBI): domain Bacteria; kingdom Bacillati; phylum Actinomycetota; class Actinomycetes; order Kineosporiales; family Kineosporiaceae; genus Pseudokineococcus; species Pseudokineococcus sp. 1T1Z-3. The sequence continues at coordinate 178,842 of NZ_JBBHZF010000001.1, forward strand.
GCCCCACCGCGGCCGTGAGGCGCTGCGGCCAGGGCAGGGCGCACGCCGCGAGCGCGGCGGTGGTCGCCGCGGCGCCGACGAGCACGGCCGCCGGCTGCAGGAGCCCCGCCGCGAGCCAGCCGGAGGCCAGGACGGCGAGGGCCGACCCGGCGACGGTGGCGGCGACCGACTCCGCCAGCCGAGGACGCCCGTCCGAGCGCAGCACCTGGTGGCCGAAGGCCGCGACCACGGCGAGGCCCAGCACCGCGAGGACCCCGGCACCCGCGGGCAGCAGGCCGGGCCCCAGAAGGCCGTCGGCCCGGTCGCCCACCACGACGGCGGCCACGGCCCCGAGCGCGCAGACGGCGACGACGACGCTCGTGCCCTGCTCGGCGGGCACGGCGAGCAGCCGCGGCCAGCCCCACGCCAGCGTGAGCCCCGTCACGGCGACGACGGGGGCCAGGAGCACCGGGAGGCCGAGGGCGGCGGCGGCGAGCAGCACGCACGAGGCCGTCCCCGCCGCGGCGGGCACGACCCGGCTCACGACCGACGTCTCCTCACCTCTCCCATCCTGGCAGAAGGGACCCGCCCGCCCGTGCGGTCGCCGGCCCTCGCCCTCGGCCCTCGTCGTCGGCCCTCGTCGTCGAGCGGGCGCCGCGCGCACAGTCCTCGGGCCCGGGCACCGGCTCCCCTATCCTCTGCGCAGCGCTCACCCCGCCGTGCTGCCGCTGGCCGGGGCCGGGCGTCGACCGCCTGCGGCAGAGGCAGGGGCAACCAGTCCGGGGCAGACCGTCCGGACGGCGCGAGGGGAGGTCGACGGTGGCGCAGCTGCTGCTCCTGACGAACGCCCTCGCGCCCTCCTCGGAGGTGCTGCCCGCCCTCGGCCTGCTCGCCCACCACGTGCGCGTGCTGCCGGCCGAGCCCGCCGTGCTCGTCGACGCCCCCGCGGCGGACGCCGTCCTCGTCGACGGGCGGCGCGAGCTCGCCGCCGCCCGCTCCCTGACGCGGCTGCTGCGCAGCACCGGCGTGTCCTGCCCCCTGCTCCTCGTGCTCACCGAGGGTGGCCTGGCGGCCGTCGCCGCCGACTGGGGCGCCGACGACGTCGTCCTCGACCTCGCCGGCCCCGCCGAGGTCGAGGCACGGCTGCGCCTGGCGGCCGGGCGGGCGCGCCTGGCCGACGTGTCCACCGACGAGACCGAGGAGATCCGCGCCGGGGACGTCGTCATCGAGGAGGCCACCTACACCGCGCGGGTCCGCGGCCGGGTGCTCGACCTCACCTACAAGGAGTTCGAGCTGCTCAAGCACCTGGCGCAGCACCCCGGTCGGGTCTTCACCCGGGCCCAGCTGCTGCAGGAGGTCTGGGGGTACGACTACTTCGGCGGGACCCGGACCGTCGACGTCCACGTCCGCCGTCTGCGCGCCAAGCTGGGCGCCGACCACGAGCAGCTCATCGGCACGGTCCGCAACGTCGGCTACCGCTTCGTCCCGCCCTCCCGCGAGCGCCGAGAGGACGAGCCCGTCGAGGCGTGAGCCGCCCCGCACCAGGCCGCAGGGCCGCGTCGCCGGGCCTCCGCGGGCCGCCCGCCCCTAGGGTCGCGGGCGTGCCCAGCCCCCGCCGACCCGACCACCGAGGGCCAGCGGTCGTCGAGCGACGTCCGCGGCTGACGCCGGCGGAGACGACGCAGGTCCGAGGGCTCCTGGCCGCCGCCGAGCGGGCGGACGGGACGCCGCCGGTCTCCGAGCAGGGCGTGCTGCAGCTCACGGCGGGCGCCGCGGCGCAGACGCACCTGCTCGCCGTCGCGGACGAGCAGGTCGTCGGCTACGGCAGCCTCGTGCCGTCGGACGACCCCGCGGGAGCCGCGGCCCTGGTCGGCGAGCTCGTCGTCGCCCCGGACGCCCGCGGCCGGGGGAGCGGGCGGGCGCTCGTCGAGGCGGCGCTCGCGGCGCGCGGGCCCCGCGCGCTGCGGCTCTGGATGCACGGCGACCTGCCGGCGGCCCGCCACCTCGCCGAGGACCTGGGCCTGCGCCGCGTCCGCGAGCTGCTCACCCTGCACACGAGGCTGGGCACGCTGCCGGCCCTGCCCGAGGTGCCCGGCACGCGGGTGCGCGCCTTCCGGCCCGGCGAGGACGAGGAGGCCTGGCTCGCCGTCAACGCCCGCGCCTTCGCGAGCCACCCGGAGCAGGGCTCCATGACCCTCGACGACGTCCTCGCCCGCGAGCGCGAGCCGTGGTTCGACCCGGCGGGCCTCCTGCTCGTCGAGGACACCTCGAGCGGGGAGCTCCTCGCCTCGCACTGGACCAAGACGACGCCGTCGCCGCGCCCCGAGGAGGCCGGCCCGCGCGGGGAGGTCTACGTCGTCGCCGTCGACCCCCCGGCGCAGGGCCGCGGCCTCGGCCACCTCGTCACCCTGGCCGGTCTGCACCACCTGGCCGGCCGCGGGGTGCGCGACGTCGACCTCTACGTCGAGTCCGACAACGTCCGCGCCGTGGCGACCTACCGCCGCCTCGGCTTCGAGCGTTCCGGCGCCGACGTCCTCGTCGAGGCACCCGCGCGCGGCCCCGGCTCGTGAGCGCCGGTCGGCGCGAGCGACGACGTCGCCGTCAGCGCCGCGACAACCTCTCTCCCGCAGCGCCCGTCGCCGAGCCTCGACGCTCGGTCACCTCTGCGACGCCGCACGGTGGCACCATGACGGGGGTGACGACGTCCACAGCCCCGGGCAGCGCACCGACCGACACCTCCGGCGCCCCGGCGCCCGAGCACGAGACCCCCTCCCCGGGCCGCCCCGCCGAGAGCCCCGGCGGCGACCACGAGGGCGAGGAGACACCGGAGGTCGCCGTCGCCCCCGGCGTCACGCTGGACGAGGGGCCGACGGCGGCCCTGGCCACCGAGACGGCCGCCCACCTCGGGGAGCCGACGCCGCTGCCGGTGCCCGGTGCCGCGGCCGGCGACGACGACCCGCTGCCCGACGACCGCTTCCTGGACCGAGAGCTGTCCTGGCTGGCCTTCAACGACCGGGTGCTGCAGCTGGCGGAGGACGACGCCGTGCCGCTGCTGGAGCGGGCCCGCTTCCTCGCCATCTTCGCCTCCAACCTCGACGAGTTCTTCATGGTCCGGGTGGCGGGGCTCAAGCGACGCATCGCCACCGGCCTCGCCGTCACGGCCGCCTCGGGGCTGCAGCCGCGCGAGGTGCTCTCGGCCATCTCCCGGCGTGCGCACGAGCTGATGGCCCGCCACGCCGCCGTCTACGCCGAGGTGCTGGGGCCGCAGCTCGCGGACGCGGGCATCCGGGTCGTCGGCTGGGCCGACCTGGAGGAGGACGAGCAGGAGCGCCTGGGGGACTTCTTCTCCCGGCAGGTCTTCCCCGTCCTGACCCCGCTGGCCGTCGACCCCGCGCACCCCTTCCCCTACATCTCGGGGCTCTCGCTCAACCTGGCCGTCGTCGCCCGCAACCCCGCGACCGGCACGGAGCACTTCGCCCGGGTCAAGGTCCCCCCGCTGCTGCCGCGCCTGGTGCAGGTCGACGACGAGGACGCCGTCGACGTCGCTCCGGGCTCGGTGCGCTTCCTGCCGCTCGAGACGCTCATCGCCACCCACCTCGACCAGCTCTTCCCCGGCATGCGCGTGGTCGCGACGTCGGCCTTCCGCGTGACGCGCAACGAGGACCTGGAGGTCGAGGAGGACGACGCGGAGAACATCCTCCAGGCGCTGGAGAAGGAGCTGCTGCGGCGGCGCTTCGGCCCGCCGGTCCGCCTGGAGGTGGCGAAGGACACCGACGCCCACGTCCGCGAGCTCCTCGTGCGCGAGCTGGGCGTGCGCGGCAGCGAGGTCTACGAGCTGCCCGCGCCGCTGGACCTGCGGTGCCTCAACGCCGTCGCCGACCTCGACCGGCCCGAGCTGCACTACCCGAAGGCCGTCTCCCGCACCCACCACCTGCTCACGGACGGGCGCGAGACCGCCACCCCCGGGGACTTCTTCACCGCCATCCGCAAGCACGACATCCTGCTGCACCATCCCTACGACGCCTTCTCCACGAGCGTCCAGGAGTTCGTCCAGCAGGCGGCGGGCGACCCGGACGTGCTCGCGATCAAGCAGACGCTGTACCGCACGAGCGGGGACTCCCCCATCGTCGACGCGCTCATCGACGCCGCCGACGCCGGGAAGCAGGTCGTCGCCCTCGTGGAGATCAAGGCGCGCTTCGACGAGCAGGCCAACATCTCCTGGGCACGCAAGCTGGAGGAGTCGGGCGTCCACGTCGTCTACGGCATCGTCGGGCTCAAGACGCACGCCAAGCTGTGCCTGGTGGTGCGCCAGGAGCGCGAGGGCCTGCGCCGCTACGTGCACATCGGCACGGGCAACTACAACCCCAAGACGGCCCGCCTCTACGAGGACATGGGGCTGCTGACGGCGGACGAGACGGTCGGCGAGGACGTCACCAAGCTGTTCAACCAGCTCTCCGGCTACGCCCCGCGGACGACCTTCTCCCGCCTCCTCGTGGCGCCGCGGTCCCTGCGGGCCGGCCTCGTCGAGCGGGTCGAGCGCGAGGTCGAGCACCACCGCGCGGGCCGCCCCGCCAGCGTCGCCATCAAGGTCAACTCGATGGTCGACGAGACCATCATCGACGCGCTGTACCGCGCGTCCCGCGCGGGCGTGCCGGTCACGGTGGTCGTGCGCGGCATCTGCGCGCTGCGCCCGGGCATCCCCGGCCTGTCGGAGACCATCCAGGTGCGCTCGCTCCTGGGGCGCTACCTCGAGCACAGCCGCATCTTCGCCTTCGCCGCGGGCGGCAACCCCGAGGTGTGGATCGGCAGCGCCGACATGATGCACCGCAACCTCGACCGGCGGGTCGAGGCCCTGGTCAAGGTCGACGACGGCGCCGAGGTGGCCGAGCTGCTGGAGTACATCGACCTCCAGGCCGACGACGCGACGTCGTCCTGGCACCTGGGCCCCGACGGCGCATGGACCCGGCACGCACGCGACGCCGAAGGCCGGCCGCTGCTGGACGCCCAGCAGCACCTGCTGGAGCGGCGGCACAGCTCCGCCGCGCTGACCTGAGCGGCAGCGGGCCCCGTCCGCGACCCCCCTCGCGCGAGAGCGAGGTCGACGGGCCCTCCCCCCGCCCTGGCTCGGCGCGCGCCGTGCCGCGCCCGCCGCCCGGACGCCGGCCCGCCCCGCGGGCGCCGGGCTGGCACGCTGCCCCCGTGGCCGACGACGCACCACGACCCGAGCCGCTCCTCGGCACCTCCGCGCTCCTGCTGGGCACGGGCACGCCTGCCGACGACGGCAGGCCGGGCGCGAGCGCCGACGACGACGCCCCGGGCGGTGAGCGGCACGGCGAGCGGGAGGTCCCCGGCGGGCCGGGGGCCGACCGCGGCCCGCGCGGCGCCGACCCGGTCCGGGCGGCCGGTGCGCTGTGCTGGCGGGTCCGGGGCGGTGAGCTGCAGGTGCTGCTCGTGCACCGGCCGCGCTACGGCGACTGGTCCTACCCGAAGGGCAAGCTCGACCCGGGCGAGCACACCGTCGTCGCGGCGCGGCGCGAGGTCGCCGAGGAGACCGGGCTGCAGGTCACCCTCGGCCCGCCGCTGCCGTCCGCGCGCTACGTGCTGGGCACCACCGCCGCCGACAAGGTGGTCAAGACCGTGGCGTATTGGGCCTCGCCCTCGCCCGTCGACACGCTGCCCCGGCCTCCGCGCCCGCGCGAGGTCGACCGCACCGCCTGGTTCGACGTCGAGGAGGCGCAGCGGCGGCTGACCCGGCGGGGGGACCAGGTCCAGCTGCGGGCGCTGGCCGCGATGCACGCCGACGCGGCCCTGGACACGTGGGCCTTCGTCGTCGTCCGGCACGGGCACGCCCGGCCGACGACGGTGTGGGCGCATGACGAGGCCGACCGGCCCCTCGTGGCCGCCGGGCGCCGCGAGGCCGCCCAGCTCTCGCCGTTGCTGGCGGCCTGGGCACCCCGTCGCGTGGTCTCCAGCCCGTGGCGGCGGTGCCTGCAGACGGTCCGGCCATTCGCGGACGCCACGGGGACCAAGCTCGTCACGAAGGGGCGGCTCACCGAGTCCGCGCACCGCAAGGACCCCGACAAGGTCGCCCGCTACGTCGGCCACCTCGTCGACAAGGCCCGCCCGGTCGTCCTGTGCACCCACCGGCCCGTCCTGGGCACCGTGCTGGGCGCCCTCGCCGGCCGGACCGCGGGCGGCGGCGGCGTCGGCGCGGACATCCCCGCCCACGACCCCTTCCTGGCCCCGGGCGAGGCGCTCGTCGCGCACGTGTCCCACCGGACCGGCCGCGTCGTCGCGGTCGAGCGGCACAGCGTCCTGCCGTGAGGGCGACCAGCCCTGACGTCGTCACCGAGAGTGCCGATCTCCTGACTCTCGGTCTTCGTCGCGGCGGCGTGCTCGCCGCTGGGTGAGCCACCGGCGCGAGCCGACGCGACCCGTTCATCTCTCGTTCACCCTGGCCCGCCGGGCGGGACACCTCGGCTCCCTACCGTCGCCCCCGACGGCGCGCAGGACGGCGCCGCCCGACGGCCGCTCCCGGCCGCCCTACGACGAGAGGCAACCCCACTGATGCGCAGCACCACCTCGCGCGCGGCCCGCGCCGCCCTGGCGACGACCTCCGCCGCGGCCCTGGCCCTGGTCCTCGCCTCCTGCGGCGCCACGAACGAGACCGACGGCAGCACGGGCACGGACACCGGCACCGGCACCGGCACCGCCGACGGCGACCTCGCCGACACGCTCGTCGGGGCCGGCGCCAGCTCCATGCAGGCGGCCATGCAGGCCTGGGCGGTCAACTTCCAGACCGAGAGCGGCACGACGGTCAACTACGACCCGGTCGGGTCGGGCTCGGGCCGCACCCAGTTCCTGTCCGGCGGCGTCTCCTTCGCCGGGTCGGACGCCTACCTCACCGACGAGGAGCTGACGCAAGCCGAGTCGCGCTGCGTCGACGGGGCCGTCGACCTCCCCGTCTACGTCTCCCCCATCGCCATCGCCTACAACCTGCCCGGCGTCGAGGACCTGCAGCTGAGCCCCGCGGCCCTCGCCGGGATCATGGCGCAGGAGATCACCACCTGGGACGACCCGGCCATCGCCGAGACCAACGAGGGCGTCGAGCTGCCGTCGACGACCATCACGCCCGTCAACCGCTCCGACGACTCGGGCACGACGGAGAACTTCACCGAGTACCTCGACGCCGTCGCCCCCGACGCGTGGACCTACGGCGTCGTCGAGACGTGGCCCATCGCCGGCGGCGAGGCCGCGCAGGGCACCTCGGGCGTCGTCCAGGCCATCACCAACGGCGAGGGCACCATCGGCTACGCCGACGCGAGCCAGGTCGGCGACCTGTCGGTCGCCCAGGTCGGCGTCGGCGGGGAGTTCGTCGGCCCCACGCCCGAGGCCGCCGCCGCCATCCTCGACAACTCCGAGCGGGTCGAGGGCCGCCCCGAGGGCGACCTCGCCATCGAGCTCGCGCGGGACACCACCGCCTCGGGCACCTACCCGATCGTCCTCATCAGCTACATGGTCGCGTGCAAGGGCTACGAGGACCAGACCGAGGCCGACACCGTCGCCGCCTTCATCGAGTACGTCGCGTCGGAGGACGGCCAGCAGGCCGCCGCCGAGCAGGCCGGCAGCGCCCCGATCTCTGACACCCTGCGCGAGGACATCGGGACCTCGCTCGAGCTCGTCCGCGGCAGCTGAGGAGACACCAGCGCGTGAGCACGACCCGCAGCCCCCTCACGACGGGTCGCCGTCGTCGTCCCGGGGACAAGGTCTTCTCCGGGACGGCGACGGCGAGCGCCGTCCTCATCCTCGTCGTCCTCGCCGGGGTCGGCCTCTTCCTCCTGGCGGAGGCCTTCCCGGCGCTCACCGCACCGGCCGAGGACATCGAGGGCGGCGAGGGGCTCGTCCTCTACCTGTGGCCGCTGCTCTTCGGCACCCTGCTCACCGCGGTCATCGCGATGGTCGTCGCCGTCCCGATCGCCGTCGGGATCGCCCTGTTCATCTCCCACTACGCCCCCCGGCGCCTCTCGCAGGGGCTCGGGTACGCCGTCGACCTCCTCGCCGCCGTGCCGAGCATCGTCTACGGCTTCTGGGGTCTGCAGGTGTTCTCGGTCTCCCTCGTCCCGATGTACGTGTGGCTCGAGGACAACCTCGGCTTCCTGCCGTTCTTCGCAGGGCCCGCCTCGGCGACCGGCCGCACCATCCTCACGGCGTCCCTGGTCCTGGCCGTGATGATCCTGCCGATCATCTCGGCGCTCTCGCGCGAGGTCTTCCTCCAGACGCCCCGCCTGCACGAGGAGGCGGCCATGGCGCTGGGCGCCACGCGGTGGGAGATGATCAAGTACGCCGTCATCCCCTACGGCCGCTCGGGCGTGATCAGCGCCTCGATGCTCGGGCTCGGCCGCGCCCTCGGGGAGACGATGGCGGTCGCGCTCGTCCTGTCCGTCTCGGGCGGGGTGTCGTTCAACCTCATCAACTCGGGCAACCCGGCCACGCTCGCCGCCGAGATCGCCCTGCAGTTCCCCGAGGCCACGGGCCTGCGGCTGTCGACGCTCATCGCCGCGGGGCTGCTGCTGTTCCTCGTCACCTTCGTCGTCAACTTCGGCGCCCGCGCGCTCGTCACCCGGCAGAAGGGCGGCTCCCTCTGATGGCCCAGAGCACCCAGCAGGGCTCGCCCGCGGGCGAGCCGCCGGAGCCGGGCACCAGCCCGGAGAAGCCCGACTTCGGCACGCTGACGAAGTTCCAGCCGGCGTCGCTCGCGGACTCCATGCACGACTCCCTCCCCCGGTGGGCGCCGCTGGCGGCCACCGGCCTGGGGGCGCTCGTCGCCGCCGCGCTGCTCGCGGTGACGGACCTGCACGTCGCGCTCGCCGTCATCGCCGGGACGGTCGTCGCCATCGCGGCCTTCACCATCGCCTCCCGGGCCGTGGAGGGCGAGCGGGCGGCGACGGACCGCTTCGTCACCAGCCTGGTCACGGTGGCGTTCGTCCTGGCGATGCTCCCGCTCGTCTCGGTCGTGTGGACGACCGTCTCCCGGGGTCTCGCCCGCTTCGACTACGCCTTCTTCACCCAGTCCCAGGCCGGCATCATCGGGGAGGGCGGCGGCGCCTACCACGCCATCATGGGCACGCTCATCGTCACCGGCATCGCGACCATCATCTCGGTGCCGATCGGCACGATGACGGCGATCTACCTCGTGGAGTACGGCGGGGACAACAAGCTGTCGCGCGTCGTGACCTTCCTCGTCGACGTCATGACCGGCATCCCCTCGATCGTCGCCGGGCTGTTCTCCCTCGCGCTCTTCACGCTGCTGTTCGGGCCTGGCCTGCGGATCGGGATCATGGGCTCGATCGCCCTGTCGGTGCTGATGATCCCCATCGTCGTGCGCGCCGTCGAGGAGATGCTGCGGATCGTGCCCGCCCGGCTCCGGGAGTCGAGCTACGCCCTCGGCGTGCCCAAGTGGCGCACCATCGTCAAGGTCGTGCTGCCGACCGCGGCCTCCGGCATCGCCAGCGGCGTCGTCATCGCCGTGGCGCGCGTCATGGGGGAGACGGCCCCGCTGCTGGTCACGGTGGGTCTGGCCACATCCACCAACCTCAACCCCTTCGAGGGTCGGATGGCGACCCTGCCGGTCTTCGCCTACTACCAGATCGCCTTCCCCGGCATCCCGCCGCAGGCGTTCATCGACCGGGCGTGGACCTCCGCCCTGCTCCTCATCCTCTTCGTCATGACGCTGAACGTCGGCGCCCGCGTCCTCGCCAAGGCCCTGGCGCCCAAGACCCGCTGAGAGGCAGCATGAGCATCCCCACGCGCACCCGCCGCGACCCCTCCGCCGGTCGAGGGGACCAGCGCCACACCCCGTCCCCCGGAGCAGGAGCCGTCATGAGCCGCCAGATTGACGTCTCGGACCTCGACATCTACTACGGCTCCTTCCTCGCGGTCGAGAAGGTCACGATGGAGATCCGGCCGCGGAGCATCACCGCGCTCATCGGCCCCTCGGGGTGCGGCAAGTCGACGTTCCTGCGCTCGCTGAACCGGATGCACGAGGTCATCCCGGGCGCGCGGGTGGAGGGCAAGGTCGTGCTCGACGGGCAGGACCTCTACGGCTCAGGGGTGGACCCGGTCGCCGTGCGGCGCTCGGTCGGGATGGTGTTCCAGAACCCCAACCCCTTCCCGACGATGTCGATCTACGACAACGTGCTCGCCGGCATGCGCCTCAACAACAAGCGCATGAAGAAGTCCGAGGCGGACGACGTCGTCGAGCAGGCGCTGCGCGGCGCCAACCTCTGGAAGGAGGTCAACGACCGGCTGGGCCGCCCCGGCGCCGGCCTCTCCGGCGGCCAGCAGCAGCGCCTGTGCATCGCCCGCGCCATCGCCGTCCAGCCGCAGGTGCTCCTCATGGACGAGCCGTGCTCCGCCCTCGACCCCATCTCGACGCTCGCGATCGAGGACCTCATGGGCAAGCTCAAGGAGGAGTACACGATCGTCATCGTCACGCACAACATGCAGCAGGCCTCGCGCGTCTCCGACCGCACGGGCTTCTTCAACATCGAGGGCACCGGCAAGCCGGGCAAGCTCGTCGAGATGGACGCGACCGACACGATCTTCTCCAACCCGTCGGTGAAGGCGACCGAGGACTACGTCAGCGGCCGCTTCGGCTGACCCACCCGGGGCCGGGCGCTCAGGTCAGACGGGCGAGGGCGGCGTAGGTCCCGGCGGCGAGGGCCCCGGCGGCCAGCGGCGTCAGCAGCCAGGCCAGGACGACGCGTCGCAGCACCCCCCAGCGCACCCTGCTGGGTGCGGGCGTCCCGCCGGCCGCGACGACGGCCGAGGTGATGGCGAGCGACGTCGACACGGGCGTGCCGGCCACGACGGCCGCCGAGTGCAGCGCCAGCGCCGCCGACGTCTGCGCCGCGAAGGCCTGGGGGGCGTCCAGCGGCACGAGGCTCTCGCCGACCGTCCGGGAGATGCGCCACCCGCCCGTCGTCGTGCCGGCGGCCAGCGCCACGGCGACGACGAGGACCGTCCACTTCGGCGGCCCGTCCACCCCCGCGCCGGCGCCCCCCGCCCCGGTCCCGAGCGTCGCGCCGCCCTGCGCGGCCACGAGCCCGGAGACGACGACGGCGGCCGTCCGCTGGGCGTCGACGACCCCGTGCCCCACGGCCGTCGCGGCGGCCGCCAGCGCCTGCGCCGTCCGCAGACGTCGGTGCGTGCGCGCCGGCATGGCCCCGCGCAGCAGCCACAGCATGGCGAGCAGCAGCACCACGGACAGCAGCCCCGCCCCGACGACGACGGCCAGCGCGGGCAGCAGCACGCCGTCGACGACGGCGTCCCACCGCACGGACGAGGCCGCCGAGACGAGCGCGGCGCCGGCGAGGGCGCCGAACAGCGCCTGGGTCGTGGACGTCGGCAGCCCCCACCGCCAGGTCAGGACGTTCCAGGCCGTCGCGCCGGCGAGCGCGGCGGCCAGCAGCTGCAGTCCTGCGTCGCCCGGGGGGACGAGCGCCACGTCGGGGACCCCGATCGAGACGAAGGCGCCGCCGACGACACCGCCGACGAGCACCGACCCCCCGGCCAGCAGCACCGCGGGGCGCGGCCGCAGCGCGCGCGTGGCGACGGAGGTCGCGACGACGCCCGCCGCGCCGTGGACGCCGTTGGTGACGGCGAAGGCGAGGGCGAGCACGACGACGACGACGAGCCCGGGGGTGGAGGTCTCCACCTACGGCTCCACGAGCGCGATGACCTCGACGTGGTGCGCCAGCCGCTCGAAGGCGCCGGCGCCGGCCTCGAGGTGGTCCAGGACGTCGCGCACCCGGATCGCCCGGCGGAGGTCGGCGTCGGCGAGCGCCTCGGCCCGCAGGGGCAGCAGCAGCCCGACCGCTCGGTTGTGCAGGCGGTTGACCTCGACCCAGTACTCCGCGAGGCCGTCGGCCGCCTCGACGGAGGCCATGGCCGTCCGGGTGATCTCCGCGAGCCGCTGGAGCAGGTGGACGACGTCGACGACCGCGGGCGGGAACCCGTCGACCCGGTGCTCGCGCGCCAGCGTGGCCGCGGCGAGCATCTCGTCGAGGCAGCGGTCGAGCGCCTGGGCGAGGGTGTGGACGTCACGGCGCGCGAAGGGCGGCGCGAAGGTCGACGTCAGGCGGCGCACGACGAGGTGCACCCGGTCGTCGGCGGCCCGCTCGACGTCCTGCAGCGCGGCCAGGGGGGCGTCGCGCTGCCCCGGGGGTGCGGACAGCACCTCGCCGAGCAGGACGCTGCCGGCGTGCACCTGCTCGGCGACGTCGACGAAGAGCGCCGCGAAGGACGGCTCGCGGGGCAGGAGACGCAGCCGCACCCGCTCCTCCCTCCACCCCGCCGCAGGCACACGCCCGGACGAAGGACGCCGGCGCCGGCGCGCTCGCGCCGGCCGCTCGCCCCGCCCGGGCGGCGGACAGGCTAGGGCACGCGGCCCGGGCGCCGGCGCGGACGTCGCAGGTCCGAGGAGAGGCCTGCGACGTGCCCGTCGGCGAGGCCGGACGTCAGGTCTCCTCCGCAGCGGCGGCAGCGCCCGGGGCCCGGGGGACGCCGAGGGCGTCGTCGATCTCGGCGGTGCTCATCTGCCCGTCGGTGGCCGAGGCTGCGGCGACCACCGCGCCGTACAGCTCGATCTCGTCGGCGAGGTCGTCGTCGCCGAGCGGGCGACCGGGCGTGGGGCCGGGCTCGCCGCCGGAGGGCGGGGGCAGCGGCCCGTCGGCCACCCGGGCGCTCGCCCGGGAGGGACGACGCGCTCCCGTCACCTCCGGGGCGCTCGCCCCCCGGGGGGTCGGCGCGGGGCCGGGGTCGTGCGGCACGTCCGTGGTCCTCTCCCCGGGCCCTCGTCCCGGTCCGCTGTCGCATGGTCGTCGGTGACGTCGCGGTCCGCCGGTCCACGCCACCGCCGAGCCCCGTCGAGCTCCACCGTCGATCTCTGCCGTCGATCCCTGCCGTCGACGTCAGTCGCCGAGCACCGCTGCCGATCCCGTCGTCGGGTGGGGCGGGGCACCCGACGACGACCCCCGCGGCGCACGGTACGCCGCCGGACGTCCCGCGTGCCGGGTCCGGGACGCTGTCCTACGGTCGTCGGCGTGGAAGGGGCCGGGACGGGTGCCGCCGGGCAGACCGGGAGCCCCGCGCAGCTGCACGCCGACGTCCTCGCGGCGCTGCGGCGCGTCGCCTTCCTGCTGGAGCGGGAGCTGGCCAGCACCCACCGGGTCAAGGCGTTCCGCGGGGCCGCGACGACGGTCGCCGGGACCTCTCCCGAGGAGCTCGCCCGGCACGTGGCGGGCCAGGACCTCCAGCGGCTGCCAGGTGTGGGGCGCACGACGGCGGCGCTCGTCGACGACGTCGCCGCCGGGCGCCGGCCGGCGTACCTCGTCGAGCTGGAGGCACGCGCCGCCCCGGTGGTGGACCCGTCGGAGGAGGGCGCGGCGGGAGGTGCCGCGCTGCGGGCCGCCCTGCGGGGTGACCTGCACCTGCACTCGGACTGGAGCGACGGCGGCAGCCCGGTCGAGGACATGGCGGTCACCGCCGTCGAGCTGGGGCACTCCTACGCCGCGCTCACCGACCACTCGCCGCGGCTGCGGGTGGCGAACGGGCTCACCCCGGCGCGGCTGCGGCGCCAGCTGGAGCTGCTGGAGCAGCTCGCCGCGCCGCTGGCGCCGTTCCGGCTGCTGTCGGGGATCGAGTGCGACGTCCTCGCCGACGGGACCCTCGACCAGGAGCCGGACCTGCTGGACCAGCTCGACGTCGTCGTCGCCTCGGTGCACTCCGACCTGCGGATGGAGCGCGGAGCCATGACCCGCCGGATGGTGCGCGCGGTGCAGGACCCGCGCACCGACGTCCTCGGGCACTGCACGGGCCGCTACGTGCAGCCGCGCCCGAGGGTGGGTGGAGGGAGCAGCAGAGGGGTGGGTGGAGGGAGCAGCAGGAACGGGGGCAGGACGCGGCCCGAGAGCGAGTTCGACGCCGACGTCGTCTTCGCGGCGTGCGCGGAGGCCGGCGTGGCGGTGGAGATCAACAGCCGGCCGGAGCGCCTCGACCCGCCCCTGCGGCTGCTCCGCCAGGCCGAGCAGGCCGGGTGCCTGTTCAGCGTCGACACCGACGCCCACGCCCCCGGCCAGCTCGACTGGCAGGAGCGCGGCTGCGCCCGCGCCGCCCGCTGCGGCGTGCCGGCCGAGCGCGTCGTCAACACCTGGCCGGTCGAGGACCTCCTCGCCTGGACCGCCGACCACACCCACCGGCCGGGGTGAGCCGCTGCGGGCCCGCCCCGGCCTGACGTCGACCTCGCCCGCCCGCGCCCACCTCGGGCAGGGGCGTCGAGCGAGGCCGAGGGCTCAGCGGTCCCCGGCCCGCGCCCCGTCGAGCTCGTCCCGCCAGCCCCGGGGGCTCGGCGGCGGGTCGCCGCCGTCGTCGTCCCGCCCGTCGACGCTCTCGGTCTCCCCCGAGCGCGCCTCGTCGGCGCGGCGCCGCTCCTCCATGTCGCCCTCGCTGGGGCCGGAGAACTTCTGGGCCCGGGCGATGGCCTCCAGGCTCCCGGTGAACAGCCCGGTGTCGTAGCGGCGGGGCGGGGCCGGCTCCTCGTCGGCCGCCGGCCGCCCGGCGCCGCCGCGAGGCTGCTCGGGCAGCACGTCACGGCGGCGAACGGCCTGCGAGCCGGGAGAGCCGGGGGCGCCCGTCTCGTCCTCGACCGACGTGGAGACCCGGGTGCGCGGCAGCGCACCCGGGGCGTTCTTCTGCAGCCACACGACGAGCGCCTCGCGCAGGCCCGTGCGCAGGTCCCACAGCGTGGCGCCGTCGACGGCGGACACGAGGGCCCGCAGGCTCACCGACCCGCCGACGGCGTCGACGACGGTGAGGTTGACGACGCGGCCGTCCCAGTTGGGCGTGCCCTCGACGTAACGGTGCATCTCCTCGCGGAGACCGTCCAGGGGCACGTCCCAGTCGACGTCGAGCATGACCGCGCCCATCACCTGGGAGTCCTTGCGCGTCCAGTTCTCGATGGGCGTCGTCGTGAAGTACGTCGACGGCAGCACGAGACGGCGGTCGTCCCAGATGTGCACGACGACGTAGGTGAGCGTGATCTCCTCGATCCGACCCCACTCGCCCTCGACGACGACGACGTCGTCGACGCGGATGGCGTCGGTGAAGGTGATCTGCAGGCCCGCGAAGAGGTTGGCGAGCGACGTCTGCGCCGCCAGACCGGCGACGAGGCCGACGACCCCGGCCGAGGCGAAGACGGTGGCGCCCCACTCGCGCGCCGCGGGGATGGTCAGCAGCATCGCGCCGACGGCGAGGACGACCACGACCGCGACCGTCAGGCGGCGCAGCAGGGAGACCTGCGTGCGCACGCGGCGCGCGCGGCGGTTGTCCTCCACGTCGAGCCGGTACTTGTCGAGCGTGAGGTCCTCGAGGACGAACGCGACGGCGCAGACGAGCCAGGCGACCATCGCGATGATCGCGAGGTTGACGACGTACGCCACCGAGCCGGCCCACGACTGCAGGGTCGCCGCCTCCAGGACCACCCGCGCGGCGACCAGGACGAGCACCACGCGGAAGGGGCGGCGGCCACGGGCCTCGACGTCGGCGACGACGCTCGAGCGCCGGCCGATGCGCCGCAGCACCGCGGTGACGACCAGGCCGACGACGAAGGCGATGGCGACGGCGACGCCCAGGTAGAGCAGCACGGTCGACGCCGAGGCGTAGCTGACGTCCTCCGGCAGCGCCGCCGTGGCGGCGCTCTGCGAGGACGACGGGAGCAGCAGGTCGAGCACGAGGGGGACCTCCGAGAGGTGGCGAGCGGAGCGGCGACACCAGCGGCGCCCGGCCAGCCGTCAAGGATGCCTGCGGGCCGGGGGCGCCTGCAAGCTCCCCGAGGCTGGCGAGAGGTCCTGTGCCGGGTGTGGCAGGAGGCTGCGAGGAGACCGTGCGAGGACGGCGCGAGGACGGCGTGGCTAGGGTCGCTGCCCGTGCCCGACGCCGCCTCGCCCCAGCCCGGGCCGCACCACCCGGGGCCGCGCGCGTCGGGGGACCCGCGCGTGGCCGTCGTCGTCATCACCCACCGGCGGCGGGAGGAGGTCCTGGTCGCCCTCGAGCGGCTGCGGGACCTGCCGGAGCAGCCCGCGGTCGCCGTCGTCGACAACGGCTCCGACGACGGCACGGCGGCAGCCGTCGCGGAGCAGCACCCGTGGGCGCTGCTCGTGGCGAGCCCCGACAACCTCGGTGCTCCCGGGCGCGGCGTCGGCGTCGCGGCGCTGGAGCGGACGCTCGACCCGCCGCCGGAGGTCATCGCCTTCTGCGACGACGACACGTGGTGGGAGCCGGGCTCGCTGGCCCGGGTGGCCGACCTCTTCGCCGAGCACCCGGCGCTGGCCTGCGTCAACGCGCGCATCCTCGTGGAGCCGGGGGCGCGCGAGGACGCCATCGTCGCCGAGCTGCGGGACTCCCCCGTGCCCGGGCCGCCCTGGCTGCCCGGCCCGGCGCTCGGCTCCTTCCTCGCCGGCGCCTCCGCCGTGCGCCGCAGCGCCTTCGGCGAGGCCGGCGGCTTCTCGCGCCGCCTCTGGCTGGGCGGTGAGGAGGAGATCATGGGGGCCGACCTCGCCGCCGCCGGGTGGGAGCTCTGCTACGCCGCCGACGCCGTCGTCCACCACGAGCCGTCCCGCCGGCGGGAGTGGCGGCGTCGCCGTCGGGACGGCGTCCGCAACACCCTGTGGTTCATCTGGCTGCGCCGGCCGCTGCCGGCGGCGCTGCGCCGCACCCGTGACGTGCTCGCGAGCCTGCCCCGGGACCGCACGAGCGTGGTCGGCGTCGCGCGCGCCCTGGCCGGACTGCCGTGGGTCGTCCGTGAGCGCCGCGTCCTGCCGCCCCCGGCCGAGGCCCGCTTCCTCGCCCTGGAGGACAGCCAGCGCCGCTCGACGGCCCGCCACTACGGCTGAGGCGCCGCGTCAGTCGCGCACGAGGTCGTCGGGACCGATCTCGGGGCCGGCCTCGGGCGGGCGGGGACGGTCCTCGGGGTGGGCGCGGACGGCGAGCACGACGACGTCGTCGTCGACCTGCGCGCCCACCTCCGCCAGCAGCGTGTCGATGACACCGGCCAGCGGGCGACCGCCGGCGGCGAGCCGCTCCACGGACGCCCGCAGCCACTCCAGCCCCTCGGACAGGTGCGCCCGGCGACGCTCGACGAGACCGTCGGTGTAGAGGACGAGCGTCGCCCCCGGCGGCAGCGCGGCGGTGTGGTCGCTGCGCCGGGCGGCGGGGGCGAGCCCGAGCAGCAGGTCGCTGCGCCGGCTCAGCAGCTCGGCACGGCCGTCGGGGTGCACCAGCACGGCGGGGGGGTGACCGGCCGCAGACCAGGTGATCGTGTGCTCACCCGCCCCCTGCGGGCCTCGGCCGCCCCTCCCGCCGGCGTCGTCCGCCCGGCCGACCCGCACGAGCACCGCGGTGGCCAGCGCACCCACGGCCAGGTCGTGCATGGCCTGGTCCAGCGCCGAGAGCGTCGCCGCGGGCGAGCCGCCCAGGACGTGCCCGATGCCCCGCAGCACCCCACGCACCTGCGACATCGCGACGGCCGCACCGACGTCGTGCCCGCTGACGTCGCCGACGACGAGCGAGAGGCCGCCGTCGGCCGTAGGGAAGGCGTCGTACCAGTCGCCGCCGACGGCCAGCTCGGAGGCCGCCGGCTGGTAGCGGGCGACGAGCTCGAGGTGGTCCGGCTGCGGCAGCGCGGTCAGCAGCCCGCGCTGCAGCGCCTCCGAGGCCGAGCGGGCGCGCTCGCCGGCGGCCCGCTCGTCGGCGGTCGCGAGCGCCCGCTGGTAGGCGGTCCCGAGGACGCCCGCGAGCAGCACGAGGAACTGCAGGTAGACGTCGTCCGCCGGGATCTCGGGGTCCACGCCGGTCACCAGGACCGGGCGCTCGGCCCGGGGCCGGACGCCGGGCAGCCGCAGCAGCGCCCGGCGCCGGGACGGGTCGGCAGGGTCGCCCTCCAGCACGACGTCGCGACCGACGGGCATCCGCTGGGCGTCCGAGGCCAGGAGGTCGACGTCCGGCAGGTCGCGCACCGCCGTCCGCAGGACCGGCAGCGCCAGCTCCGCCAGCCGGGCGGGGTCGTCGAGGTCGCTGAGGCGGTCGGTCAGGCGGGCGAGGAGCTCCAGCCGGCGGCGGTCGACGACGCGGCGGGTGGTCTCCGCGGTGATGTCGACGACGCCGACGACGCTCCCGTCGTCACCGCGGACCGGGGAGTAGGAGAAGGTGAAGTAGCACTCCTCCCGCCGGCCGCCGGCGCGCGCCAGCGGCATCCGCACGTCCTCGGTCCACGTCGGGCCGGCGCCGCCGAGCACCCCGTGCAGCATGGGGCCGATGACGTCCCACGCCTCGGGGAAGACGTCCTGGGCCCGGGCGCCCAGCGCGGCGGGGTGCTTGTCGCCGATGAGGTCGACGTAGGACTCGTTGTAGACGAGCACGAGCTCCGGGCCCCACAGCAGCGTGACCGGGAAGCGGGTGGCGAGCGCGAGGTCGACGGTGCGGCGCAGCGTGGCGTCCCAGCCCGCCGGGTCCCCGAGCGGCGTCGCCGCCCAGTCGACCGCGGCGTAGGCCTCGGACAGGGCGCCGGCCCGGGCGGGCAGCCCGTCGACCCATCGCTGCCCCATGCCGTGACCCTAGACGGGCGTGCGGCGCCCCGACCGCTCGCACGAGCCGGTGAGCCGGGGCGGTCGCGCCCCGGCGCCGCGGGACCGCACGTCCCCACCCGCACGTCCCCGCGCCGCTCGCCCACGGACCGGTCGGGACGTCCGGGGTGGCTGCTACGTTGCCGGGCGTGCGAGGTCACCGGTCCGACGCGGCGTCTGGACGCCTCGTGCCGCCGCCGGCTCGCCGGGCCGCGGGCACGAACGGCTACACCTCCCAGTGGGGCGCGCCCCAGGCAGGCACCGCTCCGTCCGCCCGTGCCTGACCGAGGGGGTCGTGCGCGCACCGCCGCGGCCCGTCCCGCTCGCCCGACGCCCGCTGAGGTGCCCCCGCCGTGATCCTGCTCGTCCTCGTGGTGCTGACCGCCGCCCTGGCCGCGGCCGCGCCCGCGCTCGCCCGCGCCATGGGCCGTGACGCCGGTCTCGTGCTCGCCGGCGGGCTGCTCGCGCTGGGGCTGACCCTCGGCATCAGCGCCCCCTGGACCCTCGGGGAGACCGTCGACTTCTCCGTGCCGTGGCTGCCGGTGCTCGACGTCGCGCTGCGGCTGCGCCTGGACGGGCTGTCCCTGGCCTTCGGCCTGCTCGTGCTGCTCGTCGGCGCGCTCGTCATGGCCTACTCGGCGCGCTACCTGGGCTCGGGGCCGTGCTCGGCCTTCTACGGGCTCATGGTCTTCTTCGCGGCCGCCATGCTCGTGCTGGTCCTCGCCGACGACCTCGTGCTGCTCTTCGTCGCCTGGGAGGCGACGACGCTGTGCTCGTTCTTCCTCATCACCCTCTCCGGCCCGGCCGGCCAGCAGCCGGCCGTGCGCACGCTGCTGCTGACGGCGGGCGGCGGCCTGGCGCTGCTCGCGGCGGTCGCGACGACGGTCGTCGCGACGGGCACGACGCAGCTGAGCCAGGCGCTCGCGTCCCCGGTGTGGAGCGAGGACCCGCTGCTCGCCAGCACGGTGGCGCTGCTCGTCATGGTCGCGGCCTTCACGAAGTCGGCCCAGTTCCCGTTCCACTCGTGGCTGCCCGACGCGATGGCCGCCTCGACGCCGGTCAGCGCCTACCTGCACGCGGCGGCCATGGTGAAGGCCGGCATCTACCTGCTGCTGCGCTTCTCCTCGACCTTCGCCGACGTGCCCGTCTGGTACGTCGGCCTCGTGGGCGTCGGCCTGCTGACGGCGCTCATGGGCGCGCTCTACGCGATGCAGCGCACCGACCTCAAGGCCCTGCTGGCCTACTCGACGGTCAGCCAGCTGGGGTTCCTCGTCGCGACGACGGGCATCGGCACCAGCTACGCCGTCACGGCCGCCGTCGCGCACACCGTGGCGCACGCCCTGTTCAAGTCGGCCCTGTTCATGCTGGTCGGCGTCGTCGACCACCAGGCCGGGACCCGCGAGATCCCCCGGCTGCGCGGGCTGCGCCGGGCCATGCCCGTGACGGGCGTGGCGATGGCCGTGGCGGCGCTGTCCATGGCCGGCGTCCCGCCGCTGCTCGGGTTCATCAGCAAGGAGAAGATGTTCGCCGCGCTGCTGGAGTTCCCCGGCCCGACGTGGGCGGGGGTCCTCGCGGGCGGCGTCGGCGTCGCCGCAGCCGTCCTCACCTTCGCCTACAGCGGCCGGCTCGTGCTCGGCGCCTTCGGCGGCCCCGCCGAGGAGGAGCCCGCCGAGGGGCTGCGCCGGCCCCGGGAGGCGGCGCCGTCCTTCCTGGTGCCGGCGCTGGTCCCCGCGGCGGCCGGTGTCGTCCTCGGCCTGTGGGGCTCGGCGGTCGCGCCGCTCGTGACGACGGGCGCCGACGCCGCCGCCGGGGCGACGACGACGGGGCGCGGCAGCGTCACCGACGCCGACCTCTCGCTGTGGCACGGCCTCAACCCCGAGCTCCTCATGTCGGCCACCGCCATCGCCCTCGGCACCGTGCTCGTGCTGGCGCGCCACCGCGTCGACCGGGCACTCGTCGGCCGGCGGCTGTTCCCCCTCACCGGCGTCGGCGTCGTCGAGGGCTTCCGCACCGGCTCCATCGCCGCGGGCGCCCGGGTCAGCGCGCTCACCGGCTCCGACGCCCCGCGCCGTCACCTCGCCGTGCCGCTGGTCGTGCTCCTGGTGCTCGCCGGGGTGGGCCTGACCCAGCTCGACGGCCTGCCGACTCCGCAGGCCGACCTCACGCGCGGCGTCGACTGGCTGCTGCTCGCCCTGGTGGTCGTCGGCGTCGTCGTCGTCGTCCGGGCGACGTCCCGGCTGGGGGCGCTCGTCGTGGTCGGGCTCGTCGGCTTCGTCGTGGCGCTGTGGTTCGTGGTGCTCGGGGCCATGGACGTGGCGCTGACGCAGCTGCTCGTCGAGGTGCTCACCGTCGTCGTCGGCGTCCTGGTGCTGCGGCGCCTGCCGCGGCACTTCGCCCCGGCCCCGCGCCACCGGACGGTCGGGGCCGCGGCGCTCGCGGTGGGCGCCGGGGCCGCCGCCACGGCCGCCGTGCTGGCCATGACCGGACGGCGCGGCCTGTCCCCCGCCGGCGAGTTCTTCCTCGCCCGCGCGGAGGAGGAGACGGGCGGCACCAACGTCGTCAACACGATCCTCGTGGACTTCCGTGCGCTGGACACCTTCGGCGAGCTCACCGTCCTCGGGATCGCGGGCGTCGCCGTCGTCGCCGCGCTGAGCTCGCGCCGCCTCCTGCCCGACCGCGCCCCCCGCACCTGGCGGGAGGGCTCGCCCGTCGTCTCCCCCGGGGAGTCGGCCGTCGTGGCCCGCACCCTGGCCCGGGTCCTGGCCCCCCTGACCCTCGTCGTGTCGCTCTGGCTGCTGTGGCGTGGGCACGACGCCCCCGGCGGCGGCTTCATCGGCGCCCTCGTGGGGGCCGCGACCCTGGCGCTGCTCTTCCTCGTCGCGCGCTCGGACTCCTCCGCCCCCGTCAAGGTCCCCGCGGCGCTGCTCATCGGCGCCGGGGTCGTCCTCTGCGTCGCGGTCGGCCTCGCCGGGCTGGTCGTCGAGGGCTCCTTCCTCGAGCCCTTCTTCATCGACGTGGGCGACAGCTACGTCACGACGGCGCTCGTCTTCGACGTCGGCGTCTACCTCACCGTCGTCGGCGTCGTCGTCGTCGCGCTCCAGCAGCTCGGCGGGGTGCTCTTGCCCGGCACCGGGCCGGGCGAGGACGAGCCCGAGCACCGCATGGCGCTGGAGGAGGTGCTCGACCGCAAGGAGTCCGCGGCCCTCGCGCCTTCCTCCGAGGGGGCCGGGCCGGGCCAGGAGCAGTCGGGCCAGGAGCGGTCGGGCCTGGAAAGGTCGGGCCTGGAAAGGTCGGGCCAGGAGAGGTCAGGACCACCGGGCGGGGCCGACGGCAGCGCAGGACGCGAGAGGACGACGGGAGGTGCGGCGCGATGACCCTGGCCCTCACCGTCGGCGTCCTCGTGGCCGGCGCCGTCTACCTGATGATGCAGCGGGGCCTCGTCCGCGTCGTCCTCGGCTTCGTGCTCGTCGCGCACGCCGCCAACCTCACGCTCATGGCGGCCGGCGGCACCGACCGCCGCGGCGAGCCGCTCGGCCAGCAGCCCGACCCGGCGACGACCGCCGACGCGCTGCCGCAGGCGTTCGTCCTGACCGCCATCGTCATCGCCTTCGCCATCACCATCTACCTCCTCGTGCTGGCCGCGGCCGGGCGCGAGGACGACGACACCGACGGCCCCACCGGCGGCGACATGGGCGGCACCGACGTCGGGCCGCACCTCGGCGAGGTCTCGACGGTCGGCGCAGGGACGTCGCGCGGCGCGGCCGACGCGGAGGACCCGCACGAGGGCGAGGACCCCGACGAAGAGATGCGCCACCGCGACGACGTCACGGGGGTGCCGTCATGACCGACGTCGCCGCGCTCCTGCCCCTCTTCGTCGCCGGGCCGATCGTCGTCGCCGGCGCGCTCGTGGCGCTCGGCACCCGGGCGGCCCGGGCGGCCCAGGCCGTGCTGGTCCTCGTGACGGCGGCGTCCACCGCCGGGGCCGTGGCGCTCGTCGTCTCCCAGCTGGACGGGCCGGTGCTCGCGCACGGCGTCGGCGGCTGGCCCGGTGGCGTCGCCATCCCCTTCGTCGCCGACATGTTCACGGCGCTCATGCTCACGGTCACGGGCCTGCTGAGCGTGGTCTGCGCCTGGTTCGCCATCGCCTCGGGCGAGGCGGCGACGCGCTCCTACTCCCCGCTCGTGCTCGTGCTGCTCGGCGGCGTCAACGGGGCCCTGCTCACCGGCGACCTGTTCAACCTCTTCGTCTTCATCGAGGTCATGCTGCTGCCCTCCTACGGGCTGCTGCTGATGGCCGCTCCCGGCGGCGCGACGACGCGGCGCCTGGCCGGGGTACGGCTGTACGTCCTGGTGAACCTGCTGACCTCGACAATCTTCCTCGTCGGCGTGGGCCTCATCTACGGCGTCACGGGCACCGTGAACATCGCCGAGCTGGCCGGCGCCGCCCAGGAGTCGACGCTCGTGGCCGCCGCCGCCGCGGTGTGCCTCGTCGCCCTCGGAATCAAGGCCGCCGTCGTGCCGGTGCACGGGTGGCTGGCCCGGGCCTACCCCTCGACGTCGCCGTCGGTGACGGCGCTGTTCTCCGGGCTGCACACCAAGGTCGCCATCTACGCCATCTACCGCATCTACGCGACGATCTACGACGGCGACGAGGCCTACCTGTGGGTGGGGCTTCTCGTCTTCTCGGCGACGATGGTCGTCGGCGTCCTCGGGGCCGTCGGCGAGCGGTCGACCCGCTCGATCCTCGCCTTCCACATGGTCAGCCAGATCGGCTACATCCTCCTCGGCGTCGCCCTCTTCGGGCCGCTGGGGCTGACGGCGGGCATCTTCTACCTGCTCCACCACATGATCGTGAAGGCCTCGCTGTTCCTGTCCACCGGCGCCGTCGAGATCCGGTACGGCACGCGCCCGCTCGGCCAGGTGACCGGCATCGCGCGCACCGAGCCGCTCGTCGCCGTGGCCTTCTTCGCCGCAGCGCTCTCCCTGGCGGGCCTGCCGCCCTTCTCCGGCTTCGTCGCCAAGCTGAGCCTCGTGCTGGCGGCGCTGGACGCCGGGCAGGTGGCCGTGGCGGCCACGGCGGTCGCCGTGAGCCTCTTCACGCTGCTCTCGATGCTGAAGATCTGGTCGGGCATGTTCTGGGGCCGGCCCACGACGCCGGGCGCGCTGGAGGAGGCGCCCGCCGGCATGCGGCTGGCGCTGGCGCGCCTCGCCGGCGACCACCGCGAGCAGGCGACCGTGCTGGAGGCCCAGCGCGCCGACACCGCGCCGCGACGCCGCATCGGCGTCGCGCTGCTCGGGCCGGGGCTGGTGCTGGCCCTGGTCACCCTGTCCCTCGGCCTCGGCGGCCAGCTCCTGCTCGACCTCGCCTCGACGGCGGCCGCCGGGCTGCTCGACACCACCGGCTACGTCGAGGCGGTGCTGGCCCCGTGAGCGCGTCGACGTCGCAGGCGGGACGCCCGGGCGACCGTCGACCGGCGGGCGCGGGCCCGGCGTCCCCGCTGACCTGGCCGCTGCGGCTGGCCGCCTTCGTGGGCTGGTACCTCGTCGCGCTGCTGAGGTCCTACGCCTCGCTCATCGCCGACGTCACGACGCCCGGCAGCCGGAGCACGCCGGGGTTCGTGCGGCTGCCGACGCGCTGCCGGAGCGAGTGGGAGGCCTCCCTGCTGTCCGGGCTCATCTCGCTGACCCCGGGCACGCTGACCATGGGCGACCGGCTCGTCGACGTCACCGACCTGCCCGGTGCCCCCGAGGGGCCGGGCTCCGCGTGGTGGGTCCTGTACGTCCACGGGATGTTCGCGCCGGACGCCGACACCCTGCGCGCCGAGCTGCACGAGATGGAGGAGCGGATGCTGCACGGGATCCGCCCGCGGGGGGTCGCCCGATGACCGCTGGGCTGCCTGGCTCTCTGCTGGGCCCCTACCCCGGCCTCGACGTGGCGCTCGTGCTCGTGCTCGTGGCGCTGGCCGCGGCCGTCGTCCGCCTGCTGCGCAGCGACGACGACGCCGGCCGCGTGCTCGCCGGCGACCTCGTCTACTTCTGCGTGCTGGGCCTCATCGCCCTGCTCGGGGTACGGGTCGCCAGCACGGCGACCTTCGACCTCGTGCTCGTCGGCACGCTCGTGGGGCTGCTGTCGTCGGTGTCCCTGGCCCGGCTGCTCACCCGTGGGAGGCGATGAGCGGTGGACCCCACCTCGGTGCTCCCGCTGCTCGGCCAGGGCCTGGCCGTCCTCGGCGGGCTGATCTTCCTCTCGGCCGCCCTCGGCGTCCTGCGCCTGCCCGACCTCTACACGCGGACGTCGGCGGTGGCGACCGCCGCCGGCCTGGGCATCACCTTCGTCGTCGTCGGGTGCCTGCTCGTGGCCCCGACCGTCGACGACACCGTCAAGGTGGTGCTGGCGGTCCTGCTGCAGCTCGCGACGTCGGTGGTCGGCAGCATGGTCATCGCCCGCTCGGCCCACCTCACCGGGACGGCGGCGACGTCGCGCACGCGCTTCGACGAGATGGACGAGCCGGCCGAGGGTCCCTGGCGCTGAGCCCGCTCCCGCACGACGGGGCGGCTCAGCGGACGAGGACGTCCTGGCCGGCCCACGCCCGGCGGTGGCGGGCCTCGGGGTCGCGCACGACCCGGTCCTGCAGGTCGAGGACCAGGGTGGTGCGGTCGCGGGCGTCGTAGCCCGGCCAGTCGCCGACGGCCGGGTCGGGGCGGCCGTGGGTGACGAAGTGCAGCCAGTGCCGTTGGAGGCGGTCGGCGAGCGCGGCGACGCGGCCGTCCCGGTCGAGCCGGTGCAGCGAGCGGCGCAGCGGTGCGTAGGGCCACAAGAGGTAGAGCTCCACGCCGTGGGTGGCGCCGAGGCCGAAGCTCGACGGGCCCCAGTCCACGCGGTAGCGCCAGACCGGGCTGTGCTCGGCGTGCGCCTCGCTGTGGTGGATGCTCGGCATCGTGAAGATGAGGTGCGAGCCGAGGTCGGTGAGGCCGCGCTCGTCGTCGGGGTAGGCGGCGAGGACGCGGTCGACGTCCGCGGCGGGTGCGGCGGCGTCGAGCGCGACGGCCAGGCGTGCGCGGTCCTCGGGCAGGACGTCGCGGGCGAAGCGCCGGAAGAGGGTGTGCTCGTCGCGGTTGGTGCCTGCCAGCAGGGGGACCGGCGGCGTGCGGGTGGCGTGGGCGGCCGGCAGGGACGCGGGCAGCAGGTCGCCGTCGAACCACGGGCGCGTGACGAGGGCCTGCGGGCGGCTCTGGGACAGCGCCGCCGTCGCCTGCAGGAGGTCGCGGGTGGAGGCGCGCCAGAGCCCGTCGGGCTGCTCGCGGCTGACGCCGAGGCGGGCGCAGAGCTCGCGGGCCAGACGCGCGGAGTCCTCGCGGTCGGTGGCGATGGACAGCGCTCCGCTCTGGCAGATCGCCGCGGAGAAGAGGCCCCGGGCGGCAGGGCTCGCCATGAGCAGCGTCACCGAGGCCGCGCCGGCCGACTCCCCGGCCAGGGTGACGCGGGCGGGGTCGCCGCCGAAGGCCTCGACGGTCTCGCGCACCCACTCCAGGGCGCGCACCTGGTCGCGCAGCCCGACGTTGCTCGGGACCCGCTCGGGGTCGACGCCGAGCCGCCCCGCCGCGGGTCGGGCGACGGCGTCGGCGAGGTTCATGAAGCCGAAGGCGCCGAGGCGGTAGGCCACGCACACGACGACGACGTCGCCGCGCGCGGCGAGCACCCCGCCGTCGTACTCCCCGGGGCTGCCGGTGACGAACGCGCCGCCGTGCACCCAGACCAGGACGGGCCGGCGGCGGCCGTCGGTCGCCGCGCCGGCGGGGGCGTGGACGTCGACGGTGAGGCAGTCCTCGGTGCGCCGACCGGTCGCGCCGAGGACGAGCCCGAGGTGGCGGGGCAGGACGGGGACGGCCTGGGCGCACGCCGGACCGGGTCTGGTCGCGTCGCGCACGCCGGTCCACGGCTCGTGCGGGACCGGCGCGGCGAAGCGGTGCTCGGCGACCGGCGGCCGGGCGTAGGGGACGCCGCGCCAGCTGTCGACGTCGCCGAAGGCGGTGCTGCGGCGGATGCCCCGCACGGCGCCGGTCGTCGTCTGCGCGACGACGTCCGCTCCCGAGACCTGCGACCCGGGCAGCAGGGCCCGACCGGGTGCGCCCGTGCCCTGCAGCGTCGCGGCACCTGCCGGCTCGTGCCCCTCGTCCACACCCACGTCCACGGTAAGAGCCTCTCCGCCACCGCCCCGGCCCACCACCCGACGCCCTTCCGCCGTCACCGCCGCCTCCCCAGCACCTCGACGACGACGTGCCGCCTTGTCCCCCCTCCCCCGCACTTCGACGACGACGTGCCGCCTTGCCGCCCCGTCTCCTGGCACGTCGACGACGAAGTGCCATGGTCGGCGTCGCGGGTCTGAGGTGGTGCACCAGCGACGTGGGCCCTGACGGGTAGACCTCGAGCGCCTGGGACCCTGGTGCCATGCCCGCGCTCCCCGTCCCGCCGACCTCTGCCCGCACCCGCGCCCGGATCCGCCGGGTCTTCGTCGTCCTGGCCTTCGTCGAGGCGGTGACGTGGGCGGGGCTGCTCGCCGGGATGGGGTGGCACCACCTGCTGGACGGCAGCCGCGCCGGCATCGAGGTCTTCGGCGCCCTCCACGGCGGAGCCTTCCTGCTCTACGGCGCCCTGGCGGTGCTGACCTGGGCGGTGCAGCGGTGGCCCTGGAAGGTCGGCCTGCTCAGCCTGGTCGCCGCCGTGCCGCCGTTCGGGACCGTCGTGTTCGAGGTGGTGGCCCGGCGCCGCGGGCTGCTCGCCGACGTCGAGACGCCGTCCCGCCGCGCCGCGCCGGTCTGACCCTGGCCCGGCGCGCACGACGACGCCGACAGGTGCTCCCGGCCGGCACGCAAGCACCCGGACGCGACGACGCCCGCCCTCCGCAGGGGAGGACGGGCGCCGTCAGCAGCGGGTCGTCAGCGCTCGGTCGTCAGCGCGCGGCGACGTCGCGGTCCAGGCGGACCTGGGCGCGGCGGCCCTTGATGGTGCTGCCGCGCAGGGCGCTCACGACGTCGTCGGCGGCACCGGCGGGCACCTCGACGAGCGAGAAGCGCTCGGTGATCTCGATGGCGCCGATGTCCTTGCCGCGCACCGAGGACTCGTTCGCGATGGCGCCCACCAGGTCACCCGGGCGCACCCCGGCCGCGCGACCGACGCCGACGAACAGGCGCGTGTTGCCCGGTGCGGTGGCCTTGCTCACCGGACGGCCGCCGCGGACAGCCGGGCCACGACCGGGACGCTCGCCGTCCCGCCCGCGAGGGCCGTCGGTGCGGCTGCGCTGCGGGCGCAGCTCGGGGGCCGGGATCTCCTGGTCGTCCACGGCGCCCTGGGCGGCGTGCGCCAGCGCCAGCGCCGCGAGGGCGACGTCCTCGGCGCTGTGCTCGGAGAGCAGGGCGTCCAGCGCCCCACGCACCCGCTCGAGGTCCTCGCGCCCGTCCGCCAGGGCTCCGGCGACGGCCGTCTGCGTCACGCTGAGGCGGTGGGCCCGCAGGTCCGCCACGCTCGGCAGCGGCGCGACGGTGATCGGCACGCCCGTGAGCCGCTCGACGTTGGAGAGCTGGCGGCGCTCGCGCGGCTCGGCCAGCGTCAGCGCCACGCCCTCACGCCCGGCCCGGCCCACGCGCCCGATGCGGTGCACGTAGGACTCCGCCGCCGCCGGCACGTCGAAGTTGACGACGTGGGAGAGCTGGTCGATGTCGAGCCCGCGGGCGGCGACGTCGGTCGCGACGATCAGCTGGGCCGCTCCGGCGCGCAGCCGGGAGACGACCTTGTCGCGCTGCTCCTGGCTGATGCCGCCGTGCAGCGCCTCGGCCCGGTAGCCGCGGGCGCCGAGCCGCTCGGTGATGGTGTCGACGTCCTCGCGGGTGCGGCAGAACACGATCGCGGCGGTCGGCTGCTCGAGGTCGAGCACCCGCCCGAGCGCCGCGACCTTGTGGGGCCGGCCGACGAGGTAGGCGGTCTGCCGCACGCGCGGCGCCTCGCCCTCGGGCGTCGCCTCCTTGGCGATGCGGATGCGCACCGGCTCGCGCTGGTGCTGGCGGGCGATCCGCTCGATCCGCGACGGCATGGTCGCCGAGAACAGCACCGTCTGACGCTCCGCCGGCGCCGCCGAGAGGATCTCCTCGATGTCCTCGGTGAAGCCCATGTCGAGCATC
Source organism: Pseudokineococcus sp. 1T1Z-3 (assembly GCF_037482365.1). Lineage (NCBI taxonomy): Bacteria > Bacillati > Actinomycetota > Actinomycetes > Kineosporiales > Kineosporiaceae > Pseudokineococcus > Pseudokineococcus sp. 1T1Z-3. The sequence goes on from NZ_JBBHZF010000001.1 coordinate 207,674, forward strand.
TCGTCGGCCTCGTCGAGGACGACGGTGCGGACGTCGTCCAGGCGCAGCGCGCCGCGCCCGATGAGGTCGAGCGCCCGGCCGGGCGTCGCGACGACGACGTCGACGCCCCGCTCGAGGTCGCGCAGCTGGCGCCCGATCGGCGTCCCGCCGTACACCGCGAGGACCTTGGCCCCGACGTGCTGGCCGTAACGGGTGACGGCGCGTGCGACCTGCAGCGCCAGCTCACGAGTCGGGACGACGACGAGCGCCACCGGCGTCCGGCCACCGCCCGCGGGCACGTGCTCCAGCAGCGGCAGCGCGAACGCGGCCGTCTTGCCCGTGCCCGTCGCGGCCTGGCCGAGCAGGTCGGCGCCGGCGAGCAGCGGGCGGATGGACTCCGCCTGGATGGGCGTGGGCGCCTCGTAGCCGAGACCGTCGAGCGCGCGCAGCACCTCGGCGCGCAGACCGAGGTCGGCGAAGGTCGGGCCCGTCGGCTCGTCGGTGCCCACCTCGTCGGTGCCCACCTCGTCGGTGCCCGGCTCGTCGAGGTCTGTGGCGACGTCGTCGAGCAGGTCGGAGGTGGCGTCGGGTCGGTCGTCGACGGGTCGGTCCAGGACAGGGGCAGTCACAACGTTCTCCTCGGGAGGGTCGGCGCGTCGGAGCGCCTGGCGTCAGGTCAGCGGCCGCCGGTGCGGCTGCTGCGGAGGGGACCTGTCGGCCGTGGACCCTGTGGAGATCGCGCCTTCGATGCGTGTGCTCACGAGCCCCCGCTGAGGGCTCACCTGGCGTCTCGACCTGCGTCGGACCGTCCGGGCGCCACGTGCGCCCGCTCCTCCGGTGGGCACAAGCATGCCTCATGCGCCGGCATTCCCCGGCCGGCCGCGGGCCGGTGCCCCTCGAGAGCTCCGGGCGGGACCCCCGGGCGGGGCCTACGGATGGCCGCCTGCGCCCGGTCGTGCTGCGCTTGGTCCATGCCCGAGCCGCGACGCCGTCCCGTGGCCCGCGCCTCGCCGCAGCGGCGCCTGGCCCTGGCCGCGGGGGCGCTCGGCGCAGGGCTGCTGGCGACCGGCGTCCTCGCCGTCTCCGCCGGCCGGCCGTCGGTCGCCGGCCTCGTGCTCGTCCTCGTCGGCCTGGTCGCCGGCGGTCGGGCGGTGCTCGACCTGCGCCGGCGCTGAGCCGGCGCACGCCCGACCGGCCGGGCTACGGCGAGGCGGCTCCCTCGGACGCCTGCGCAGGGGGCACCCTGGTGCCCGTGACCCCTGCCGCGCTCGACGCCGACCCGGCGCTCGAGGCCCTCCGCGCGGCGGGCCTGCTGGGCCCGGAGGTCGAGCCGGAGGTCGAGCCGCCGACGGACGGGCTCCCGGCTGAGCCGTCGCCCGGCGAGGCGCTCGATGCCCGTGACCAGCCCGTCGGCGACGACGAGGGGACCTCTCCGACCACGCCGCTCCTGCTCGCGGTCGACGGCAACAGCCTGCTGCACCGCGCCTTCCACGCCCACGCCGCGGGCCAGCACCGCGACGCCGCGGGGCGGCCCGTCTGGGGCCTGCGCGGTGTCGTGACGCTCATCGCCGGTGCGGCAGCGCGCCTGACGCCGGACGCCCTCGTCGTCGGCTTCGACTGCCCGACCTCCTCGCGACGCCGCGACGAGCACCCGGCCTACAAGGCCCACCGCCCCGAGAAGCACCCCGACCTGCGCGCCCAGCTGGACGACGCCCCGGCCCTGCTCGCCGCCGCTGGCCTCCCCGTCGTCGTCCACGAGGGCTTCGAGGCCGACGACGTCCTCGCCTCCGCGGCCGCCCTGGCCCGCCGCGAGGGGTGGCGCTGCACGGCCGTCACCAGCGACCGGGACTCCTTCGCCCTCGTCGACGGCACCACGTCCGTGCTGCGCGTCCTGAACGGCGGCATGGCCGGCTCGCCCGTGCTCACCCCGCGGACCATCCCGCTCGTCACGGGTGTGCGGGCCGAGCAGTACCGCTGCCTCGCGGCCCTGCGCGGCGACACCTCCGACAATCTTCCCGGCGCGCCGGGCATCGGCCCGAAGACGGCAGCCCGGCTGCTGCAGACCTTCGCGTGCGTCGACGACGTCTACGCGGCCCTCGACGACGGCCGGGAGGCCGAGGTCCTCGCCGCCGTCGGCGCGGGTGCCCTCGCCCGGCTGCGTGCCCCGACGGCGCGGGCCAACGTCGTCCGCAACCAGCGCCTCATGGCGATGCACGAGGACCTGCCGCTGCCGGTGCTGGACGACCTTCGCCTCCCCCTGGACCTGGTGCGCCTCCAGCACGCCCTCGGCGAGCGCGACGTCCGCCTCGGCCCCTCGCTGTGGGCGCTCGTCGGCGGCGCCCCACCCGCCGACCTCGGCCCGGTCCTGCCCAGCTGGGTCGACGACGTACCCCTGCTCGACGCGCCGCCGCTCGACCACCTGCTGCCCGACGGCCCGCCGCCGGAGGACGACGCGCCGGACGGTGCCTCGCCGGACGGTGCCGTCGGCAGCCTCCCGGGTGGTCCGGGGCCCGCCGTCGCGACGGCAGCCACGGCCCCGGCCACGACCGCCGCCGGGGACCGCCCGGCGGCGGAGCCGATGGGTCGCCGTGGCCTGGCCCGCGCCCGGCGCGAGGTCGCCGAGGAGCAGCTCGACCTCTTCGGCTGAGCCCAGACGTCGTCCCCCGCTCCATCTCTTGCCGTCCCAGAGCGCTCTGCGCTACAAAGCAGGTGCGCGCTCTGCACGGCAGACCACTCTGGAGGCAGCGATGACGAGCCCAGCGCACGACGACCAGCCCACGGCGCAGCCCGACCCGCGCGAGTCGCTCGCGCTGCTCGAGGCCGAGCGGAGCCGCACCGCTCGGGCGCTCGAGCCCGACGTCCGGCTCGTCTACGGCGTCTGGGGCGTCGCCTGGCTCGTCGGCTTCCTCGCGCTGTGGTCGTCGGCGACCGGCACCGGCCCGCTCGTGCTGCCCGGCCCGGTCGCCGGCGGCGTCTTCGGCGGGCTGCTCCTGCTCGCGGTGGTCGTCACGGGCGTCCACATCAGCCGACGCGTCTCCGGCGTCGTCGGGACCACGAGCACGCAGGGAGCCATGTACGGGTGGGCCTGGCTGCTCGGTTTCGGCGGCGTGGGTGCGCTCACGGCCTCGGTGGCCATGGCGGGTGCCTCGCCAGAGGTGTTGGGTGTCCTCTCCCCCGCCCTGTCCGGGCTCGTCGTCGGCCTGCTGTACCTCGCCGGCGGGACCCTGTGGCAGGACCGTGCGCAGTACTCCCTCGGCGTGTGGATCCTCGGGACGAGCGCAGCCGGCGCCCTCGCCGGGTACCCGACCAACTACCTCGTCATGGGCCTGCTCGGTGGAGGTGGCTTCCTCGTCGCGGCGCTCGTCGTCGCGCTGCACCACCGGACGCCGCGATGACCGCCGTCGACGAGGTCCCCGAGCTCGACCCCCTGATCCACGCGCCCGCGCGGCTGCGGCTCGTCGCCAGCCTCGCCGCGCTCGAGGACGGCGACCGCATCTCCTTCCCCCGCCTGCAGAAGCTGCAGGACCTGACCGCCGGCAACCTCGGCGCCCACCTGCGCAAGCTCGAGGACGCCGGGTACGTCGACGTCGAGAAGACCCACCGGGGCCGGACGCCGGTGACCTACGTCTGCCTCAGCCCCCGCGGCCGCCAGGCGCTGGCCGACCACACCGCGGCGCTGCGCGCGCTGCTGGAGCCCGTCACCCGCACATCCGCCGACCGGGAGGTCTCCCGATGACCGCGCCCGTCGCCCCCGACGTCCTCGCCCGGGCCGTCGGCGCCACCCGCCGCTACGGCGACGTCGTGGCCCTGGTCGACGTCTCCCTCGACGTCCCTGCCGGCCAGCTGCTCGGCCTGCTCGGCCCCAACGGCGCCGGCAAGTCGACGCTGCTGCAGCTGCTCTGCGGGCTGCGCCGGCCGACGTCCGGCCGCGTCGAGCTCTTCGGCCGCGCGCCGACCGACCCGGTGGCCCGCACCGGTCTCGGCGTGACGCCGCAGGAGAGCGGCCTGCCGCCCACGCTGCGCGTCGGCGAGGTCGTCGACGTCGTCGCCGGCCACTACCCCGACCCGGTGCCGACGCCGGAGGTCCTCGACCGCTTCGGCCTCGCCGACCTGCGGCGACGCCAGACGGGTGGCCTGTCCGGCGGGCAGAAGCGCCGGCTCGCCGTGGCGCTCGCGTTCGTCGGGCGACCGCGGCTCGTGCTGCTCGACGAGCCGACGACGGGCCTGGACGTCGACGCCCGCCACGACCTGTGGGACGCCGTCCGCGAGTACCACGCCGCCGGCGGGACCGTGGTGCTCACCAGCCACTACCTGGAGGAGGTGCAGGCGCTCGCCGAGCGGGTCGTCGTCGTCGACGGCGGCCGGGTGCTCGTCGACGGCTCGCTGGAGGAGGTCCGCTCGGCGGTGCCGTCCCGGCGCGTGCGCCTGCACGCGCCCCACGTCCCCGACCTGGGGCGCGCCCTCGTGAGCCGCTCGACCCACGAGGGCGACGTCCACGAGCTGTGGACCACCGACGCCGACGCCCTCGTGCGCCGTCTCGTCCGCGACGACGTCGCCTTCACCGGCCTGGAGGTCGCCTCGCCGTCGCTGGAGGAGGCGTTCCTCGCCGTGACGGCCACCGGCGGGGCCGCGCCGGCCCGGAGCGCCGCCGGCGGGTCCACCACCTCGACGCCCTCTGCCGCCGGTGCCGGCGCCCACGCCCAGGAGGTCCTGCGATGAGCACCCTGCACCCGACCCGCCCGCCGGCCGGCCGCGGCAGCACCGAGGGCCGCGGCGTCCTGCGGCTGTCCTGGCTGCACACGCGGTCGCTCTTCGTCGAGACCGTGCGCGTGCCCATCGCCGTCGTGGGCACGGTCGTCTTCCCGGCACTGACGCTGCTCTTCTTCGTCGTGCCGCAACCCTTCGCGCAGGACCCCGCGCAGGCGACCGCGGCGGCGGCCCAGATCTCGTTGTTCGCCGTCGTCAGCGTGTGCCTGTTCACCTACGGCGTCGGCGTCGCCGAGGACCGGGCGCTGCCCTACGACTCCTACCTGCGCACGCTGCCCGTCGGGGCGGCACCGCGCCTGGCGGGTCGGGTGCTCAACGGCCTGGGCTTCGCGCTGGTCGCGCTCGTGCCCGTCGTCGTCCTGGCGACGCTGCTCACGGCCGCCACCCTGCCGGCGAGCCGGCTGCTCCTCACCGGCGGGGCGTTGGCGCTCGCGGCGCTGCCGATGCTCGGGCTGGGACTCGCCATCGGCTACGGCCTGCCGACCAAGGCGGCGCTGGCCGTGGCGCAGCTGCTGCTCCTGCCGCTGGCCTTCGGCGGCGGGCTCTTCCTCCCGCCCGAGACCTTCCCGTCCTGGCTCGACGCCCTCTCCACGTGGTTGCCGACCCGAGCCGGCCGCGACCTCGTGGTGTCCGCGGCGACCGGCGTCGACCTGCCCGTGACGGCGCTCCCGGTGCTCGCCGGCTGGGTCCTGCTCACCGCGGCGCTCGCCGTCCTCGCCTACCGGCGCGACGAAGGGCGGCGGTTCCGGTGACGGCCGGAGAAGCGCACCGAGATGGTGACCGAGCTCCACGGTGAACGGCCCTCGTCCTCGACAGGCTCGTTCGATGCCGACGTCTTACCTGCCGGTTCTCCCTCCATGCATCTCTCCTGCTCAGACCCGTCGACCGAGGGTGCTGCGCGTGCCGTAGCAGCGGCTTCCTGAGACCTCGACAGGGCCGCCTGAAGTCGCCTCTGGTACCTGATGGCCCACCAGAGAGTCAGGTGATCTCGGCCGCCTCGCCTCAGCCGGACCCACCAGCGATAAACGGCGCCCGGGCCGACGGCGCCGACGAGCAGCAGCAGCGCCGCCACGGGCGTAAGGACACCCTGGACGAGGACGAGCAGAAGGAGGTAGGTGGAGGAGAAGACCACAAGGGTGGCGTCTATGAACGTGCCGACTCGATCTCCCTCGAGCCGGACCTTGCGCATGTAAGCCGGCACGACGACGGTCGCCAGGGCCACGCCCACGCTGATGGCTGGCAGCGCAGGAAAGGCCACCTGGGCCGGCGGCATGGCGGCACGAGCCAGCAGGGCTGCCGTACCAGAACTCGCGAGGACGAGCGCGAGGGGAAGCACGAGCTCTCGGGCATCAAGAAGTCGACCCGCCGCTCTCACCCTCTCCTTGTCCTCCTTGCGTCCGAGGAAAGTACCGACCGCTTCGCGCCGGCGGGCCAAGAGTGCCTGCCGGTGCTGCCTCTCGTCCGCGGTCGGGAGCCTGCGGCACCCTGCGGCGGCGATCGCGGTGAGCAGGCTGAGCGACACGAGCACCATGCCAGTGGCTCTCAGCGGAGCGGACGTCAGCTGGTCCATCGTGAGAGCGACCGACAGGGCCCCCGTCGCGACAGCTACGAGGGTGACGAGATCGGAGCCGGAGCGCATGGACTTCGTCGTGTCGTCCGCACCCTCCAGCTGTCGGAGCAGCGAGACGACCGCTACCGTCAACGTCCCCACGAAGACGAGAAGAGTCGAGCTGACGGCCACGGCGAGCTCTCGTGGCAGGTCGGTCTCGTTGTCCGCCCAGATGGCACGGAAGGGCGTCTCCGGGTCACCGGTGAACGCGACGACAATACTTCTGGTGAAGAAGAAGAGGCCCCCTCCCAAGAGGATGACGACGGCGACGGACGACACCATCCTCTGGACGTCGCCGGCGACCGCCGGCCCCTCCTCGCGACCGACGTCGCCACGCGCCTTCTGCGCTACCTCACCCATCTCGTCCCACCTCACCGTGCCGATGCAGGCACCGGTCGGCACCCGCGCCGGCACCATCGCAGCGACCACCGACGACGGGGCAGCAGCGGCCGGAGCCTCACGTGCAGCAGGGCAAAGCTGGGGGTCTTGGCGACACGTGCGTGGTCCCGGGCCGTCAGCGCCCTGCGACCGGCCGCTGCGCGTAGGCGACCTCGGGGTACTCGATGCCGCAGCCGGTGCAGCGGTACCAGTCCATGCCGCTGACGACGACGCGCAGCTCGGCCGGGGCGCCGCAGTGCGGGAGGTAGCAGACCCGCTGGGCGAGCGAGGCGGTGCGCTGGGCGGGGATAGCGGCCGCGGCACGGACCGCGATGGGCGAACGGGTGACGGTCATGACGGGTCCTCGTCTGGGAGGCGCCGGAGACCTTCCCCCCGGCGATGAGGTGGTATCGGCAGGTGGGTCGACGTCCTCAAGCACTCTTCCGTCCCGTCCGGTGACACGATGACGCGGCCGCACCCCGGGGCACCCGACCGGCCTGCCACCCCGGGGCGACGCCCGAGAGGTGTGGTCGTACCCGGCACCTGTACCCGTCCTGGGCGCCCGCGGGTCCGAAGGAGACGACGGACACACCCGCACGAGCTGGGAGCACCCCCATGACCGCGCCCACCCCGACGCACCGGAACACCCGACCAGGGCGGACCACGGCGACGCGGCGACGGGTCCGCGCCCTGGCGGCGTCCTCGCGCGAGCGCGTCTTCGACGTCTACGCGAGCCCTCGTCTGCTGCACCCACTGGACCGCCTGGTGCTGGCACGGGCCTCGCGCCGGCGGACCGGGACGACGTTCGAGGACGACGCCCCGCACCTGCTGGTGTGCCCGCCGGGGGCCGGCAACGTCGGTGACCAGGCGATGGTCGAGGCCTTCCTGCGCGGGACGGTCGGGCCGGTGGTCCTGCTCGTGCGCGACGTCGACGACGTCGAGGTGCCGAGCGAGCACGCCGCCCGGGTGCGGGTGCTCGGGCTGCGCGACCTCGTCTACGGCGGCGGGCCTGCTCACGTGCGCGACGTCGCCCGCTTCGCCGCGCTGCTGGGGACCGCCCGCTCGGTCTCCGTCGTCGGCGCCGACCTCATGGACGGCGGCTACGGCCACCGGCCGGCGTCCCACCTGGCGTTCCTCGTCGACGTCGCGGCGCGCCGGGGTCTGCCCTCGCGCGTCCTCGGCTTCAGCTGGAGCGCCACCCCGCACCGGGCGTGCGTCCGCGCGCTCGCCCGCGCAGGCCACCGGGGCACCCGGCTGCTGGCACGAGACCCGCAGTCGGCGCAGCGGATGCGCGACGCCGGCATGAGCGGCGTCGAGGACGTCGTCGACACGGTCTTCTCGGCGGCCGACGACCTCGACCCCTCGCTCACCGACGGCCTCCTCGACGGCGCCGGCGACGCACCGGTCGTCGTCGTCAACGCCAGCGGCCTCGTCGGCGCGCGGATGGAGCAGCTGGGCGACTACGTCGTCGCGGTGGAGCACCTGCGTCGTCGCGGCGCGCTCGTCGTCCTGCTGCCGCACGTGCAGCGCCCCGGCGGGGACGACGTCGCCGAGGTCCGGCGCCTGGCCGACCGCTTCGCCGGCGACCCCGGTGTCCTGCTCGTCGACGGCCTCCCGCACCCGGCGCAGGTCCGTGGCCTCGTCGACCGCGCCGACGCCGTCCTCACCGGTCGCATGCACCTGGCGGTGATGGCGCTCTCCCGCGGCGTCCCGGCCGTGTGCCTGTCGACGCAGGGCAAGGTCGACGGCCTCATGGAGGTCTTCGGGACGCCGACGCTCTCGGTCCCCCCGCGCCCCGGCATGGGCGCGGAGCTCGCGCGCCTGCTCGACGACGTCCTCGACGGCCGCGTCGGGGCGAGCACCGACCTCCGAGCCCGAGCCGCCCACGCGCGGACGCTCTCCGGCGTCAACTTCACCGGCCTCGACGCCGCCTGACCTGGCGCGGCCCGACGCCCGCCGCAGCGCCGTACGGTGGCCCCGGCGACAGGCAGGTCGCACGGGCCTCTAGCTCAACTGGCAGAGCAGCGGACTTTTAATCCGCGGGTTGTGGGTTCGAGCCCCACGGGGCCCACCCGGGGCGGGTCAGCCGCACCGTCGCCTGCCCCTCCCGGAGCGCCCCGGGCCGGCTGGACCCCCTGTACCCGACGGCGGGCGGAGGCTACGGTCCGCGCACCCTGTCGACTCGCGAAAGGTGCACGTCATGTCAGCTGACGCGAGAGACCTTCCGCCGGCGGCGGAGACCCGGACGGGCCGCGGCGGTGCCCTGCGCCGGTCCGTGCGTCGCACGGAGGACGCGCTCGGGAGCCTCGACTACCGGTACCCGCACAACACCCACCCCGCCCTGGTGCCGGGCATCGGCATCGACGAGCAGCGCCGCCGCTACTCGGTGTCGAGGTTCGTGCTGGTCGTCGCCGGGTCCTTGACCGTCGCCTTCGTCGTCTGGGGCATCGCCTCCCCCGAGTCGGTGGCCAGCGCCGCCCAGGCTGCCTACGACTGGTCGACGACGTCGCTCGGCTGGATGTTCAACCTCGTCGCCGTCGTGGTGCTCGTGGCTCTCGTGGCCGTCGCGCTGTCCCCGTACGGCAAGATCCCGCTCGGCAAGGACGGCGAGAAGCCGGAGTTCGGCACCTTCTCGTGGACCGCGATGCTCTTCGCCGCCGGGCTGGGCGTCGCCGTCCTGTTCTGGGGCCCGGCGGAGCCGCTGACGTACTTCATCACCCCGCCGCCGTTGACCAACGAGGCTGAGAGCGTCGACGCGCTGCACCACGCCTTCGCGCAGACGTTCTTCCACTGGGGCTTCCACGCCTGGGCCATCTACGCCGTCATCGGCGGGGCCGTCGGCTACGTCGCCTACCGCCGCGGACTTCCTCTGCTCGTCTCCTCGATCTTCCGCAGCCTCTTCGGCTCGGGGCCACCGACGGCGTCGTCGGCAAGCTCATCGACATCTTCGCCATCGTCGCGACGCTCTTCGGCACCGCCGCGGCGCTCGGCATCGCCGCCCTGCAGATCGGCGCCGGCGTCAGCATCGTGTCGGGCGGCGGGGAGACGACCAACACCGTCCTCGTCCTCATCATCGGAGTGCTGACCGCGTGCTTCGTCGTCTCGGCGGTCTCGGGCGTCGCGCGGGGCATCCGCTACCTGTCGAACACCAACATCGTGCTGACGGTGGCGATGCTGCTGGTCATGCTGACGCTCGGCCCGACCCTCTTCCTGCTCAACCTCGTCCCGTCGGCGATCATGGAGTACCTCGGGTCGTTGTTCGACATGATGAGCAGGTCGCTGTCCTGGGGCGAGGACACGCAGGAGTTCCAGTCGGCCTGGACCGTCTACTACTGGGCGTGGTGGATCTCCTGGGCGCCCTTCGTCGGCATCTTCATCGCCCGCATCTCCCGCGGCCGCAGCATCCGGCAGTTCCTCCTGGGCACGATCTTCATCCCCTCGACGCTCATCTTCGTCGCGTACGGGATCATGGGCGGCACGGCCATCTCGATGTACCGCGACGGCGCGCCCGGCTTCTCCGACGACATGGCGGCCCCCGAGGTGCTCTTCGCCATGATCGACAACCTGCCCCTGGTCGCCACGTGGCTGCCCTTCGTCGCGATGGCGATCCTGGCGATCTTCTTCGTCACCGCGGCGGACTCCGCCTCGATCGTCATGGGCATGCTCACCACCCAGGGCTCCCAGGACCCCCCACGCCCCGTGGTCGTCTTCTGGGGGCTGGTGATGGCGGGCATCGCCGTCGTCATGCTGACGCTGGGGGACGGCCTCGCGCTGCAGGGCCTGCAGCAGCTCGTCATCGTCACCGCCGTGCCGTTCGCGCTCGTCCTCCTGCTGGCCGTGTTCGCCTGGGTCCGCGAGCTGCGCACCGACCCGATCGCCCTGCGGCAGCGCTACACCCGCCAGGCCGTGGACAACGCCGTGACCGAGGGCATCGGGCGCTACGGGGACGACTTCGGGATGCAGGTCGGCCGGACCGAGAGCGACCGCGGTGCCGGCGCGGGCGTCGACTCCCGCAGCGCGGAGTACACCGAGTGGTACCAGCGCCGCAACGAGGACGGCGAGCCCGTCGACTACGACTTCGCGACCGGCAGGTGGGCCGACGGCTATGCCAGCGGGACCGGCCCGGCCCCGGAGAGCCGGCCAGGCTCCCCGCCGGACCCGGCGGCCGACGAGAGCGCCGCGGGGCGAGCCCCGTCCCGCGCGGCGGACCGCTGAAGCCTGCCGGCCCGGGCGCCCCGTGGACGAGCACGAGGACGGCGTCGCGGCCCGCGTCGTCCTGGCCGAGACGGCCCGGCGGGCTGGGGCGGCGGGTGGGGTGCTGAGCCGCGCCGGTCAGGCCCGGTCCACCGCCAGGCGGAAGCCCGTGTGCCCGAGAGCGGTGTCCGAGGTGGCCGCGACCCTCGCGGACGTGCGGTAGCGCCGGCAGTACGAGTCGTGGCAGAGGTAGGAGCCCCCGCGCAGCACCGGGCGCGCGTCGGTGGGACTGAAGGGGCTGACGGTCCACTCCCAGACGTTGCCGGTGCTGTTGTGCAGCCCGTAGGCGTTAGGGGCGAAGGCGTCGGCCGGGACGGTGCCCACCGGGGCGGCGGGTGCGTCGGGGAAGCGGCCGGCGAAGGTCTTCATCCGCGGGACCCCGCCCGGCTCGCGCTCGGCCCCCCACGGGTAGGGCTGCTGGTCGAGGCCGCCCCGGGCCGCCAGCTCCCACTCCGCCTCGGACGGCAGCCGGGCCCCGAGCCAGCCGGCGTAGGCAAGGGCGTCGTGCTGGGAGACCTGGGTGACGGGGTGGCTCGTGCGCCCCTCCACCGACGAGCCTGGGCCCTCGGGCAGGAACCAGCAGGCCCCCGCGACCCGGCGCCACCACGGCGCCTCGGGGACGACGCGGCTGCTCGCGCGCAGCCGCGCGGGCACCAGTCCCGCGAAGACCGAGGCGTCGCCCAGCCGCTCCGCATCGCTGCGGTACCCGGTGTCCTGGACGAAGGTGGCGAACTGGGCGACGGTGACCGTCGTGGCGCCGATGGCGAAGGGGCCGACCCGCCGCTCGCGGACAGGCCCCTCGCCGTCCCGGGGGTCGACGGCCGCGTCCTCGCTGCCCATCCGGAAGGCGCCGCCGGCGAGCCCGACCATCCGCAGCTCTTCCGGCGCGGCGGCGGCCAGCCGCCCGAGGAGACGGGCGTCCGGACGGGCGAGCGGTCCGTGGACCCCGTCGTCCGGCGCGCGGGCCGGCCCGCAGCACCCCATGAGCACCCCGTTCCTGGTACGACCGCCCTGTGCGCACACCTTCCCACCCGACGGCACGTCCGTGACCGGGCGGCGACCCAACATCGTCGTCGTCCAGGCCGACCAGATGGCCGCGCAGGCGCTGGGCGCCTACGGCGACGAGGCCGCGAGGACGCCGAACATCGACGCCCTCGCCGAGACCGGCGCGGTCTTCGACCGGGCGTACTGCAGCTCGCCGCTGTGCGCGCCGTCGCGGGCGTCGATGATGACGGGGCTGATGCCCTCGCAGGTGGGCTGCCACGACAACGGCGACGACTTCGCCGCGACGGCGCCCACGCTGGCCCACCGGCTGCGCGCGGTCGGCTACCACACGGCACTCGTCGGCCGGATGCACTTCGTCGGGCCTGACCAGCAGCACGGCTTCGAGCAGCGGCTGACCACCGACGTCTACCCCGCCGACCTCGACATGGTCCCGGACTGGGGCCGCCCGCTGGAGCAGCGGCTGCAGTGGTACCACGACGCCGACGCGGTCTTCGCCGCCGGCGTCTCGAAGGCCTCCGTGCAGCAGGACTTCGACGACGAGGTGCTCTTCCGCTCCCTGCGGCACCTCGCCGACCGGGTGCGGGCGGACCAGGCGGCGGAGGAGCCCGTCCCGTTCCTCATGGTGTCGTCGTTCATCCACCCGCACGACCCCTACGAGCCGCCCCGGGAGCACTGGGACCGGTTCGCCGACGTCGAGATCCCCGACCCGGCGCACCCGGAGATCCCGGACCCGGAGCAGGACCCGCACACCCACCGCCTGCGGACGATGAGCGGCTTCGACGTCCGGGAGCCGAGCGCCGACGACGTGCGTCGGGCCCGGCGCGCCTACTACGCGGCCGTCAGCTACGTCGACGACCACGTCGGCCGCATCGTGGGGCGCCTGCACGAGCTCGGCCTGGCGGAGAGCACGGTGGTGGTCGTCCTCAGCGACCACGGCGACATGCTCGGCGAGAAGGGGCTCTGGTTCAAGATGTCCCCCTACGAGCAGTCCGCCCGCGTCCCGCTCATCATCTCCGGGCCAGGGCACCTCGTCCCGACGGGCCGCTTCGCCAACCCGGTGTCCCTGGTGGACCTCCTGCCTACCCTCGTCGAGCTGGCCGGAGCACCGCAGGCCCCGGGTCCGGGCCTGTCGCTGCTCGAGTCCGTCCGCCGGGAGCAGGCGGAGCAGGCTGGACCGGAGGACCGCGACGTCGTCCTGGAGTACCTCGCCGAGGGCACCTACCACCCGCAGCTGACCCTCGTCCGAGGCCCGTACAAGTACGTCCTGTGCCCCGGTGACCCCGACCAGCTCTTCGACCTGGCGACCGACCCCGGCGAGCTGCACAACCGGGCCGCCGACCCCGCCTACGCCGAGACGGCGTGCCGGCTGCGCACGGCCCTCGCCGACCGCTACGACCTCGAGGCGCTGGAGGCCGGCGTCCTCGCCAGCCAGGCCGACCGCCAGCTGGTGGCTGACGCCCTGGGCCGGGGCCGGGTGTCGCACTGGGACCACGAGCCACCGCCGGAGCAGCGGTACGTGCGCGGGGACTTCTGGGACGCCCTCGGCTACGGCACCGTCCCCGACCCGTCACGGTGATCGACGACGTCCCCCGTCACATCAGTGGGCTCTCGTCGTCGAAGAAGGCCGCCCTTGGCAAGACCTGCTTCTCGCGCAGACCTCGCTCGTCCGCCGCCGGCAGACGCGCGTCGAGGGTGACGAGCGGTCCGAGCTGGTCCACCCTCCCGGCCGGCCAGGACAGGCTCGGCCTGACCGGGGAGCCACGTCCAGACGTGGAGCTCAGAAGTCGTCGTCGACGAGCTCACGCCTCGCCACGCGACCTCCTCGAAAGATGCCTTGACTGTTGACCGGCATGTTGTGTCGCAGCGCCCACGGTCCAGCGGGGCCACGAGTCATCGACCGAGCGGACGTCGGCTGCGGCCGTCGGGCCGGCGATGTCACGCTCGCCCCGTGAGCACCGACCCCGTCGCCGCCAACATCCACGCCTGGGACGGGCGCGTCGCCGACCACCTCGTGGCCTACGGCGCCGAGGCCTTCGCCGACGACCCGACCGCGCTGCGCGCCGAGACCGAGGTGCAGCTGCTCGCTCCGCACCTGCCCGGCGGGTCGCTCGAGGGTCTCGACGTCGTCCACCTGCAGTGCCACATCGGCGTCGACACCATCAGCCTGGCCCGTCGCGGCGCGCGGGCCGTCGGCACCGACCTCTCCGGCGAGGCCGTCGCGGCCGCCCGCGCGCTCGCCGCACGGGCCGGCACCTCGGACGTCACCTTCGTGCGGTGCCGCAACGAGGACGCCCCCGACGTCCTCGGCCGGGAGTTCGACGTCGTCCTCACCTCGGTCGGCGTCCTCGCGTGGCTCTCCGACCTCGACTCCTGGGCCCGGGCGGTGGCGCGGCTGCTGCGCCCCGGCGGCGTCTTCCTGGTCTACGACGCCCACCCGATGCTCTACGCGCTGGAGTACGAGCGTGACGACGGCCAGCTGGTGCTCGGCAAGCCCTACTTCGCGCGCGAGACACCCGTCGAGATCTCCGACGGCCTCACCTACGCCGCCCCGGCCCGGGCCGACGTCACCTACGAGTGGCCGCACCACCTCGCTGAGGTCCTCACCGCCGTCCTGCAGGCGGGCCTGCGCATCGAGGCCTTCGGTGAGCACCGCACCATGCCGTGGGCGGCCCTGCCCGGGATGGACCGCACCGAGCGAGGCTTCGCGCTGCCGCCCGGCTCGCCCGAGTGCCCCCTGATGTTCTCCCTCGTCGCGCGGCGGTGAGCGGGCGTCGGCTGGGGTGCCGCGGTGAGCCGTCGGCGAGAGTCGCTCGCCGGGCGCTGCTCCACCGTGAGAGCTTCCTGCCATGACGTCGAGGTGAGCTCTCTCCCACCCGCACCCCCGCGCAGCCGCCGCCGGTGGCCGCCGTCGGTGGCCTCCGTCGCCGACCCTGCGCACTCGACGACGAGGAGTCCCGTGCCTGCTCACCCCACTCCGTCCAACGCCTCCGCACCCGAGGTCTCCGTGCGCCCCTTCGAGCCCCGGGACGAGGCGAGCTGGCTGCGGTGCCGGGTTCTCGCCTTCCTCGGGTCGCAGTACTACGACGACGTCCGACCGAGCCGGGGCCCGCTGCCCGGCCCGTCGGTCGAGCTGGTCGCCATCTCCCCAGCACCGACCGGCGACGTCGTCGTCGGCATCCTCGACGTCGAGGTCGACGGCGACGCCGCGACCATCGACACCGTCTGCGTCCACCCTGACCACCAGGGCCTCGGTGTCGCCACCGCGCTGCTGGAGGCGGCGCTCACGCAGCTCGCCGCCCGCGGCGTCGTCACCCTCGACGCCTGGACCCGGGAGGACCCCGCCGCGCTGGGCTGGTACGCGCGGCACGGCTTCGTCGAGCAGCACCGCTACCCGCAGGTCCACGTGCGGGACGGCGACGACCTCACCGGCTTCGCCACCCCCGCCGGGCTGAGCGAGCCCGTGCACGCCTTCGTGCACGGGCGCCCCGAGGACGAGGCCACGCTCCGCGAGCGCTTCGCCCGCGTCTACACCTGCCGCCAGCTCCTCCGGGCGGTCGGTCGCTAGGGAGTCCGGGAAACGGCTCGCCGTCGCCGGTGGGGAGCGACGACGTGGTCCTCTGAAGGCCTCGACGACGACCACGTCGTCGCCCTCGTCGACCACGTCGTCGCCCTCGCGCCAGCAGGAGACGTCCGCGTCAGGCGGCGCGCTCCTGCGTGACGTCGACGGCGTCCGTCGCGGCCGAGACCCCCGCCGAGGCGAGGTCGGAGTCGACGTCTCCCCCACCGGCGGCGCTCGCCGCGGGGACGACCTCGGGCCAGCCGATGCTCGGGGCGTGGCCGCGGAAGTTCTCCAGCCACCAGCCGTAGTCCTCGGGGACCAGCGAGAAGGGCGCCTCGTGGCCCAGCTCGCGGGCCGCCCAGACCGGCCAGTGCGGGTTGGCCAGCGCCGGGCGGCCGAGCAGCACCAGGTCGAGCCCGGCGCGGACCACCTGGTCGGCGACCTGCGGCCGGCCGAGGTTCCAGCTGACGCCGACGGGGATGCCGACCTCCTCCTTGACCCGCATGGCCCGCGGGACGAAGCCGGCCTCGTCGCCGAAGACGGGGTCGACCATCTCGGTCGTGTTCATGCCGAAGGAGATGTCGGCGAGGTCCAGGCCGTGCTCCTTCATCATCGCGATGGCGGCGACGGCGTCGTCCATCGTCGCCCCGGTGGGGTTGAAGTCGTCGGCGCCCAGCCGCATCGTCAGCGGGATGCGCTCGGGGATGGCGGCTCGGACGGCGTCGAGCGCCTCGGTGTGGAAGCGGACGCGGTTCTCCAGGCTCCCGCCGTAGGCGTCGGTGCGCTGGTTGGAGATCGGGGAGAAGAAGCTGGCCCCCAGGTAGCCGTGGGCGTAGTGCATCTCGATCCACTCGAACCCGGCGTCGACGGCCCGGCGGGCCGCGTCGGCGTAGGAGCGGTGCAGCGCGTGGATCTCCTCGACGCTCAGCTCGTGCACCGGGTGGTCGTGGTCCCCGCCGAAGGGGATGGCGGACGGCGCCCGGGTCTCCCAGCCGTCGGGGTGGTCGGCGGGGAGCTGGTACCCGCCCTCCCACGGCGCGACCTCGCTGCCCTTGCGGCCCGTGTGCCCGAGCTGGATGGCGTTGACGCCGCCCATGGAGGACACGAGGTCGCACACCCGCCGCCAGCCCTCGACCTGGTCGTCGTCGTAGAGCCCGCCGCAGCGCGTCGTCGTGCGCCCGTCGGGGGTGATGGCGATCTGCTCGGGGAACAGCAGCCCGAAGCCGCCCGCGGCGCGGGCGCCCATGTGCA
Source organism: Pseudokineococcus sp. 1T1Z-3 (assembly GCF_037482365.1). Taxonomy (NCBI): domain Bacteria; kingdom Bacillati; phylum Actinomycetota; class Actinomycetes; order Kineosporiales; family Kineosporiaceae; genus Pseudokineococcus; species Pseudokineococcus sp. 1T1Z-3. Next base: position 224,476 of record NZ_JBBHZF010000001.1, read on the forward strand.
TGACGTGGAAGTCGTCGGCGCGGCCGTCCGTCGAGCGGTACATCGTCATGGGCGACATGACGATCCGGTTGCGCAGCGTCACGCCCTTGAGCGTGAAGGGGGAGAAGAGGTCGGCCACGGTGGTCTCCTGGGAGGGGTAGGAGGAGAGCTGTGCTCCGCAGTGAAGAGGGCGTCCGTCACCTCTGCGTGACGCGCAGGCAGCACCGTGTGACGTTGTCCTCACAGCGTCCCCGGACGCACGAGAGCCCGTCGGCCTAGGCTCAGCGCCACGTCGACCACGGTGGTCGACGCGAGCACCGGTGCACCGACGCAGGGGAAGGTGGAGGCGTGGCACGCCAGTCCCTCGTCGAGGCGACCGTGGAGCGGATGTCGGACGACGTCGTCGACGGGCCCTTCCTGCCCGGCTCGGAGCTGCCTCCCGAGGCCGACCTCGCCGAGCGGTACGGCGTCAGCCGGCTGACCGCCCGGGAGGCGCTCAAGGTCCTCCAGGCGCAGGGCGTCGTCCGCGGCGTCCGCGGACGACGCAGCCAGGTGGCCCCCACGTCGGAGTGGACGGGCCTGGAGCTGCTGCTGCGCAGCACCTCTCGACGTCCGGGCGAGGAGTCGGCGTCCCTGCAGCTGGTCGCGGTCCGCCGGATGATCGAGACCGGCGCGGCCGAGCTGGCCGCCGAGCATGCCGTCGAGGCCGACCTCACCGAGATGGCCGCCCACCTGGCCGACATGCGACGTGCGCACGCCAGCAACGACCTCGGGCTCTTCGTCCGCGCCGACATCGCCTTCCACGACGTCGTCCTGCGCGCGAGCGGCAACGTCTTCCTGCGCGTGGTGATGGAGCCGCTCGGCCGGCTCCTGCACGAGGCCAGGACCGAGACCTCCTCGCACGAGCCGGTGCAGCGCAACGCCATCGGCGAGCACGAGGGCGTGCTCGCCGCCCTGCGGACCGGCGACCCGGCCGCCTCCCGGCGTGCCATGGAGTCCCACATGGACCAGACCGAGCGCGACCTGCGCCGGCACGTGCTCCGGCAGCCCGCGGGGGCACCCGCGTCGGAGGCGCCGATGGCCCGTTGAGACACCGCCAAAACCACGGGCCCCGTCGCCCGTCGCCCGACCACGGGTCGGTTTGACCGGTCCCCCGCTGAGCAGTAGACATCAGATATCTGATGTCCCACCGTTAGGAGAGCAATGAAGCTCGAGCACGTGCTCGCGGGCACCGCCCCCGAGACGTCGGTCACCGCTGCCCAGGTCGCCGAGGCCGTCGCCGCTGCCGGCACGACGCTCGTCGTGCTGGACGACGACCCCACCGGCACCCAGTCGGTGGCGAACCTGCCCGTCCTCACCCGCTGGCAGCAGGACGACCTCGCCTGGGCGCTGGAGGGCGGTCCCGCCCTCTACGTCCTCACGAACTCGCGCAGCCTGGACCCGCGGACCACGCGGGCGCGGACGCAGGAGGTGGTGCGCGCGGCCCTGGCCGCCGCGGCCGAGCGAGGCGACCGCGTCACCTTCCTCTCCCGCAGCGACTCCACCCTCCGCGGGCACTTCCCGCTGGAGACCGACGTCATCGCCGAGGAGCTGCAGGCGGCCGGGCAGCCCCGCCCCGACCTCGTCCTCCTCGTGCCGGCCTTCCCCGACGCCGGCCGCGTGACCGTCCACGGCACGCACTGGACCCGCGAGCACGGCGAGCTCGTGCCCGTCGGGACGTCGGAGTTCGCCGCCGACGCGACCTTCGGCTACAAGAGCTCCCACCTGCCGGAGTGGGTGCGGGAGAAGACCGCCGGCGCGGTGCGGGCTGGCGACGTGGTGGTCCTGGACCTCGACCTGGTCCGCCGCGGGCCTGACGCCGTCGTCGACCTCCTCCGCTCGGCCCACCCCGGCGCCGTCGTCGCCGTCGACGCCGCCACCGAGTCCGACCTGCGGACGACCGCGCTGGCCTGCGCCCGTCTCGAGGGCGACGGCCTCTCCCTCCTGTACCGCACCGGGCCCGCCTTCGTGCGGGCCCGCGTGGGCCAGGACGCCCCTCCGGTCGTCGAGGACGTCGAGGTCCCGCCGGCGGTCGCCGAGGGCACCGGGGGCCTGGTCGTCGTCGGCTCGCACACCGGCCTGACCACCCGTCAGCGCGACCGGTTGCTGCAGGCCGAGCCGGACGTCGCGGTGCTGGAGATCTCGGTGCCCGCCGTCGTCGACGACGAGCGGCGCAGCGGGCACCTCGACGACGTCGTCGAGCAGGCCATCAGCGCCCTCGCGAGCGGGCACGTCCTCGTCCAGACCAGCCGCGACCTCGTGACGGCCGACGACGCCGACGCGAGCCTGGCCCTCTCCCGCTCGGTGTCGGCGGCGGTCGTCGAGGTGGTCTCGCGCGTCGTCGCCGCACGCACACCGCGCTTCGTCGTCGCGAAGGGCGGCATCACCTCCCACGACGTCGCGACCCGTGGCCTCGGCATCGACCGCGCCGTCGTGCGCGGGCCGATGCTGCCTGGGCTCGTCTCCCTGTGGCAGCCCGCCGACGGGCCGGCAGCCGGGGTGCCCTACGTCGTCTTCCCCGGCAACGTCGGCGACGACGACGGGCTCGCCGAGGTCGTCGGCCGCCTCGTCCAGGCCTCGACGGCGACGTCCGAGCCGGCGGTGGCGGATCAGCCGCCGACCAGCCAGCCAGCCGCCTCCGTCGTCGGCTGACCCAGACCGGCCGCGGCCGACACCTCCGGCCCCGGCCCCCGATCGCGCCGCCGGCCGCATGCCCCCGCCCTGGGGCCGGCGGCGCCTCCTCGCACCGACCGACCACCTCTGGAGGTCTCCATGGACCAGACACCCGCCCCCACCTCCTCGACCGACGAGCAGGCGCCCGTCCGCAGCGTCGCCGTGCTCGGCCTCGGCGCCATGGGCCTGCCGATGGCCACCCGTCTGTCCACCGGTCTGGAGGTCCGCGGCTTCGACATCGCCGAGGCGCGCCTCGACCTCGCCCGCGAGCGGGGCGTCACGCCCTTCGCCAGCGCCGCCGAGGCCGTCGAGGGCGCCGACGCGCTGCTGCTCGCCGTCCGTGACGGCGCCCAGCTGGAGGACGTGCTGTTCGGCAAGACCGGCGTCGCCGAGCACCTCGCCGAGGGCGCCGTCGTCCTGCTCACGAGCACCGTCGGCGTCAGCGCGCTGGTCGCCGTCGTCGAGCGGCTCGAGGCCCTCGGGGTCGACGTCGTCGACGCCCCGCTGTCCGGAGGCCCCGCCCGGGCCGGGGCGGGCGACCTCCTCGTCGTCGTCGGCGCGACGCCGGCGGCCCGCGCCAAGGCCGCGCCGGTGCTGGACCTGCTCGCCTCGACCCTCACCGTCGTCGGCGACCGCCCCGGTGACGGCCAGGCGCTGAAGACCGTCAACCAGCTGCTGTGCGGCGTCCACGTCGCCGCCGCCGCGGAGGCCCTGGCCCTCGCCGACAGCCTCGGGCTCGACCTGGAGCGCACCCTCGAGGCGCTGACCGCCGGCGCCGCCGACAGCTTCATGCTCGGCAACCGCGGCCCGCGGATGCTGCAGGCGCACTCCGAGGGGGGCGCGGAGGTGCTCAGCCGCCTCGACATCTTCGTCAAGGACCTCGGGATCGTGGGCGACGCCGCCCGCGCCGCCCACGTGGCCGCCCCGACGGCGGCCGCGGCGGAGCAGCTGTTCCTCCTCGGAGCCACCCAGGGCATGGGTGAGCTCGACGACTCCGCGCTCCTGCGGGTGCTGCGGCCGCAGCGCAGCGACGCAGGAGCAGCCGAGGACTGACCCGTCGTCGCCCGTCCGGGTGAGCGGCCCGACGACCGCCAACCGCGGACGCCCCGGCGGCGAAGTACCGTCGAGGACGTCGGTCGGGGTGGAGGGGGGCACGGTGGCACGCGAGCACGCGGCAGGTCGGCCTCGGGGCGGTGCACCGGTGCGCCGGCGCGGGGCCCAGGCCGGCATGGTCGCCTCGATGACCGCCCTGGTGCTCGGCGCGGGCCTCGTCGTCGTCGCCTCCTTCGCGACCCAGCCCGAGGCCCCGGTCGAGCCGCCGGTCGCCGAGGGCCAGGCGTCCGACGGCTCCTTCGTGCGGCCCGGGCAGCCGGCGTCGACGACGCCGGGGCCGTCGCCGGCACCGACGCGACCTGAGGGCCTGCGCAAGTCCGATGTCCTGCCCGAGGACGTCACCGCGCCAGCCGGGGAGATCCCCGGCCTGGTGCGGATGGCGCCGCAGGAGGCGGTCGAGGAGCCCGAGGTCGAGGTCGCCGAGCCGGTGCGGCTGCGCATCCCCGCCATCGGCGTCGAGTCCGACCTCCTCCACCTGGGGCTCGACGAGGCCGGCGCCCTGGAGGTCCCATCCGGCCCCGACGTCGACCGCGCGTCCTGGTACGACGGGTCGCCGCGGCCCGGCCGCACCGGCCCTGCCGTCGTCGCCGGCCACATCGACTCCAGCCGCGGCCCGTCCGTCTTCTGGCGCCTGGGCGAGCTGGCGCCGGGCGACGAGGTCTTCGTCGACCGCGCGGACGGGACGACGGCGACCTTCGTCGTCGACACCTCCGAGCGGTACCCGAAGGACGACTTCCCGACCATGCGCGTGTACGGCAACACCCCCGACGCGCAGATCCGCCTCATCACGTGCGGCGGTGCCTACGACCGCACGGTCGGCTCCTACCTCGACAACACCGTGGTCTACGGCCACCTCGTCGACGGCTGACGCCGGCCGTGGCGAGCCCGGGGACCGGGCTCACCCGGCCCGGCTCACCCGAGCGCGCGGTCCAGGTGGACGGCGGCGCTGATGAGCGCCAGGTGGGACAGTGCCTGGGGGAAGTTGCCGAGCTGGTGGCCCGTGGCGCTGACCTCCTCGGCGAAGAGCCCCAGGTGGTTGGAGAAGCGGAGCGTCTTCTCGAAGACCTCCTCGGCCTCGTCGACGCGGCCGGCGCTGGAGAGGGCCTCGGCGTACCAGAACGAGCAGGTGATGAAGAAGCCCTCGCCGCCGTCGAGCCCGTCCGCGCCGTCGGTGGGGTAGCGACGGACGAGGCAGTCCACGACGAGCTCTCGCTCCAGCTCAGCCAGCGTCGCCGCGAAGCGCGGGTCCGTCGGCCCGGCGAACTTCACGAGCGGCAGCATCAGCAGGCTCGCGTCGAGCTGGTCGCTCTGCGCGCTGACCCGGTAGCCACCGGTCCTCGGGTCCAGCCCCTCGGTCTGGACCCGCCGGTAGGCGGCGTCGGCGCACTCCTCCCACCGCTGCCGGGGAGCGGGCAGGCCCCGCTGGCGCGACAGCCGCAACGCTCGCTCGAAGGCCACCCACACCATGGCCTGGGAGTAGGTGTTGCGGCGCGGCTCCCCGCGGCTCTCCCACAGGCCGGCGTCGGCGTCGGCGGCGTGCTCGGCGAGCCACTCGAGCGTGTCGACGACCTCGGTCCAGATGTCGTAGCTGATCGGCTTGATCTTGTTGTAGAGGTAGATCGAGTCGAGCACCTCGCCGTAGGAGTCCAGCTGGCGCTGGGCGAAGGCCGCGTTGCCCGTGCGCACCGGGCGCGAGCCGCCGAAGCCGGCGAGGTGGTCCAGCTCCTCCTCGTGCGGGGGCACGTCGCCGCGCACGGTGTAGACAGGCAGCAGCCCGTCCTCCCCCGTGGTCGCCATCCGCTGCTCCAGCCAGGCGAGGAACGCGTCGGTCTCCTCGGTGAAGCCGAGCGTCATGAGCGCGAAGGTGGTGAAGGCGGCGTCGCGCAGCCACGCGTACCGGTAGTCCCAGTTGCGCTCCCCGCCCATCTCCTCGGGCAGGCTCGTGGTCCCCGCCGCGACGACGGCGCCGGTCGGGGCGTACGTCAGCAGCTTGAGCGTGATCGCCGAGCGCATGACGGTCTCGCGCCAACGGCCGCGGTAGGTCGACCGGCGCGTCCAGGTCCGCCACCAGGCGTGCGTCGCGTCGAGCAGCCGCTGCACCTCGACGGCGCCGACGTCGCCGCGCTCCCCCGCGGCGAGGTCCCCCCAGTGCAGGACGAGCGCCAGCTCCTCCCCGCGCCGCAGGTGCACCCGCGCGCGGGCCGTGCCGTCCTCGACCTCCAGCGCCGTCGAGGACCGCAGCACGAGCGCGTCGTCGCCGGCGCTGAAGCGGACGCCGACGCCGTCGACCCGCTCGGCCTCGTGCGGGGCGCGTCCCCAGTCGAAGGCGGGCCGGCAGTCGACGACGACGTCCTGCTCGCCGTCGAGCACCCGCACGAGCCGCACGAGCAGCGGGCGGCGGTCGACCCCCTCGGGCAGCGCCTCCTCGGGGACCATGGCGTCGAGCACCTCGAGGCAGCCGCGCTCGCTGCTGAAGCGGGTCGCGAGGACGGCCGAGCTGGGCAGGTAGTACTGGTGGGTGGTGTCCCAGGAGCTCGGGCGCACCGAGAACCCGCCGGCGTCCTCGTCCAGGAGGCGGGCGAAGAGGCCCGGGCTGTCGAAGTCGGGGGCGCAGCCGAAGTCGATCTCGCCGTCGTGCGTGACGAGCATCATCGTCCGCAGGTCACCGATGACGCCGTGGTGCTCGATGGCGCAGGGGCGCTCGACGGCGCGGTCGGCGGGAGGCGCGTCGTCCGGCTCCTGGCCGGTGGTGGCGCCGTCCTGCTGGTCGGCGGGGCGGGCTTGGTCGTGGTCGCGCGCGGTCTGCACCGGCGAAGCATCTCCCGCCGCCGCCCACCCGCGCAGGCCGGGCCCCGCTCCGGCGTCGACCCGGCCACACGGGCGGTGCCCCTGCCAGGGCCCCGCCGACCTCGACCGGCGGCCGAGCCGGCCGACGGCGTGACGCGGCGACGCGCCACCTCACGACGGCCGCGTCGGTGCCGACAAGGAATTCCGTGACCACTGCACCGACAGGCGTCGAGCGGCTGATGGACCCCGGCGAGCTCATCGTCACCAAGACGGACGCCAAGGGGCACATCACCTACGCCAACACGACCTTCCTGCAGATCGGCGCCTTCGAGGAGCACGAGGTCATCGGCAAGCCGCACAACCTGGTCCGCCACCCGGACATGCCGCGCGCCGTCTTCAAGCTGCTCTGGGAGACCATCGCGTCGCGCCAGGAGATCTTCGCCTACGTCCTCAACCTCGCCGCCGACGGCGCCCACTACTGGGTGCTCGCCCACGTCACCCCGTCCTTCGCCGCCGACGGCACCCTGGTCGGCTACCACTCCAACCGACGCAGCCCCGACCGCGGCGCCCTGACGCGCATCAAGCCCCTGTACGCCCAGCTGTGCGCCGAGGAGGCCCAGCACCGCAGCGCGCGCCGCCGCCGAGGCCGGCAGCGCGCTGCTCGCCCGGCTCATCGCCGACAGCGGCGCCGGTGGCTACGACGAGCTGATCTGGTCGCTCGAGCCCGCCGAGGCAGCACCACGATGAGCGCCGTCGGGTCGGCCGGTCGGCGGGGCCGGGGCGCCCGTCGAAAGGAGGCGGCGGCCGCGACCGAGCTCGACGACTACCGCGCCGCCGTCGAGGAGGTGCGTCGCACGCTGCAGGCCGTCATGAGGGGCGACCTCGAGCGGCGCGCCGTGCCGGTCGCGGCGGCGAAGGCCGTCACGGGGGACCAGCTGCACGGCCTGCGCGACGACGTCAACGGGCTGCTCGACGTCGTCGACGCGTTCGTGCGCGAGTCGAGCGCGTCCCTGACCGCCGCCGCGCACGGCCGGTTCCACCGCCGCTTCCTGCGGCGCGGCCTGCACGGCGCCTTCCACGACGCGGCCATCACCATCGACGCCGGTCGCGCGACCGTCGCCCGCGCCACCCAGGAGGTCGCGGCCGCCGGCACCGCACGGGCGCAGCTGGCGTCAGAGTTCGAGGCCTCTGCCGTGTCCACCACCGGTGAGGTCGGCGAGGCGACGCGCGTGCTGAGCGAGGCCGCCCGCGAGGTCGCCGCCTGCTCACGGGAGGCCGCCGAGCAGGCGGAGGCGGCACGGTCGACGATGGCGGAGCTGGTCAGCTCCTCCGACCACATCCGTGAGGTCGTCGCCCTCATCGACGGCATCGCCTCCCAGACCCGCCTGCTGGCGCTCAACGCCACCATCGAGGCCGCCCGTGCCGGCGCCGCGGGCAACGGCTTCGCCGTCGTCGCCGCCGAGGTCAAGGACCTGGCCGACCAGACGGCGCGCGCCACCGAGCAGGTGACGAAGCAGGTCCACGACGTCCAGGCCGCCACCATGTCCGCGGCGGACGTCGTGACGCGCATCAGCGGCGCCGTCGCCACCGCGGGTGACCTCGTGACGGAGATGAGCTGCTCGATCGACGGCGGCCGCAGCGCGCAGGTCGGCCAGGTGCGCGGTCTCGCGGCGACTGCCGAGCAGCTGCGCGAGCAGGTCATGCACCTGCTCGCCGCCATGCGGGCCTGACGCGCGTCCGCCCGAGGACGCCCGCCAGGGGCGGTCTGCGCCCCGTCCTGCGGCGTGTCGCCCCGGTCGGGCCGCCGTGCGGCGGCGTCAGGCCGGCACGGCGCTGACCGCCTGCGCCGTCAGCTCGACCGAGCGGACGCGTGCCGCCGTCGTCGGTGCGGCGTGCGCCGTGACGAGCTCGTCGGCGTCCGCGAGCGCCGCGAAGTCCTCGAGCTGCTCGCGGACCTGCTCGGGCGTGCCGGCGGCGGTGTGGGTGAGCATGGCGTCGACCTGGGCGCCGGCGCCCGCCTCCAGCAGGAGGTCGGCCTCGGCGTCGGTCATCGGCCGGCCACGGCCGAAGATTGCGACGGCGCGCAGGCGGCGGACGGCGGCGAGGTGCTCGGCGACCTCGCCGGCGTCCTCCCCGGCGAGCACGTTGACACCGGCCAGGACGTAGGGGGCGTCGAGCTGCTCCGAGGGCTGGAACTCGCGCCGGTACGTGGCGACCGCGGTGGTGAGGGCCTGCGGCGCGAAGTGGGAGGCGAAGGCGTACGGCAGCCCCAGCGCGGCGGCCAGGTGCGCGCCGAAGAGGGAGGACCCGAGGACGTAGAGGGGCACGTCCGTGCCGGCGCCGGGCACGGCCTGCACGCCCGGGACGAGCGAGCGGCCGGAGAGGTAGCCCTGCAGCTCCTGGACGTCGCGAGGGAAGGTGTCGGCCGCTGCCGGGTCGCGCCGCAGCGCGCGCATCGTCGTCTGGTCGGAGCCGGGCGCGCGGCCGAGGCCTAGGTCGATCCGGCCGGGATGGATGGAGGCGAGCGTCCCGAACTGCTCGGCGACGACCAGCGGGGAGTGGTTCGGGAGCATGACGCCGCCCGCGCCCAGGCGGATGCTGCTCGTGCGCGCCGCGACGTGCGCGATCAGCACCGACGTCGCCGACGAGGCGATGCTCGGCATGTTGTGGTGCTCGGCGTACCAGACCCGTCGGTAGCCGTGCGCCTCCGCGGCCTGCGCGAGGGCGACGCTGCCGGCCACGCTCTCGCCGACGCTGCGGCCGCGGTCGATCGGCGCCAGGTCCAGGACGGACAGCGGGACGGTCATGGGTCACCTCGATGCTCGACGACGCCGACATCAGGTCGTGACGTCGGGCACCGGTCTCAACCGGCGCCACCCGCGGCGTAGTCCCCGCCGGGTCGACCGACGTCAGCACCAGCTCGAGGGAGCCTCGCCACCGGGAGCGCACGTCGCTCACCCCACCCGTCGTGCGCCTCGGTCGGGCAGGGTCCCGGCGCCGCTGAGGCGCTGCGTCCCGCACGCCGGGCGACGGCCCGCCGCACTGGTGGCCTCGGGCACTATGCCGCCGTGACGGGAGCGACGACCGGGCTGCGCTGGCGTGCGCCGGGGCGGGCACCGACCGCCGGGCTCGTCGTCGTCGCCGTGCTCGTCATCTCCCTCAGCCTGCGCGGGCCGGTCGTCGCCGTCGCGCCGGTGCTGGCGCGCATCCAGGCAGACCTCGGCCTGACGGCCGCCACGGCAGGCCTGCTGACGACCGTGCCGGTGGTCTGCTTCGCCGCTGCCGCGCCGTTGGCGTCGGCGCTCGTCGCACGCACCGGGCCCGAGGCCGCCGTGTGGTGGTGCCTCGCCGGCGTCACCGCCGGGACCCTGCTGCGCTCGGCCGGCGGGACGGGCGTCGTGCTGGCTGGCACGGCCGTCATCGGCACCGCCATCACCATCGGCAACATCGTCGTGCCGGTGGTGATCCGCCGGTCCGTGCCGCCGTCGCGGGCGGGCGTCGTCACGGGCGCCTACACGGCCGCGCTCAACGTCGGGTCGATGATCACCTCGCTCGGCACCGAGCCGCTCGCGCAGCTGCTCGGCTGGCGCGCCGCGACCGCCTCCTGGGTGGTCCTGCTCGTCGCCGGCGGGCTGCTGTGGGCCGCCGCGACGACGCGCCGCGAGCGGCTGCCCGCCTCGGCGCCGGCGGAGCGCTCCGGCACCGCGCCACGGGCCCGGGTCCGCGAGCAGCCGCGCTGGGCCCCGTGGGTGCTCATGGTCGGCTTCGGCGGGCAGGCCTTCGCCTACTACGCGCTCACGGCGTGGCTGCCGACGCTGCTGGCCGAGCGGGTCGGGCAGTCGGCCGCCGCGGCGGGGGCGTCGTCCTCGATCTTCCAGGTGCTCGCCGTCGTCGGTGCGCTCGGCGTCCCGCTGCTGCTCTCGCGCACGACACCCGTCGTCGCCCTCGCGGTCGTCGGCGCGTGCTGGCTGTCGCTGCCGCTGGGGCTGCTGCTGGCGCCGGAGCAGTGGCTGCTGTGGTCGGCGCTCGGCGGCGTCGCCCAGGGCGGCGTCTTCACCATCGTCTTCCTGCTGGTGGTGCTCATGTCCGCCGACGACCGCCAGGCCCGGCGCACCTCCGCCCTCGTGCAGGGCGGTGGGTACGCCCTGGCCTCGCTGGGGCCCTCGGTCGTCGGCGCCGTCCGCGCCGCGAGCGGGTCGTGGGACGTCCCGCTGCTCGTCGTCGTCGGCTCCCTCGTCGTGCTCCTGGTCGGCGTCGGCTCCGTGGCCCTGGGCGCGAGCCGGCGCGTGCCCGACGCCGGCTGAGGTGCCGGCGGGTCGTCAGCCGAGGGTCTTGGCGAAGCAGACGCTGATGGGCAGGGCGTCGTACGGCGCGAAGACCGGGACCCGGCGCCACCCCTCGCGCGCGTAGAGCGCGAGGGCCGCGGGCTGGCGGTCGCCGGTGTGCAGGTGCAGCTCGCCGACGCCGCGCTCCCGCGCGCTCGCCTCGACGTGACGCAGGGCCTGCTGGGCCAGCCCGCGGCGTCGCCCCGCCGGTGCCACGTAGACCTTCTTGACCTCGGCCAGACGGCCGGCGCCCTCGCCGAGCCACCGCAGGGCGGCGGTCGCGAGCGGCTGCTCGCCGGAGAGCGCCAGCCAGGTGCTCAGCCAGCGCGTGCCGGGCGGGTCGGCCATCGAGGCCACGAGCCGCGCGTCCAGGACGCCGGCGTAGAGGGCCGCCATCTCGACGTCCATGGCCGACCGCAGCGCGAGGACGCGCGGATCGTCCGGCGTCGTCTGCTCCCAGCGCACGACGTCGGCGCTCTCGGCCGGGGCTCGCTCGGGGGACGCCGTCACGGCCCGAGCATGCCGCAGGCCGCACCGGAACCGGTGCGGCCTGCGGGCGGTGCTGGTCCCGCTCGACGCGGGGCGCCGGTCTCAGCCGGCGGAGGTGCTCAGCGCTCGACGCGCTCGTTGGTGACGCAGTGGGTCATCGACACGCCGGAGACGTCACGCGGGCCGTTCTTGCCGAGGTTGCGGGCCCGCTGGAGCTCCTCCTCGGTCAGGGTCTGCGTGGCGAGCGGGTCCATGCCGCGGACGTCGTCGGCGCTGATGCCGATGCCGTCGCCGACCCGGTTGCCCAGCTCGTCCTCGCACATGAGCAGGTGCCAGACCATCCGCTCCTGGATGGGCCGGTCGCAGCTCGACAGCGCGTCGACGAGGTTGGCGACGAGGTCGTCCTTCTCCCACTGCTGCGAGAGCAGGTAGCGCTGCCCGGCCTGCAGGTAGTCGTTCGTCCGGGCGATGCGCTGCCGGGTGAGCCGGCCGGTGATCTCGGGGCCCTGCTCGTCGTGCGTGGGGTAGGTGCCCTCCTGCAGCCCGCCGAGGATCGAGGGCTCGTAGTTGACATGCGGGTTGACGCCCTCGGGGCGGTCCACCACGTACGCCATGGCGCCGTCGCGCTGGTTGGTCGCCGCGGTGGCGCCCTTGGGCGAGTTCACCGGCAGCTGCAGGTAGTTCGGGCCCACGCGGTAGCGCTGGGTGTCGCTGTAGGAGAACGTGCGCCCCACGAGCATCTTGTCGTCGGAGAAGTCCAGCCCGTCGACGAGGACGCCGGTGCCGAAGGCGATCTGCTCGCTCTCGGTGAAGAAGTCCTGCGGCGTGCCCGTGAGGGTCATCGTGCCGACCTTCTTCAGCGGGAAGTCCTTCTCGTCCCAGACCTTGGTGTCGTCGAGGGGGTCGAAGTCCAGCTCGGGGTGGTCGTGGTCGTCCATCATCTGGACGAAGAGGTCCCACTTGGGGTGGTCACCCGCGTTGATGGCGTCGTAGAGGTCACGCGTGTGCGAGCCGAGGTCGCCGCCCTGCACCACGGCCGCGTCGGCGGCGGTGTAGGACTTCACGCCCTGCTGGGGGACCCAGTGGTACTTGACCAGCTTGGTCTCGCCAGCGGCGTTGACCCACTTGTAGGTGTTGACGCCGAAGCCCTGCATCTGCCGGTAGGAGGCGGGGATGCCGCGCGGGCCGAAGACCAGCGTGACCATGTGCATGGCCTCGGGGCTCTGGCTGATGAAGTCGAAGACCCGGTTGGCGACCTGGCGCTCGAAGTCCACCGGGTCCGGCTTCTGGCTGTGGATGAAGTCGGGGAACTTGATCGCGTCGCGGATGAAGAAGACGGCGAGGTTGTTGCCGACGAGGTCCCAGTTGCCGTCCTCGGTGTAGAACTTCACCGCGAAGCCGCGCGGGTCGCGCGCCACCTCGGAGGAGTCCCGGCCGCCGGCGACGGTGGAGAAGCGGATCGCGAGGTCGGTCTTCTTGCCCTTCTCGCTGAAGAGCTTGGCGCGGGTGTACTTCTCGATCGGCTCGTCGCCCCAGGCACCGTCGGCCTCGAAGTGGCCGAAGGCCGTGGTGCCACGGGCGTGGACGACCCGCTCGGGGACGCGCTCACGGTCGAAGTGGCTGATCTTCTCGAGGAACTGGTAGTTCTCGAGCGTCGCCGGGCCACGGGAGCCGACCGTGCGCTGGTTCTGGTTGTCGTAGACCTGGTGGCCCTGGCGGTTGGTCAGGACCTGGCGGCCCTCGCTCGTCGTCGTCACTGGTGCGTCCTCTCCTCGGTCCTCGCCCTCAGACCTCCGGCTGGTCGCCGTCCGGCCCGGTGGGTGGCGCGCGCCACCCCGGCTTCCTTGTCTGGACTCGTTCCAACCTAGCCCACGCCAGCGGGCCGTGGCACCCCTGCGCGGAGACCTCTCAGGGTGCGGACGGCGCGCTCTCCAGCAGCGCGAGCATCGCCGGCAGCTCGAAGACACGGGCGGTCTCGACGGCCGACTTGGGCCCTCGGTGGGGGTCCGCACCGGCCGCCAGCAGCGCCCGGACGACGTCCTCGTCCTGGCGGAAGACCCCAGCGGCCAGCGCGGACTGGCCCCGGTCGTTGGTGCGCTCGACGTCCGCGCCGCGCTCGAGCAGGACGCGGACGGCCTCCGCCTGCTGGTGGTAGGCCGCGAGCACGAGGAGCGTGTCACCGGAGGAGTTCGTGAGGTCGACCGGCACCCCGGCGTCGACGGCCTCGGCGAGGCGCTGGGCGTCGCCCTCGCGGGCGGCGTCGAAGATCGAGTGCAGGAAGGAGAGCTCCTCGGCGGTGAGGTCGTCGGCCGTCGCCGAGCCCCCCGCCGCCTCGGCCGGGCCGGCGGGTGTCGTGCCCGGCGTCGGCGGGGTCTCGCCGTGCGGGCCGGTGGTCGGGTGCTGTGCCGCGGTCATGCCTCGACGGTAGGACGGCCCGGCCGGCCCAGCCACCGTGCCGGGAGCCGCCCGGGCGCCGGGCGGTGGCGCCCGGGCGGCTCGGTCCGCGAGGTCAGCGCCGCTTCAGCGCCTGGACGACGCCGGGCCGGGGCGTGCGCACCATCCCGTCGTAGGGGAAGCGGGAGACCTGGTTGTCGATGCTCGCGCCGTCGACCTCGCCGGGGTGCTGCACGCACACCATGACGCTGCCCTCGACGGCGTCGACGACGGGGCCGCACGTCTCGGCGCCGACCGGCACCGTGAGGAAGGTCGTGACCTTGCCGCGGTCGGGCCCGTCGGTGGTGACGTGGTGCAGCGCGTCGTTCAGCTGCAGCGAGCCCGGCTGGCCGTCGGTGGAGACCCACAGGCCGCCGTAGCTGTCGAAGGCGACGTTGTCGGGGCACGCGATGGGCATGACCTCCGAGGCGGGCAGCCCCGAGAAGTAGGTGCTCGGGTCGTCCGGGTCGCCGCAGACCACCGGCAGGGACCACGTGAAGGTCGTCGCCGTCTGGTCGCCGTCCTCGGTGAGCTCCACGACGTGGCCGTAGCGGTTGAGGGCGCGCGGGTTGGCCGCGCCGGGCGCCGGGCGGCGCGAGCTGTTGGTGCACGCCATGTAGACCCGGCCGGTGACCGGGTTGCGCTCGACGTCCTCGGGCCGGTCCATCGGCGTCGCCCCCACCGCGGCGGCAGCGGTGCGCGTGAAGGTCAGGACCTCCTCCAGGCTCATGCCCGGCACCGCCGAGCGCCCGCCGCGGGTCAGCGGCACCCACTCCCCCGTGCCGTCGTAGGTCGAGGAGGGGTCGCCCTCGACGGCGAAGCGGGCGGTGTACAGGTCCCCGTGCTCCAGGACGTCGTACTCCCGGCCCTGGCGGGGGCGCTGGCCGACCCGGTCGCGCGAGACGAACTTGTAGAGGTGCTGGTCGGCCTGGTCGTCGCCCATGTAGCAGACGACGCGCCCGTCGGGGGCGATGGACGCGTCGGCGCCCTCGTGCCGGAAGCGGCCCATCGCGGTGTGCTTGCGCGGCGTCGAGAAGGGGTCGTAGGGGTTGAGCTCGACGATCCAGCCGAAGCGGTTGACCTCGTTGGGCTCGCTCGCGGTGTCGAAGCGCGCCTGCCCCAGCTCCCAGCCGCGACCGGTGTTGCTGATGCCGTAGACGCCGTTGCGGGCGTCCAGCCGGTCGGAGTTCTTGAAGTAGCCCTGGAAGTTCTCCTCGCCGGACAGGACGGTGCCCCAGGGCGTCGTCCCCCCGGCGCAGTTGTTGAGCGTGCCGATGACGGCGGTGCCGGTCGGGTCCTCGGAGGTCTTGACGAGGTCCGAGCCGGCGACGGGGCCGGTGAGGCGGAAGGGCGTGCCCGACGCCGTGAGCCGGCGTCCGTAGCGGCCCGGGACGACCCGCCAGGGCGCGCCGACGCCGTCGCGGCGCACCTCGACGACGGACATGCCGTGGGCGGCCATCGACGTCATCCGCTGCTCGACGGTGAGGGAGGCGTCGTCGGTGTAGCCGGGGTACATGATGTTCTCGTTGGTGTACTCGTGGTTGGCCACGAGCAGCGCGCGGTTCCCGCCCCGGCCCAGCGGCACGACCGTGAGGAAGTCGCAGTTGTAGCCGAACTGCTTGGCCTGCGCCTCGGGGGTCTGGGCGTCCAGGTCGAAGGCCGGGGCGTCCCGCTCGACGGCGTCGCCCCAGGCGATGATCGAGTGCCACTCCCACCCCTGCGGCACGACCAGGTCGTCGACGTCCGCGGCGATGGGGCCGACGGGTGCGAAGCCCGCCATCGCGCCGGCGGGGGCGAAGGCGCCGGGCGCGGAGGCGGCCGTCACCGCGCGGGAGCGGCCGGCGGCCTGCGCATCGCGGGGGGCGAGCGCCGCGCCGACGACGACGGCCGCGCCGAGGCCCCCGAGCAGCGCGCGCCGGCCGATGGCGCGCTCGGCGAGGTCGGCGAACCTCGGCGCGGTGGAGGTGCTGGGCATCGGGCTCAGGCACGCGTCGGCGCAGCGGAAGTGGCACGTCTGCGCAGAGCGCGAGCCGAGGGTGTGCCCGGTCATGGGCAGGGCCTGGCGCGGTCCGCGAGCCGGGGCGGCCCGCTCGTCGCGGTCGGGCTGGGCGTCGGTGGCACAACAGCTCGTGGTCGTCATGACCCGAGGGTGAGCAGCACGGACGACCACCAGGCGCGAGCTGAGGGACGCCGGCGTGAACAGCGCGTGACGTCTGCCCCGTCGCTCGGCACCTCCACCGCGCCCCCGGAGGCGTCGCGACCGACGATGGTCTCCGTGACGACCCACCCCGGCCTGGCCCTCGGCCCGGACCTCGCCCGCGCAGGCTGGGGTGCCGTGTGCCTGCTCGCCCCGACGGTCGTGGAGCGGGCGCTCTCCGGCCACGAGCCCGACGACCGGGCCCGCCGCGTGATGCGCGTGCTGGGTGCCCGGCACCTGGTGCAGGCCGGCGCCTCCCGGCTCCTCCCCGCCCGGCTCGCCCTCGCCGGCGGCGCCGCCGTCGACGCGCTGCACGCCGCCACGGCCGTCGTCCTCGCGCTGGCCGACCCGCCGCGACGCCGCGCGTCCCTGCTCGACGCCGTCGTCGCCCTGGCGTGGAGCGCCTGGGGGGTGCGGCGCTACCGGCGCCTGCCCTGACGGAGCCCCGCTCTCGGTCTACCGGGACCCGGCCTCCGGGCGCACCGGGCTCCAGAAGAGGAGGTGGTTGCCGAAGGGGTCGGGCACGTCGAGCTCGTCGGCCCACTCCTCGCGGGTCACCCCGAGCCGGAGCGGGTAGGTGTCGTCCTCGACGAGACGTCGCGCCAGCCGTCCGACGTCGTCGACCCGCAGGCGCACCCTGGCCCCGGGGCAGGCGTCGCCGTGGTGCTCGCTGAGGTGCAGCACGCACCCGCCGAGCGAGACCTGCCGGTACAGCGGCAGTCCTGGCTCGAAACGGTGCTCCCAGTCCACCGCGAACCCCAGCCAGCGCCGGTAGAACCGCTCGGCCTCCTCGCCCGGGAAGACGCGGAGGACGGGGACGACGACGGGCTCCTCGTCGGCCCCGTGGCCGGCCGCCGCGACGGCCGTGCTCCAGTCCCGGTGGCCGAGCTGGTGGGCCACCATCTCGAGGGCCTGCGCGTGGCTCACCTCGGCCCCCAGACCCTGCAGGTCGGCGCGCAGGCGACGTGCCGCCTGCTTGAGGGGGTGGGTCGGGTCGTCGCTCACGTGCATCTCGCCTCGTCCCGCCGACGTCGTGCCACGGCCTCCCCGTTGCCCGCGACCGCCGGCGCGCTGGCCAGATGACGTCGAGTCCGTCCGACCGAGGACTTCACCATCTCGTCAGCGCGAGGGGGAGGGCGGGCGCCTCGCAGCCCGGGGCAGGACGGTACTGCGCCGGCAACCGCTGGTCGGACCTGACTCCGGCGAGGGGTCGACGACCGCCCGCCTCACCGCCGCCGCAGCAGCGCCACCGCCCCGAGCGCGGCGCCGACCCCGGCCACGGCTCCCGCGAGGGCGCCGCGACGCATGGAGGCCTCCGACCACACGTCCCAGCCGATGCTGCGGTCGCCGAAGGGTCCGGAGGCGCCGCGGTCGGCGTCCTCGTCGCGCGGCACCTCGACGTTGGAGCCGTGCCGGGGCAGCTGCTCGGAGGTCTGCTGGCCGTCGACGCCGGTCTTGGCGAGGTAGTAGTCCACGAACCACGGCGCGACCCGCTCGCCGAGGATCGTGTAGACGGTCGGCAGACCCACCCAGATCATGCGGCGCGGGTGGTCGGCGAGGAAGGCGATGGCGCGCGCCGCCACCTCGGGGGCGTAGACCGGCGGCACCGGCTGCGGGTGCTGCGGCATCTTCGAGAGGTTCCAGTCGAACTGCGGGGTGTTGAGCCCGGGCAGCATCACCTGGCTGACGCGCACCTTGCTGCCCTCCTCCTTCAGCTCGGTGAGCACCGACTCCGAGAAGCCCTTCACCGCGTGCTTGGCCCCGCAGTAGGCCGACTGCAGCGGGATGGACCGGTGGCTCATGGCCGAGCCGACGTTGACGACGACGCCGGCGTCGCGAGGGCGCATGTGCCGCAGCGCGGCCCGCGTGCCGTTGACCTGGCCGAAGTAGGTGGTCTCGGTCATCTGCCGGTACTCCTCCGGCGTCGTGTCCCAGAACCGCGCCAGCGAGCCGACGAAGGCGTTGTTGACCCACAGCGCGATCGGCCCCAGCTCGGACTCCACCCGCTCGGCCGCCGCCTCGACGGCCTCGTGGTCGGCGACGTCGCAGACGAGGGCGAGCCCGCGCTGCCCGGCGGCCTCCACGTCGGCGACGGCGCCGTCCAGCCCCGCCCGCCCGCGGGCCAGGACGGCGACGTCCCACCCCTTCGCCGCGAGCTCGCGCACGGTCGCCCGGCCGACCCCGGCGGTCCCCCCGGTGACGACGGCTGTCCTGCTGGCCATGGCTCGCTCCTCGCTCGCGCGTGCTGCTCGGTCCGGCGCGCTCACCGCGGCGCCGCAGGCCTAGGAGACCCCGACCGGGCGAGGACGGCGACACGAGAGGCCGGCCGTGACCAGGACCAGGACCGACGCGGTCCTGCGCACCCCGTCGACGTGCTTCGATCACCTGTGTGGCCGTTGCCTTCACGCCGTCCGCGCGCCCCACGGTCGGCGTCGAGTGGGAGCTCGCGCTCGTCGACCGCACGACGCGCGACCTCGTCAACGCCGCGGGCGACGTCCTGGCGCGGGTCGCGGACGGCGGCGGACGCACCTCGGGCCGGGTGACCGGAGAGCTGCTGCGCAACACCGTCGAGCTGGTCAGCGGCATCTGCGAGAACGCCGACGAGGCGGCCGAGGACCTCGGGCTGACGCTGGCGGCCGTCCGCGCGGCCGCCGACCCCCTCGGCGTCGAGCTGGCGTGCTCCGGCACGCACCCCTTCGGCCAGTGGTCGCCCGAGCAGCTGGCCGACGGGGAGCGCTACGCCGAGCTCATCGAGCGCACCCAGTGGTGGGGCCGGCAGATGCTCATCTGGGGCCTGCACGTGCACGTCGGCCTCGACTCGGCGGACAAGGTCTTCCCCGTCCTCGGCGCGCTGCTGCACAAGGCACCGCACCTGCAGGCGCTGACGGCGTCCTCGCCGCTGTGGACGGGTGTCGACACCGGCTACGCGAGCAACCGGGCGATGATGTTCCAGCAGCTGCCGACGGCGGGACTGCCCTTCGCCTTCGAGCGGTGGTCGGAGTACGAGGGCTTCGTCGACGACCAGCTGAGGACGGGCGTCATCGACGGCATCGCCGACGTGCGCTGGGACATCCGCCCCGCACCGCACCTGGGGACGATCGAGGTCCGGGTGTGCGACGGCGTGCCCACGCTCGCCGAGCTGCGGGCGGTGACGGCGCTCGTGCACTGCCTCGTCGTCGACCTCGACCGCCGGCTGGTGGCCGGCGAGCGCCTGCCCTCGATGCCGCCGTGGCACGTGCAGGAGAACAAGTGGCGAGCCGCGCGGTACGGGCTCGAGGCCGAGGTCGTGCTCGACGCCGCCGGCCGCGAGCGGCTGGTCACCGACGACCTCGCCGACCTGCTGGAGGACCTGCAGCCGGTGGCGCGCGACCTCGGCTGCACCGACGCGCTCGCCGCCGTCGAGGACATCCCCCGGACCGGCGCCAGCTACCAGCGCCAGCGGGCGGTCGCCGAGGCTGCCGGCGGGGACCTCGTGGCCGTCGTCGACGCGCTCGTCGACGAGCTGCGGGCCGGCGCGCCGCTGCCCGCCGCCGGCAGCCGGTCGCCGGGCCGCCGCTGACCGGAGGAGCCAGGACGGCGTGCCGCGACGGCCGTGGGGGCTGCGCGCCCGAGGCCGACGACCCCTTCGCCTACCGGAAGTAGAGGTAGGCGAACAGCGCCCCCACGACGACGACGAAGCCACCGCCGAAGAAGAACGCCGCCGGCAGGACAAGGGGGTGAGGACGCCCGCCACCGGGCAGGTAGATCCAGGCCGGCTCCTCCGGGTCGTAGCGCACCGGCAGCCGCATCCCCGGCTGGTAGATCGTGCGGTCGAGGCCGGACTCGCCGGCCCACACCGACTCCCGAGAGGACCCGGACCGCTCGGTGAAGGCCACGGTCAGCTCCCACGCCCGGCCCGCCTTCCCGAGGTGCGTCCGCGCGACGTGGACCACCACGCCGTCGGCCGGCACGGAGCGACGCCACCTCGGCACCCCGTGCACCAGCCCTGTCAGCCCTATCAGCGGGAACACCGCCAGACCGAGCAGGAGCACGACGTTGAAGAGCAGCGGCGCCCCCCCCCGGACGTGGCGGACACCTCAGGCACCGGCGCCGGAGCGCCTCAGCTCGAGGGTGCCGACGAAGGCCTGCAGGTCGTCCAGGTCCCAGACCTGCGTCGCCCCGCTCGCCGAGATCGAGTACTGCGGGTTCTCCTCGGTCTGCAGCAAGACGTCGCCGCTGACGGACTCGTACGTGCGGCCCGTCGGCTGCACCTCTTGCTCGTACTCGTAGGTCAGCAGCGTCGCACCCAGCGCTCCCGGCACGTCCCTCTCCTCCACGGGGACGGCCGGTCCCGTGCCGACCTGGTCGGTGCGGACCTCCTCCGCGAGCCGGGTGCGCAGTGCCAGGGGCCCCAGCGCGCTGTTCTCGACGAAGACCGCCACCGCCCCGAGCGTCTCGTCGTCGGACGACTGCGGCGGCAGGAACGTCACCGAGGACCCGGGGAGCCCTCGGTCGTAGGACGGCTCCCACTCCGCCGGCACGGCCATCACCAGGTCGGCGACCTCCCAGGTCCGCCACCCGCTCGGGGCGCCGACGTCGAGGTCGGACTCCCGCGCCTGGACCTCCAGGGTGCCCGTCGGCTCCCCGGAGGCCGTCGCCCCGGCCGAGGGCTGCGACGCCGACGGCGGCGGGCTGCTCCCGTCGTCCGTCCCGGCGCCCTGGCCGTCGACGCCGGTCCTGCCCCCACCCGCGCACGCCCCCAGGAGCAGCGCACCGAGCAGGAGCGTCGTGGGCAGGCTGCGACGGGTGCTCGGCCTCGTCATGGTGCTCCTCCGGCTCTGGGGCGGTCGGCGGTGCCCAGCCTCGGCCTGCCGACCTCCGCGTGGGCGTGGAGGTCGTCCGCACGGCCCGACGGGGTGACGTCCGTCACCGTCAAGGTGACGTGGACGGGCGCGCGTCATAGGGCCCACTACGGTTCGCCGGTGTCCAGGCACGCGCAGCCCTCGGCGACGAGGTCGACGGCGCACCGTCGTCTGCCCGCTGCACCGGTCGCCGCGGCGGTCCTGCCGCTGCTGCTTCTGCCGCTGGCGGTCGTGCCGGCGGCGGCGGCACCGTCGTCCCACGCCGCCAGCGGCTCCTCGCCGGCCACGGTCGCTTCGGCCTCCGACACCGTCGTGAGCGCGGACGGGGTGGAGGTGACGACCTACGGGACCACCACGGTCACCCCGGACATGAACTCCGACAACGGCACCGTGGTGCAGGCCGTGCACGCGGTGCAGCGGGTGCAGGACCGCACGGTCGTGTACTGGTCGGTCGGCAGCGACGACGGCTTCGACGCCACCACCTTCAGCATGCTCGGGCAGAGGCCTCTTTCCCTGTCCTTGATCGAGCACATCTACAGCGCGCCGTTCGTCAACCTGGTGCTGCCTGACGAGGGCGTGCTGCTGTACGCGGTGCCTGTCCGGCGGATCTCCTCGGCGTTCAGCGCGGCCACCACTGGGGCGGAGGCCCTGCCGGAGGAGGAGGGGGAGCTGGCCGTGCAGTACGCGGTGCTGCCGGGCCTGCCCGAGGGCGTGGAGGAGGTCGACGTGCTGCTCGGCTTCGCCGGGGTGGTCCCCGACGTGCCGGTCGGTGAGGGGCTGCTGACCCCGGCCCTGCCCGTCGAGGACGGGCCGGTGCTGCTGGGCACCGGGTGGCCCCGGGTGACCCCCGAGGACCTCGCCGCGCCGGTGCCCGAGCTGTTCTCGGTGCGGCCGCTGTCGGCGACCACCGAGCAGGTCGACGGGTTCAGCCGGGAGACCGAGTCCGCCGAGGAGGTGACCATCGACATCGCCGCCGACGTGCTCTTCGCCTTCGACTCGGCCGACCTCTCCGGCGAGGCGGTGGCCCGGTTGGAGGAGGTCGCCGCCGAGATCGCCGAGCGGGCCGCCAGCGGCACCGTCAGCGTCGTCGGCCACACCGACAGCCAGGGCGGCGAGGCCTCCAACGAGACCCTCTCGGTGCGGCGGGCGCAGTCGGTCGCCGGTGTCCTCGGCCCGCTGCTGGAAGGCCGCGGGCTGGACCTGGCCGTCGACGGCCGCGGCCAGCGCGAGCCGATCGCCGACAACGCCACCGAGCAGGGCCGCCAGCTCAACCGGCGGGTCACCGTCACCTTCCAGGAGCAGGACCGGTGAGGCTCCCCACCCCACCGGTGGTCCGCCGGGCCCTCCCCGCCGCCCTGCTCGCCGGCGCGCTGGTGCTCGGCGGGTGCACCGGCGAGCAGGACCCCGGCGCGGGCCAGAGCCCCAGGGGCGACGGCGCCGCGACGCAGGACGAGACCACCCCCTCGCCCTCGCCCTCCGTGAGCGGGCCCGGCACCGCCGAGCTGGCCGACGCCGTCTTCGCCCAGGCCGCCGCCGAGGCCGACACCTCCACCCCGCTGGGCGCGGGCACCATCGAGGTCGTCGGCCTGACCGGCGGCGACCCGAACCCGGTCACCGTGGAGATCCTCAGCATCGAGCGCCGCCCGAGCACCACGCTGGTCACCCTGGCCATGTCCAGCACCGAGGCCGGCACCTCGATGGAGAACGGCACCTTCGACCTGCGCAGCAACGCCGCCTTCATCTCCACCTTCGGCCTGGAGGACCGCAGCAGCGGCCTGCGGTACCTGCCGTTGACCTGGCACCGGCTGCGGACCGAGGCGATCGAGACCGGCGAGGAAGGCCCCCGGCTCCGGGCCGAGGACAACTCCTGCGTGTGCGCCTACCGCGGCAGCAACTTCCGCCTCGGGCCCGATCCCATCGTCATGTCCAGCCTCTACCCACCCCTGCCCGAGGACCTCCGGTCCGTCACCTTCACCGCCCCCGGCGGCCTGGAGATCTCCGACCTGCCTGTGGGCTGACCCCCACGAGCGTCAGCCGTCCACGACGCCGCCCCGCCCCGCGAGCGAGCCGTCCGAGAGGGCCGCCGGGCCATCGGTGCTGCGGCAGCCGCGTTCCGGCCCGCCGGGGTGCGAGACGGCCCCGGCGTGCACCGGTCGGACGACGACCCGCCCCGCCGACGCGGTCAGCAGGCGCACGCGGCGCACCCGCGACACGATGGTCAGATGACCGACGTCGACCTCGATGCCCTCAGGGCGGGGCTCGAGCGCCTGCAGGGGCTGGACGGGACGTCCGCCCCCAGCACCTCCGGGGCCTCCGCCGCCGACGCCCTGGCGGAGATGCTCGCCACGCTCAGCTCCGCCCTCCCGCTGGCTTCCGCCGGGCTCATGCTCCGCGACGACGCCGGGCGCCTAGCGTGCGTGGCCTGGACCGGCACCGCGTCACGGACGCTCGAGGAGGCCGAGGACGAGGTGGTCTCGGGCCCGGCCACGGACGCCCAGGTGCTCGGCATGCCGCGGGCCAGCGAGGACGTGCTCGCCGACCCGCGGTGGCCCGCCCTTGGCCCCTCCCTCGCCGGTGGCGACCCGGCCCCGGCGACCTCCTCGCTCCCCCGGGCCGTCGCGACGATGCCCGTGGTCGTCGCCGGAGGGCCCGTCGGCTGCCTCGTCGCCGTCCGCGAGGAGGCGGGCCCCTGGACGCCGTCGCAGCTGGAGGTGCTGGAGTCCTCCGCCCGGCTCGCCGGCAACCTGCTCCAGACGGCGGCCGTCGCCGAGAGCACCTCCCGGCTGGCCGAGCAGCTGCAGCACGCCCTCGACCACCGCGTCGTCGTCGAGCGGGCCGTGGGCTACCTCATGGCCCAGCGCGGCTCCGACGCCACCGACGCCTTCGGAGAGCTCCGGCGCACCTCGCGCTCGGCGCGCCGCAAGGTCGCCGAGGTCGCCGAGCTGGTCCTCGCCCTCGGCGACCTGGACGCCGCGTCGGACGCCGTCCGCGCGTCCGCGAGCTGACGCCACCGCCTCCGACGGCAGGCCGGACCGCCGTCGTGGTCAGATCGTGACCTGAGGTCGTTGCCGTACCGAGCACTGGGCAAAGGGGCCCCGACCACGCTCGGTGACCGTGCTGGCCGCCTCCAGCCAAGGCCGGCAGGCCCGTGGTGCACCTAGCGTCGTCGCCCATGGACCTCCTGGACTTCGTGGTCGAGCGCCGCGAGCAGATCGCCTTCCAGGCCTTCCAGCACGTCAGCCTGGTGGTGCAGTGCGTCCTCCTGGCGACCGTGCTGGGCGTGGCCCTCGGCGTCCTCTGCCACCGTCGCCCCTGGGCGCGCGGCCTCGCCTCGGGCGTGTCCTCCGTCGGCCTGACGCTCCCGGCGCTGGCCCTCATCGCCCTCGTCTACGGCGCGACACGCGACGGCATCACCTCGGCCGTCGTGGCCGTCACCTTCTACGCCCTGCTCGTCGTCTGGCGGAACGCCGTCGTCGGCCTGGGCGGCGTCGACGGGCAGCTGCTGGAGGCCGCGCAGGGCATCGGCATGGGCCGCGTCCGACGCCTCGTGCGGGTGCAGCTGCCGCTGGCCTGGCCCGTCGTCCTGTCCGGCGTCCGCGTCGCCACCCAGATGACCATGGGCATCGCGGCGATCGCCGCCTTCGTCACCGGCCCCGGCCTCGGCGGCCTGATCTTCACGGGGCTCGCCCGCCTCGGCGGCGCCGGGGCGCTGGAGTCCGCGCTCACGGGGACGCTGCTCGTCGTCGCGCTCGCCCTCGTCCTCGACCTGCTCCTCGTCCTGCTCGGACGGCTGACCACACCCAGGGGGATCCGTGCCTGACCGCTCCTCGACCCGACCCACGACGTCCGTGCTCGACGGCGACCAGGACGGCGTCAGCGGCGCCGCCATCGACCTCGTCGCCGTCACCAAGGCCTACCCGGGCCAGGGCGCCCCGGCCGTGGACAGCATCAGCCTGCAGGTCCCGGCGGGAGAGGTCGTCATGCTCGTCGGCCCCTCGGGCTGCGGGAAGACGACGACGCTCAAGATGATCAACCGCCTCATCGAGCCGACGAGCGGCACCATCACGATCGGCGGCCGCGACGTCCTCTCCCTCGACGGGGACGAGCTGCGCCGCCAGATCGGCTACGTCATCCAGGCCGGCGGGCTGTTCCCGCACATGAGCGTCGCCACCAACGTCGGCCTCGTGCCGGGCATGCTCGGCTGGGACAAGCGGCGCACGTCCGAGCGCGTCGACGAGCTCCTCGAGCTCGTCGGCCTCGACCCCCGCCGCTACCGGGACCGGTACCCGCGCGAGCTCTCCGGCGGCCAGCAGCAGCGCGTCGGCGTGGCCCGCGCCCTCGCCGCCGACCCGCCCGTCCTGCTCATGGACGAGCCCTTCGGCGCCGTCGACCCCATCACGCGCCAGCGGCTGCAGGACGAGCTGCTGCGGATCCAGGACGAGCTCCGCAAGACCATCGTGTGCGTCACGCACGACTTCGACGAGGCCGTGAAGCTGGGCGACCGCATCGTCGTCCTCGGCGAGGGCGCCCGCGTCGTGCAGTACGACACCCCGGCCGAGGTGCTCTCCCATCCCGCCGACAGCTTCGTGTCCGACTTCGTCGGCTCAGGGGCGTCGCTCAAGGCGCTGACCCTCGTGCGCGTCGACGACCTCGACGGGCTCCAGGAGACGACGACGGCCCGCGTCGGCGAGCCCGTGGCCGACATCGCCGCCCGGGCCCGCGCCGCCGGCGACGCCGCCGCCGTCGTCCTCGACGGGCGAGGACGGCCGCTGCGGTGGGTGTGGGTGCGTCAGCTCGAGGAGGAGGGCGCTGCCGTCGGGGACCGCGAGGACGACCTGCCGACGGTCGACCGGCGCTCGACGCTCAACGACGCGCTCGACGCGATGCTCGGCTCCAGCTATGGCGGCGTCGTCGTCACGGGCCGTCGCGACGTCTACGAGGGCGTCCTGTTCATCCAGACGGCCATCGACGCCGTCCAGGCCGCCCGGGTCGCGGACCAGGAGCGGTCCGCGCCCGTCGCGGGCAACGACGAGCGCAGCGCCCAGGTCCTGCAGCAGGCGCTGCCGGAGGAGCCGGGCACCGAGGCGGGTGCGGCGTGAACGCCTCGACGCGCGGGGCGCAGGACGCCCGTGCCGGGCAGGAAGACACCGGGCAGGAAGGCACCGGGCAGGAAGGCACCGGGCAGGACGCGCACGAGCGCGCCGTCAGCGAGGCCCCCGGCGTCGAGGAGGTCGGCCTGCCCGCCGGCGCCGAGGAGCCCGACCGCCGACGGGGGCTGCTGCGCGAGCACCGTCGTCTCGTCCTCCAGCCGCTCGTCGTGCTCGCCGTCGTCGCCGCCTTCGCGACCTGGGTCGCCGTCACCGACGTCGGGGGGACGGCGTCGACGCTGCTGACGACGGGCAGCGTCCTGTCCCTCGCCGGGCGCCACCTCGAGCTGACCGCTGCCGCGGCCCTCGCCGTCGTCCTCGTCGGCGTGCCCCTCGGCATCCTGCTCACCCGCCCCGCGCTGCGGCGCTTGGCCGGGCCTGTCGTCCTCGTCGCGAACTTCGGGCAGGCGGCACCGGCCATCGGCCTCGTCGTGCTGCTCGCCATCTGGCTCGGCGCCGGCTTCTGGACGGCGGTCGTCGCGCTCGTGGCCTACGGCGTGCTGCCCGTGCTCGCGGGCACCATCACCGGGCTGTCCGGGGTCGACCAGCGGCTCGTCGAGGCCGGCCGCGGCATGGGCATGAGCGCCGGCGCCGTCCTGCGCCGGGTCGAGCTGCCGCTCGCCGTCCCCGTCATGCTCGCCGGCATCCGCACCGCGCTCGTCCTCGTCGCCGGCACCGCGACCCTCGCCGTCTTCATCAACGGCGGCGGCCTCGGCGTCCTCATCGACACCGGCATCCGCCTCGACGACACCCTGCTGCAGGCCTCGGGCGCCTTGCTCGTCGCGCTGCTCGCGCTGCTCGTGGACTGGGTGGGCCGTGTCGTCGAGGAGGTCGCCCGCCCCCGCGGGCTCTGAGCCCCGCCCCGTCCGCCGTCCTGCTCCTCCGACCAGTCCACCGGGAGGTCTCCGTGCGAGCCCCGCACCGCACCCTCGCCGCGACGGCCGTCGCCGCCGTCCTCGCCGCCGGCACCGCCTCGTGCGGCCTGCAGGGGGCCAACCAGTTCGTCCCCTCGGCCGAGCCCGGCAGCATCCAGCCGGTGCCCTCGCTGCAGGGCGCCCAGATCGGCGTGGCCGGCAAGAGCTTCACCGAGCAGCTGATCCTGTCCAAGGTCCTCGCCATCTCCCTCGAGGTAGCGGGGGCCGACGTGGTCGACCGCTCGGGCATCCCCGGCAGCGTCGCCGCGCGCAGCTCGCTCCTGGCGGGCGACAGCGACGTGCAGTTCGAGTACACGGGCACGGCCTGGCTCACCTACCTGGACCAGACCGAGACCATCCCCGACCCGCAGGAGCAGTACGCCGCGGTGCGCGACCTCGACGCGGAGAACGGCCTCACCTGGCTGCCGCCGTCACCGCTCAACAACTCCTACGGCTTCGCCATGGGTCCCGACGTCGCGGCAGAGCTCGGCATCACCGACTTCTCCGAGATCGCGGACCTGCCGCCGGAGCAGCGCACCTTCTGCCTCGAGCCGGAGTTCCAGAGCCGCTCCGACGGCTTCACGCCGCTGCTGGAGACCTACGGCATCCCCCTCGGCGAGCCCGACGGCGTCCCGCGCGACAACGTCGGCGTCTACGACACCGGCATCGTCTACTCCGAGACCGCCGCCGGCAGCTGCAACTTCGGCGAGGTCTTCACGACGGACGGGCGCATCTCCTCCCTCGACCTGACGGTGCTGGAGGACGACGAGGGCTTCTTCCCCGCCTACAACGCCTCCCTCGTCGTCCGCAGCGACACCCTGGCCGCCTACCCGGCCCTCGCGGACGTGCTGCAGCCGGTGAGCGACGCGCTCGACAACGAGACGCTCATCGACCTGAACCTCCGGGTCGACGTCGAGGGCGAGGAGCCGGCGTACGTGGCCCGCGACTGGCTCGCGTCCGAGGGCTTCATCACCTGCGCGGAGTGCTCCCCCGTCGACGACCGGGCCTGACCGGCAGCCGCAGCGGCACCCGTACGACGCGGGGCCGCGGCGGGCGGGGCAGGATCGGTGCGGTGAGCGCCTCGACCTTCCCTGCCGACGTCCCCGACCTGCGCGGCCGCAGCTTCCTCAAGGAGCTCGACCACACCCCGGCGGAGTGGGCGGCGCTGCTGGACCTGGCCGCGCGGCTGAAGGCCGAGCACCACTCCGGCCAGCCGCGGCAGCGGCTGCGCGGCAAGGCCGTGGCGCTGCTGTTCGAGAAGACGAGCACCCGCACCCGCGCGGCCTTCGAGCTGGCCGCCGCGGGCCAGGGCGCCGCCAGCACCTACCTCGACCCCACCGGCTCCCACCTCGGGCACAAGGAGTCGGTCGAGGACACCGGCCGGGTGCTGGGCCGGCTCTACGACGGCATCGAGTACCGGGGGGCGGCGCAGGCGACGGTCGAGCTGCTCGCCGACGTCGCCGGGGTGCCCGTGTGGAACGGCCTGACCGACGAGTGGCACCCGACGCAGTCGTTGTGCGACGCGCTCACCATGCGCGAGGTCTGCGGGAAGCCGCTGGCGGAGACCTCCTTCGCCTTCCTGGGGGACGGGCGCAGCAACGTCGCCGCCTCGCTGCTCGCGATGGCGGCGCTCGTGGGGGCCGACGCCCGCGTCGTCGCCCCACCGGCGCTGCAGCCGCCCGCCGCGGTGCTGGACGCCGCCTCCGCCGTCGCTGCCACCACCGGGGCCCGGCTCACCGTGACCGACGACGTCGCCGCCGGCGTGGCGGGCGTCGACGCCGTCCACACCGACGTGTGGGTCTCCCTCGGCGAGCCGGAGAGCGCCTGGGCCGAGCGCGTCCCCCTGCTCGTGCCCTACCGCGTCGACGCGGGTGTGCTGGCGGCCACGGGCAACCCCGACGTCCGCTTCCTGCACTGCCTGCCC
Organism: Pseudokineococcus sp. 1T1Z-3; assembly: GCF_037482365.1. Taxonomy (NCBI): domain Bacteria; kingdom Bacillati; phylum Actinomycetota; class Actinomycetes; order Kineosporiales; family Kineosporiaceae; genus Pseudokineococcus; species Pseudokineococcus sp. 1T1Z-3. The sequence continues at coordinate 253,337 of NZ_JBBHZF010000001.1, forward strand.
GCCTTCCACGACCTGGGGACGTCGCTCGCCCGCGCCGTCCACGAGCGGTACGAGCTCGCCGAGATGGAGGTCAGCGACGAGGTCTTCCGCGGGCCGGCCTCCCGGGTGCTGGACCAGGCGGAGAACCGGCGCTGGACCATCGAGGCCGTGCTCGTCGCGACGCTGGCGGGCCTGGACGCCTGAGGGCAGGCTGGTGCGCGACCGCGGGCGACCACCCTCTCGCCGGCCCGCGGCACGGCGACGCACCGGCGGGAGGTGTCTGAGCCGCATCGACCCCCCGCACCGCGTAGGGTCCCGGCCGAGCACGCTCTGTGCATCGTCGCGTCGGAGCGTCCCTCCTGGGGGCGTCCTGGGCGGCGAGGTCCACCGGATCTCCAGGTGAGACCACGACAGCAAGACCGACCGACGACGGTCCGGAGAGGCCGGACCACGACTGGAGGAAGCGCGTGTCCATCAACCGCAGTCAGCTCGTGCAGAAGATCAGCGAGAAGACCGAGCTCACGCAGGGCGACGTCGACAAGGTGCTCGGCGGCTTCGCCGACGTCCTCACCGACGCCGTCTCCAGCGGTGACAGCGTCACCATCCAGGGGCTCCTGAGCGTCGAGACCGTCGAGCGCGCCGCCCGCCAGGGCCGCAACCCGCGCACCGGCGAGTCCATCGAGATCGCCGCGACCACCGGCGTCAGCATCAAGGCCGGCAGCAAGCTCAAGGCCGCCGCCAAGAGCTGAGGACCCGCGGCGTCCACCACGGCGCCAGGCACGGACGAGGCCCGTCACCGACTGGTGACGGGCCTCGTCCACGTCCTGGGGCCAGGCCTCAGAGGCGCCGCACCAGCCGCACCTCGTCGCGGTCGTCGCCGGGGCCGACGCGCAGCGCTCCCGGCTGACGGCCGCACTCGACGTACCCGAGCCGCTCGTAGAAGGGCTCGAGCCCCTGCCCGCCGCGCACCGTCAGGGCCAGCTGCTCGAGGCCGAGCGCGCGGGCGACCTCGTGGACACCCTCCAGGAGCAGCCGCCCCGCGCCGCGGCCCTGCAGCTCCGGGCGCACCATGAGCCGCAGCACGGTGCGCCAGTGGGCCGTCAGCGCACCGGAGCCCCGCGCGAGCACGGCCATGCCGACGACGCGCCCGCCAGCTCCGGCGTCGACGCGCTCCTGGTTTCTGCGCTGCACGAGGACGACCAGCGCGTCGATGCCCTCCCGCACCCGCCCGAGGAGGTCGTCCAGCGCCGCCTCGACGGCTGTCCGGTCGACGGGAGGCACGAAGCCGACGGCGCCACCGGCGGCCGAGACGTCCACCCAGGTGCCGAGCAGGTCGCGCCGCAGCCCGGCGTCGGACGCCTCGTGCGGGGCGACGAGCCGCGTGGCGAGCCCGTCGTCCTTCGTCGGCCGGGCGGCCACCTCCTCGCGGCACGCCCGTCCCCGGGCTGACGCGCTCAGCTGAGGACGTCCTTGCGCCGGAAGGACCAAAACCCGAGGCGGACGGCGACGACGCCCCACAGCAGGGCCCACAGCGCCCCGCGCAGCAGGTCGTCCCACACCGGGTCGGTCTGCATCAGCTCGACCCACGAGTACTGGTAGTGCGTCGGCAGGCCCTCGCGCAGGTCGCCGAGCGCCTGGATCTGGTCGAGGACCGTGGAGACGACCACGAGCAGGACGGCGCTGCCGACGGCCGCCAGCGGCGCGTCCGTGCGGGTGCCGACGAAGAAGGCGAAGCCGCCGAACGCGAGCGTGCCGAGCAGCACCGCGCCCGTCGCGACGGCGAGGCGCCAGATGCCGCCCCACGTCGTGAACGTCTCCCCCGCCGGGGAGACCAACGGGTCGGTGCCGTAGGCGAGCGTCCCCACGAGGTAGGCCACGACCATCAGCTCGGTGACGGCGATGACCGAGGAGACGAGCGCGACGACGAGCTTGCTGCGCAGCAGCCGCCGCCGCGGCACGGGCGAGACCAGCAGGTAGCGCAGGCTCGACCAGCTGGCCTCGGAGGACAGCGGGTCCCCGCACAGCAACGAGACGACGAGGGGGATGAGGAAGCCCGTCGCGACGAACAGCGTGAACAGCGCGAGGTTCGCCCCACCCTCGGTCGCCAGCGCGACGAAGTCCGGTGCGCCGGAGGCGTCGTCGTCGCCGAGGGCGAAGGCGCCCACCAGCACGAGCGGCAGCGCCGCCAGCAGGATCGCGGTGACGAGCGTGCGGCGCCGCGTGACCTGCCGGGCCGCCTCGGCGCGCACGGTCAACGTCCGGCGGGCGCGGAAGCCCTCCGCGGCGCCCGTGCCGACCGGCCCGTGCTGGCGCGGTGGCTCCGGCGGTGCGGCGTCGAGAGCGGCGGTCAGCTCGTCGGTGCCCTCGAGGCGGCCGCCCGGGCCCACCTGCTCGTCGGTCTCGCCGCGCGCGGTGCGCTCGGTGCTCACGTGCCCGTCACCTCCAGGAAGACCTCCTCCAGCCGGCGTCGCGGCGCGACCCGGTGCACGCCGACGCGCGCCCGCACGAGCGTCGCGACGACGTCCTCCGGCTCGGCGCCGGCCACGAGCAGCTCGCCGTCGTCCGGTCCGGCCGACGACGAGCCCGGCGCGGTGCCGCCTGCGGGGCCTTCCGCCGGCCCGGTGCGGCCCTCGTCGACGCGGACGCCGGGCAGCGCGGCCACGAGCGCGGCCCGGGCCGCGGCGACGTCGTCGACGACGACGGAGGTGCCGCCGTGACCGCCGTCACCGCTGGTCAGCTCCTCGACCGAACCGCCGGCGACGACCTGGCCGCGCCGCATGATGACGGCGTGCGTGCAGGTCATCTCGACCTCGGCGAGCAGGTGGCTGGAGACCAGGACAGCCCGCCCGGAGGCGGCGTAGGAGCGCAGGACGTCGCGCAGCGCTCGGATCTGCGGCGGGTCGAGGCCGTTGGTCGGCTCGTCGAGGACGAGGACGTCGGGCAGGCCGAGCATGGCCTGGGCGATGGCGATGCGGGCGCGCATGCCCTGGCTGTAGCCGCGCACGGGGCGGTGGACGGCGTCGCCGAGCGCGGCGATCTCCAGCACCTCGTCGATGCGGGCGTCCGCCAGCGGGCGGCCCGTGGCCTGCCACGCCAGGCGCAGGTTGGCGATGCCGGACGCGTGCGGCAGCAGCCCGGGGCCCTCGACGAAGGCGCCGACCTGCGAGAGGACCTCGGCGCCGGGCACGACCTCGTGGCCGAGGACGAGCGTGCGGCCCTCGGTGGGGTGGACGAGGCCGAGCACCATCCGCAGCGTCGAGGTCTTGCCGGCGCCGTTGGGGCCGAGCAGCCCCACGACCTGCCCGCGGCCGACGGTGAAGCTCACGCCGTCGACGGCCCGCAGCCCGCTGGCGTAGACCAGCGCGAGCCCGTCGACGACGAGCGGCGGCGGTGGCCCGTCATCCTCCAGGGACGCCGCGCCGGCCAGGACGCCGCCGCCGAGGGCGGGGACGGTGGCCGGCCGGGCCCGACGCCGGTCGACCCGGCTGCTGAGCGGGCCGAGCAGCGCGGCGAGCAGCAGCACGACGGCGAGGGCGACGACCAGCGACCAGGGGACGTCGACGCCCTCGGCGCGCTCCTGCGTGAGCGTGACGACGTCGGCGGCGGGCGCCAGCGGCAAGGTGACGGCCGGGTCGACGTCCTCGGCGGCGAGCGCGACGCCGTACACGCGACCGTCCTGCGGCACGGCGTAGGCCTGGTCGGTGCTGGAGACGGCCAGGCGCACCGAGCTGCCCGCGCCGAAGCGGTGGACGACCGCGGGCAGGGCGACGTCGACGCGCGTGGCCTCCCCCGGCGTGAGCCCGGTGAGCCGGACGGGTGCCACCAGCCCTCGCGGCAGCTCGGCGACGCCGGACTCCGGCACCTCCAGGAGGCTCGCGAAGAAGGTGGCGTCCTCGGCCGTCGAGGTGACGACGAGGCGGACCGACGGCGAGCCCGCCAGCAGCAGGTCCTCCTCCAGCGGGGCCGAGTCGAACGTGGCGCTCTGACCGGGCAGGACGGCGAGCAGCGAGCCGGCCGGGCCGGCGGCCTCGCCGAGGGCGCCGACGCCGGGCAGCGTCGTCAGGGACGACGGCGTGCCCCCGGCCGGGGAGAGCACCTGCTGGGCGTCGCCGAGCAGGGGCACGGAGCGGCTCTGCGGCGGCTCGGCGCCACCCGCCCCGGGGTAGCCGGGCAGCTCGAGCACGTCCCGCTCGGCCGGGGGCTCGGGGCCGGTGACGGGCGGTGCGCCGGGCGGCTGCTGCGCCGCCTCGAGCGCGGCCCGGATGTCGGCGCTCCCGCTCGGCAGGTCCGCGGTGAAGGCCGGGAGGTCCTCCACCGGGGGCACGCCGTCCCCGAGCGCGCCGGCGAGGAAGGGCGCGAGGTCCTCGCGGGCGGAGCCGAAGCCCTGGCCGCCGATGCCGCCGTCGTGACCGCCGCCGACCCAGCGCACGCGCACGTCGACGCCGCGGTCGAGCAGCGCGCGCGCCGTCGCGTCGGCCTCGGGCAGCGGGAAGAGGCTGTCGGCCTGGCCCTGCACGAGCAGGACGGGGACGTCGACGCCGTCCAGCACGGCCGCGGGGCTGGAGGCGCGCAGCAGCTCCTCGAGGTCCTCCCCGACGACGCCGGTGGCCAGGGCGTCCTGGTACCCGGCGCACAGGTCGGGGGCCAGCCGCCCGCAGGAGCCGGGCCCGCCGCCGACGGGCACGGCCCCGGCACGGGCGACGAGCTGGGTGAGCCAGGCCCGCTTGAGCACGCCGGGCTCGCGGTCGACCACGGCCGCGGGCGTCTGCGCGCCCGGCGCGGGCTCGGCGGAGGGGGCCAGCGCGTCGGCCAGGTCGTGCCAGGTGATCGAGGCGGCCACGGCGTCGACGCGGTCGTCGGTGCCGGCCAGCAGCAGCCCCAGCGCCCCGCCGTAGGAGGCGCCCGCGACGCCGACGCGGGGGTCTCCGGTGGCGTCGAGCAGGACGTCGCCGCGGTCGGCGAGGACGTCGAGCAGCGCGCTCGCGTCGGCGACCTCGAAGTCCGGGGCGTCGAGGTGGACCAGGCCCCCGGAGTCGCCGAAGCCGCGGGCGCTGTAGGCGAGGACGACGAAGCCGTCGGCGGCGAGGTCGCGCGCGGGGGCGTCGAGGTCGGCCCGGCTGAGGCCGAACCCGTGCGCGAGGAGCACCGCCGGGCGGCGGGCCGGCCCGCCGGGCGTGCGGTACAGCGCGGCGTCGAGGGTCACCGGCTCCTCGGGGGCCGTCGGCTCGGCGTCGACGTCGACGGTGAGGGTCTCGACGTCGACCTCGGGGGCGTCGTCGGTCTCCTCGCCCCCGCCGTCGGTGGGCGTCGGCGCCGACGTCTCGGCGGGGGTGAGGGCGAGCGGGGCGGAGGCCTGCGCGGGCAGGCCGGCGGCAGCGAGGACCAGGCCGGTCATCGCCGCGAGAGCCGCTGCGGCGGCGCGTCGTCCCACGCCGTCATCGTCACACCCGCCCCGCGCGGGCGGGCAGGCGCCCGCGCACCTAGCGTCGCGGGGTGCCGACCTCAGCGGACGACCGAGTGCCTCACGGCGAGGGCGTCGCCGGCCTGCCCGCAACCTCGGGCGCCCCCGGGACGCCCGGAGCCGCGGACCGCGTGCGGGCGGTCGCCGTGCGTCTGGCGGCGCTGGCGCAGAGCGGGCTGGCGTACACGCCGACCGACTACGACCGCGAGCGCTTCGAGACGGCGCGCGGCCTCGCGGCCGAGCTCATGGCCGTGCTCTCGGGCCTGACCGACGGTGAGGCCGCGGCGCTGGCGCAGGAGCTGGAGCGCCGTGACACGGGCTACGCGACGTCCAAGCTCGACGTCCGCGGCGTCCTCGTCGACGACCGCGAGCGGGTGCTGCTCATGCGCGAGCGGATGGACGGCCGGTGGTCCGCGCCTGGCGGGTGGGCCGACTCCGGCGACACCCCGTCCCAGGCGGTGCTGCGGGAGGTGCGGGAGGAGACGGGCCACGGCGCCGAGGTGGTCAAGCTCGTCGGCTGCTGGGACCGCGACGCACGGGGCCACCGGCCGGCGATGACCGTGGGGGTCGTCAAGCTCTTCTTCCTGTGCCGCGCGACCGGTGACGTCGTCGCCCCCGAGGAGCTGGAGACCCTGGAGGTCGGCTGGTTCGGCCTCGACGAGCTCCCCGAGCTGAGCCAGGGCCGCGTCACCCGCTGGGAGCTGGAGCGCTGCCTGGCCCACTACCGCGACCCGTCGTTGCCGACCGAGCTCGACTGAGCCTTCCCTCCACGGACTTCGTAGCCTATGGACGCCTGCAGAAGCTCCTGAGGCGTAAGAAGGCTACGAAGTCCACGTGCTCTCAGGGATCAGCTGGCGGCGGGCACGGCGGTTGCGAGGGCGCCGAGGTCGTCGAGGTCGACGCCGGCGCGCTGCTCGACGGGCGTGAGCAGCGTCGCCGTCGCCCACCCCTGGCCGAGCAGGACGGTGTCGCTGGCCGGGTCCTCCGGCGACTCGTCGGGCGGGGTCGAGGCGCGCAGGCGCACGTAGCCCTCGCCGGCGTCGAAGGCGTGCCCCTGGGCGACGCCGACCGCGGCGAGCGTCGCCGGGCGCAGCCCCCGCAGCTCCTCGCCGGTGTCCAGGTGCGGGACGTTGACGTTGAGCGCCCCGCCCGGCTCGTGGTCGAGCACCCACGCCAGCGCGGGCCGGACGGCGGCGAGCACGCCGCCCCAGGTCTGGGCGGACACCTCGAGCGTCTGCGGCGAGACCACACCGGCCGAGACGGCCAGCGCCGGGACGCCGAAGACCCCCGCGGTCAGCGCCGCGCCCACGGTGCCCGAGTGCAGCACCGCCTCACCGGTGTTCATGCCGTGGTTCACCCCGGACAGGACGACGTCGGGCACCCGGCCGCCGAAGGCACCGCGGACGCCGAAGCGGGCGCACATCGCCGGGCTGGCGGCGACCGACAGCACCCGCAGCCGGTCCGTGCCCTCCAGCATCCGGGCCTGCGCGCACCAGGCCTGCGGGTCGTCCTCGGGCAGGCCGGGCCCCGTCGCGTCCGGCCAGGGCAGCGGGACCTCGACGACGGGCAGCCGGTCGCCGTCGAGCTCGGCGTCCACGGCGGCGCTGGCCCCGCTGCGGTCGCGCGACGGCGCGGCGACGACGACGTCGAAGCCCGCCTCCACCGCGGCGACGACGAGCAGCGCCAGCCCCCGGCCCTCCACGCCGTCGTCGTTGGTCACCAGGGCACAGGGGCGCTGCCCGCTCTCGGGCTCGTCGGTCTGCGGCGTCTCGGTCTGGGGCGTCTCGGTCGGCACGAGGTCATCGTCGCGGAGGCGACGGACGTGCGCGCGACCGGTTCCCGCCCCGAGGCGCCGGACGTGCACCCTCGACCCCGACGTCGCGCAGGTCCCACCGCCGCCAGACCTGCCGGGCGTCGGACTCGGGCGCAGGTCCGGTCGAGCCCTCGGCGCGCGGCTCAGCCGGCGGCGGCCCGCTCGGGCACCGGGCCGTACGTCGTCGTCCGCTCGCGCACGGGCCGGCCGATGCCGCCGGCGATCTCGGCGATCTCGGCGACCGACTTGGCCGAGCCGTGCTCGGAGCCGGCCATCCGGCTGATGGTCTCCTCCATGAGGGTCCCGCCGAGGTCGTCGGCGCCGCCGGTGAGCATCGCCCGGGTGCCCTCGACGCCGAGCTTCACCCACGACGTCTGCACGTGGTCGACCCGCCCGTGCAGCATGATCCGCGCGAGCGCGTGGACGGCGCGGTTGTCGCGCAGCGTCGGCCCCGGCCGGGCGATCCCGGCGAGGTACACCGGGGAGCTGGTGTGCACGAAAGGCAGGGGCACGAACTCGGTGAAGCCGCCGGTGCGGTCCTGCACGCCGGCCAGCGTGCGCAGGTGCGCGACCCAGTGCCGCGGGTCGTCGACGTGGCCGTACATCATCGTCGAGGAGCTTCGCAGGCCCAGGCGGTGCGCCGTCTCGACGACGTCGACCCAGGCGGCCGCCGGGAGCTTGCCCTTCGTGAGCACCCAGCGGACGTCGTCGTCGAGGATCTCCGCCGCGGTACCCGGGATGGAGCCGAGCCCCGCGGCCTGCACCTCCTCCAGCCACGCCTGCACGCTGACGCCGCGCTTGGCCGACGCCGTCGCGATCTCCATGGGCGAGAACGCGTGCACGTGCATGTCGGGCACGGCGTCCTTGACGGCGCGGACGATGTCGACGTACGCCGTCGGGCCGAGGTCGGGCGAGATGCCGCCCTGCAGGCACACCTCCGTGGCGCCCCAGGTCTCTCGCGCCTCGCGGGTGCGCTGGGAGATCTGCTCCAGCGACAGCGTGTACGCGTCGGCGTCGGTCTTGCGCTGGGCGAAGGCGCAGAAGCGGCAGCCGACGTAGCAGACGTTGGTGAAGTTGATGTTCCGGTTGACCACGTACGTGACGTCGTCGCCGACGACGTCGCGGCGCAGCCCGTCGGCGAGCGCCGCGACGGCGTCGAGCGCGTCGCCGTCGGCCGTCATCAGCGCGAGGTACTGCTCGTCGGACAGCCCCGCCGGGTCGGCGTCGGCGGCGCGCAGCGCGGCGGCGACGTCGCCGTCCACCCGGGTGCCGGGCAGGGTCGACGAGCGGGTGCCGTCGCGGCGGTCCTGCGCCGGCACGCGCTCGGCGACCGCCTCCCAGTCGCCGTAGACCTCGTCGAAGTCGCTGCGCCGGTCCGTCGTGCGGCCGGTGGTGTCCACCTCGACGTGCAGCTCGGTGCGCCCGCTGCCCCCGCCCGAGGCGACGAGCCCGCCGTCGGGCTCCTGCCAGGGCAGCCCCACCGGCGACGTCGTCGGGTCGGCGAGCCCCGTCGCGGGGTCGACCAGCGCGCGCACGTGCGGGTGCAGCCGCGGGTCGACCCACGCCTCGTCCCGCTGCAGCGCGCCGAGCACGTACCGCGGGTGGGCCGTGAGCCGTTGCGCCAGGCCGAGCCCCGCGTCCGCCGTCCACCGCTCGAGGTCGTCCAGGTGCGGCCACGGCCGCTCGGGGTTGACGTGGTCGGGCGTGACGGGCGAGACGCCGCCCCAGTCGTCGACGCCCGAGGCCAGCAGCGCCGCGACGTCGCCCGAGTCGGAGAGGTTGGGCGGCGCCTGCAGGCTGACGGTCGGGCCGAGCAGCACGCGGGCGACGGCGAGGGTCGCGAGGTAGGTCTCGCGGTCCAGGTCGGGTGCCGCCTGCATCGCGGTGGCGTCCTTGGCCCGGAAGTTCTGGACGATGACCTCCTGGATGCCGCCGTACTCGCGCGCGACCCGGCGGATGGCGAGGAGGGAGTCGACGCGCTCGGCCGGCGTCTCGCCGATGCCGACGAGGATGCCCGTCGTGAAGGGGACGCCGACCCGGCCGGCGTCCTCGAGCACGCGCAGCCGCAGCGCCGGGTCCTTGTCGGGGCTGCCGTAGTGCGGGCCGCCGGGCTGCGACCACAGCCGCTCGGCGGTCGTCTCCAGCATCATCCCCATCGACGGGGCGACGGGCTTGAGCCGCTGCAGCTCCGACCAGCTCATGACGCCGGGGTTGAGGTGCGGCAGCAGGCCCGTCTCCTCCAGCACGCGGACCGCCATGGCGCGGACGTAGGAGAGCGTGTCGTCGTAGCCGTGCGCGTCGAGCCACTCCCGGGCCGCGGGCCACCGCTCCTCCGGCCGGTCGCCGAGGGTGAAGAGGGCCTCGCGGCAGCCCTGCGCGGCGCCCTCCCGGGCGATGTCGAGCACCTCGTCAGGGCTCAGGTAGGCCGCCGGCAGCCGGTGCGGGACGGTGACGAAGGTGCAGTAGTGGCAGCGGTCCCGGCACAGCCGCGTCAACGGGATGAACACCTTGCGCGAGTACGTGACGACGCCGGGCCGGCCGGCGCGCTCCATCGCGGCGTCGCGCACGCGGGTCGCGACCGCCTGCAGCGCCGCGAGGTCCTCGCCCCGCGCGTGCAGCAGGACCTCCGCCTCGCCGGCGTCCAGCGCCTTGCCGTCGCGCGCACGGGCCAGGGCCCGTCGCAGCTGGGCAGGCGTCGGGATCTGCACGTGGGGGGTCGGCGGCGTGCTGGGGCGGACGGACGGCGGAGGGAGCAGCGTCACCGCCTCACTCTCGCACGTGGGCGCCGCCCCTCCTCCGTGCCGGAGGGACGCCGCGTCCCGCTCCGTCGACGTGCCGGGGCAGGAGCGCGGGAGGCGGGCCGTCGTCGAGCGCCGAGAAGGACGGGGGTGGTCAGGCGCGGGGCGGGTGGCGCTGCTCGCCCTGACGGGGCAGGACGCCGAGGAGCGGGACGAGGGCGAGGAGCAGCAGCGTCCCGCCGACACCGACGACGGGCGTGAGCAGCCCCTCCGGCGTCGGGCCGCTGCCGTCGAGGACGCCGAAGAGCGGCAGCAGCAGGACCAGCAGCGCCGCCATCACCCCACCGAGCCGGCGCGCCGCCCCGAGCGCGGCCGTCGCCTCCCGCTCGCTGCCCTCGGGCGCCAGCAGGGACACGACGAGACCCGTCCCCTGCACCACGGCCCCGAGCCCCAGGCCGACGAGCACCACGGGCAGGAGGGCCAGCGGTGGGCCGTCGAGGACGAGCCAGGCGACGAGGAGCAGCCCCGCCGCGGCCACGACGGCGCCGACGGTCCCGGTCTGCGCCACCGCCGGTGCACGGCCCACCCGCGCCAGGGCCGCCGTCGCGGCGACGACGCCGACGAGCCCGGCCAGCACCCCCGCGACGAGCACGGCGGCGCGGACGAGCGGGGGGGTGAGCTCCAGGAAGAGCACCGTCTGGACGAGCGCGAGCAGCGCGGTCGTCCCGACGACCGCCCCGACGACCGCCCCGAGCAGGACCCCGCGCTGCCGCAGGACCGCCCAGGAGGACGGGCCCGCGGCCGGCGACCGCGGCGCGCTCGTCCGCGGGCGGGCGCGCACCGACCGCAGGAGCACGAGCGCGACGACGGCGAGGGCCGCGCTGAGCAGGGGCACCGCCCGCCACCCCCCCACCTGGTCGGCGAGCAGCCCTCCCGCCAGGGCCCCGAGCACGGCCCCCACCCCGGTGACGAGGACGAGGGCCGCCTGCACGCGCACCTGCAGCTCGGTCGGCACGGTCGTGACGAGCGCCGCCCCGGCGCCGACGACGAGGGCCCCCGCGCCGACGCCCTGCGCCAGCCGCCCGAGCCCGACGGCCAGCACCGAGGCCGAGGCGTCGCCGTCCAGGCCGGTCGGCCCCGGGGCGAGCGTCACGGCCACGCCCCCGGCGAGCACCAGCAGCGCCGCGGCGACGAGCAGGGCCAGCCGGGGCCCGCGGGCCGAGGCGCGCGCCGCGACCGGCACCGCCAGCGCCACGCCGAGCACCGAGGCCGCCACGGGCAGGGCGACGGCGCGCTCCAGCTCCAGGTCGCGCCGCAGCTCGGGCATCGCCGCAGCCGCCGCGAGGAGGTCGAAGGAGACGAGCAGCGTCGCGACGAGGACCCCGGCCAGGACGGACCGGGCCTGCCGGGGCGGGACGGCGGTCTCGGCTCCCCTGCCTCGTCCGGCGGAGGAGGGTGCGGTCTGCTCGCTCACGGCAGGCGAGCGTAGGTGGCGCCGCCGACAGCGGTCCCCAGCGCCGGGTGCCTCAGCCTCCGCAGGGCCGCGCGGCCGCTGCCCGTGCGCTCGGGTCGCCCCACTCCGGCCACGGCCGGGGGTCGTCGACCGGTGCGTGCCGGCCCTCGACGACCTCGTAGGTCCACGCCGGGCCGTCGGCGACGAGCGACTTCAGCGCGGCGACCAGCCGGTCGACGTCCTCTGCCCGCGTGCCGACGCCGACGCTCGCCCGCACCGCCCCGCCGGGCAGCCCGAGCCGCGCCAGCAGCGGGTGCGCGCAGAAGCGCCCGTCGCGCACCCCGACGCCGTGCTCGGCCGACAGGTACGCCGCCACGAGCCCCGGGTCCACGCCGTCGACGGTGAAGGTCACGACCCCGATGGACGACGGCACGTCCTCCAGCGCCCGGACGACGCGGACGCCCGGCACCTGCGCCAACCCGTCGAGGAGTCGCGCGCGCAGCGCCTGCTCGTGCGCCTCCAAGGCGCCGTCGTCCAGGGCGGAGAGCGCCTCGCACGCGGCGGCGAGCGCGGCGGCGCCCAGGACGTTCGGCGTCCCGCCCTCGTGCCGGGCGGGCGCCGTCGCCCAGCGGACGTCGTCGGCGCCGACCTCCTCGACCGCTCCCCCGCCGGCCAGGTGCGGCGTGCCGGCGTCGAGCCAGTCGCGGCGCCCGACGAGCGCGCCGGCGCCGAAGGGCGCGTAGAGCTTGTGGCCGGACAGGGCAACCCAGTCGACGCCGTCGCGCGCGAGGTCGAGCGCCCGGTGCGGGGCCAGCTGGGCGGCGTCCACGGCCAGGCGCGCGCCGTAGTGGTGCGCCAGCGCGGCGAGACGCGCGAGCGGCAGCTCCTCGCCCGTGACGTTGCTCGCGCCGGTGACGGCCAGCAGCGACGTCGGCGCTGCGGCCAGCGCCCGCTCGAGCGCCTCCACCGTCCCCTCGAGCGTGCTGGCCGCCGCGACGACCCGCTGGGTGACGCCGCGGTGGCCCTGCGTGCGCCACGGCAGCAGGTTGGCGTGGTGCTCCAGGTCGAGCACGAGCACCGACCCGCCGTCCGGCACGCAGCCGGCGAGGACGGCGAGGGCGTCGGTGGTGTTGCGCGTCCAGACGACGACGTCGTCGCGGCGGGCGCCGACGAAGCCGGCGACGACGTCGCGCGAGCCCTCCAGCACGGCGGTGCTCACCTGCGAGGCGTACCCGGCGCCGCGGTGGACGCTCGCGTACAGCGGCAGCACCCGCTCGACGTGCTCGGCGACCCAGACCAGCGCGGGCGCGCTCGCGGCGACGTCGAGGCCCGCGTAGCGCGCCTCGCCGCCGGTGACGAGCGGCACGCGCTCCTCGCCGCCGACGACGGGGAGCAGCGGGTGCTCGCCGGGCGCGGGCGCGGCCCGCAGACGCCGACCCCCCGGCTGGCGCTGCCCGACGGCGAGACGCCCGGCAGCAGGAGGCCGCGCGGCGGGCACGAGGGCGAGACGGGGGGCAGCACTCACGGCAGTCTCCTGGAGAGCCAGGACCCGAAGGTCCGCGCTTGCCGCGCCAGGGCCGGCGCGGCCAGGTCCTCACCCGGGGCACCCCACCGCGGAGGAGGGTTGCCGGCCAGCGAGCCGGGGCTTGTCGCTGGCGCTCTTGACCTGCTCGCACCGTAGGGCACGAGGCGCCCGGTGACCAGCCCTCGGGACGGGTGCCCACCGTCCGGACCGCGGGCGCCGTTCAGCCCGCGAGCAGCCTGCCCAGCACGAGCCCGCCGCCGGCCGCGGCGGTGCTCATGAGGACGGTGACGAGCGCGGCGGCGGCCGCCGCGGCGGCACGACGCTCCTGCCCGAGCCGCAGCACCTCGACGACGGCGGTGCCGAAGGTCGTGAAGCCGCCGCAGAAGCCGGTGGCGACGACCGGCAGGACGGCGCCCGACTCCGCCCCGCCGAGCAGACCGGTCGCCAGCCCGATGAGCAGCGAGCCTGCGACGTTGACGACCGCTGTGCCCCAGGGCCACCGGCCGCCGAGGGCGCTGCGCACCTCGCCGTCGACGACGACGCGCGCGACCGCACCCAGCCCGCCGGCCAGGCACACCGCGAGGAGGACGGCGGCGCTCACCGCGCCACCTGCGGGCCTGGCGCCCCGCGGCCGACCGACGACGCCAGGGCGACGCCGACTGCCGCGGCCGCCACCCCCGCGACGAGCGTCGTCCCGGCGTAGGCGAGCGCCGTCGCAGGGCTGGCGCCGGCCAGCTCGACCGTCTCCAGGGCGAGGGCGCTCGTCGTCGTCAGCCCGCCGAGCAGACCGGAGCCCACGACGACGCGCGTGGCCCGGCGCGCCCCGACGTCCGGCCCGCGCCGGGCGAGGGTCTCCAGCAGCAGGCCGAGCAAGAAGGCGCCGACGACGTTGACGAGCAGCGTCCCCGCCGGCCAGGCGCCCTCCTGCGGCGGCAGCGCGAGCCCTGCGGCCAGGCGCAGGCCCGTGCCGACCGCGCCACCGACGAGCACGCCGAGCAGCAGCACCGGCGAGCGGTGCGCAGGAGGCCGCTGGGGTGCGGAAGCGGCGGAGAAGGTCGAGGGCACGGCGGGACCGTAGGCACTCCAGCACCCCTCCCGCGGCCGTGAGGCGCTGGTGCGGCGACCGGTCGCCGACCGACCTTGTGCACCGCCCGGTCGGGGAGCAGGCTCACCGCCGGTGAGCCCGCAGCCGCTGCACGACCGGGTCGTCCTCCTCACCGGCGCGAGCCGGCGCCTCGGCATCGGGGCCGCGATCGCCCGCCGCCTCGCCGCCGACGGGGCGGGCCTGCTGCTGCACGGGTGGCCGCCGCACGACGCCGAGCAGCCGTGGGGAGCCGACCCCCACGGGGCAGAGGTGCTGCGGGACGAGCTGCGCGTGAACGGCTCCCACGTCGAGCTCGTCGAGGTCGACCTCGCCGAGCCTGGCGCACCACAGTTCCTGGTCGATGCGGCGCGAGCGGCGTTCGGGCACGTCGACGCCGTCGTCGCGAACCACGCGCGCTCGTCCGCCCGGTCGCTGGAGCAGCTGACGGCGGAAGAGCTGGACCTGGCCTACGCCGTCAACACCCGCGCGACGCTGCTCCTGGCGCAGGCCTTCGCCGCCCAGCACGACGACGCCCGTCCCGGCGGGCGTCTGCTCTGGTTCACCTCGGGCCAGCACCACGGCGCCATGCCGGGGGAGCTGCCCTACGCCGCGAGCAAGGCCGCGCTGCACGAGCTCACGCGCAGCCTGGCCGTGCACCTGGCCCCGCGCGGCATCACCGTGAACTGCGTCGACCCTGGCCCGACCGACACGGGCTACGCCGACGACGCGCTCCGGGCGTCCGTCGCCGCGGCGAGCCCGGGCGGACGCTGGGGCACGCCGGCCGACGCCGCCCGCCTCGTCGCCTGGCTGCTCGGCGACGAGGCCGCCTGGGTCACCGGCCAGACCGTCGCCTCGGACGGTGGCTGGTCGTCCCGCTGAGGTCCAGCCGCGCGGCCCGCCGCCGCCCGCCGGCGCGCGACCTCGTCCCGCGACAAGGTCACACGTCGCGGAAGAGCCGCGACGAGGTCACACGTCGCGGTCTTGAGGCGGCCCGCCTTCCGCGACGAGGCCGGGTCGCGGAGGAGGGACGCCGGTCGGGTCAGGAGGTGACGGTGAAGCCGCCGACCATGCTCGGGTGGGGGTCGCACACGTAGTCGTACTCGCCCTCGACCAGCGTGACGTCCCAGGTCGTCGTGACGACCTCGGGCACGGACGTGGCCTCGTCGACGCCGCCCGGCCCCGTCAGCCGGAAGTTGTGCGTGGTGGCGGGGTCCTCGACGGTGATCGTGTAGTCCCCGGCGGGCAGCTCGGTGACCTCGGTGCCGTCGGCGTCGACGAGGGAGATGACGTAGGCCTCGGGGTCCGCCTCGGTCCCGACCGAGGCGGTCAGCTCGGTCGTGGCGGGCTCCGCGTCGTCGCCCCCGCTGCCCGTGCCGGTCGTCGAGCCGTCCGGGGACGGCAGCGTCGGCAGGGGGCTCTCCTGCTCGGTCGGGGTGTTCGCGGACTCCGGGGCCGTGACCTCCTCGCCGCCGCAGCCGGCGCCCACGAGCAGCAGCACCGCCGCGCCGAGGGCTACGCCCGGGCCGGTGGTGCGCCGCGCGCGGGGGCTGGGGGACGCAGCCGTCGTCGTCGAGGTCACGCGTGCGGTGCGGGTCGGCCCCATGAGGTCCTCCGGGTCGGTACGGGCATGTCGGTCCGGACGTGGCGGCACCGGCGTGTCGCTGCGGGCGTCGTCGCGAGAGCGTAGGCACGGCAGGCCACGACCCGCCCGTCGCCCGCCCCGACGGACCCGCCGCGTCGCCGCGCCCCGCAGCCACGACGAGGCCCCCCGGCCTGGCTCCCGGGGCGCACACGGCCGAGGACTCCCGGCCTCGGATGACGTCCCAGATCGGCCAGTAGTCCGGCGCCCGCCCGCCGCTGAAGGCGCGGGAGGCCGCTCGGGTCGTCGAGGACTACGAGGTCGACGCCGACGTCCCGCCGCTCGACGTCCCCGTACGGCCTCGACGAGCTTGTTGAGGGTGAGGCCGCAGCGACGAGGGCGACCCGCACCTCCAGCTGCGTGAGTGCTGTGCCGAAGCAGAGGTGCGGGCCCTCGCCCGAGGGTGAGCACCGGGCTCGTGTCGCGGTCGAGATCGATGACGTCCGGGTCGGCGAACCTTGAGGGTCGCGGTTCGCCGACCCCAGGAGCAGGGCGACGCGGGCCCCTCGGGGACGGTCGTGCCGTGGAGCGCCGTGTCCGCCGTCAGGGTCCGGGCGACCATCTGGGTCGGGGTGTCGAACCGGAGCACCTCGGCGCCCCAGTCGGCCGCGCGACCGCCGAGACCGGCCCGCCGAAGGAGCGGGTCGAGCCCGCCGTAGCACCAGGACGACGCCAGCGCCTTGCCCGTCGACCGGCGTGCGGCGGCGTTCCCGGACGAGGAAGGCGTGGTAGACGGCGAGCCGCAGCCCGGCGGCCATCGAGGTCGGGGAGCGGCGCTCGGTGCCGTCGTCGCAGTGGTCGAGCAGGTCGTCGTCGGCCCGGACGGCGTCGCGGTCCGACTCCGGGATGCCGATGATATCGCCCATCACGTCGCACGGGAGCAGGACGGCGACGTCGGCGGCGACGTCGAAGGAGCCCGCCTCGACCAGCGGCTCCCAGCGCTCGCGCGCCATGGCTCGGATCGTCGGCTCCAGGCCGGCGACCCAACGGGGCGTGGACGAGGCACGGACGAGCCGGCGCATCGACGTGTGGCCCAGGTCGTCCATGGCGAGGGACGAGCTCGTGCCCGCCGCGTCCGGGCCCCACACGTCCGGTTCCAAGGCGATCGCGTTCCGGCTGGAGAGCAGCACCGGGTCACGTAGCGCCGCGGCGTTGTCGGCGTACCGGGAGAGGACCCAGAAGTCGCGGGTGCGGCTGTGGGTCAGCGGTTCGTGTGCCCGCAGCCACGCGTACGTCGGGTACGGGTCCTCGTGGAGGCGGTAGTCGTACGGGTCGTGCTCGGGCACGGCCGCAGGGCGTTCCCGGACCGCGACTCCGGACGGTTCCACCGTCGTCGCCTCTTCTCGGTCGGGGCGGCGGACGCCTCGACGCCAGACCTGTGTCCCGCCCCCGGTCGTGCCCCCGAGACCGAGCGCCTCAGTCCTGCGGAGCCGGATCCGCAGGACCCGCGGCGAGCGCGTCGAGGTCGCGCTCGGCGTACCGCAGGTGTTCCCACTCCTCCTCCAGCACCACCTGCACGCAGGTGAGGACGGTCTCGGGGTACTGCGGGTCCCAGGGGTTGGCGCGCGCTTCCGCGAGCTGCTCGCGGGTCACCGCGTCGAGGAACGCCCGCATCGTCGCGACCCGGTCCTCGCGGGCGGCGAGCACCTCGGCGAACGGCGGCGTCGTCGAGGTGAACAGCGACAGGTCCAGGCCGTCCTCCTCCGCGCCGGTCCGTGGCTGGCCGAGAGGGTGGAACGGCTGCTCCCGCCCGAGCACGGCCTTGCCGAGCCAGGAGTCGGTGGCGAGCACGAGGTGACGGAGGGTCTGGGAGAAGGTCCACTCGCCGTCCACCGACCGGTCCACGGTGCCCTCCGGCATGGCCAGGGCCCGTTCGACGAGTGCGGTCCACGCGGTCCGGAGCGAGGCCCACGCCGCGCGCAGGCCCTCGGGGTCCTCGGCGCGACGTCGGTCCCGTCCGGGGTGACGACGGTCGAGCTCGGCTTCCACGTACGACGCGACGTCGACGCCGTTGACCAGCAGGACCCCGCCGGGCAGCCACGGGGCGTCGATGTCGGCGCCCTGGACGTCGACCCCGCGCATGACGACGCCCGAGAGGTCGGACTCCACGAAGCGGGCGCCGCGCAGGTTACGGCCGACGAACCGGGCGCCCTCGAGCGGGACGGAGTCGGGCACGGTGCTCATCGGGATCTCCTCCGCTGGCACGGCGACAGGGTCCTCGGTCGCGACCGTACACGTGGCTCGCGGGCGTCGGACGCGTCACCGGGTGACGGCGGCCAGGACCACGTCGAGCAGGTCCTCGGGGGCGTCGCCGAACCGGTCGTGGCCCCCGGGGAGGACGTGGACGGTGGAGTCGCCGGCCATCGCCGCGTTCGAGACGACCGTCCTCGCCGAGCACACCGGCCGACCGCCGGCCGCCCTCCTCGTCTCCTCCGACATGCCGCCGTGCACCCCGCGGACCGGGGCCAGCAGTGTCCGAAGAAGCCGAACGGGGCGTCGAGCCACGGCTCCACGCCCTCGAGCACCGCCGCCGCGAGCTCCTGGAAGGTGGGCGGGATGCGCTCGCCGGAGCGGGGCTCACCACCCAGGCGTCGACCACGTACCGTAGGAGAGGCAAGCCTCACCTCCCGGCCACCTCGCTGGGGGGCGCCTCCACCCCGGGAGCCTCGGCATGACGACCACGACAGCGCCGGCAAGCGCCGCCACGACGGCGCGCCCCGTCCCGCGCCGCCAGCGCCTGGCCGCCCACGCCGTCCGCGTGCGCGTGACGGCACGGCGGGAGGTGAGCCCGCACGTCGTCCGCGTCACCGTCGCGGGCGAGGGCCTGCACGACGTGAGCGCGCTCGGGGACGACCAGTACGTCCGCCTGCTGCTGCCCCGCCCCGGCCAGGCCCGCCTCCGGCTGCCCGAGACCGAGCGGTGGTGGCCCGAGATGCAGGCGATGCCCGCCGACGAGCGCCCCGTCCTGCGCAACTACACCGTCCGCGCGCTGCGGCCCGAGGCCGGTGAGCTCGACGTCGACCTCGTCACCCACGGCGAGAGCGGCCCCGCGAGCCGGTGGGCCCTGACCACCCGGCCCGGGGACGAGGTCGGCGTGGTCGTCCAGGACACCTGCTACGCCCCGCCGGCCGGCACGCGCCACGTGCTGCTCGTCGCCGACGCGACGGCCGTGCCCGCCGCCGCCGGCATCCTCGCGGGCCTGCCCGAGGGCGTCGGGGCGAGCGTCCTCGTCGAGGTCCCGACGGCCGACGACGCCCCCGACCTGCCCGAGCGCGACGGCGTCGACGTGCGCTGGCGTGCCGCGACCCCCGGGCGGTCGCTGCTCGACGACGTCGTCCGCGCCGACCTGCCGACGACCGGGCTGTACGCCTGGGTCGCCGGCGAGGCCGCCACCGCGACGGGCGTCCGGCGGCACCTGGTGCGCGAGCGGGGCCTCGGCAAGGACGACGTCTACTTCTGCGGCTACTGGCGCTCCGACGCCCCCGCCTACGAGGACTGAGGGCCGACGAGGGCCGACGCCGCCCAGGAGGGCCCGGCTCAACCGGCGTCGGGCCGCGCGGTCGCCCGCCGAACGAAGTCGGCGATGTCCGCGCTCTGCTGCACCCGGCTCGGCTCGTGGACGTACATCATGTGGCCGGCCTCGTAGTAGCGGAGCTCGACGTCGTCCCGGCGCGAGCGCGGCACGTCGAGGTGGGCGAGGTCGTCCTCGGCCGAGGAGAACGGCGTCGCGCCGTCGTAGCGGCCGAGCCCGACGTAGACCTTGAGGTGCGGGTTCTGCCGCATCGCGCGCGAGAGCCGGTCGAGCACGCTGACGGAGGCGTTCTCGAACTCCTTGTAGCTCCACCGCTCGATGGCCCGTCGGCTGAACACCGAGAAGGGCGTCGCGTCCTGCACCCCGAGCTCGGCCCGCAGGTGGTGGGCGTGCGCCGCGGTGTAGGGCCCGAGGACGGCGTCCATCGACGGGTCGGCCTCCAGCGACGCGGCGGTCCCGTCCCCGGCCGGCCCGGTGAAGCGGGCGTCGAGGCGGCCGACGACGAGCCCCTCCTCGCGCAGCAGCTCGGCGAAGTACCGCAGGTGCTCCACCCGCAGGTCCGCCCGCTCGACGTAGGCCTCCGACAGCCCGGCGAGCCGTGCGACCGTCGCGACGGCGTCGGCCCGCTCCTCAGCGCCCAGGCGCGAGCCCTGGGCCAGGACGTAGGGGTACTCGCGCGCCGCGTACGCCTCGGCCTCGGCGACGACGTCGGCGAGCTCGCGCCCGGGGTGCTTGCCGTGCCGGTGCGCCGCCGCGGCGTAGAACGGCAGGTACCGGGGGTACGGCCGGTCGTCGCCAGGGGTGACGAAGAGGATGCCGAAGTTCATGACGACGGAGACGAGCACGACGCCGGAGAGGTACATCCCCGTGCCCTGCAGGTGCTGCGCCAGCGCCGCGGCGCGCGTCGTGCCGTAGGACTCCCCCGCCAGCAGCTTGGGCGAGAGCCACCGACCCTCGGCGGTGACCCACTGCCGGATCACCTCGCCGACCGACTCGACGTCGGCCGTGAAGCCGTGGAAGTCGGCCTCCTTCTCGCCGTCGACGACGCGCGAGCGGCCGGTGCCGACCGGGTCGACGAAGACGAGGTCGCTCTCGGCCAGCAGCGTCTCGGCGTTGTCGAGGAGCCCGCCCGGCGGCGGCGCCAGCGCGCCGACGTCGCCCATGTCGACCCGGCGCGGCCCGAACAGGCCGAGGTGCAGCCACACGCTGGACGAGCCGGGGCCGCCGTTGAAGGAGAACGTCACGGGACGTGTCGCCGGGTCCGTGTCGTCGAGGGTGTAGGCGACGACCCCGACCTGGGCGTGGGGCACACGCCCCTTCCAGACGCCGTCCTCCTCCTTGTCGCGGTAGAGCACCACCCGCCCGGCCTTCGCCGTGTACCGCAGCTCGCCGGCCGGCGTGCTCACGACGTGGTGGGTGGTCACGAGCTCCTCGCGCACCGGCGGCGTCGACGCCGATGCGGCAGAGGGCTTCTCGAGCTCGGAGGCGGGAGGGCTGCTGGTCTCGGCGTCGCTCACGGCCCGACGCTAGACGGTGCCGCGCCGATCGGGCCGCCCCCGGAGCGCCTCGGGGACCGATGAGGACGCCGCGCGCGCACGGTCGACCCTGGCGGAGCGACCCGACGAGGAGAGCAGGAGACCCGTGCGCACGCTCGCCATCACCCAGAACATCACCCTCGACGGCTGCGTCGAGATGCTCGGCGACTGGTTCGACCCGGGCGCCTCCGGCGACGCCGGCTCCTCGGACGTGCTGGCCCACGTCCACCGGGCGGACCAGCGCGCCGACGCGCTCCTGGTCGGCCGACGCACCTTCGAGGACTTCCGCGGCTACTGGCCGCAGCAGCACGACGACACGACGGGCATCACCGCCTACCTCGACCAGGTCGCGAAGTACGTCGTCTCCTCGACCCTGGCCGACCCGGCGTGGGCCCGCAGCACCGTCCTGACGGGCGACCCGGTCCAGGAGGTCCGCGCGCTCAAGGAGGCGGACGGGCAGGACGTCGTCGTCACCGGCAGCATCACGCTCTGCCACGCGCTCATCACCGCCGGCCTCGTCGACGAGTACCGCCTCTACGGCTTCCCCGTCGTCCAGGGCCGCGGGCGGCGGCTGTTCCCCGACGGGTACGAGCTGCCGGTGCTGCGCCTGCTCGAGGCGACGTCGTTCCGCGGCGGCGTCACCTACGCCGGGTACGCCGTCGTCCGGTGACGCGGTGGCCCGGCACCTGCGCCGGTGCCGTCCGTCGCCGCTGCCGGCCACCCCGGCGCAAGCGTGACGACGTCCCCGACGACGACGACGGCGGGCGGGCGCACCCCTGCCGCCTCGGCGCGCCCGGCCACGTCCGCGAGCGTGCCGAAGGTCGCGCGCTGGCGGGGCCCGTAGCCGTCCTCCACGACCGCGACGGGCGTCGACGGCGGCCGGCCGGAGGCGACGAGCGCGGCCGCCGAGGTCGCCAGCGCGCTGACGCCCATGAGCAGGACGACGGTGTGCGCCTCGACCGGCACCCCGGCGAGCGCCGACGGCGTCGCCACCAGGTCCTCGTGCCCGGTGAGCACGGTGAAGCCGCGCGACACCCCGCGGTGGGTCACGGGGATGCCGACGGCCGCGGGCACCGACACCGCCGACGTCACGCCGGGCACGACCTCGACGTCGAGACCTGCTGCCCGGCAGGCGGCCAGCTCCTCCCCGCCGCGGCCGAAGACGTAGGGGTCGCCGCCCTTGAGCCGCACGACGAGCCGGCCGGCGAGGCCGTGCTCGACGAGCAGGTCGTTGATCTTCTCCTGGGGCACGGGGTGGTTGCCCGGGGTCTTGCCGACGTCGACGACCAGGACCTCCTCGTCCAGCTCGGCCAGCACGCCGCGGGGCCCGAGCCGGTCGGTGACGACGACGTCGGCCTCCGCGAGGAGCCGGCGGCCGCGCGCGGTGAGCAGGCCCGGGTCGGCCGGCCCGCCGCCGACCAGCGCGACCCTGCCGGCCGCCCGCGGCCGCGCCCGTCGCAGCGGCAGGTCGCCGGACTGCAGGGCGGCGGCGACGCCGTCCCGCAGCCGCCCGGCCCGGCGCGGGTCGCGACCGGCGCTCACGGCGACGGTCACGTCGTCGACGCGGGCGACCCCGGGCGTCCACGCGCTGGCCCGCGCGGCGTCCCCGCGGTCGACGCACCAGACGCGCCGCCGCTCGGCCTCGGCCGAGACGGCCGCGTCGACGGCGGCGACGCCCGTCGCGGTGACGGCGAGCCAGACCTCGTCGAGGTCGGCGGCCACGAACGGGCGCCGCTCCAGCCGCACCGACCCGGCGTCGGCGAGCGCGACGAGCGGCGGCGACGGCTCCGGCGCGACGACGAGGACGTCCGCCCCGGCCGCCAGCAGCCCGGGGACGCTCCGGGACGCCACGGCCCCACCCCCGACGACGAGCACCCGCCGGCCCTCGACCCGCAGCGACAGCGGGAGCAGGTCGGTCACGAGCGGCAGGGTCTCAGCACCCTGCGTGCCGTGGGGCGCTCAGGTGTGGATGCCGCACTCGGTCTTGCCCAGGCCCGACCACCGGCCCGCCCGCTGGTCCTCGCCCGGCTCCACCCGGCGGGTGCACGGCGCGCAGCCGATGGAGGGGAAGCCGTCGAGCAGCAGGGGGTTGAGCAGCACGCCGTGCTCGCCCGCGTAGCCGACGAGCTCGTCCCAGCTCCACGCGGCGATCGGGTTGACCTTCACCAGCCCGTGCTTCTCGTCGAAGGAGACCACCGGGGCGGCCGTCCGGGTCGAGGCCTCCCCGCGGCGGACGCCGGTGACCCAGGCGTCGTAGCCGGCGAGCTCGGCGCGCAGCGGCTCGACCTTGCGCATCGCGCAGCACTGGCCGGGGTCGCGGTCGTGCAGGCGGGCGCCGTAGCGCGCGTCCTGCTCGGCGACCGTGAGCTGCGGTCGGACGTCGACGACCCGGACGTCCATCGTCTGCGCCACCGCGTCGCGCGTGCCGAGGGTCTCGGCGAAGTGGTACCCCGTCTCCAGGAACAGCACGTCGACGCCCGCCCGGGCGCGCGAGACCAGGTGCGGGAGGACGGCGTTGGCCATGGAGGAGGCCACCGCGACGCCGTCGCCGAGCTCGCCCGTGACCCACCGGAGGACCTCGAGCGCGCCGTCCTCGCCCTCGACGTGGCCGAAGCGGCGCTCCCCCTCGGCCGCCAGCGCCCGCAGCTCCTGCTCGCCGCGTCCACGGCGGCGGCGCGGCGCGGGGACGTGCGTCGAGGCTCGCGCGCCCGTCTGGGGCGCCGCGACGTCCGGTGCCGGCGCGGTCATCGCAGCGCGTCCTCCTCCACCCGGTGGGCCCAGACGCCGAAGCTCTCGGCCCCGTCGCGGTCGGCGGCGTACCGCCGGACGACCCGCTCGACGTAGTCGACGAGGTCGTCGGCCGTGACCTTGAGCCCTCTCACGGTACGGCCGAGACCGGCCTCCTCACGCTCTGCCGACGCGAGCCCGCCGCCGAGGTGCACCTGGAAGCCGGGCACCTGCTCGCCGTCCTCGCCCGGCACGAGCTGGCCCTTGAGGCCGATGTCGGCGGTCTGGATGCGCGCGCAGGAGTTGGGGCAGCCGTTGACGTGGAGGCGGACCGGCGCGGGCAGCTCGCGCTGCACGTCGGCCAGGCGCTCGTCGAGCTCGGCGACCGCCCGCGTCGCGGTGGCCTTGGTGTCGACGATGGCGAGCTTGCAGAACTCGATGCCCGTGCACGCCATCGTGGTGCGGCGGAACAGGTTCGGCCGCGCCTCCAGACCGAGCGCCCCCAGCTCGGCGACGACGTCCTCGGCCTCGGCCGCCGGCACGTCGAGGACGACGAGCTTCTGGTGCGGGGTCAGGCGGACCCGGCGGCTGCCGTGCGCCTCGGCGACGTCGGCGACGCCAGCCAGCACCTCACCGCTCACGCGGCCGACGACGGGGGCCACGCCGACGTAGCGGCGCCCGTCCTTCTGGGGGTGGACGCCGACGTGGTCGGCGCTGCCGACGGGAGGGCCGGGCGGCGGCCCGTCGGGCAGCGACCGGTGCAGGTACTCCTGCTCCAGCACCTCGCGGAACCTCTCCGCGCCCCAGTCGGCGAGCAGGAACTTCAGCCGCGCCTTGGTGCGCAGCCGGCGGTAGCCGTAGTCGCGGAACAGGCTGACGACGGCGTGCCAGACGTCGGGGACCTCCTCCGGGCGGACGAAGGTGCCGAGCCGCTCGGCCAGGCGCGCGTTCGTCGACAGCCCGCCCCCGACGAAGAGGTCGTAGCCGAGGCCCAGCTCGGGGTGGGTGGTCGCGACGAAGGAGATGTCGTTGATCTCGTGGACGACGTCCTGGCTGGGGTGGCCGGTGATCGCGGACTTGAACTTGCGGGGCAGGTTGGCCAGCTCGGGGTCGCCGACGTACCGCCGCTGGATCTCCTCGACCTGCGGGCTCGGGTCGAGCAGCTCGTCGGCGGCCACCCCCGCGACGGGCGAGCCGAGGATGACGCGGGGGCAGTCCCCGCAGGCCTCGGTGGTCTGCAGGCCGACGGCCTCGAGGCGACGCCAGATCTCGGGCACGTCCTCGATGCGGATCCAGTGCATCTGGACGTTCTGCCGGTCGCTGACGTCGGCGGTGCCGCGGGCGAAGTCGACGGAGATGCCGGCGACGACGCGCAGCTGCTCGGTGGACAGCGCCCCGCCGTCGACGCGGACGCGGAGCATGAAGTACTCGTCCTCGAGCTCGTGCGGCTCCAGCTGCGCCGTGCGGCCGCCGTCGATGCCCGGCCTGCGCTGGGTGTACAGGCCCCACCAGCGCAGCCGCCCGCGCAGGTCGTCGGGCTCGATGCTCCCGAATCCCTCGCGGGCGTAGACCTCCTCCACCCGCCGGCGGACGTTCAGCGCGGGGTCGTCCTGCTTGAACTGCTCGTTGTGGTTGAGCGGGGCCGTGCCGTCGACGGCCCACTGCCCGTTCGGCCGGGCGGCGCGCGCGGGGCGCGGCGGTCGCGGCGGGGCGTCCGTCGGTGCGGGAGGAGCGGTCATCGTGGGTCCCGTCTCGCCTGGGTCTGCGCCGGCCTGCCAGCCGGCTGGCTGCAGGTCTGCCGCCTGCGTGCTGCCGGTGCGCAACGTCGGCCAGCGTAAGCACAATTCCGACCGGACCACTTCAGGTCCAGGATCCGGACCGCGGCCACCCCCTTCCCGCCGCGACGCACGCCCTGGCGGCGCGCCCGGCCGACCCGACTCGCGCGGCCCGGCGCCTCCCCCGACGATCGACCCATGCCCCGGCTGCGCACCTCCTCCCCCAACGACCCGGGGTGGACGCGGCGCGCGCACGGCAAGGGCTTCCGCTACCTCGACGCCCTCGGCGAGCCGCTCAGCAAGGACGACCGCGCCCGCTGCGAGGCGCTCGTCATCCCGCCGGCGTGGAAGGACGTGTGGATCTGCCCGTGGCCCCACGGCCACATCCAGGTCGTCGGCACCGACGCGGCCGGCCGGCGCCAGTACCGCTACCACGACGACTGGCGCAAGCAGCGGGACAGGGACAAGCACGACCGCGTGCTCGAGGTGGCCAAGCGGCTGCCCGGGGCCCGCGCCCGCGTGCAGAAGGACGTCGAGAGGCACAGCGCCCGCAACCCCATGCCGCGCGAGCGGGCCCTCGCCACGGCCTTCCGGCTGCTCGACCTCGGCTTCTTCCGCGTGGGCGGGGAGAGCTACGCCGAGACCAACGGCAGCTTCGGCCTCGCGACGATCGAGAAGCAGCACGTCAGCGTCGCGGGCGACCAGATCGTCTTCGACTACGTCGCCAAGTCGGGCAAGGACCGGCACATCGCCGTGGCCGACGCCGACGTCATCGACGCCGTCCAGACCCTGCGCCGTCGCCGTGGCCCGCGCACGGACGACCTCCTCGCCTGGCGGGACGCCCGCGGCTGGCACGACGTCACGAGCAGCGACGTCAACGCCTACGTCAAGGAGGTCGTCGGGGGCGACGTCTCCGCCAAGGACTTCCGCACCTGGCACGCCACGGTGCTCGCCGCGGTCGCCCTGGCCGTCTCGACGCACGCGGCCGGGACGGCGACGGCGCGCAAGCGGGCGATCTCGCGCGCCATGCAGGAGGTCTCCCACTACCTCGGCAACACCCCGACGGTCGCGCGGGCCAGCTACGTCGACCCGCGCGTCGTCGACCTCTTCGAGGACGGCGTGACCATCGAGAACGCCCTCGGCCTGCTCGGTGACGACGTCGGCGCGGGCGAGCCCGCCACCCACGGCGAGATCGAGGCGGCCGTCCTCGCCCTGCTGCACGACGAGCCGGTCTCAGACCTGCGCGCCGCCCGGCAGGGCCAAGGCCGGGGCGCCCCGCGCGAGACCGCGTCCGAGGCGGCCTGAGCTCCCCCGCCGACGTGCTCCGCGCTCAGCCCCAGCCGAGCTCGTGCAGCCGGTCGTCGTCGATGCCGAAGTGGTGGGCCACCTCGTGGACGACCGTGACGGCCACCTCCTCGGCCACCTCCTTGGCGTCGGCGCACAGGCGCAGCACCGGGCCCTTGTAGATCGTGATGCGGTCCGGCAGAGACCCGGCGTCCCACCACCCGTCGCGCTCGGTGAGCGGCGTGCCCTCGTAGAGCCCCAGCAGCGTCCCCTCGGGGTCGTCGGGGTCGAGGTCCCCGGAGGCGCGCGCGTCGGCGAGGGCGCGGGCGTCGGGCTCGTCGGCGACGAGGACGACGACGTTGCGCATGGCCGCCGCCAGCTCGGGCGGGATCTGGTCGAGGCCGTCGGCGACGGCCTCCTCGAACTCCTCGTCGGTCATCTCCACCACGTGCCGAACCCTGCCAGCGCGGGCCAGCGAGGGCCGCTTTGGAGGCGGACGGGGGAAGCCCCTATGCTCGGCGTCGTCCGCGCGTCGCACGTCGACGGGTGGACGCCCCGGGTCCGCCTGGCGGCGGGGCAGGCCCCCATCGTCTAGCGGCCCAGGACACCGCTCTTTCACAGCGGCAGCACGGGTTCGAATCCCGTTGGGGGCACGCACTGCCGGCACCGCACCACGGCGCCGGAGCACCACCGGTCTCGTGCCGCACGAGGCCCCGTAGCGCAGTTGGTTAGCGCGCCGCCCTGTCACGGCGGAGGTCGCGGGTTCGAGTCCCGTCGGGGTCGCCAGCAGTTCCGGAGCACCACGCCCAGCACGTACCCGTCGCAGGGCAGCGGGGCTGGTGAGAGGGCCAGATAGCTCAGCTGGTAGAGCATTCGACTGAAAATCGAAAGGTCGGCGGTTCGATCCCGCCTCTGGCCACCTCAGTACCACTGCTCGCAGCAGCAGGCACCAGCGACCACGCAGCACGACGTCGGGCGGTCACCCTCCTCGGATGACCGCCCGACGTCGTCTCCAGACCGCGGTGGACCGGGACCCAGCTGCTAGGCCCCGGCCGGACCGTCAGACGCGGCCCCAGGTGACGCCGCTCTTAGCCCAGATCGTGCGCTTGGAGATGGTGCGACCCGGGCGCGGGGAGTCCCAGATCTGCCAGTTCCCTGCGTAGATGCCCACGTGGTAGACGTGCCCGCTGGAGTTGTGGAAGAAGACCAGGTCACCCGGCCGCAGCGAGCGGGTGGGGATCTTCGTCGTGGCCGCGCGTTGCTGCGCGGCCGTGCGAGGGATGGACTCGCCGGCCTGCTTGTAGGACCACTGGGTCAGGCCCGAGCAGTCGAAGCGCGTGGGGCCGGTGCCCCCGTAGGCGTACGGCATGCCGGCCCGGGTCGCCGCGGCAGCGACCGCCTTCGCGCCGACGTCCGAGCGGGCCTCGGCGGCGGGCGCCGCAGGGCCGACGGCCAGGCCGGCGAGCACGGCGAGCGCAGCGAGGAGCACGGGCAGCAGGCGGGCAGGTCGGCGCAGAGCAGTGGTGGTCATGGACGTCCTCCGGGTTCGCCTGCGGGGGGTGACCTGTCGGGTTCGGGCTCGAAGGCTGCCCGGCCACGTCTGTGGCTTCACCCCGAGGGCAGCCAGCGAGTGCTGGTCGCCCGACGAGCTGGTTCCTCCGCCCCTGCCGTTCCGTCTTCCTGTTGCTGTGCAGACCGCGTGCGGCGGCAGGGTTCGGCGTCCGCGCGGCTGCCCCACCAGGCGGTGGGGGCTTCTGGTCGGTCGTTCGACGGAATCGTGACAGACCTTTACCTGATCGAGACCAGCGGGTCCTCAACTTCTTGCCCTGGAGACCGACGAAGCCCTCCAGTCCCTGACGCCCCAGCTGCCCCACGACGCCCGCCCTCTGGCGCGACGCCGTCACCGCCAGGAGCGACGGGCCCGGTCGAACGCCGTCGCGGACGTGCACCGGCTGGCGAGCGACGGCTGGCGAGTGACGGCTGGCGAGTGACGGGGCCGGGCCCACACTGGGTGGATGCCGACCCCCGCCGCCACGGACGACGACGACGCCTGGCGGGCCGCCCGACGTCGCGCCGCGCGCCAGCACCACCCCGACCTCGGCGGGTCGACCGAGGCGTACATGGCGGCCCTGGCGGAGGTGGACGCCGCGTTCGGGCGCGGTGCGCCCACCGGTGGCCCAAGACCGGTGGTCGTGACGACGTCGCTGCGTCGCCGCCTGCTCCGGGTGACCCTGCGCGGTGCCCGTGACGCCTCGCGCTCGGTCCGGCAGCGCCTACCCCCCGGCGTCCCGGGGTCGCGTCGCTGGGGGAACCTGTAGTGGCTGACCTGGGGCGGCCCGTCCGCCCCGGCGGGCCAGGTCAGCGGCCGCGCGCTCCTACCGCGTCGAGCGTCTCGCGCACCCAGGTCGCGGCCTGCGCCGCATGCGCGGCGCGAGGGGCCGGCGGCGCCCCCTCGACGGCCGGGACGACCGGCCGCCGCACGACGACGACCGGCAGGGCGAGCTCGCGGGCGGCGACGAGCACGGCCGCCCCGCCCGGACCGCCGCTGTCGGTCGTGAGCACGACGCCGACGCCTCGCGCCGCCATCACCGCACGCTCGCCGTCCACGTCGGCGGTGCGGCGCCGGAGGGCCACCTCGCAGCCCGCGGGAAGCGGGTGCTCGGGCAGACGAGACAGACGCAGCACGAGCCGGGGCCGCGTCAGGTGCACCAGCGGCCCGAGGTGCAGACCCCCGACGGCGACGAGCGCCCGCTCCCAGGGGCCGGCGCCGAGGGCGTCCCGGGCGGCGTCGAGGTCGGCGGCCGGCCGCCAGTCGTCCCCGGGCTGCGGGACCCACGCCGGCCGCTCGAGCGTCAGCAGCGGGACGTCCGCGAAGGCGCAGGCCTCGACGGCGCGCGCGGTGATCCGGGCGGCGAAGGGGGAGGTGGCGTCGACGACGGCCCGCACCTGCTGGTGCCGCAACCAGGCGGCGAGACCACCGGCTCCCGCGAAGCCGCCGCGGAAGACCTCCCCGGGTGGGTCGAGGGGGACGGGGCGCGTGACCGGCAGCGACGTCGTCACCCGGACGCCCGGCAGGTCGACGAGCTCCTGGGCGAGCGCCCGGGCCTCCGTCGTCCCGCCGAGCACGAGGACGTGCTCGGGAGCGATGTGCTGCACGTCACCATCGTGGGGCACCCGGCGCGGCATGCTGAGGTGTCGGAGGGCAACGATGCGGTGACGACGGGCGGTCGCCACCGCCGTCAGCGGCCGGTGGCCCCGCTGCCGTCGCCGGAGGTGCCCTCGACGTCGCCGCGACGCTCGCCGGCCTGGCCGTCCGAGCGGCGCACCGAGACCCCGAGCGCCTTGGAGGCCGCGTCCTTGGCCTTGGTGATGGCCGAGCCGTGCCGGCCGCCCGTCCTGCGGTCGACGGCGTCGCCCACCCGGTCGAGACCACCGGTGACCTTGTCGGGGTTGCGGCTGGCGTACTCCCGCGCCTGGCCCACGAGACGGCCGATGTTCAGTGCCACACGTCCTCCTGCTGCTGCGCCCTCGTCCTGCTCACCCGCGGCAGGCCGGGCCGACCGTAGCCGCCGCCCCTGTGCGGGACCTGTCGGCCAGGGCCCGTGGCTCACTGACCGCCGAAGGCCGGCACCTCGATGGACTCCGACTCCTCGCCGAAGCTCACCGGCTGCCCCGTCGCCTCCAGCACCGACCACCAGAGGTCCCCGTTGGGGTCGACGCGGTTGCGGGTGCCCACGGCCAGCTCGATGGGGATGTGCACGAAGCGACGCCGCCAGCGCCCCACGACCATGTTGGTGCGCCCGGCCATGGCCGCGTGCACCGCCGCGTGCGCCAGGCGCGTGCAGTACACGCTGTCGTAGGGGTTGGCCGGGACGCTGCGGATGACGTAGCTGGGGTCGATGTAGCGCAGGTTGAGCTCGCGGCCGTGGGCGGCGAAGTCCTCGGTGATCTTCTGGCGCAGGAGGCGCCCGACGTCCTGGAGCCGCTTGTTGCCGGAGGCGTCGACGAGCCCGCCCTCGGCGTCGGCCTCGGTGAAGAGCTCCTGCCCGGCGCCCTCGGCGGCGACGACGAGCGCGTGCCCCTGGGTGTCCACGCGTCGGCGCAGGCACTCCAGGAAGCCGCCCGGCCCGTCCAGGACGAACGGCACCTCGGGGATGAGGACGAAGTCGGCGTCGTTCTGCGCCAGGGCGGCGTAGCAGGCGATGAACCCGGAGTGCCGGCCCATGAGCTTCACGACGCTCACGCCGCCGGGCGCCGAGCGCGCCTCGACCTTGGCGCTGCGGATGGAGCGCGTCGCCTCGGAGAAGGCGGTCTGGAAGCCGAAGCTCTGGTCCAGGAAGGGGATGTCGTTGTCGATCGTCTTCGGCACCCCGACGACGCCGATGGGCCGGTCGCGCCGGCCGACCTCGGCGGCGATCGCCTGGGCGCCGCGCATCGAGCCGTCCCCGCCGATGACGAAGAGGGTGCTGATGCCCATCCGCTCGAGGCAGTCGACGACCTGGCCGATGTCCTGCTGGCCGCGCGAGCTGCCGAGGATGGTGCCGCCCTGGGCCGCGATGCCGTCGACCGACTCGAGCGTCAGGTCGACGACGTCGTGGCCGTACTCGGGGATGAAGCCCTGGTAGCCGCTGCGGAAGCCGTGGATCCGGCGGACGCCGTAGTGGGTCGTCAGCTCCGAGACCAGCGCCCGGATGACGTTGTTGATGCCGGGGCACAGGCCGCCGCACGTCACGATGCCGACGCGCGTCTTCGAGGGGTCGAAGAAGATCTTCTGCCGGGGGCCGGCCGCCTCCAGGCTGGGCAGATGACCCTCCTCGCGCCGCTCGAAGGAGGAGAGCGTGTCGTCGAAGAGGATGCGGTCCCCCTCCTCGACGGTGTGGGCGCTCGTCCGCCGGGCCTCCAGGAGCGGCGCCAGCGGGGAGGTCACCGTCCGCTTCCCGAGCGTCTGGACCGTGAAGTCGATGTCGCCTGCGGGCATGCCCTGGTGCCTCCCTGTCGCGTGCTCCTGCTCCGACGGTGCGCATCCTGGCGTACCCCGTCAGCCCGTGGGACCCCGCCCGCCGCCTCGCCCCGTCCCCCGGACCGGCTCGGACCACCGCAACCCGTGCGTGCGCGAGACCCAGACCCACAGGCCCGCCGTCGTCAGCAGCGTCAGCGCGAGGGAGACGGCGAGCACCCACGGGTCCACCTCGCCCTGCTGCAACGACGAGGGGCTCAGCGGGGCGGCGAGGAGGAGCGCCAGGTTGTTCGCGGTGTGGGCGACGACGGCCAGCTCCAGGCCGCCGGTCTTCCACACGAGGGCGCCCATGGCGAGGGCGAAGAGGGCGATGTCGACCTGCCCGACCCAGTCGTACCCGTGACCGGCCATGAAGAGCGGGACGGGCAGCAGCACCCCGAGCACCGGACGGCGCAGCCACGTGCCGAGCAGCTGCTGCGGGAACCCGCGGAAGGCGTACTCCTCGGCCGCGCACTGCAGCGGGGTCAGCACGAGCACGACGAGGAGGACGACGGCCAGCCGCCCGTCCAGCGGCGGCACGGACAGGTCCGCCGGCGGGAGGACCACCGCCAGCCCCCAGAGGAGCGCCGCGTACGCCGGCAGGAGCACGGTCGCCGCCCTCAGGGCCATCGCCCACCGGAAGCGGCCCTCCACCGAGTGCACGAGCCCCCGCTGCCGCCCGCCCCACCGCAGCGCGAGGACGACGACCGGCAGCAGCAGCGCGACGGTCCCGAGCATCAGCAGGAGGTCGACCGGGTTGCGCGGGTCGTCCAGCCCCTGCGAGGGCAGGGGCACCCACGCCGGCAGGGGCGCGAGCCCGAGGTCCTCGCGGACGACCTCGAGGACGACGACCGGCAGGAGCGCCGCGAGGGCCGCCGTGGCCAGGGCGAGGAGGAGTCCCGCCGCGACGCCGAGGACGGCGACCGGGCGCCACCACCGCGCCGAGCGGGGGTCGAGGTGGGCGACGCGGTGGTAGGTCACCGGCGCAGCGGTGACGGTGGGAACGGGTGGGGTCGCGCCGGCGGGGGCGCTCGTCGTGGTGGTCATGGGAGGACCCCACCGCGGCGCCGACGGCGACGGATCGGTCGTCAGGACCTGCTTGGTCGGCGCCGGACCGGCCGGGCGAGGGAGCTGCTCGTCCGTGCGGAGGAGGGGCCGGCGTCCACCAGGAGGAGGAGGACGGCGGACGGGCGGCCTTCCTAGGCTGGCCGGGTGCT
Organism: Pseudokineococcus sp. 1T1Z-3; assembly: GCF_037482365.1. Lineage (NCBI taxonomy): Bacteria > Bacillati > Actinomycetota > Actinomycetes > Kineosporiales > Kineosporiaceae > Pseudokineococcus > Pseudokineococcus sp. 1T1Z-3. The sequence continues at coordinate 286,095 of NZ_JBBHZF010000001.1, forward strand.
GGCCCACCCACCGCTCGCTGCGGCGCCCGGTGACCCGGACCCGGCGGCGTCCCCCGCGGTGGCGCCCCGAGCGGCGCTCGCCGAGCGTCGGCCCCACCTGTCAGCCCTCCTCGTGTCGCTGGCCTGCTCGCTGCTCGGGCCGGTGGTCTTCGTCGTCGTGCTCGGGGCGCAGCTGCCTGACGAGGGCCCGACGGCACGCCCCGTCCTGGTCGGCGTGCTTCTCGTCGTCGACGTCCTCGTCGGCCTCGTCGCGGCTGGGCTGGCCGGCTTCTTCCGGTCCTCGAGGGCGGCCGCGGCGGGCCTGGCGGCCGCCGGTGTCGTGAGCTCGTGGGCCGGGCCCGCCGGGCTCGTCGGGATGGTCCGCCTCGGCGAGCGGGCCACCCCCGGGGTGCACGTCGGCGTCCTCGTGGCCTGGACCGCGGGGGTTCTCGGGATGCTGCGCCTGTCCGAGACGGCCTTCGGCTCGCCGACGGAGGCGTTGCCGCTGGTCGTGGAGGTCCTGGCCCTCGGAGCGGTCGGGGCGCTCCTGCTCCTGTGGGGCAGGGTGCGCGGCACCCGCGCCGCGCTGCTGGCCTCCCTGCGCCAGCAGGCGGCGACCGCCGAGCGGGAGCGGGTCGCGCTGGCGCACGGACGGGAGGCCGACGTGGCCCGCAGCCGCGCCGAGGAGCGCAGCGCCCTGGCCCGCGAGATGCACGACACCGTCTCCCACCGGCTCGCGGTGGTCGCCCTGCACGCCGGGGCCCTGGCCTCGCGCGACGACCTGCCGCCCGAGCGGGCCCGGGAGGCCGCCCGCACCGTCCGCGACGCCGCCGGCGAGGCGAGCGCCGCGCTGCGCGAGCTGCTGCTGGCGCTGCGCAGCACCGACCCCGGCCAGCGCCGCGGCTCGCACGGCGGCGCGACGCCACTGCCGACGTCGGCGTCTCTCGAGGAGGTGGCGACGGCGGCGCGCGTTCACGGCCAGGAGGTCGTGCTGACGTGGGCCGACCTGCGACCGGCCGACCTCGACGCGCGCTCGCCCGCCACCGGGCTGTCCCTGGCCCAGGTGCTCGCCGAGCTGCTCGTCAACGCCCGCAAGCACGCGCCAGGCGCCGTCGCGGACGTCCGGCTCGCCCGCGAGGACGACGTCCTCGTCCTTCGGGTCACGTCGGCGCACAGCCCGCCGGCGCAGCCACCCACCGGCACGGGTCTCGGGCTCGTCGGCGTCGCCGAGCGCGCTCGCCTCCTGGGCGGCAGCGCCACCTCGGGCCGGGCCGCGGACGGCGCCTTCGTCGTCGAGGTGCGGCTCCCGTGGCGGACGTGAGCGGCGCCACCCCCGAGGGCACCTCGGGTGAGCGACCCGTGCGAGTGCTCCTCGTCGACGACGAGCGCCTGATGCGCGCGGGGCTCCGGCTCATGGTCGACGGGACGGCCGGCATCACGGTGGTCGGCGAGGCAGCCGACGGCGACGCGGCCGTGAAGGCCGTCGCCGCCCTGGACCCCGACGTCGTCCTCATGGACGTCCGGATGCCCGGCGCGAGCGGCATCGAGGCGACCGCCCGGCTCGTGGCCGCCGGTAGCCGGGCCCGGGTCGTCGTCCTCACGGCCTTCGACACCGATGACTTCCTGCTCCAGGCGCTGCGCGCCGGCGCCGTGTCCTTCCTGCTCAAGGACGCCCCGCCCGAGGACGTCGTCGCGGCCGTGCACGACGCCGCCCGGGGGCAGCCGAGCTTCTCCCCCGCCGTCCTCGCGCGGCTCGTGCAGCTCGCCTCGACGCGGCTGCCGTCACCGGCCGAGCCACCGGCCGCCGCAGGGGCACCGCCCGTCGGCACCACGACGCGCGAGTGGGAGGTCGCACGCCTCGTCGCGCAGGGCCTGACCAACGCCGAGATCGGCGCGGAGCTCTACCTCGGCACCACGACGGTGAAGACCCACCTGCTTCACCTGTTCGAGAAGCTGCACGTCACCAACCGGGTGCAGCTCGCGATCCGGGTGCTGGAGCACGACGCCAGCTGAGTGGGCGCCACCGCCGAGGAGGGGTCAGCGCGGCTGCAGCCCCGCGTCGCGCAGCACCTCGGCGCGCAGCTCGGGGTCGAGGGTGTCGACGTAGAGCCGGCCCTCCAGGTGGTCCACCTCGTGCTGCAGGCACACGGCCGCGAGCCCGTCGGCCGAGATGCGCACGGGCTCGCCGTGGACGTCGACGCCCGTGACGACGGCCGTGGTGACGCGCGAGACCGGCGCTGACTCACCGGGGATGGACAGGCAGCCCTCGTCGTCGGTGCGGCGCCGGGCGAAGACGCCGGGGAGCTTCAGCACGGGGTTGACGACGGTCGCGACGACCCGCTCCCCGCTGGCGTTCGGGCAGTCCATGACGAACATGCGCGCGTCCACACCGATCTGGTTGGCCGCCAGCCCCACGCCTTCGGCCGCGTGCATGCTCGCGACCATGTCGGCCTCCAGCCGGACGAGCTCGTCGTCGAAGCTCGTCACCGGCGCGCACGGGCGGTGCAGCACCGGGTCCCCGTCCAGCACGATCGGCCGGACCGTCCCGACCAGGCCGCCCTCCTCCGTCGACGACGGCTGGTCCTGCGCTGGCTGCACGGTCTCTCCCTCGGGCGACGTCCCGGGGACTCCCGGGTGGGTGGCCGGCGGGCCGGCGCGAGGGACGATGCTAACGACCGCCGGAGGTCGACCCTCCGCTCAGTCCTCGGTCGAGCGCGGCTGCGGCACCCCGGCGAGGAGGGCCCGCACCTCGGCCTCGCGGTAGCGCCGGTGCCCGCCGAGGGTGCGGATCGAGGAGAGCTTGCCGGCCTTCGCCCACCGGGTGACGGTCTTCGGGTCGACGCGGAAGAGCGCCGCCACCTCGGCCGGGGTGAGCAGGGTCTCGACCTCGTCGGTGCGCACGGTCATGGCGTCCTCCTGGTTCGGCGAGCCCTCCGCGGCGTGGCCACCGGAAGGGAGGGAAGCCCCTCGAGTGTGCCGCCGCACCCTGGGAGTCGCCATAGTCCGAGATGACTACCCCGGACGGGTTCGTCATCATCGGTGACGTCATCTGACGTTGGGTCACGACTTCGACCCCTTTCGGTGACTCCCCGTCAGGCCGGGCGCACGGAGCGTCGATCCTCGTGATGACATCGTGTCCTTCGTCAGGTCACGTCGCTGGGGCGGACGCCGCGGTCCTCACCCGGACGAGGGCACGGACGCCACCTGTCCGGGTCAGCGATGCGCGGCCCGGGTGAGTAGCCCCTCGGGCCTGGCACCGCGGCGCCGGGTCCGGCCGGGACGTCGCCGGAAGCCTCGGCGGCCATGTAGCGTTGCGGCCACGCAGAGATGACCACGCCCCGGGGCCGCCGTCGCGACGGCCAGCCCCGGCACGACGTTCAGAGGGGGTCGACGCCATGGGGCGCGGCCGTCAGAAGGCGAAGCAGACCAAGGTCGCTCGCCAGCTCAAGTACTACAGCCCGGAGACGGACTACAAGTCCCTCGAGCGTGAGCTCGGGCACCCCGGCTCGTCGTACGACCCGCCGGAGCGTGAGACCTCCGACGAGGACGACGACGGGTACGGCGGCTGGGCTTCCGGCGCCTCCCGCTGACGTCTGGCCGCCGCGCGCGGGCCCCCGGTGGCCGGCGCTCTGCTCAGCTCCTGAGCAGACGCGCCGCGGTGGGCACCGTGACCTGCGCGGGCTCAGCGACGGTGCTCCGACACCAGACGGACGCTGCCGCCGTCGACGCCCTTGGCACCCCAGGTGACGCCCTGGCCTCGGGTGCCGTCGTCGGTGGTCACCTCGCCGACCACCCAGGCCGGCACTCCCGCGCGGTGGAGGTGCTCGACGGCGTCGTCCTCGGCGGTGCGCGCGACGACGGCGACCATCCCCACGCCCATGTTGAGCGTGCGCTCGAGGTCCTCCCGCGGGACGCCCCCCAGGTGGCCGACGAGGTCGACGACGGGAGGCGGCGTCCACGTGGACCGGTCGACGAGACCCTGTGAGCCCGCGGGCAGCACCCGGCCGAGGTTGGCCGCCAGCCCGCCACCCGTGACGTGGGTGAGGGCGTGGAGGTCAGCCCCGAGCGAGTCCGCGAGCCGCAGGCAGGGCCGGGTGTAGAGCCGGGTCGGCTCCAGCAGCTCCTCACCCAGCGTGCGACCCAGCTCGTCGACGTGGCGCTCGAGGCCCCACCCGGCGTCCGCGACGACCCGCCGGACGAGGGAGTAGCCATTGCTGTGCAGCCCGGAGCTCGCCATGGCGACGAGGACGTCGCCCTCGCGCACGCGCGACGGCCCGAGGAGGGCGTCCGCCTCGACGACGCCCGTCGCCGCGCCGGCGACGTCGTACTCGTCGGGGGCCATGAGCCCCGGGTGCTCGGCCGTCTCGCCCCCGACGAGCGCGGTGCCCGTCTCCTCGCAGCCCCGGGCGATGCCCCGGACGACGTCGGCGACCCGCTCGGGGACAACTGCGCCGCAGGCGATGTAGTCGGTCATGAAGAGCGGACGGGCGCCGCAGACGACGAGGTCGTCGACCACCATGGCCACGAGGTCGACGCCGATGGTGTCGTGGACGTCCAGGGCCTGGGCGACCGCGATCTTCGTGCCGACGCCGTCGGTGCTGCTGACGAGCAGCGGGCGGCGCATCCCGACGAGCGCGCTGGCGTCGAAGAGCCCGGCGAAGCCGCCCAGACCACCGAGGACCTCGGGGCCGTGCGTGCGCCCCACCGCCTCGCGCATCAGCGCGACCGCGCGGTCGCCGGCATCGACGTCGACGCCGGCGGCGGCGTAGGTCAGGCCCGTCATCGGGTCGCCCCCGCGACGGCGCCCTCGACGTCCTTGACGGCGCCGCTCGGTGCGGCCGCGGAGGCCCCCAGCGCCGCGTCGTCGGTGATGTCGGTGAGCCCGAGCTCCAGCTGGTGCTTGCCGATGCGGTGGGCGTCGGGCAGGGGCACGGGGTACTCCCCGGTGAAGCAGGCCGAGCACAGCCGGTCGGCGGGCTGCTCGGTGGCCTCCACCATCGCCTCGTGGGAGATGTAGCCGAGGCTGTCGGCGCCGATGCTGCTGCGGATGTCCTCGACGGCGAGGCCCGCCGCGATGAGCTCGGCGCGGCTGGCGAAGTCGATGCCGTAGAAGCAGGGCCACGTCACCGGCGGTGAGGAGATGCGCACGTGCACCTCGGCCGCGCCGGCCTCGCGGAGCATGCTGACGAGCGCCCGCTGGGTGTTGCCGCGGACGACGGAGTCGTCGACGACGACGAGCCGCCTGCCGCGGATGACCTCGCGGAGCGGGTTGAGCTTGAGGCGGATGCCCAGCTGCCGGATGGTCTGGTCGGGCTGGATGAAGGTGCGGCCGACGTAGCTGTTCTTGACGAGCCCCTGCCCGTAGGGGATGCCGGAGGCCTCGGCGTACCCGATGGCCGCGGGCGTGCCCGACTCCGGCGTCGGGATCACGAGGTCGGCGTCGACCGGGTGCTCGGCGGCGAGCCGGCGGCCCATCTCGACCCGGGCGGCGTGCACGACGCGGCCCGCGATCGTCGTGTCGGGGCGGGCCAGGTAGACGTACTCGAAGACGCAGCCCTTGGGCGCGGCGTCGGCGAAGCGGCTGCTGCGCAGCCCGTCCTCGTCGACGGCGATGAGCTCACCGGGCTCGATCTCGCGGACGACGCTGGCGCCGACGATGTCCAGCGCCGCCGTCTCGCTCGCGACGACCCAGCCGCGGGAGAGCCGGCCGAGCACGAGGGGCCGGATGCCGTGGCGGTCGCGCGCGGCGTACAGGGTGCGCTCGTCCATGAAGACGAGGCTGAAGGCGCCCTCCAGCGACGGCAGGACCTCCCGCGCCGTCGCCTCGAGCGTGCGGTCGGGCCCGCCCGCGAGCAGCGCCGTCACGAGCGCGGTGTCGGTCGTGTTGCCGCGGGCGATCTCACCGCCCGGCTTCTGCTCGCCGCGCTCGGCGTCCATCTCGGCGACCATGTCGCGCAGCTCGTGGCTGTTCGTGAGGTTGCCGTTGTGCGCCAGCGCGACGGTGCCGGTCGCCGTCGCACCGAGGGTGGGCTGGGCGTTCTCCCAGCGGCTCGCGCCCGTCGTGGAGTAGCGGGTGTGGCCGATGGCGAGCTGTCCGCGCAAGGACCGCAGCGCCGGCTCGTCGAAGACCTGGGACACCAGGCCCATGTCCTTGTAGACGAGCATCTGGCTGCCGGTGCTGACGGCGATCCCGGCGGACTCCTGCCCGCGGTGCTGCAGCGCGTAGATGCCGAAGTACGTCAGCCGCGCGACGTCCTCGTCGGGCGCCCAGACGCCGAAGACCCCGCAGGCGTCCTGCGGTCCCTTCTCGCCGGGCATGAGGTCGTGGGTCAGCCGTCCGTCGCCACCAGGCACGGCGCCATGGTGGCACAGGGCCGAGGGCGGGCCGGACGACGAGCCGGGGGCCCGGCGCAGTGTCGTCCGGGAAGTGGCGCGTCGTCGCTCAGCGACGGCGCGCGACGCGTTCCAGCAGGACGCCCACGAGCCCGCCGAGCAGCCCCCCGACGAGGGCGAGGCCGGCCGCCAGGTAGCCGAAGACGGCGGCCGCGGAGTAGGTGTCGTTGTCCTGCGCGGTCGCGGTGAGGCCGGCCGCGACCACGACGCCCACGAGAGCCCCGAGCACGATGAGGACCGTGTAGCGCGGACGGCGGCGCAGGTCGACGCGCTCGGCGCCGGCCAGCTCCTCGGCGGTCGGGGCCGGGCGCTCCCCCGGCTGCCTGCCCTCGCTCACGACGTCGACGCTACCCGCCGTCCGGGCTCCTCCGCCGGGGGGGCAAGGCGCTCGAGTCCGACGTAGCGCAGGTCGCCGGGCGAGCAGACCTGTCGTTCGTCGGACTCGAGCCACCCCGCCCCCGACCCGGCGGCGGGGCACGCCCCTCAGTCGCCCTTGACGTTCACCACCTGCCGGAGCGTGTGGCGGACGTCGACGAGCCGCGCCGCGTCGGCCATGACGACGTCGACGGGCTTGTACGCCTCAGGGTGCTCGTCGAGGAAGGCGTCGGAGTCCCCCCACACGACGTCGCCCATGCGGGCGTCGAGGTCGCTGCGGGAGAACTTCTTCCGCGCCGCCGAGCGCGAGTGCGCCCGCCCCGCGCCGTGCGGGGAGGAGTGCAGCGACACCGGGTCGCCCCGGCCGACGACGACGTAGGACGCGTCACCCATCGACCCCGGGATGAGCCCCGGCTCGCCCTCGCGGGCGCTGATGGCTCCCTTGCGGGAGAGCCACACCTCGCGCCCGAAGTGCCGCTCGCGCGCCGTGTAGTTGTGGTGGCAGCCCACGGTCTCCTCGCGCACGACGTCGTCGGGCCCGGCCAGGCCGAGCGCCTGCGCGAGCGCGGCGACGACCTGGTCCATCATCTCGGCCCGGTTGAGCGCGGCGAAGCGCTGGGCCCACAGCAAGGCCTCGACGTAGGCGTCGAACTCCGGCTCGCCCTCCACGAGGTAGGCGAGGTCGGGGTCCGGCAGGGCGTAGAAGCGCCGGCGCGCCTGCTCCTGCGCCACCTTGATGTGCTTCTGCGCCAGCTGGTTGCCGACACCGCGGGACCCTGAGTGCAGGAAGAGCCAGACCCTCTCGGCCTCGTCGAGCGACACCTCGATGAAGTGGTTGCCCGAGCCGAGCGTGCCCAGCTGCTGGTCCCAGCGCCGCGCCACCTCGTCGGCCTGCCCGGCGCCGGCGAGCGCGCGCAGCTCCTCCACCCGCGGCCGCGCCGTCGCAGAGACGCCGGACGTGCGCCCGCCGGCCGACAGCGGCACCCGCGCGGCGATCCCGGCGTGCAGCGCGCGAAGGTCGGTGCCGTCGAGGTCCGCGGCGGTGTGCTGGGTGCGGACGGCGAGCATCCCGCAGCCGATGTCGACACCGATGGCCGCCGGGACCAGCGCGCCGTCGGTCGGGATGACCGAGCCGACGGTCGCGCCCTTGCCCAGATGGGCGTCGGGCATGAGGGCGACGTGCGGGTGGATGAACGGCAGGGTCGCCGTCGTGAGGGCCTGGGTGCGCGTGGCGTCGTCGAGGATCGACGCCCAGCTCATGAGGCGAGGGGCGAGCCGGTCGGGCCGGCCGTCGGTGGGCACAGGTCTGCTCTCTCGTCGTGGCGGGGGGCCGTGCGGGTGCGCGGCCGGACGAGGATCACCGTCCTCGGGCGACGACGTCACCTGACTTTCCGGGCGGCGCCCCGACCTCAGGACGGCGCGCTCGGGAACAGCGGCAGGTGCTCGCCCAGCGCCGCGCGCTGACCGCTGGCGGACACGAGCCCTCGGGCAAGCGCGTCGTCCCAGCCGAGCGAGCCCGTGACGAGCGCGAGCCAGGTGGCGGCGTCGGTCTCGACGACGTTCGGCGGCGTCCCGCGGGTGTGCCGCGGGCCCTCGACGCACTGGGCGACGCCGAAGGGAGGCACCCGCACCTCGACGCTGCTGCCGGGCACGCGCGCGGCGAGCTCCTCCAGCGCGCCGCGGACGGCGAGCGCGGTGGCGCTGCGGTCAGCCGCCGCCGGGTCGGACGCCCACGCGCGCACCGCCTCCCGCGCCCGCGCGGCGGGGATGCGGCGTCGGGCCGGCACGTCTCAGCGACCCGCCGGGGCGCACCGGGGCGCGGACGTCACGGCCGCGCCCCGAAGGCCTCGCGCAGCGTCGCGGTGTGCGCGGCGCGCAGCTCCCCCAGCGGCAGGGTGAAGAGGCCCTGGACGTCGAGAGCCGCTGCCTCGCCGGGCTCGTCGACGACGCCGACCCGCAGCGCGGGCTGCCGCCGGGCGGCGCAGACGTCGGTGAAGCGCACCTCCTCCGAGCGCGGCACCGCCACGACGACGCGCGCCGTCGACTCGCTGAACAGCGCTGCCGCGGCGTCGACCTCGTCGCGCTCGCACAGCTCGTCCAGCCACACCCGCGCGCCGACGCCGTAGCGCAGGCAGCCCTCGACGAGCGCCTGCGCGAGCCCGCCCTCGGAGAGGTCGTGGGCGGCGTCGACGAGCCCGTCCCGGCTGGCGCTGACCATGACGTCGGCGAGCAGCCGCTCGGCCTCCAGGTCGACCGCGGGCGGCAGGCCGCCGAGGTGCCCGTGCTCGACCTGCGCCCACGCCGAGCCGTCGAGCTCGGTGCGCGTCGTCCCCAGCAGGTACAGCGCCTGCCCCGGCTCGCGCCAGCCCGACGGCGTCCGGCGGGCGACGTCGTCCAGCACGCCGAGGACGCCGACGACCGGCGTCGGGTGGATCGGGGTGCCCGCCGTGGAGTTGTACAACGAGACGTTGCCGCCGGTCACCGGCACCCCGAGCGTCTGGCAGGCGTCGGCGAGGCCCGTGACCGCCCGCTCGAGCTGCCACATGACGTCGGGCTCCTCGGGGCTGCCGAAGTTGAGGCAGTCCGTGACGGCGAGCGGGCGCGCGCCGACCGTCGCCACGTTGCGGTAGGCCTCGGCCAGCGCGAGCTGCGCCCCGGCGTAGGGGTCGAGGTAGCCGTAGCGGCCGTTGGCGTCGGTGGAGATCGCGACGCCGAGGCCGCTCTCCTCGTCGACACGGACCACGCCGGCGTCGTCGGGCGTCGCGAGCGCGGTGTTGCCGAGGACGTACCGGTCGTACTGATCGGTCACCCAGCCCTTGTCGGCGAGGTTGGGCGAGGCGACGAGGCGCAGCAGGCTCGCGCGCAACTCCTCCCCCGTGCGCGGCCGCGCCAGCCCGGCGGCGGTGTCGGCCTGCAGCGCGTCCTGCCAGGACGGCCGGGCGTAGGGGCGCTCGTACACCGGCCCCTCGTGGGCGACGGTGCGCGGCGGGACGTCGACGACGACCTCACCGCGCCACGTGACGACGAGCCGGCCGGTGTCCGTGACCTCGCCGAGGACGCTGGTCTCGACGTCCCAGCGCCGGACGACGTCCATGAAGGCGTCGAGGTGCTCGGGGCGGACGACGGCCATCATCCGCTCCTGGCTCTCGCTCATGAGGATCTCCTCGGGCGAGAGGGAGGGGTCGCGCAGCAGCACGGCGTCGAGCTCGACGTGCATGCCTCCGTCGCCGGCGCTGGCCAGCTCGCTCGTCGCGCACGAGAGCCCGGCCCCGCCGAGGTCCTGGATGCCCTCGACGACGCCCGCGCGGAACAGCTCGAGGCAGCACTCGATGAGCACCTTCTCGGCGAAGGGGTCGCCGACCTGGACGCTCGGCCGCTTGGCCGGCCCGGTGGCGTCGAAGGTCTCCGAGGCCAGGACCGAGACGCCGCCGATGCCGTCACCGCCCGTCCGCGCGCCGAAGAGCACGACCTTGTTGCCCGCGCCCGTGGCGTTGGCCAGGTGCAGGTCCTCGTGCCGCAGCACGCCGACGGCGAGCGCGTTGACGAGCGGGTTGCCCTGGTAGACGGCGTCGAAGACGACCTCGCCGCCGACGTTCGGCAGCCCCAGGCAGTTGCCGTAGCCGCCGACGCCCGCGACGACGCCGTGGACGACGCGCTCGGTGTCCGGGTGGTCGATCGCCCCGAAGCGCAGCTGGTCCATGACGGCGACCGGGCGGGCGCCCATCGCGAGGATGTCGCGGACGATGCCGCCCACACCCGTCGCGGCACCCTGGTAGGGCTCGACGAAGCTCGGGTGGTTGTGGCTCTCGACCTTGAAGGTGACCGCCCACCCGTCCCCGACGTCGACGACGCCGGCGTTCTCGCCGATGCCGACCATGAGGTGCTCGCGCATCGCCTCGGTCGTCTTGGTGCCGAACTGCCGCAGGTGCACCTTGGAGGACTTGTAGGAGCAGTGCTCGCTCCACATCACCGAGTACATCGCCAGCTCGGAGGAGGAGGGGCGACGGCCGAGGATGTCGCGGATCCGCGCGTACTCGTCCTCCTTGAGCCCCAGCTCGCGCCACGGCTGGGCGACGTCGGGCGTTCGCGCCGCACGGGCCACGGTGTCGAGGCCGCCGACCGCGGGCTCCTCGGGAGCACCCAGCTCCGTCGTGCCCTCCTCCGTCGTGCCCGGTGCGGGCTGCTCCTGCGCCGTCTCGGCGGCCGGCTGGGCGGTCTGCTGGGCCATGCCCGCAGGCTACCGACGGACGTGGGCGCCGGCCGCCGTCCTCACGCGAGAAGGCCGCGGCTCAGGTCACCCGTCCGGCGTGCCGAGGACCAGGTCGTGGAGGGCATCAGCAGCATCACCTCGCGCGTCGCCGGCCTGCAGGCGCAGGTCGCCTCGCTGTCCCCGGGCGGCTCGGCGGCCGCGCTCGCCCCGAGCGCGACGACGGCCTCCAGCGCGGCCTTCTCCGACGTCCTCGCCCAGCAGCTGGCGGGCGCGAGCGCCTCGGGAGGCAACGCCCTCGGCGCCCTGGCCGGCGCCGCGACGGGGACGGGCGCGGCCGGTGCACCCGCGTACACGACCACGACGACGACGTCGCTGTCCGAGGCCGGGCTGGCCCAGCTCCTCGCCTCGCTGACGGGCACCCCGGCCGGCGCCGCCATGAAGGGGGCCGCCGGCGTCCCGGCCGTCGATAAGGCCTCGGCGGCAGCACCGGTCGTCGGCTCGGCCAAGGTCGACGCCAGCGGTGTGCCGGTGGAGCTCAAGCCCTACGGCAACGGCAAGATCCCGCTCGACCGGCTCGCCCCGATCGGCGGAGCCGGCTCGGGCGACCGTCTCTGGGCGCCCGCCGCCGCCGCCTTCGACCAGATGCAGGCCGCTGCCCGCGCCGACGGCGTCACCTTCTCCGTCAACGACTCCTACCGGTCCTACGACGAGCAGGTCTCCATGGCCGCCCGCAAGGGCCTGCGCAGCCAGGGCGGCCTCGCCGCGACGCCGGGCACGAGCGGGCACGGCTGGGGTCTCGCCGTCGACCTGCAGCTCGACGGCCGCGCCCAGGCGTGGATGCGCGAGAACGCCGGCCAGCACGGCTTCAAGGCCACCGTCTCCGGCGAGCCCTGGCACTGGAGCTTCCGGCCCCAGTCGGTCTGACCGGTCCTCTCCGTACCGACGAACCTGCACGACCGGTGCCGCCGCCAGCACCACGGCGGGTCAGACGCTCGCCGTCTCCTCCGTACGCGTGATGTGCAGGTCCGGCGGCACCGGACCCGATCAGCCGACGAGGCTGCGCAGCGCCGAGGTGAAGAAGCGCAGGCCGTCGGTGCCGCTCGTGCCGCTGCGCGGGTCGGGGCCGAAGCCGGCCTCGACGGCGTGCTCGGGGTGGGGCATGAGACCCACGACGTTGCCGGCGGCGTTGGTGACCCCGGCGATGTCGCGGGCGCTCCCGTTGGGGTTGCGGCCGCCCTCGGGCACGACGTAGCGCAGGGCGACCCGGCCCTCCGCCTCCAGCTCGTCGAGGGTGCGCTGGTCGGCGAGGTAGCCGCCCTCGCCGTTCTTCAGCGGGACGACGAGCTCCTCGCCGAGGGCGTACTCGTGGGTCCAGGCCGTGCTCGCCTCGACCCGCAGGCGCTGGTCGGTGCACACGAACGTGCGGTGGTCGTTGCGGACGAGCGCGCCGGGCAGGAGGTGGGCCTCGCACAGGACCTGGAAGCCGTTGCAGATGCCGAGCACCGGCATCCCGCCCCGGGCGGCGTCGACGAGCGGCTCCATGACGGGCGCGAACCGGGCGATGGCGCCGCACCGCAGGTAGTCCCCGTAGGAGAAGCCGCCGGGCAGGACGACCGCGTCGACCCCGTGCAGGTCCGCCTCGGCGTGCCACAGGCGCACGGGCTCGCCGCCCGCGAGGCGGACGGCACGGGCGGCGTCGCCGTCGTCGAGCGAGCCGGGGAAGGTGACGACGCCGACGCGTCCCATGGGATCTCCTGCGGGCTGGGCGGTGCGGGCGGACGGTCGGAAGTGCTGAGGGTCAGGCGGTCCCGCCGGCCAGCGTCGTCGTCGCGGCGTCGGCCTCGACCGGCGCGACACGGACGACGTCCTCGATGACGGGGTTGGACAGCAGCACCTCGGCCGCGCGGGCGGCGTCCTGCAGCACCTCGGCGGTGACGTCGCCGTCGACCTCCAGCTCGAAGCGCTTGCCCTGGCGGACGCCCGTGAAGGCGCCGAAGCCGAGCCTGGGCAGCGCGCCGGCGACGGCTTTGCCCTGGGGGTCCAGGATCTCCGGCTTCGGCATGACCTCGACGACGACGCGACCCATGGGGGCGACGCTACCGGCTGGAGGCCCGCCCCCAGGACGCCGTCGCCGGGTCCGCGGCTGCGCCACGACGAGGCGCCCGCGCACCTCAGAGCTCGGCGACGGGGCCGCCCCGCTCGGCGAGCAGGTCCTCCAGCACCGCGATCTCCGCCTCCTGGCCCTGGGCCATCGCCTGGGCCAGGTGGCGGACGTCGGGGTCCTCGGCCCGCTCGGCCGCGACCTCGGCCATCTCGACGCCGGCGACGTGGTGGGTGGCCATGAGCTGCAGGAACACCCGCTCGGCGAGCTCGCCGTCAGCGCCGCGCAGCGCGTCCATCTGCTCGACCGTCGCCATCCCGGGCATGTCGGCGACCGAGCCGAGGCGCCCCTCCGGCACGTCGGCCATGTCCATGCCCATCTCGTGCCCCGCGTGCTCGCCGGCGTCGGCCATCCACGCCATGACGGGCTCGGTACGGCCCTGCCCGAGTCCCCACTGCTCGAGCCAGGCGTACATCTGCCCGGTCTGCTGCTGCTGGGTGAGCTGGATGTCGCGCGCGAGGGTGCGCACGGCCTCGTCGTCCGTGCGGTCCAGGACGAGCGTCGACATCTCGACGGCCTGGCGGTGGTGGGCCTGCATGTCGAGGGCGAAGCCGGCGTCCACCGACCCGGCGGCAGGGACGTCGCGCGAGGAGCCCCAGTGCGTGCCGAGGAGGACGCCGAGCACGAGGAGCAGCGCCGCGGCGGCCGCGGCGCCGGCCACGAGGACCACCCTCGTCGTGCGGTCGGCGAGGACGCTCAGGACACGCCCCCGGTGCAGGCCGCGCCGGGCTCCGGCGTCTGGTCGCCCTGGACGTACTGGGCGAGGAAGGGGGCGACCCGCTCGTCGGCCGCGTCCTGCAGCGGCAGCTGCACGCCCCACGCGGAGAGGACGACGGGGCTCGGGAGGCCCTCGTAGGGGCTGAGCAGCGTGTAGTCGTAGGGCGCGGCGGCCGCGGCGAGCTGGTCGACCTGCTCGGCCGGCAGCGCGGGGTCGTAGGTGATCCAGACGGCGCCGTGCTCGAGGGAGTGCACGGCGTTCTCGTCGACGACCGGCTCGGCGTACACGCCGCAGTTCCACCACGCCGGGCTGTGGTCCCCGCCGACCGGCGGCGTCTCGGCGTACTCGACGCTGCCGGTGGTGTGGTCGCGGCCGAGGTCCTCGAAGGTCTGCACGCCGTCGACCGGTGCCTCGAGAGCGGCCCGCTCGGCGGCCCGCTCCTCGCGGGTGAGGACGAGGACACCGGTCACGGCCGCCACGAGCGCCACGACGACGCCGGCCGTGACGCCGACGACGAGCGCCCGCTGGCGACGCTCCCGGCGCCGCTGCCTCTCCCGCAGCTCCGCGGCCCGCGCGGTGCGCTCGGCTCGTGACGTGGGGTTCGAGTGGGCCACCGTGCTCCTCGCCTGTCCGCCGCCGGCGTCCCCGACGTCCTGGTCCCATGCTCGCACCGCGGCGGGAGGCCACGGCGAGAGAGGTGGTCGAGGAGGTCGCCGGTGCGCCGCTCGCCGGCACGACGGCGCGGTGCCAGGCTGGCGGCATGCGCCTGACCCATCTCGGCCACTCCACCCTCCTCGTCGAGGCGGGAGGTGCGCGCGTCCTGGTCGACCCGGGGGCCTTCACCCCCGGGTGGGAGGAGCTGCGCGACCTCGACGCCGTCGTCGTCACCCACGCCCACCCCGACCACCTCGACCCGGCCGAGGGCCGCTTCGAGGCCCTGCGCGACGCGAACCCCGGCGCGCGGCTGCTCTTCGAGCCGCAGACGGCGGCCGACGGTCGCTGGGGCGCCGAGGCGCTCGCACCGGGGACGAGCACGGACGTCGCCGGGCTGCCCCTGCGCGCCGTCGGCGGGGAGCACGCGGTGATCCACGAGGACATCCCGCTCGTCGGCAACGTCGGGGTGCTGCTGGGCGGCGAGGGCGGGGAGCCGGTGCTCTTCCACCCCGGCGACGCCTACACCGAGACCCCGCCGGGCGTCGACGTCCTCGCCCTGCCGCTGGCGGCGCCCTGGGCCGCGCTGAAGGAGACGGTCACCTTCCTGCGGGCCGTCGCCCCCCGCGTCGTGGTCCCCGTCCACGACGGGGTGGTCTCCGCCCCGGGCCGGTCGGTCTACCTGCGCCAGGTGGACGCCCTCGGCCCCGAGGGAACGCAGGTCCTCGACCTCGCGGGCGCCGGCGCCACGGACGTGCCGGCGGCGTGACGACGTCGTCGCGGACCCTCCCCGCCGACGTCCGCCCCGGGTGGGGTCCCGGCTGGCAGCCCACCCGGGTCGCCCGCGTCGTCGGGCACGGCCACCACGCCTTCGCCCGCGCCCGCGCCGGCCTGCTGGGCTGGGACGTCCAGCGGCTCGCCGGCGTGCACATCCCGACGTCGACCCCTGGCGCCGCGCCGGGCGTCGAGGTGCGTCAGAGCGTCGGCCCCGGCGGCCTCCTCGTCGCCCTCTGCCGCGTGGACGACGTCGTCGACGAGCCTCGGCGCGCCGGCTTCACCTACGTCGCGCTGACGCCGCACCCCGAGGAGGGCGAGGAGACCTTCCTGCTCGAGCACCGCGACGACGACGCCGTCGTCATGACGATCACGTCGCGCTCCCGCCTGGCCTGGGGACCGGCGCGGGCGGCGAGCCCGCTGGCCCGCCTCGTCCAGCGCGTCGCCGTCACGCGGTACCTGCGCGCGGGCGCCCTCCTCGCCCGCTGACCCCCGCCCCTCCACCGGGCACGTCGACGGCGAGGTGCCGGGAGAAGGACGCGTCGGCGTCAGAGGCCGTAGGCCTCCAGCAGACGCAGCCAGACCTCGCTGATCGTCGGGTAGCTGGGGACGGCGTGCCAGAGCCGAGACATCGGCACCTCGCCGACGACGGCGACCGTCGCGGAGTGCAGCAGCTCGGCGACGTCCTGCCCGACGAAGGTCGCCCCGAGCAGCACCTGGCGGGCCTCGTCGACGACCAGGCACGCCCAGCCCGTGTAGCCGTCGGCGTGCAGGGCCGAGCCCGCGACGGCGACGTCGAGCGCGACGACGCGGACGTCGAGGCCCGCCTCCTGCGCCTGATGCGCCGTCATCCCGACCGACGCGACCTCCGGGTCGGTGAAGACGACCTGCGGCACCGCCTGCCGCAGAGCCGTCGTCGCGCAGGGCGTCCACGGCGCCGGCTCGCCCGCCGCCTCCCCGCGGGCCCGCGCGGCGATGACGTCGCCCACGGCCCTCGCCGTGTACTTGCCCATGTGCGTGAGCGGCGCAAGGCCCGTCACGTCCCCGGCGGCGTACAACCACCGCCCGTCCACGCCGGCGACGAGGCCCGAGGTGTCGACGTCCAGCGCTCGGCCGGGCTCCAGCCCGACCGTGCGCAGGCCGAGGTCGGCCGTCGCCGGCTGCCGTCCGGTCGCCACGAGCAGCTCGTCGCCCACGAGCACCCTCCCGTCGTCGAGGGTCAGCCGCACCTCGCCGTCGGCGCCGTCGCGGCGGACCGCCTGCGCGTGGGCCCCGACGACGACGTCGACCCCCTCGGCGCGCAGGGCGTCCGCCACGAGCTCGCCGGCCCGCGGCTCGAAGGCCTTGAGGACGGCCGAGCCCGCGACGAGAGTGACGTCGGCGCCGAGGCGCCGGTACGCCGTCGCCATCTCGCTGCCGACGACACCCGCCCCGAGCACGAGCAGCCGCGGGGGCACCGACGTCGCCGACGTCGCCTCGCGGCTCGACCAGTGCGGGACGGAGTCCAGGCCGTCGACGGGTGGCGTCGTCGGCACGGACCCGTTCGCGGCGACGACGGCGTGCCGGACGACCAGCGTCTGCTCGCCCCCGTCGGCGGTCGTGACGACGACGCGGCGCGGCCCGGCCAGCCGCGCCCGGCCCCGGAGCAGCTCGACGCCGGCTCCCCGCACCCACTCGACCTGGCTGGCGTCGTCCCAGCCGCTCGTGAAGGACGTGCGCCGCGCCAGCACGGCGGCGACGTCGAGCTCGCCGCCGGCCGCGGCCGCCGCACCCGGCACCCGCCGCGCGGCCGCGAGCGCCGCCGTCGGCCGCAGCAGCGCCTTGCTCGGCATGCACGCCCAGTAGGAGCACTCGCCCCCGACGAGCTCGTCCTCGACGAGCACCACCTGCTGCAGGCCGCCACGGTGCGCCCGGTCGGCGACGTTCTCCCCCGTCGAGCCGCCCCCGACCACCACGACGTCGACCTCCCGCTCGGCGCCGTCCGCCACGCCGTCGCCGCCCTGCCGGGTGTCCTGCTGGGTGCCCTCGCTCATGCCGCCGACGATGCCTGAGGCACCGGCGTCCGGCACCCCGGCCCCGGCACGGGCCCGAGCGGGTCGGGGAGGGGGTCAGAGGGAGGGACGGGTCAGGGAGCAGGAGGGGTCAGGGAGCAGGAGGGGTCAGGGCCAGGTGCGGCCGGTGAGGCGCTCGTAGGCCTCGACGTAGCGGTCCCGCGTCGCCGCGACGACGTCGTCGGGCAGAGGCGGGGGTGGCTCGTCCGAGGTCCGGTCCCAGCCCGAGTCGCCAGAGAGGAGCCAGTCGCGGACGAACTGCTTGTCGAAGCTCGGCTGCGAGCGGCCCGGTGCCCACGCGGCGGCGTCCCAGAAGCGGGAGGAGTCGGGGGTGAGCACCTCGTCGGCGAGGACGAGCGCACCCGGTGCCTCCTCCGAGGCGACGTCGACGCCCAGGGGCAGGCCCAGCTCGATCTTGGTGTCCGCCAGGAGGATGCCGCGCTCGCGGGCCACCGCCCCACCGAGCTCGTAGAGCCGCAGCGTCACGTCCCGGACCCGCTGCGCCAGCGCCGGTCCGAGCTGGTCCGCGACGACGGCGAAGCCGACGTTCTCGTCGTGGCCCACCTCCGCCTTCGTCGCCGGCGTGAAGATCGGGGCCTGCAGCCGAGAGCCGTCCTCCAGCCCCGGCGGGAGCTCGACGCCGCACACCGACCCGGTCGCGAGGTAGTCGGCGAGGCCCGACCCGGTGAGGTACCCGCGCGCCACGCACTCCACCGGCAGCATCTCCAGCCGCCGGCAGCGCACCGCCCGCCCGGCCACGGCCGCCGGCACGCCGCTCGAGCCGTCACCGGGGCCGACGTCGGCGGACAGGACGTGGTCGGGCACGCCAAGACCGGCCTCGGCCAGCCGCTCGAACCACCACAGCGACAGGGCCGTGAGGACGGCGCCCTTCTCGGGCACCGGCGTCGCCAGCACGTGGTCGAAGGCGCTGACGCGGTCGCTGACCACCACGAGCAGGTCGCCCGTCCCGGGCTCCCCCGAGGCGGGCTCGTAGAGGTCGCGCACCTTCCCCGAGCGCACGTGCCGCCAGCCGTCGAGCTGCGGGGGCCCCCCGGCGGAAGCCTGCGCCACCCCGCCTGCCGTCCCGCTCACGCCTGCGCCCCGACCGTGACGTCGCCGCGGGCCGCGGCGGCGGCGATGTCCTCCCGGTGCTGCCCGCCCTCCAGCCGGACGTGCGCCAGGGCGGCGAGGGCCGTCGCCCGGGCCTCCCCCAGCGAGGCCCCGGTGCCGACGACGGACAGCACCCGACCGCCCGACGCCACCCACGCGCCGTCGGCGCCTTGCGCCGTCCCCGCGTGCAGCACGGACGCGCCTGGGACGTCGGCCGCGGCCGCCAGCCCGTCGAGCACCCCACCCGGGCGCGGGCCCGCGGGGTAGCCGGGCGCCGCGAGCACGACGACGACGGCGGCGTCCTCGGACCACCGGAGCGGCGCAAGCCCCGCCAGCCCTCCCGTCGCCGCCGCGCGCAGCACGCCCGCGAGCGGCGTCCGCAGCCGCGGCAGCACGACCTGCGTCTCGGGGTCGCCGAAGCGGGCGTTGAACTCCACGACCCGCAGACCCCGCGACGTCAGCGCGAGGCCGCAGTAGAGGACCCCGGCGAAGGGCGTGCCTCGCCGCGCCATCTCGTCGACCACCGGCTGCGCGACCTGGTCGACCACCTCCTCGACCAGCCCGTCCGGCGCCCACGGCAGCGGCGAGTACGCGCCCATGCCGCCGGTGTTGGGCCCCGCGTCGCCCTCGCCCAGCCGCTTGAAGTCCTGCGCCGGTGCGAGGGGCATGACGTCGCGCCCGTCGCAGAGCACGAAGAGCGAGACCTCGGGGCCGTCGAGGTACTCCTCGACCACCACCGCCGACGACCCCGGCCGTCCCGTTAGGCACGCCCGGGCGTGGTCCAGCGCCTCGTCCCGGTCGGCGGTCACGACGACGCCCTTGCCGCCGGCCAGCCCGTCGTCCTTGACCACGTAGGGGCCGCCGAAGTCGTCGAGCGCCGCTGCGACCTGCCCGACGTCGGTGCACACGTGCGCGGCGGCCGTCGGCACCCCCGCGGCGGCCATGACCTCCTTGGCGAAGGCCTTGCTGCCCTCCAGCCGGGCGGCGGCCGCGGACGGCCCGAGGCAGGCCAGCCCGGCCGCGCGGACGACGTCGGCGACCCCCGCGACGAGGGGCGCCTCCGGCCCGACGACGACGAGGTCGGCGCCGTGGGCACGGGCCGTGGCCACGACCGCCTCCCCGTCCAGCGGGTCGAGGGCGACCACCCGCGCGACGTCGACCATGCCCGGCCCCCCGGGCCCCACGAGCACCTCCTCGACGTCGTCGTCGGCTGCGAGGGCGACGGCGAGGGCGTGCTCACGAGCACCGGACCCGACCACGAGGACGCGCACGGCGGCGAGCGTAGAGGTCACCCCCGACGTCGACGTCCTCCTCGCGGGACCACCGCTCATCTGAGCGGCACTAGGTCACATTCGAGTCAAGTCCTTGACACGGGGAGCGCCCCGCCTGTCTGCTTCTCCCACGCAGCACCTGACGCTGCCCCGACGCGACGCCGGCACGACGACGTGCCCCGCCGGCCGCGCCCGGCCCGACCGATCGACCCGAGCCTCGCCGCCTCGGCCCGACCCCCGCCCCTCGGAAGGACCCGCATGAGCGCACGACGACGTGCCCCCCTCGCCCTGGCCACCCTCACCACGGCCGCCCTCACCGTCTCGGCCTGCGGCGGCGCCGGCGGAGGCGGAGGCGGCGAGGGCGACGCGCAGAGCATCAACGTCATCATGGTGAACAACCCGCAGATGGAGGACCTGCAGCAGCTCACGGCGGACAACTTCACCGCCGACACGGGCATCACGGTCAACTTCACGGTGCAGCCGGAGAACGACGTCCGGGCCCAGATCGCGCAGGACTTCGCCGCCCAGGCGGGGCAGTACGACGTCGCGACGATCAGCAACTACGAGGTGCCGATCTTCGCGGCCAACAACTGGCTGGCGCCGCTCACCGACTACGCCGAGAACGACGACGAGTTCGCCCAGGACGACATCCTCGAGCCCATCGCCGAGGGCCTGCAGGTGGACGGGGAGATCTACGCCGAGCCCTTCTACGGCGAGTCCTCGTTCCTCATGTACCGCACGGACCTCTTCGAGGAGGCCGGGCTGACCATGCCGGAGAACCCGACGTGGCCCGAGGTGGCCGACCTCGCCGCCCAGATCGACGACCCGAGCGGGACCCGCGGCATCTGCCTGCGCGGCCTGCCCGGCTGGGGCCAGGTCTTCGCCCCGCTCACCACCGTCGTCAACACCTTCGGCGGCACCTGGTGGGACGCGGACTGGAACGCCCAGGTCAACGCGCCCGAGTTCGTCGAGGCGACGGAGTTCTACGTCGACCTCGTGCAGCAGCACGGCGAGCCCGGTGCCGCGCAGGCCGGCTTCACCGAGTGCCTCAACTCGATGACCCAGGGCGGCACGGCCATGTGGTACGACGCGACCTCGGCCGCCGGCTCCCTGGAGGCGGAGGGCTCGCCCGTCGCCGGCAACATCGGCTACGCCCCGGCGCCGGTCGTCGAGACCGAGGCCTCCGGCTGGATCTACTCGTGGGCGTGGGGCGTCCAGGCCGCCTCGCAGAACCAGGATGCCGCCTGGGAGTTCATCTCCTGGGCCTCCAGCCAGGGCTACGAGGAGCTCGTCGGCGCGGAGCTCGGCTGGGCCCGGGTGCCGGCCGGCAAGCGCAGCTCCACCTACGAGAACACGGACTACCTGCAGGTCGCCGGCCCCTTCGCCGAGGCCACCGAGGCGGCCATCTCCTCGGCGATGCCGAGCGACCCCGGTGTGCAGCCGCGCCCGGCCCCGGGCATCCAGTTCGTCGCCATCGGCGAGTTCGCCGACCTGGCCACGAACATCTCCCAGGGCATCAGCTCGAACATCGCCGGCCAGGGCACCGTCCAGGAGACCCTCGACGCCGGCCAGGAGCAGGCGCAGCGGGTCGGCGAGCTCTACCAGGAGTGACCTGCGGGTGCGCGGGCCGGTGGAGGACCGCCGGCCCGCGCACCACCTGCCCCGTCCGGTTCTGCGCGAGCCCCCATCCGTCCCACCCGCGGGAGAGCCATGAGCGTCAGCACGACGACGGCGCAGCAGCGGACCGTCCTGGCCGAGCCGTCACCCACCGAGAAGCGCGCCGCCGACCGCAAGCGGGGCTGGGCCCGCCGGGCCCCCCTGATGCCGGCGCTGGTCTTCGTCATCGTCATGACGCAGCTGCCGTTCGCCACGACGATCGTCATCTCCTTCATGAGCTGGCAGGCCTTGCGACCGGACGAGCGCGGCTTCGCCGGCTTCGGCAACTACGCCCGGGTCTTCGCCGACTCCCAGCTGCGCTCGGCCGTCCTCACGACGATCGTCCTCACCGTCGTCGTCGTCGGCGTGAGCCTCGTCCTCGGCCTGCTCATCGCGCTCCTGCTCGACCGGACGTTCCTCGGCCGCGGCATCGTGCGGACCCTGATGATCGCGCCCTTCCTCGTGGTCCCGGTCGCCGCCGCGCTGCTGTGGAAGCACGCCATCCTCAACCCGAGCTTCGGCCTCATCAACGGCACGCTCACGTGGATCTGGGGGCTGTTCGGGTCGAGCACCCCGCCGCAGGTGGCGTGGCTGACGCAGTTCCCCCTGCTGTCCATCGAGATGGCCCTCATCTGGCAGTGGACGCCGTTCATGATGCTGATCCTGCTGGCGGGGCTGCAGAGCCGGCCGGGCGAGGCGTTCGAGGCCGCCAAGATGGACGGCGCGAGCGCCGTCCAGGCCTTCCGCTACATCACGCTGCCGCACCTGCGCCGCTACATCGAGCTCGGCGCCACCCTCGGCGCCATCTTCATCGTCCAGAACTTCGACGCCGTGTTCACGATGACGTCGGGGGCGCTGGGCACGGCGAACCTGCCGTACACGATCTACCAGACCTTCTTCGTGCGGCAGGACTACGGCCTGGCCGCCGCCCAGGGCGTCATCGTCGTGATCGGGACGATCATCGTGGCGACCTTCGCCCTCCGCTCCGTCTCGTCGCTGCTGAAGGAGGAGAGCTGATGGCCACCCGCGTCACCGGGCAGGCAGAGGTGCCCCCGACCCAGACGGCGTCCGCGACCGACGCCGCCCCCGCCCGCCAGACCTACCGCAAGCACTCGCCGCTGAGCCGCCCCAACCCGCTGTGGGGCGTGCTGGCCTGGCTCGTCGGCCTGCTCTTCGCGACGCCGGCCCTGTGGATGGTGCTGACGTCCTTCCACAGCGAGGTCGACGCCGCGACCAACCCGCCGTCGCTGCTCGCCCCGCTGACGCTCGAGGGCTACCGCACCTTCTTCGACAACCCGAACGCCTGGCCCGCGCTCATCAACTCGGCGACGGCGTCGGTGGTGTCCACGATCATCGTGCTGGCGCTGTCCATCCCCGCCGCCTACGCGCTGTCGATCCGGCCGGTCAAGCGCTGGTCCGACGTGCTCTTCTTCCTGCTCTCGACGCGCTTCCTGCCGATCGTCGCGGCCGTGCTCCCCCTCTACATCTTCGCGGTGTGGACCGGGGCGCTGGACCAGATCGGCCTCCTCATCGCCCTGTACACGGCGATGAACCTGCCGATCGCGGTGTGGATGATGCGCTCCTTCCTCGCCGAGGTGCCCGTGGAGATGCTCGAGGCGGCCCAGCTGGACGGCGCCGGCCTGGTCCGGACGCTGCGGAGCGTCGTCGCGCCCGTCGCCATGCCGGGCATCGCG
>NZ_JBBHZF010000001.1:309212-383267 GCF_037482365.1 Pseudokineococcus sp. 1T1Z-3
CCAGGTGTGCGCCGCCGCCACCATCGTCTCGCTGCCCGTGCTGGCGGCCGGCTTCGCCGCCCAGGACANGCCACGGCCCTGATCTGCTTCATCTTCAGCTGGCAGGAGCTGCTGCTGGCCCGCTCCCTGACGGCGGTCGTGGCGGGCACCGCACCCGTGTTCCTCACGAGCTTCGTCACCAGCCAGGGCCTGTTCCTCGCCCAGGTGTGCGCCGCCGCCACCATCGTCTCGCTGCCCGTGCTGGCGGCCGGCTTCGCCGCCCAGGACAAGCTGGTCCAGGGCCTGTCCCTCGGCGCCGTCAAGTAGGCCTCGACCCGACGCCAGCCCCGGCGCGCCGCCCGACCACGACCCCGAGAGGCACCCCCATGACCCCCCTCTCGTCCTCGACGCTGCCGTCGCTGGACTCCTTGCCGGTCCCGACCTACGACCGCGGCGCGGTGACGCCGGGGATCGTGCACTTCGGCGTCGGCGGCTTCCACCGCGCCCACCAGGCGATGTACCTGGACCGTCTGCTGGGCGCGGGCACGGCGCTGGACTGGGGCATCTGCGGCGTCGGCGTCCTGCCGGCCGACGAGAAGATGGCCGAGACCATGGCGGCCCAGGACTGCCTCTACACGCTCGTGCTCAAGCACGCCGACGGCACCTACGAGCCGCGGGTCGTCGGCTCGGTCGTGGAGTACCTCTTCGCCCCGGCGGACCCGGAGGCGGTGCTGGCGCGGATGGCGGACCCGGCCACCCGCATCGTCTCCCTCACCGTCACCGAGGGCGGGTACCACGTGCACCCGGTCACCGGGGAGCTGGACACCAGGGACCCGCGGCTGCAGGCCGACCTCGCCGGCGACACCGCGCCGACGACGACCTTCGGCTTCATCACCGAGGCGCTGCGCCGTCGCCGGGAGCAGGGCACCGGGCCGTTCACGGTGATGTCCTGCGACAACATCCAGGGCAACGGCGACGTCGCGCACCGGATGATCACGGCCTACGCCCGCGCGCGGGAGGAGCGCACGGGCGGGGACCTCGCGGACTGGGTCGAGGCGGAGGTGCCCTTCCCCAGCTCGATGGTCGACCGCATCACGCCCGTCACGACCGACGACGACCGCGCGGCGGTCGCCGAGCGCTTCGGGGTGCAGGACGCCTGGCCGGTCGTCTGCGAGCCCTTCACCCAGTGGGTGCTGGAGGACCGTTTCGTCGCCGGCCGCCCGCCGTACGAGGACGTCGGCGTCCAGGTCGTCGACGACGTCCACCCCTACGAGCGCATGAAGCTGCGCCTGCTCAACGCCAGCCACCAGGCGCTGTGCTACCTCGGCTACCTCTCGGGCTACCGGTACGCGCACGAGGTGTGCTCCGACCCGCTCTTCGCCGACTTCCTGCTCGCCTACATGGACGAGGAGGCGACGCCGACGCTGCAGCCCGTGCCCGGCGTCGACCTCGACGCCTACAAACCCGGGCTCGTCGAGCGCTTCGCCAACCCGGAGGTCCGCGACACCCTGGCGCGGCTGTGCGCCGACAGCAGCAACCGCATCCCCACGTGGCTGCTGCCCGTGGTCCGCGACAACCTCGCGAGCGGCGGCCCGGTCGGGCACGCCGCTCTCGTCGTCGCCGCCTGGGCGCGGTACGCCGAGGGCGTGGACGAGCAGGGCGAGCCGGTCGACGTCGTCGACGCCGGCGCGCAGGAGCGGGTCGCCGCGGCCCGGGCCCAGCTGGAGGGGGACGACCTCGCCTTCCTGCGGGACACCGACCTCTTCGGCGACCTCGCCGAGCAGGAGGCCTTCACCACGCCCTACCGGGCGGCCCTGGCCTCCCTGCACGCCAAGGGTGCCCGCGCGACCCTCGAGGACCACATGGGCGCCTCCCGCGGGTGACCCGGTGAGGGCGTGGGGGCCGCTGGCGCCGCGGCGGTCGTCCGGTCGCTAGCCTGCCCGCCGTGCGCGTCGTCGTGGCCGTGGACTCCTTCAAGGGCTCGCTCAGCACCCGTGAGGCCGGTGAGGCCGCGGCGGCCGGCGTGCGGGCGGCGGTGCCCGACGCCGACGTCGTCGTCGTGCCCGTCGCGGACGGCGGCGAGGGGACGGCCGAGTGCCTCGCCGACGCATGGGGCACGTCGCTGCGGACTCTCACGACCACCGACGCCCTCGGCCGCCCGTGCGCGGCGACGTGGGGGCGCTCCGCCGACGGGGCTCGCGCGGTGGTCGAGATCGCGTCCGCGAGCGGGCTTCCCGGGGTGCAGGACGTCCCGCTGCGAGCGCGGGAGGCCTCGACGCTGGGTACGGGCGCGCTGCTCGCGGCCGCGCTCGACGCGGGCGCCCGCGAGGTGCTCCTCTGCCTCGGCGGCAGCGCGACGACGGACGGCGGCGCGGGGCTGCTCGTCGGCCTCGGCGCCCGGCTGCTCGACGCGGACGGGCAGGACCTGCCGCCCGGTGGTGGGGCGCTGGCCCGGCTGGCCCGGCTGGACCTCTCGGGCCTGCACCCCCGGGCCGGCGAGGTGCGCTGGCGCCTGGCGTGCGACGTCACCAACCCGCTGCTGGGGCCGGGGGGCGCCGCCGCCGTCTACGGGCCGCAGAAGGGCGCGGGCACGCGGGACGTCGAGGTCCTCGACGCGTGCCTGGCGCGATGGGCGGCCGTCCTGCAGGAGACCACGGGGGTCGACGTCACCGGCCTGCCCGGCGTCGGGGCGGCGGGCGGCGCGCCGGCCGCGCTCGTCGCCGTCCTCGACGCGGGGCTGGAGGCCGGCGCCCCGCTCGTGCTGGCGGAGGCCGGTCTGCCGCAGCAGCTGTCGCGGGGCGCGGACCTCGTGCTGACCGGCGAGGGCTCCTGCGACGACCAGTCGGTGCAGGGCAAGGTCGTCGACGGCGTCGCCCGGGCGGTGCGGGAGGAGAGCGCCTGCGCGGCAGCGGCCGTCGTCGTGCTCGCCGGTCGCGTGGCGATCTCGCCGGCCCGGCTGGCCGAGGCGGGCGTCGACGCCGCCTTCAGCATCGCGCCGGGGCCCTCCGAGCTGGTCGACCTGCAGCGCGACGCCGCTCGGCTGCTCGCCGACGTCGCCGAGCGGGTCACGCGCCTCGTGAGCCGCGCCGGAGGCTCACCAGCGGTGCGCGACGTCCAGCACGAGGCGTGAGGTCGTGCCGTCGGTGAGGACGAAGGAGCGGAACGGCAGCCGCGCGCGGACGCCGACACCCACTGTCGTCTGGCCCTCGAAGCTGCCCGCGAGGGCGACCTGGCGGAGCGTCGAGGCGCCGCGGACGTCGACGAGCTCGCGGGCGTCGGCGGGGGCGTAGGTCGGGCGGAAGTCGTCGTCGTGCGCGGGGGCGCCGACGACGAGGAGCAGCCGCGCACCGCCCCGCAGCGGCACGCGCGCGCCGCTGCCGTCCTGGGTGACGGCGTCGACGTAGCGCACGTGATGGCCGCCGACCGGGCCGGCGACGTCGACCACCACACGGTCGAAGCAGGCGTGCCGGCCAGAGCGGACGCCCGTGACCTCGCCGTCCGCCAGCCCGGGGGCGCCCTCCGGCGTCGAGCCCCACACCGCGCGGCAGGTCGCCGCCTGAGCGGCGGCGGCTGGCCCGACGACCGAGGGGCTCACCACCGCACCGGCCGCGACGGCGAGCGCGGTGAGGACGGGGGCGCCTCTGCGTCGTCCCCGGCGGGCCCGTCGCCCGTCCGGCGAGGTCGACCCCTGCACCAGCACCGCCGCTGACCCCATGACCGCTCCTCCACCGTGCGGCGCGTCGTCGTCGACATGCCGGGAGCCGGACTGTAGTGACGCGCCGTCACCACCGCAGGGCTTTCACCCGCCCGGCCCAACGGCCTGGCCCTGCTCCGCCCCTCCCGCGCGACGTCCCGGCGCCCCCACCCCCGCGACGTGTGACCTGGACGCGCCCCCCACCCCCGACGTGTGACCTGGACGCGCAGAAGGCGTCTCGCGAGAGCGCGACAAGGTCACACGTCGCGAGGGGACGGCGACCCAGGGCGGGCGGGTGGCTCGGGGAGGGGGCAGGAGCTCGGGCTCGGGAGGAGCGGAGACGCGGGGCTCGGCCACGCACTCGCGCTCGGTCAGAGGAGGTACTGGAAGGCGGGGCTGCCCGGCTCGAGGCGCTCGACGTCGAGGCCCGTCTCGGCCATCCGACCGAGCAGGGGTGAGAGGTCCTCCGGGCGGGCGACCTCGACGCCGATGAGCGCCGGACCCGTCTCGCGGCTGTTGCGCTTGACGTACTCGAAGCGCGTGATGTCGTCGTCCGGGCCGAGCACCTCGTCCAGGAAGCGTCGCAGCGCCCCGGGCTCCTGCGCGAACTGCACGAGGAAGTAGTGCTTGAGGCCCTCGTGGACGAGCGAGCGCTCGAGGACGTCGGCGTACCGGCTGACGTCGTTGTTGCCGCCGGAGAGCACGCAGACGACGTCCTGCCCCGGCTCGAGGAGCACCTGCCGGCCGAGCGCCGACGACGCGAGCGCGCCCGCGGGCTCGGCGATGATCCCGTCGGTCTGGTACAGCGCGAGCATCTCGGTGCAGATCTGCCCCTCCGGAACGGCGACGAGCCCGGCGCCGGCCGCCTGCACCAGCGGCGTCGTCACGTGGCCGGCCGTCCGCACGGCGGCGCCGTCGACGAAGGTGTCGACGTCCACGAGCGGCACCGGTCGTCCGGCCGCGAGGGCCGCGGCCATCGACGCCGCGCCCGCGGGCTCGACGCCGACGAGCCGGGTCCCCGGGTGGCGCTCACGCAGCCACGTGCCCATGCCGGCCAGCAGACCGCCGCCCCCGACGGGCACGACCACGACGTCGGGCGCCCGGCCCAGCTGCTCGACGACCTCGCACGCGACCGTCCCCTGCCCGGCCACGGTCCGCGGGTCGTCGAAGGCCGGGACGACGACGGCGCCGCTGCGCTCGGCCTCCTCGCGCGTCGCGGTGACGGCGTCGTCGTAGACGTCGCCCACGACGACGACCTCGACCGAGGAGCCGCCGAGCGCCGCGATGCGCTCCCGCTTCTGGCGGGGCGTCGTGCGCGGGACGACGACGCGCCCCCGGACGCCGAGCTGGCGGCACGCCGCCGCCACGCCCTGCCCGTGGTTGCCCGCGCTGGCGCAGACGACGCCGCGGGCCAGCTCCTCCGGTGCCAGCTGGGCGAGCAGGTTGTAGGCGCCCCGCACCTTGTAGGAACGGACGGCCTGCAGGTCCTCGCGCTTGAGGTGCACCTGCGCCCCGGTCCGCTGCGACAGCCGCTCGGAGCGGTGCAGCGGCGTCCGCGCGACGACGCCGTCGAGCCGGCGCGCGGCCTCCTCGACGCTCGCGGCGGTGACGGGCGGCAGGTCGGCGGCCGGCCCGCTCGCGCGCGAGGAGTCGGGGACGGCCGTCGTCCGGTCCTGCGCCGTGCTCAGGCGGGTGTCGATGGGTGCCTCCTGCTCGTGCCCTGGTGCTCCTGGTGCGGCGTCGACGTCGTCGTCGTCCGCCGGGATGCTAGGCGCGCGTGGTCGCCGCGACCCCGCACCGTCCGCCCCGTGGGTGCGCCTCAGCCCAGCAGGTCGTGCCGGACGACGGACTCCTCGCGCCCGGGCCCCACCCCGATGACCGAGATCCGCGCCCCCGACATCTCCTCCAGCGCCTCGACGTAGCGCTGCGCCGCGGGCGGCAGCTCCTCCCACGTCCGGGCGCCGGAGATGTCCTCCTGCCAGCCCTCCAGCTCGGTGAGCACGGGACGGGCGTGGTGCAGGTCGGTCTGCGTGGCCGGCAGCTCGTCGAGGTGGCGGCCCTCGACCTCGTATCCGGTGCACACCGGGATGCGCTCGAGGCCGCCGAGGACGTCGAGCTTGGTGAGCACGAAGTCGGTGACGCCGTTGACGCGGGCCGCGTAGCGGGCGACCGGCGCGTCGTACCAGCCGCACCGCCGGGGGCGACCCGTCGTCGTCCCGAACTCGGCACCGGCCTCGCGCAGCGCGTCGCCCTCGGCGCCGTGCAGCTCGGTGGGGAAGGGCCCCTCCCCGACGCGCGTCGTGTACGCCTTGACGACGGCGACCACCCGCGAGACCCGGGTCGGCGGGATGCCGGAGCCGGTGCAGGCGCCGCCCGACGTCGCGCTCGACGACGTCACGAACGGGTAGGTGCCGTGGTCGACGTCGAGCATGGTCGCCTGGCCGGCCTCCAGCAGGACCGTCTCCCCGCGGTCGAGCGCCTCGTGCAGCAGCAGCCCCGTGTCGGCCACCATCGGGCGCAGCCGGTCGGCGTAGCCGAGCAGCTCCTGGACGACCTCGTCGGCCTCGACCGCGCGCCGGTTGTAGACCTTGACGAGCACGTGGTTCTTGAGCTCCAGGGCCGCCTCGACCTTCTGGCGCAGGATGCTCTCGTCGAAGACGTCCTGGACCCGCACGCCCACGCGCGACATCTTGTCCGCGTAGGTCGGCCCGATGCCGCGGCCCGTCGTCCCGATCTTGCGCTTGCCGAGGAACCGCTCGGTCACCCGGTCCAGCGTGCGGTTGTAGGGCGGGATGAGGTGGGCGCTGGAGCTGACGACGAGCTTGCCCGCGTCGACGCCCCTCGCCTCGAGCGCGTCGACCTCCTCGAAGAGCACCGCGAGGTCGACGACGACGCCGTTGCCGATGACGGGCGTCACGCCGGGCGTGAGGATGCCGCTGGGCAGCAGGTGCAGGGCGTACTTCTGGCCGTCGACGACGACGGTGTGCCCCGCGTTGTTGCCGCCGTTGAACTTCACGACGTAGTCGAGGCGATCACCGAGCTGGTCGGTGGCCTTGCCCTTCCCCTCGTCACCCCACTGGGCTCCGACGAGCACGATGGCGGGCATCGGGTTGCACCTTCTCTTCCGGCGGCCGGTCGTCGGTCACGGTGGCGGCGCGCCCAGGAGCCCGGCACAGCCGGGTGGGGAGGCTACCGCCCACGTCGACGGCGCGACGTCCGCGCCGCCCGCGCAGCGCCGCCCGTGGCCGGGAGACTGCTCGGGTGAGCGCGAGCGAGGACGCCCGTCGGGCCGCGGCGCGGACCTTCCCGAGGCTCCACGTCCGGCCCCAGCAGGGATGGGTCAACGACCCCAACGGGCTGGCCCGCGTGGACGGCAGGTACCACGTCTTCTTCCAGCACAACCCCCACTCCCCCGTCCACGACGCCATCACCTGGGGCCACGCCAGCTCGCCCGACCTCCTGCGGTGGACCGACGAGCCTGTGGCCCTGCGACCGCGTCCGGGCGGCGCGGACGCCGCCGGGTGCTGGAGCGGCTGCGTCGTCGACGACGACGGGGTCCCGACGGCCGTGTACAGCGGCGTCGGCGTCCTCGACCGGTCGGGCGCCACGTCGGTGCTGCTCGCCACGAGCGACCGGACGATGCGGGCGTGGTCGCCGGTCGAGCGACCGGCGGCGGGGATGCCCGCGCCGGGCGATCTCGAGCACGCCGTCACCGACGTGCGCGACCCCTTCGTGCTGACGCACGCGGGACGCCGGTACGCGGTGCAGGGCGCGGGGCGGCGCGGTGGGCCGGCGCAGGTCCTCCTCTACGACGCCACCGACCTGCGCCGGTGGGAGCTGCTCGGCCCGCTGCTGACGAGCGAGGACCCGGTGGCGGCCGAGCACGCCGCCGCCGACATCTGGGAGTGCCCCGACCTCGCGCGCGTGGACGGCCGCTGGGTGCTCGTGCTGTCCCGGTGGGTGCTGCCCGAGGGCGCGAGCCTGCTCGACGGCGCCGGGGAGCTGGCCGGCGCGTGCGCGCTCGTCGGCGACCTCGTGCCCGCCGAGGAGGAGGGGGACGGCCGGCACCTGCGCTTCGTGCCCGTCGCAGGTGGCGCCGTCGACCGTGGGCCGGCGTTCTACGCACCGCAGCTGCTGGTCGAGGCGCCGCAGGTGAAGGCCCCACCGGTCGAGCCCGCGGCTGACGGGTCCGGCCCGGCCGAGCCCGGTCGGACGCTCATGTGGGGCTGGTCCTGGGAGCTGGGGCGCACGGACGCGCAGCTGCGGGAGGCGGGCTGGGCGGGGGTGCTCACGTCCCCGCGGGAGCTGCGGGTGCGCGGTGACCGCCTCGTCACCGTCCCGGCGCGTGAGCTGCTGGGCCTGCGCCGCGAGGCCCTGGACCCGACGGCGCCCCTGGTCGAGCCAGCGGTCGAGGCCGTCGGCGACGGGGCCGGGCAGCTGCGGCTGGTGGGTGCGGACGGACGCGACGAGCACGTCGTCGACCTGCCGTCCGGCGGCTGGCGGCTGCTCGTCGACGGCAGCCTCGTCGAGGTCTTCCCCACGGACGGCGAGGTCCCCGCCGCGACGACGAGGGCCTACCCGCGCGACGACGACGCCTGGGTGCTCCGGGTGGACGCCGCCGGCGGCGGCGTCCGCTCCGCCCTGCGGGCCTGGCGCCTAAGTCTGCCGTCGTGAGGCCGGGGCCTCGTCGTCACGGACGACGACGAGATGCGGGGCGACGACGTCGTCAGGCCGGCGGCAGCAGCTCGGCGGACGCGGCGGGGTCGCAGTCGGCGAGGAAGGTCGCGCAGCGCTCGGCCTCGTCCTGCTCGCCGACGGCGGCGGTGGCCCGGGCGAGCGCCGCGAGCGCCCGCAGGAAGCCGCGGTTCGGCACGTGGTCGTAGGGCACGGGGCCGGCCCCGCGCCAGCCGGCGCGGCGCAGCGCGTCGAGGCCGCGGTGGTACCCGGTGCGGGCGTAGGCGTAGGCCGCGACCACCTCGCCGTCGGCCAGGGCGTCCTCGGCGAGGACAGCCCACGGCAGGCTCGCGGCCGGCGCGGCGGCCGCGACCTCGGCGGGGTGCTGGCCGCGCTCCAGAGCCGCCGCTGCGGGCTCCTCCAGCTCGCCGGAGAGCCGGGTCGCCGGCGGTCCCCCGAGCAGGTCGCGGCCGTCACGGGCGGGAGGGGTCGGCAGGCTCATGGGCGCCAGTGTGGCCCAGCGCCCGCACGACCCCGTCGCTCGGGCGGGTGCGGGAGGGGCCTCGGACGGGCGCCGTCCGAGCGGGCGTGCGAGCGTGGAGGTGTGATCGAGCTGTCCACCACCCCCACGACGGCGGTGCTCGTCGTCTCGGGGGACCTGGACCTCTCGGCGCGCGGCGAGTTCCCCGAGCTCGTCGCCCGCGTCAGCGGCCTGCGCCGCCAGCTGCTCGTCGTCGACCTCTGCGAGACGACGTTCCTCGACTCGACGGGCGCGGCCTTCCTCATCTCCCTCGCCGACGTCACCAGCCGTCGCGGCGGCGTGACGTCCCTGCGCGGCGGCGACGACCGCACGCTCTACGTGCTCGAGGTGTGCGGCGCGCTCGGCATGTTCCGGGTCGACGAGGGCCACCGCTGCGAGCCCGAGCACTCAGCGAGCCCCTGGGCGAGGTCGAGGGGCTGACACCGGCCTCGTCCCGCGCGGGACGAGGCCAGAGGCGGCGTCACCACGCCTACCCCCCGACGGGCACCCGCGCCCAGACCGTCTTGCCCGAGCGGCCGTGCCGCCACCCCCAGTCCGAGAGCCGTTGGACGACGTGCAGCCCGTAGCCGCCGGGTCCCTCGCGCCGCTCGAGCACGACGCCGGGCGGCGCGGGGTTGGAGTCGTCGACCTCGACGAGCAGGGCGCCCTCCTCCTGCGCCAGCCGCAGGCCCACCGAGCCCCAGCCGTGCAGCACGGCGTTGGCGACGAGCTCGGAGACGACCAGCTCGGCGTGCGACGTCGACGGGAGCCCCCAGAGCACCCCCGCGGCCGCCACGCGCCGTCGGGCCCGGGCCACCGACGAGGCCTCGCCGGGCAGCTGCCAGCGGCGTCGCCGGGGCCCGGGCCTCGGCGTCACGGCTGAGGGCACGCGCACCACGACGACCGCGAGGTCGTCCTCGGGGGCGTCCCCGAGGACGTCGATCAGGTGCTCGCCCGTCCCGGCCGCGTCGGTGCCCGCCACCTGCCCGCAGGCCGCGACGAGGGCGTCGACCCCCTCCCGCAGCGAGCGCGAGCGGCGGCTCACGAGGCCGTCCGTGCAGAAGGCGACGACGTCCCCAGGGCCCAGCTCGAGAGTCTCCGTGGGGCGCGGCCTGTCCCCGACGCCGACGAGGACGCCGGCGCCTCCCTCCAGCGGCGCGGCGCGGCCGGCCTGCACGAGCACGGGCGGCAGGGCGCCCGCGCGCGACCACGCCATCTCCCAGGTGCCGTCGTCCAGCTCCTCGAGCCGGGCGTAGACGAGGCTCGCCGAGCGACGCACCCGCATCCCCGTCACGAGCTGGTCGACGCGGGCGAGGACGGTCCCGGGCTCCTCCTGCTCGTGCGCCGACGCCCGCACGACCGAGCGCAGCTGGCCCATGGCGGCCGCCGCCTCGACGTCGTGCCCGACGACGTCGCCCACCACGACACCGACGACGCCGGAGCCCTCGCCGCCGGGCTGCATGACGTCGAACCAGTCGCCGCCGACCTGGGCGTGCTCACCGCCGGGGGCGTAGTAGGACCAGATGTCGAGCCCGGGGACGGACGGCAGCTCGGGGAGCATCGAGCGCTGCAGCGTCTCGGCGAGCAGCCGCTGCTGCTCGTGCAGGTCGGCCGCCGCGAGCGAGAGGCCCGTGCGGCGGGCGACCTCGACCACCAGGTCGAGGTCGGCCCCGACGTGCCGGGCGTCCCCGTGGCCACCTGCCGCGCCGGGGCCCGTGGCGCCCTCCGGGTCGACGGCACCGAGGACCAGGAGGGCCAGGACGCCGTCACGGCCGGGCACCGGCACGACGACGGCAAGCCGGCCCCCGTCGTCCGGGCGGCCGAGCCCGGCGGCGTCGAGGGCACCGGCCAGCCACGCCCCGACCGGGGTCGCGCCGGCCTCGGCGGGGTCGGTCGGCGCGTCGACCGGGCTCTCCAGGCGCACCGCCACGGGTGCGGGCCGCCGCCCGAGCACCTGCGCCGCGAGAGGGTCGCGCGCCGCCGCGTCCCCGCGGGGCAGCGGCAGCGGCCGCACGGAGGGGGGCTGCGCGCCCGAGACGGCGGCCAGCCGCACGTCGCCGCGGACGAGGACGAAGGCCGCCCACGGCCAGGTCCGCGCCAGCACCTCGACCAGCCGGCTCGCCGCGTGCGGCACGTCGAGGACGGCGACGGCCTCCCCGACGTCGGCCAGCACGGCGAGCCGGGCGCGCGCGGTCTCGGCGGCCCGCTCGGCGAGGACCCTCGCCGTGACGTCCACCTGCACGCCGACGTGGTGGCGGACGTCACCGGCCTCGTCCCGGACGGGCGTGACGCTCAGCTCCCGCCACTGCGGGGCGCCGTCCCGGTCGAGGGTCTCCAGGAGCACGCGGGCCGGCTCTCCGGCCTCGAGGCGACGGTGGACCTCGGCGAGGGCCTGCGGGTCGCCGACCTGGTCCTCCAGCCGCTGCCGGGTGAGGTCACCCGCCCCCTCCTGCGGGGACCAGCCGGCGGCCCGGGTGAAGGCCTCGTTCGCCCACACGACCGGCGCGCCGTCCTGGCGCGGGTCGCTGACGAACACCGGGACGTCCGTGGCCCGGGCGGCGACCGCTGCCAGCTCGGCGACGTCTGGGGCCGTGGCGTCGCCGGACGGGGCGGGGGGCGGGCCCTGCCGCACCACCGGGTCGACCACGCGCGGCTCCGATCGTCTAGCGTGACCGTCGTTCCGCGGCGGGGCCTGCGGCACGAGCGGAGGGTGGGTCGGAGGGTAGTGATGTCGGGCGACGGTAACACCGGGGCACCGCCCCGGAGCGGGGTGGCGACGGCCGGTGACGACACGGCCGACGCCGGGTCGGTGCACGTGATCATGGGGCAGGAGAAGACGCGGATCGTCCTGTCCGGGGAGATCGACGCGCTGCTCAGCCCCGATCTCGTCGAGGCCGCCGCCGACGCCGAGGACGCCCGGCGCCCCGTCGAGGTCGACGCCCAGCACGTCACCTTCATGGACTCCACGGGAGTCGCCTTCCTCGCCCGCCTGGCCTCCCGCTCGCACACCCGGCTGGTGCTGATCCGCCCGCCGGACGTCGTCAAGTTCCTCATCGAGGTCACCTCGATCAACGACCTGCTCGACGTCGTCGACGACGACCCGGGGGTCGACGACACGGTGCCGCAGGGCGACGACGACGGGCCCGACCAGGCCGCCTGAGCGCTGACGGCCGCCCGTCGGCGCCGTCGCCGGCCGCGCCTGGGGCGACCCCCCCCGTCACCTCGACGTCCCCTGTCACCTCGACGTCCTCGGCCACCTCGACGTCGCCAGCCCGGACACGGCGAAGGGCCCACCTGCTCGACGGCAGGAGGGCCCTTCGACCGGTCGCGGCTCCCGCTCGGGGCGCCGCGGGGCCGACCGCGAGGTCAGCGCAGCGACGTCCCGGCGCTGCGCAGGCCCTCGCAGGCCTCGACGACGCGGGCGGTCAGCCCGGCCTCGGCGGCCTTGCCCCACACGCGCGGGTCGTAGGTCTTCTTGTTGCCGACCTCGCCGTCGACCTTGAGCACGCCGTCGTAGTTGCGCAGCATGTGGTCGGCGACCGGACGGGTGAAGGCGTACTGGGTGTCGGTGTCGATGTTCATCTTGACGACGCCGTGGTCGACCGCCGCCGAGATCTCCTCGGGCAGCGAGCCCGAGCCGCCGTGGAAGACGAGCAGGAAGGGCTTGTCGTCGCCGTCCGGCTGGTGCTTCTCGGCGACCGCCTTCTGCGCCTGGGCGAGGATCTCCGGCCGCAGCTTGACGTTGCCCGGCTTGTAGACGCCGTGGACGTTGCCGAAGGTCAGGGCGGCCATGTAGACGCCCCTCTCCCCTAGGCCCAGCGCCTCGGCGGTCGCGAGCGCGTCACCCTCGGTCGTGTAGAGGTGCTCGTTGATCTCGTTGGCGACACCGTCCTCCTCGCCGCCGACGACGCCGATCTCGACCTCCAGGACGATCTTGGCGGCGGCGGCCTTCTCGAGGAGCTCGGCGCCGATGGCGAGGTTCTCGTCGAGCAGGACTGCCGAGCCGTCCCACATGTGCGACTGGAACAGCGGCTCCTGCCCGCGGTCCACCCGCTCCTGGCTGAGGGCGAGCAGCGGCCGGACGAAGGTGTCGAGCTTGTCCTTGGGGCAGTGGTCGGTGTGCAGCGCGATGTTGACGTCGTACCGCGCGGCGACGACGTGGGCGAACTCGGCCATCGCGCTCGCGCCCGCGACCATGTCCTTCACGCCCTGGCCGGAGGCGTACTCCGCGCCGCCGGTGCTGACCTGGACGATGCCGTCGCTGCCGGCGTCGGCGAAGCCCTTGATGGCGGCGTTGAGCGTCTGGCTGCTCGTGACGTTGATCGCCGGGTAGGCGAAGGACTGCTCCTTCGCGCGCTGCAGCATCTGCGCGTAGACCTCGGGGCTGGCGATGGGCATGGGCGTCTCCTCGGACGTGGCGGGCGCTCCCGCCGGGCGGCCCGCCCGGCCCCGTCAGCGGGTCCGGGCGGCGTCTGGCCTGTCTGCGGCCCGATCCTTCCACGGCGGGGCCGCCGGCCACCCGTCGTGTCGGTCACAGCCGGCGGGACGCCTCAGACCGTGCCCGACGGCGCTCCCGGCACCTGGCCGAAGACGTGCCGACGCACCCAGGCGTGCAGGGCGACGGCGGCCGCGGCGCCGGCGTTGACCGACCGGGTCGAGCCGGCCTGGTGGATGGCGAGCACGGCGTCGCACGCGGCGAGAGCCTCGTCGGTGAGCCCCCGGCTCTCCTGGCCGAGCAGCAGGACGACGCTCTCGGGCAGGTCGTAGGTCTCCAGCGGCACCGACCCGGCCGTGTTGTCCACGCCGAGCACGGGCAGGCCCTGCTGCTCCGCCCAGGCCACGAGCGCGGCCACGTCGGCGTGGTGGTGCACGTGCAGGTACCGGTCGGTGACCATCGCGCCGCGGCGGTTCCAGCGGCGGTTCCCGACGACGTGGAAGCCGGCGGCGTTGACGGCGTTCGCGCTGCGGGCGACCGACCCGATGTTCAGGTCGTGCGCCCAGTTCTCCACGGCGACGTGGACGCCGGCGCGTGATGCGTCCAGGTCGGCGCGCACCGCCTCGACGCGCCAGTAGCGGTAGCGGTCCACCACGTTGCGGCGGTCGCCGCGGGCGAGCAGCTCGGGGTCGTACCGCTCGTCGGCCGGCCAGGCCGAGGGGCCGCCCGGCCAGGGCCCGACCCCGACGACGTGCCCGTCGTCCTCGACGGGGTCGTCGGGGCCCGGCCCTGCCTCAGCAGGCAGACAGCCCACCGGCGGGCTGGCTAGCCGAGTCCGATGCCGAGGCCCGGGCCGACGACCAGGCCGACGACGATGAGGACGACGCCCCAGAGGATCTGCTTGCGGATGAGGGCGAAGACACCGGCGACGATGAGGACGACGCCGAGGATCCAGAGCAGGGTTGCCATGGTGAGACCTTCCGTGGTGATGGCTGGGAGCTTCCTGACCGCCGTCGGCGGCGCGTCGACGGTAGGCGTGATCTCCACCACGCGCGCGGCGACGGCCAGGTCGTCTGGTGCGCAGCCCCGGGGAGCGGCACGATCGCGGCATGAGCACCCCGAGCGAGGACGCCCTGCCCGAGGTCGAGTGCTGGCTCACCGACATGGACGGCGTCCTGGTCCACGAGGGCCACGCCCTGCCGGGCGCCGCCGACTTCCTCCAGCGGCTCGTCGACCGCGAGCGCCGTTTCCTCGTGCTGACCAACAACTCGATGTTCACCCCGCGCGACCTGCGGGCGCGGCTGGCGGCGTCCGGGCTGCACGTCCCGGAGGAGTGCATCTGGACCTCCGCACTCGCGACGGCGGAGTTCCTCGCCCAGCAGGTGCCGGACGGCTCGGCCTACGTCATCGGCGAGGCGGGTCTCACGACGGCGATCCACGAGGCCGGCTTCACGATGACGACCAGCTCGCCGGACTACGTCGTCCTCGGCGAGACCCGCACGTACTCCTTCACCGCGATCACGACGGCGATCCGCCTGATCGAGGGCGGCGCGCGCTTCATCGCGACCAACCCGGACCCGACCGGGCCGTCCGCCGAGGGACCGCTCCCGGCCACGGGCGCGGTCGCCGCCCTCATCACCCGGGCGACGAAGAGGGAGCCGTACGTCGTCGGCAAGCCGAACCCGATGATGTTCCGCAGCGCCATGAACCGGATCGAGGCGCACTCGGAGACCACGGCCATGGTCGGGGACCGCATGGACACCGACGTCGTCGCCGGCATCGAGGCGGGGCTGCGCACGACGCTCGTGCTGACGGGCTCGACCCGGCGCGAGGAGGTCGAGAGCTACCCCTTCCGCCCGACCCGCGTCTGCGCGTCGATCGCGGACGTCGTCGACCTCGTCTGAGGAGCGCACCGACCCGGCGATGACGCCGCGTCACCGCAGCTGATCGAAGAGGTCCGGCTTCCCGGCCGCAGCGGCACGGAGAGTGAGCGCCCAGGCCCGTGAGGCCGGGACGTCGCCTACCGTTTCCCCCCGTACACCGCGCGTCCATGTGACGTCCGCCCACGGACCGGGGGGTCCTCCGTGCGCATGACCGTCCGTCCTGGCGTCCTCGTGGCGTTGCTGCTGCCCGTCGCCGTCGTGCTCGTCGCCGTCAGCGCCGCCGTCCACCTGTGGGGCCTGGCGACCCCCGGGGGGGTGCCTTTCGACGGCTACGAGCGCCTGGTGGAGATCGTCGACGTCGACACCGAGACGACGGTGCCGACGTGGTTCTCGGCGTCGCTGCTGCTGCTCTGCGCGCTGCTGCTGCTCGACGTCACGCGCACGGCGTGGGCCGGGCGCAGCCGGTGGCGCTTCCACTGGGCCACCCTCGCCGTCGTCTTCGCCTATCTCTCGGCCGACGAGGGCAGCCGCCTGCACGAGACCGGGTCGGCGCTGCTGGACCGGGCGGGCGTCGACACGGGGCTGCGCTTCGGCTGGGTCGCCCTCGCCGTGCCGCTCGTCGCGGTCCTCGCGCTCGCGATGCTGCCTTTCGTGCGCCGGCTGCCGCGGCGGACCGCGCTCTCCTTCGTCGGCGCGGGGGTCCTCTACGTCGGCGGCGCGGCCGGCCTGGAAGTGGTGAGCGGGTTCGTCGTCGACGCGACCGGCGTCGGCAGCGCCCCGTACGTGCTCGTCTCGAGCCTCGAGGAGCTGTGCGAGATGGCCGGCGCGACCGTCTTCGCGTGGGCCGTCGCCGACCACCAGCGGCGGCACCTCGCGGCGGTGGAGGCGCAGGCGCCGCACGCCGCTCGGTCGGGGCGGGCACCCGTCGGGGCAGCCCACGCCTGAGCGGTCGTGCTGAGCGGCCGGCGGAGCAGACCGCCCGACGTCAGTCCGTCGGCCGGGTGGACTCGTCCGCGTCGAGACCGAGCTCGCCCTTGGTGTAGACGGCGAGGTAGTCGAGGCCCTGCGCCTCGATGCGCTCGCGGGCGCCGGTGTCGCGGTCGACGAGCACGGCGACGGCGAGGACGTCGGCGCCGTGGGCCCGCAGCGCCTCGACCGCCGTCATCACCGACCCACCGGTGGTCATGGTGTCCTCGACGGCCACGACCGCGCGCCCCGCGACCTCGGGCCCCTCGACCTGGCGCTGCAGCCCGTGGGCCTTGCCCTGCTTGCGGACGACGAAGGCGTCGAGCGCGCGGCCCTGGGCGGCGGCGGCGTGCAGCAGGGCGCCGGCGACGGGGTCGGCACCCATGGTCAGCCCGCCGACGGCCTCGGGCGCGAGGCCCTTGCCGTCGAGGAGCTCGAGCATCACCCGGCCCACCATCGGGGCGGCCTCGTGGTGCAGCGTGATGCGACGCAGGTCGACGTAGTAGTCCGCCTCGGCGCCGCTGGAGAGGGTGACGCGGCCGTGGACGACGGCCAGCTCACGGATGAGCGAGAGCAGCCGCGCACGGTCGGTGCTCACAGGGTCGAGCGGCAGGTCGGCCTCGGGGCGGGGGCTGGCGGCGTCCACAGGCGGCCACGCTAGCCGGTCGTCCACAGGGCGGCGCCCACCGCGGGGCCGGCGTCGGCGGCCGCGAGCACGCTCCGCCGCATGGACACGACGACGCCGCTCGACCCCCGGGCCCGCACCGACGGCACCGGCCTCTCCCTGCCGTCGACCCCGCTCGCGGGCCCGCCGCCTGCGGGCGAGCTGCCGGAGGAGGACGAGCCGTACCGGCCGCACGTCCCGCCCGACTCCCCGGACCTCCTCGCCCGGCGCCTCGCGTCCTGGCTCGTGCCGACGCTGGTCACGGCCGCCCAGCGCCTCGACGAGGCCCGGCAGCCGGTCCTGCCGCCGGTGGCGCACGGCTCCGTCGCGCTGGGGGTGCTCGAGGCGGTGTGGACGCCGCGCGTCGACGCCGCCACGACCCAGCGCGTCGTCGGGCGACTCGCGGCGGCGCACGGGACCGACGCGGACGCCGGTGTCCTCCTCGCGGCGATCTCCGCGGCCGGAGGGGAGGAGCGCTGGGCGAGCGCGCACGCGACGCGCCACCGCGTGCTGCCCTCGCCGGGCGCACCGCTGAAGGCCTCGGCCGCCCGTGCCGGCGCCCAGGTGCTGCACGAGGCCGGGGTCGGGTCGGCGGCCGCCCTGCGCGCCCTGCTGGCGGCGGCGCGCGAGCGGCCGTCGCCCGCGGCGCAGGACGAGGAGCGCTTCCCCCGCGTACCGCAGGACCTGCGGCTCGACCCGGCCCTCGCGCAGGCGCGCGAGCGGTACGACGCGATCCGGTCGGCCTGGTGCGCCGTCCCGGGGCAGGCGTCGGGACGCTCGTGGCACCGGCTCCTGCTGCTCGTCGGCGCGGAGGACGTCGTGCCCGACGAGGACGTCCGCCGCTTCGTGTCACGGTGGCACCGGCGGTTCCTGCAGCGCCGGCACCTCACGGCCGGGGCGGCGCGGGCGAGCAGCGTGCCCGACCGGTGGACCGCGGCCGACCTGCTGGAGACGGCCGCCGGTCTCGCGGGGATGTCACCGCGGCAGGTCGACCACCTCGCCTGGCGCAGCGAGCTCCTGCGCTCGGCGAGCGCCCGACGTCCCGTCGGCGCGGACGGGACGTCGGTCCCGGAGCAGCCGGCGGCGCCCTCGTGAGGGCGCCGCCACGGCGCGCTCAGCCGATCTCGACGACGACAGGCGCGTGGTCGCTGGCGCCCTTGCCCTTGCGCTCCTCGCGGTCGATCGAGGCGCCGGTCACCCGCTCGGCGAGCACCGGCGAGCACAGCGCGAAGTCGATGCGCATGCCTTCGCGGCGGGGGAAGCGCAGCTGGGTGTAGTCCCAGTAGGTGTAGGTGCCCGGGCCCGGCGCGTGTGGGCGGACGACGTCGGAGTAGCCGGCGTCGACGACGGCGCGGAAGGCCTCGCGCTCGGGCTCGGAGGTGTGCGTGCTCGTGGCGAAGACGGCGGGGTCCCAGACGTCCTCGTCGGTGGGAGCGACGTTCCAGTCCCCGCACAGCGCGACCTGCGCCTGCGGGTCCTCGGCCAGCCACGCGGCGCCGGCGTCGCGCAGGCGCGCGAGCCACTCGAGCTTGTAGGCGTAGTGCGGGTCCTCCAGGGCGCGGCCGTTGGGCACGTAGAGGCTCCACACGTCGACGCCGCCGCAGCGAGCGCCCAGGGCGCGGGCCTCGGCCTCGTCACCCTCGCCCCAGCCGGGCATGCCGGGGAAGCCGACGCGCACGTCCTCCAGGCCCACGCGCGAGAGCACGGCGACGCCGTTCCACTGGTTGAGGCCGTGGTGGGCGACCTCGTAGCCGGCGGCGCGGATCTTCTCCTCGGGGAACTGCTCGTCCTTGCACTTGGTCTCCTGGACCGCGAGGACGTCGACGTCGCTGCGTGCCAACCAGGCCACGAGGCGGTCGGCACGGGCACGGACGGAGTTGACGTTCCAGGTGGCGATGCGCACGGGCGGCGACGCTACCGGCCGCTCCGGACGATGGCTCTGGCCGTGCGGCCCACCGCTTCCCGGTCGCTACGGTGCGCCCATGGCGACGGCACTGGTCACGGGCGGCACCTCCGGCATCGGCGCGGCCTTCGCGGCCGAGCTCGCCCGCCGGGGTCACGACCTCGTCCTGGTCGCCCGCGACGCGGCCCGGCTGGAGGAGGTGGCGGGCGACCTGCGCGCTCCCGGGACGCAGGTCGAGGTGCTGCGGGCCGACCTCGCCGACCGCGCCGACGTCCAGCGGGTCGCCGACCGGCTCGAGGACGCCGGCCGCCCGGTCGACCTGCTCGTCAACAACGCCGGCTTCGGCCTGAAGGGGCGGCTGCTCGACCCCGACACGGCCGAGCAGGAG
The DNA here is from genome assembly GCF_037482365.1 of Pseudokineococcus sp. 1T1Z-3. Classification (NCBI taxonomy): domain Bacteria; kingdom Bacillati; phylum Actinomycetota; class Actinomycetes; order Kineosporiales; family Kineosporiaceae; genus Pseudokineococcus; species Pseudokineococcus sp. 1T1Z-3. Next base: position 328,319 of record NZ_JBBHZF010000001.1, read on the forward strand.
CGGGCGCTCGACGTCATGTGCCGGGCGGTGCTGGTGCTCGGCGGTGCCGCCGGCCGGGCGATGCAGGTGCGGGGGCACGGCGCCGTCCTCAACGTCTCCAGCGTCGCCGGCTTCGTGACGATGGGCGGCTACTCGGCTGTGAAGGCCTGGGTCACGAGCTACTCCGAGGGGCTGGCGAACGAGCTGAGGGGCACCGGCGTCACGGTGACGGCGCTGTGCCCAGGCTTCGTGCGTACCGAGTTCCACGAGCGCGCGTCGCTGCACATGGGCGGCCTGCCGGAGGTCGGCTGGGTCGACGTCGACGAGCTGGTGCGTGCCGCGCTGGCCGACGTCGACCGCGGGCGGGTCATCTCGGTCCCCACCGCCCGGTACGCCGTCGTGGCACAGCTGGCCCGCCACGCCCCCAAGGCCGCTGTGCGGTGGGCCTCCCGCTCGATCGTCGCCGCGCGCAGCTGACGTCTCGGGAGAGGCGGGGCACGCCCCCAGCCCCGGCAGACCGACGGCCGTGGACCCCCCCGCGGGCCACGGCCGTCAGTCCACGCCCCACCTCGCGCAGTGCCGACGGGCGGCGACGCGTAGGAGCAGTGCGGTGAGGCTAGGCCAGCCTTGGGTCGCCCTACCAGTGCCAGACCGCTCCACCGTGTCCTCACTTGTGTGGACGCGGCCCCCTGTGCACCTCGGACGGCCCACCCAGCGCGGACGGCCGCACGTGCGGAGGGGTCGCGGGCGGCCTCAGGACCGGCGTCGTCGGAGCACAAGACCGCGGGAGGCGCCGTCGCCCGCGCCGCCCCCGATGACGTCGTCGGCCGTGAGGTCCCTCTCCCGCGGGGACGACGCGCCGGCGGCGTCCGCGGGGGCCGTCCCCGAGCCGGTCTCGCCGGCGGCCGTCAGCGCCGGCACCTGCTGGCGTCGGCCCCACCCGTCGGCCTCGTCAGCCGCCAGGGCGACGTCGACGACCACCGTGTCTCCGGCCTGCACCTCCCCGGCGAGCAGCGCCCTGGCCAGGCGGTCACCGATCTCCTTCTGCACGAGCCGGCGTAGCGGCCGGGCGCCGTAGGCGGGGTCGTAGGCCTCCAGCGCGAGCCAGTCGGCGGCGGCCGGGGTGACCTCCAGGCCCAGGCGACGCTCGGCCAGCCGGGCCGCGAGCCGACCGACGGCCAGCCCGACGATGCGGCTGAGCTCCTCGGTACCCAGCGGGTCGAAGACGACGACCTCGTCGAGGCGGTTGAGGAGCTCGGGCTTGAAGGCCCGTCGCACCTCCGCCATGACGGCGTCGTGCGTGGCCTCGCGGCTCATCGCCGGGTCGACGAGGTAATGGCTGCCGAGGTTGCTCGTCAGCACCATGATCACGTTGCGGAAGTCGACGGTGCGGCCCTGCCCGTCGGTCAGCCGCCCGTCGTCGAGCACCTGCAGCAGCACGTCGAAGACGTCGGGGTGAGCCTTCTCCACCTCGTCGAGCAGGACGACGCTGTAGGGACGGCGACGCACGGCCTCGGTGAGCTGGCCGCCCTGGTCGTAGCCGACGTACCCCGGCGGGGCACCGACGAGCCGTGCGACGGAGTGCTTCTCGCCGTACTCGCTCATGTCGACGCGGACCATGGCGCGCTCGTCGTCGAAGAGGAAGTCCGCGAGCGACTTCGCGAGCTCGGTCTTGCCGACGCCGGTGGGCCCGAGGAAGAGGAAGGAGCCCGTCGGGCGGTCGGGGTCGCCGATGCCGGCGCGGCTGCGGCGCACGGCGTCCGAGACGGCCGCGACCGCGCTGCGCTGGCCGACCAGGCGCTCGCCGAGCACCTCCTCCATCCGCAGCAGCTTGCCGGTCTCGCCCTCCAGCAGGCGCCCGGTGGGGATGCCGGTCCAGGCCGCGACGACGTCGGCGACGTCGTCCGCGCCCACCCGCTGGGCGACCATCGGCTCCTGCCCGGCGAGCTCGTCCTCGGCCGCCTCGGCCTCGGCGAGCTCACGCTCCAGCGCGGGGACGTCCTGGAAACGCAGCCGGGAGGCGCTCTCCCAGTCCGTCTCCCGGACGGCACGGTCGGCGTCGCCGCGCAGCGCCTCGAGCCGGGCTCGCAGGTCGCCGACGCGGTTGACGCCGCTCTTCTCCTTCTCCCACCGGGCCGAGAGGCCGGCGAGGCGCTCGCGGCGGTCGGCGAGGTCCCCGCGCAGCCGCTCGAGGCGCTCGGCGGCGGCCGGGTCGTCCTCGGCGGCCTTGACGAGCGCCATCTCCTCCATGACGAGACGGTCGACGGAGCGGGCGAGCTCGTCGACCTCGACGGGCGAGGAGTCCAGCTCCATCCGCAGCCGGGAGGCGGCCTCGTCGACGAGGTCGATGGCCTTGTCGGGCAGCTGTCGGCCGGTGATGTAGCGGTCGGAGAGCTGGGCGGCGGCGACGAGCGCGCCGTCGGTGATGGTGACCTTGTGGTGGGCCTCGTAGCGCTCCTTGAGCCCGCGCAGGATGGTGACGGTGTCGGTGACGTCGGGCTCGCCGACGAGCACCTGCTGGAAGCGCCGCTCCAGCGCCGGGTCCTTCTCCACGCGCTCGCGGTACTCGTCGAGCGTCGTCGCGCCGACCAGGCGCAGCTCGCCGCGGGCGAGCATGGGCTTGAGCATGTTGCCGGCGTCCATGGCGCCCTCGCCGCCGGCGCCCGCGCCGACGACGGTGTGCAGCTCGTCGATGAAGGTGACGACCTGCCCGTCGGAGCCGGAGATCTCCGCGAGCACGGCCTTGAGCCGCTCCTCGAACTCCCCGCGGTACTTGGCGCCGGCGACCATCGCGGCGAGGTCCAGGCTGATGAGCCGCTTCCCGCGCAGGGACTCGGGGACGTCGCCGTCGACGATCCGCTGGGCGAGGCCCTCGACGACGGCGGTCTTGCCGACGCCGGGCTCGCCGATGAGCACGGGGTTGTTCTTCGTGCGGCGCGAGAGCACCTGGACGACACGGCGGATCTCGGCGTCACGGCCGATCACCGGGTCCAGGCGGCCGTCGCGGGCGGCCTGGGTGAGGTCGACTCCGTACGTCGAGAGGGCCTGGTAGGTGCCCTCGGGGTCGGGCGAGGTGACCTTCGCGGTGCCGCGGACCTGCGGGAGCGCCTCGAGGAGGGCCTCCCGGGTGGCCCCGGCGGAGCGCAGCAGCTCACCGGTGGCACCGCCGTCGGCGGCGAGCGCCATCAGCACGTGCTCGGTGGAGACGAAGGAGTCCCCGAGCGCACGCATCTCCTGCTGCGCGGTGGGGACGACGGCGAGCGCCCCGCGCGAGAGCTGCGGCTGGGCGACGCTCTCCCCCGCCGTCCGTGGCATCGCGGCGACGAGCGCCTGCGCCTGCTCGCGCACGCGCGACGGCGTCGCGCCGACGGCCTCGAGCAGCCCTGAGGGGACGCCCGCGGCGTCGTCGGTGAGCGCGACGAGCAGGTGCGCGGGCTCGACCTGCGGGTTGCCGGCCGCCGCCGCGGCCTGGACTGCGGCAGTGATGGCCTCGCGGGTCCTCGTCGTGAAGTCGGGGTCCACGGGTTCCTCCTCGTGCGTGCCGGCTCCCCGGCGACTGGCGACCACGACCTGGCCGGCCGCGTCGAGACTTGAGTGTAGGTCGCTCAACCTCGGTCGGCGCGTCGTCATTCCGTCGGGTGGGTGACGTGCGCGCAAGCCTCTTGTAGGTTCTCGCCGAACTTGACAGTGGTCTCACGTTCCTGTCAGCGGCGTGTCAGCGGTCTCACGAACCTGTCAGTGGGTCAGGCTGCTCGCGTGAACGGTGACCAGGTCACCCTGCGGTAAGGCGACCACGTCGGCGACGACATCACGACGACGTGGGCGCAGGCGCGCGCCGAGCTCGTCGCCGAGGGACTGCCGGTCCGGATGCCCCCGACCTACCGGGGCCAGCGCAGCTACCCGGGCCTGTTCTGGGCGGCGACCCGCCGCACGCTGGTCCACGAGCACCAGGCAGCCTCATGTCGCGGCCATGCCCGAGCTCGGCTGCTCGCGGCGGCTGGTCCGCGGCGAGCGAACACCGGCCGCGCGGTCGCTGGCGCGCTCTTCCTGGCGCAGCGGGCGATCCTCACTGACGCCGTCGGCCACGGCGCACGGCCGTCCCGCTCACGCTCGCTGGCCGGACAGCGTCCCGCTGTCGATCGTCTGCTGGAGAGCCGTCGGCGACCCAGCGACCAGTCGGACGCGGTCGGTCGCTACCTTCTGACCCGTGAGGACGGACGCGACATTCCGGTACGGCGGTGCACTCGTCATGGCCCTGGTCATCGGCTTGGGCCTTGGCTTCGCCGTGAGCCCGGGCGCCGGTGTGACCGCAGGGCTGATCGCCGGCCTGGTCTGGCTGGCAGTCGGGGTCCTTGGCCAGCGGCGATCCGCGCGTACCTGACCCGTCGGACACCGTCTGCAGCGGATCGTCGTCTGGGGCGTCGGCAGGAGAAGTTGAGGGAGAAGCTCAGGCTCCGTCCACCCCAGCCCGCCGAGCCAGCACGGCGACCTCCCGCCTTGTCGGGGCGCTGGCGGCACGCCACGGCATCACGTAGCGGGTCTGCCCATCGACAGCGACACCGCTTTCGGACACCACTTCCCGTCAGGAGCAATACCAAGCGGCGGCCGTCCCAGCAACCGACCGGCGACCGTGCAGGTCGCAGGGACCGCGTGGCGCGGCCTCGCGGTGACGCCGCCAGCAGACCCGTCCGGATGGACATCCCACGCAGGTGCCTCATGCGGGACGCCCCCAACGCCGCCGTACCCCGGTGCTGCCTCTCCCCCGCCCCGACCGACGCCCCGCCCGAGGCGGGGGTGGGGCCCGGCTGAGGAGCGCGACAAGTTCCCGAGACGTCGGCGCTGACACAGCCGTCAGACGTCGCAGGTCAGCCCACGGCGCCTACGACAGCTTCGGCGAGCTCCTCCAAGGACAGTCGGGGCGCCACCACCACCTGGTCTGCTGCGTCGTGCTGGGCGGTGCCCGCGACGACCAGGCAGGCGCGCTCCCACGGCCGCTGCTGCTCGAGGAAGGGCACCTCGTGGGCCATCCACTCGTGCCAGAAGGCCGCGGCCTCGTCCGCATCGCCGTTGGTGCCCTCGGCGACGTCTCGGGCGATGCCGCGACGCTCGGCCTCGACGACGTCGGTCTGCACCCAGATGACGGCGTCGACCAGGTCCGCCAGCTCGCGACGGCCGGCCCCGACGCCCTCCACGACGACGAGGTCCAGCCCGGCGGGCACCGTGAGCGCCCCTGGCCGCCCTCGCTCGACCCACGCCGGTGGCCGGTAGCGCACCGCTCGGCCCTGCCGCACGGGCTCGAGCACCTCGCTGGCCATCAGGTCCGACCAGTCGAAGAAGGAGTGGTGCCAGGCGACGTCGTCGGTGCGCACGACCGCCGAGGCCGCGACCGCCCGGTGCAGCTTCTCGGCCAGCACGGACTTCCCGCTGGCGCTGCGGCCGTCGACCGCGACGACGCGAGGGCGGCCCGTCGGCGTCCCGGCGACCTGGTCCAGGACGCCGAGGACCTCGGGCACGCCGGCCAGGCGCCACGGACCCGCGGCGGGCTCCCCGGCGGGCAAGGACATCACCGCCCCACCATGCCCCGCGACGTCGCTGCGCGGAGGCTCGTCGCCCCTCTCCGCTCCCGTAGTCGGCCCACACGACCCCCACAGGGTCCGCACAGGGGCCGGGCCGACCTTTGTGGGCATGACGAAGAGCACCCGGGCCCTGCTGGCCCCCCTGACCTCCGCCACCCGCCGCAGCGCGGCGACCGTCGTCTCCCTCGCCCTCGTGGGAGGTCTCGTCCTCGGTGGGTGCGCCGCCACCACGACGGACTCCTCCACGTCCGCGACGAGCGAGACCACCACCTCCCAGACGACCACCGAGACCTCGAGCTCCACCTCCACCACGGCGATCGACACCACCGCCACCGGCACCGCCGACGCGACGACGACCGCCCAGACCATCAGCGAGACCGCCGAGGCCGCGCAGGCCTTCCTCGACACCCTGACCGACGAGCAGCGTGAGGCGGTGCTGTACGCCTACGACGACGAGACGAAGAGCACGTCTTGGTCCAACTTCCCCGTGACCTTCGTCGAGCGCGCCGGCCTCAACCTCACCGACCTGACCGAGGAGCAGCAGGCCGCCGCCCTGGCGGTGATGGAGTCGCTGCTCAGCGAGGAGGCCTACGCGACCGTCGCGGGCATCATCGGCGGCGACCAGTACCTGCTGGAGGAGTCGAGCACCACCGAGGACAGCCTCGGGCAGTACTACATCGCCTTCTTCGGCGACCCCAGCGACAGCTCCGCCTTCACGGTCCAGTTCGGCGGGCACCACCTCGGCATCAACGCCACCCTCGACGGCGCCGCCGGCACCATCACCTTCGCGCCCACCCACCTCGGGGTGCAGCCGGCGGTGTACACGGACGCCGACGGCGAGGAGGTGCAGCCCTTCGACGGCATCTACACCGACGCGTTCGCCTTCTTCGACTCCCTCACCGCCGAGCAGCAGGCCACCCTCACCTCCGGCGAGGTGACCTCGTGCGCCCCCGGGGACACCTGCGACTTCGCCTCCGGCAGCGGGCTCACCGGCGCCGACCTCACCGACGAGCAGCGCGAGCTGCTGCTGGCGCTCATCGCCAACTGGGCCGGCATGGCCGACGAGGAGACCACAGAGGCCGCCCTCGCCGAGATCGAGGCCACCCTGGACGACACGGTCGTGGCCTGGTCGGGCGAGACGACCTACGACATGTCCACGGGCAACGGCATCAACTTCTCGATCTCCGGGCCGGACGTGTACATCTCCTTCCAGGCCCAGGGCGGCTCCGCCGGGGCCGACGTCGAGGGCGTCACCACGTCCGGGTGGGGCCACGTCCACACCATCTACCGCGACCCGGGCAACGACTACGCCGGCAGCGTCACCCAGGAGGCCGCCACCTCAGGCCCCGGTGCCGGCGGCGGCATGCCGGGCGGCGACGGCACCGCGCCCAGCGGTGGCCCCGGCGGCCAGCCGCCCACGGACACCGAGACGACGACCGGCTGACCGGCCCGCCGCCACGGCCCGGTCCGGTGACCGGGCCGTGGCGGCGCTGCCCGAGCCTCGGCGGGCACCGCAGGGTTGGTGAAGCCCCGGAACCCGGGACTGGCGGTAGGGCGGTCGCGCCGAGTCCGACGAAAGACCCGCTCCTGGACGCTGAGAGCGACACTTCGTCGGACTCGGCGCCACCCTGGTGAACCTCGAGGACCGCCGCGGGCGTCCGGGCAGCGCCGGCGAGTCCGCACGCTGCCGGGCGTCGACGGCGTCGCCTCGGAGGCCGACGTCGAGCGGGTCCGCTTCGACGAGGCGGACCGGCACGGTCGTCGAGCCATGGGACGCCCTGACCCTGTGCGACCAGAAGATGGCCGTCGTCCGCAACGCCCAGCAGCACGAGGCGGCGGCGTGCCTGGCCACGGTCGACCCGGGTCGGCGTCGCCGAGCGGATCGGCGTCACGGTCGTGCACGCCAACAGCTTCGAGACGTACGGCCCTTGGACCGACGCGGGCCAGGGCCCCCGCTACGACTCCCCTTCCCGGTAGCCACGCTGCCCGAGGACATCTGGGGCGAAGGCACATTTGTCTTCGCCGCGCAGCAGGTCGCCGGGTGCGCACCGCCGGTGGCCGGGGGCGACGTCTTCGGGCTGGCGACGGCCACCAGCAAGAACGGCCAGCCCGGGTCCGGAGTGGATTACGCCACCTGCGAGGGGCAGGTCGCCTTCCATGCCTGAGCGGCCTGCGTGGCGCCTTCCTGGACGCCCACCGCGAGGATCGCGCCGAGGCCTACGAGGCGAACACCGAGGTCGTGGAGCGGGCCGCCCGGCACCTGCGCGAAGAGGGCGTCGTCGTCATGGGGATGGACGGCTCGTCCGGCCGAGGCGTCACTCGCGGTGCTCAGCGACGAGAGCCGGTCCACCAGAGGTTAGGGGGCCGGCTCCTCTCGGTCTCGCCGCGAGGCGCCGGTGGGAGCAGGCCCGTCAGGACGGCCGATCGGCGACCGCGACCATCCCGCCGAGCCCGATCATCATGACCCCGCCCGTGGCACCGAGGCGTGGCAGACGCCTCGGGTCCTTCGTCAGCCAGACGCGCGCGGTGCCGGCGGCCAGCGCCCAGAAGCTGTCCAGGACCAGGGCCACGACGAGGAAGACGCCGCCGAGCACCACCACCTGGCTCCACACGGATCCCGCCGTGGCGGAGGTGAACTGCGGCAGGACCGCCACGAAGAAGACGACAGACTTGGGGTTGCTGAGTCCCACCAGGAAGCCCTCGCGGAGCACCTTGAGGGTAGGGACGGCCCGACTCAGTCCGAGCGCGTCCGGTTGCGAGGCACCGCTCACCACGTGCCGGTGCCGGATGGCCTGCACACCGAGGTAGACGAGGTACAGCGCCCCGACCGTCTTGAGGACGGTGAAGGCGACAACGGACTGAGCCACCAGTGCGCCGACGCCGACGGCGACCGCGAGCACCTGCGGCACCATCCCCAGGGCGTTGCCGACGACGCTGACCAGCCCGACGCGCCGCCCGGCAGCCAGCGAGCGCCCGACGACGAAGAGGACGCTCGGGCCAGGCACGGCGACGAGCACGACCGCGGCGAGGGTGAAGGCGACCAGGTTCGAGACGGGCGGCATGTCCGCATGGTGGTCCAGGTGCGACGCGCACGTCATCCGACATCTTCGAGCGGCTGACCAGAAGGCGAGACCTCGCGCGATCCTCCTGCCGGCGGACCGAGCGCGACCCGCTCCCCCTCCCACCGCTCGCGCAGCCATCGGTCGTGGCTGGCGAGGACGACGGCGCCCGGGTAGTCGGCGAGCGCGGCCTCCAGCTCCTCGGCGAGCGTCAGGGAGAGGTGGTTGGTCGGCTCGTCGAGGACCAGCAGCTCGGGCGGGTCGGCCACGAGGACGGCCAGGGCCAGCCGGCGCTGCTGACCGACCGACAAGGCCGAGACGGGCCGCCCGACGTCCCGCGCGGGCAGCAGCCCTGAGTCGGCGAGCGGACGGGCGCCGGCGCCGACGGCCCGTCGGTAGGTCTCGGCCGCGGTGAGAGCCGGCGCCTCCCACCGCACGTCCTGCGCGAGGACGCCGACGCGCAGCCCCGCAGGTGCGCGGCGGTCGCCGTCGTCCGGGGGCAGCCGCCCGGCCAGCACCTCGACGAGCGTCGACTTGCCGCAGCCGTTCGGGCCGTCGAGCAGCAGCCGCGCCCGCGGGCCGACGTGCACGCTGGTCGGCCGGAGCCGACCGGCGACGGCGACGTCCTCGAGCGTGACGAGCGTCTGCTCCCGGCGCCGGCGCGGTGGTCCGAGGCCGCGGAAGCCCAGCACCGGCGGCGGCACGGCGACCTGGGTGCGCTCGAGCTCCTCCAGCCGCGAGCGCGCCGAACGCACCCGGCGCGCCACGACCGTCGCGGCGCGGTCGGCGTAGAACTTCTTGGCCGCCCGCGCCTCGGTCTTCGGGGCGCTGGTGTGCATGACGTCGCGGGCGCCGACGGCGACCTCGTGGCGCAGCTCGGCCAGACGCTCCTGCTCGCGGGCGTGCTGCTCCTCCCAGCGCCGCCGCCCGTCGGCCTTGGAGCGCAGGACGGCCGAGTACCCACCGCGGTAGCTGGTGCCCTGCACCCCCACGACGTCGTCGCTGCCCCGGTGCGGGCCGACGACGGGGTCGAGGTCGACGACCCGGGTGGCGACGTCGTCGAGGAAGCGGCGGTCGTGGCTGGCGAAGAGCACCGGGCCGGCCCAGGTGCCGAGCTCGGCGGCGAGGAAGGTCAGCCCCTCGTCGTCGAGGTGGTTGGTCGGCTCGTCGAGCAGCAGCGCCGTCGGCCGGGCCACGAGCGCCGCGGCCAAGGACAGGCGCGTCCGCTGCCCACCGGAGACGTCGCCGACCCGTCGCGAGCGCGAGACGCCGGCGAGGCCGAGGCCGGCGAGGACCCGCTCGACGCGCGCGTCGAGCGACCACACGTCCGCGAGAGTGGCTGCGGCGAGGGCCTCGTCGTAGCGCCGCGCCGTCCGCTCGGGGTCGGCGCCGCCCCGCGTGAGCGCCTCGGCGACGTCGGCCAGCTCGCGCTCGACGCCGCGCGCGTCCTCGACGGCGTCGTCGAGCACCTCCGCCAGGGTCGCGTCGTCGGCGAAGGGCAGCACCTGCTGCACGAGGCGCAGGCGGTCCGGGCGGCGGACCGTCCCGGCGTCCGGCTCGTCGAGCCCGGCGACGACCCGCAGCAGCGTGCTCTTGCCGGCCCCGTTCTCCCCGACGAGGGCGACGCGGGCGCCGGCGGGGACGGCGAGCGAGACGTCGCGCAGGACGAGGCGGTCGGGGAAGCGCCGGTCGACGCGGTCGACGGCGAGGTGGTCAGCGGGGCGGCCGGCGCCAGGCCGGGCGGGTGCAGCGGTCATCGAGACCCTCGGGGGCGGAGACGGACTCCCGCCGGGGCCTCCGACCACCACGGAAGTGGTGGGGCCCTCGGGCGCGGGACGGTCGCGGTCTCAGCTCAGCACGCCGTCACGGTAGGCGCGGGGGCGGCGGTCCGTCGAGCGACTTCCCGGCTCGCCCGACGACGACGTCAGCCGGCGGACGGCGCGAGCAGGCGTGCCCGCAGGGCGGTCTCCTCCTCGGGACGCAGGCCGGCGCGACGCAGCGGGCCGAGCAGGTCCTCGGTGTCGAGCACGCGGGTCATCGCCGACGAGGCACCGTCGAAGCCGTGGTCGGCAAGCAGTCGACGCACCGCCGTCGCCTCGGCCGGGAGCTCGCCGCCACCCGTGGCGGCGGTACGCCGCTCGGTGGCGGCGTAGTCCGCGACGACGTCGTCGCGCCGGGCTCCGCAGACCTGCAGCACCATCGCGACGACCATGCCGGACCGGTCCCCACCACCTGCGCAGTGGACGAGCACCCCGCCCGGTCGGGCGTCGGCCACGGCGCGCACCGCCGCGAGGCACCGCTCGGGCCAGCGGCGCACGAAGCGGCCGTAGTACAGCGGGGTGCCGAGCAGGCCCGACCTCGTCCAGGCGTCGAGCTCCTCGTCGCCCGCCAGCCCGTCCTCGAGCGGGGCGGGCACGAGGTCGACGTCGGCGCTCCCCGGGTTGCTCGGGCGCCCGGCCGCCTCCTCGGTCGTCCGCAGGTCCACCACCGTCCGGACGCCGTGCGCGACCAGGCGCGACCAGCCGTCGTCGTCGACCCGCCACGGGGCCTCGGACCGCACGAGCCTGCCGGGCTGGACGACGCCGTCCTCGCACCGCACGCCCCCGAGGTCGCGCGCGTTCCAGAGGCCGGGCACGTCGAGGTCTTCCACCGGCACCGGCACGACCTCGCACGCACGCCGACCACCTCGGCGGGTGGGAAAGGCACATGACGCGGGCCCCTGCCCTCGACGAGGCTGCCTCGGTGAGCGCTGACCTCGACCTGCCCGTGGACGCCGACCGGCTCACCGCCGCAGCGGCCGCCGCCGTCGGCGAGCACGCGGACGTGGCGCTGCGCGAGCGTCTGCGCAGCTCACCGCGCACCGTCGTCGTCCGCGCCGACCTGACCGACGCCGGCGGTACCCGCCCCGTCGTGCTCAAGCTGTCCGTCGACGCCGGCGAGACGGGCGCCCGCGAGGAGGCGGCCCTGCGGCTGCTCGCCTCCCGAGGCGCAACCGGCGTCGTCGGTCTCCTCGGCGTCGGCGAGGACCTGCCGGTGCTCGTGCTGCAGGACCTCGGCGAGCACCCGACGCTCGCCGACCACCTGCTCGGGCGAGACGCCGACGCCGCGACGAGCGCCCTGACCGCCTGGGCGAGCGCCGTCGGGCGGCTCCAGGCCGCCACGCGCGACGACGCCGACGCCTTCGCCGCGGCGCTCGAGCGGGCGTCCCCGCTGGGCCCGCCCGCGCTCGACACCACCGCCGAGGACCTGCGGACGGCGGTCTCCGCCCTCGGCGAGCAGCTGCCGGCCCTCGGCGTCGACGTCCCGGGCGCCGTGGCCGAGGAGCTGCGGGGCCTCGGCGACCAGCTGGGCCGCAGCGAGGCACCGCGCGGTCTGGTCACGGGCGACACCTGCCCGGACAACGCCGTCCTCGTGCCGCCCGGCCCCGGCGCGCCCGACGGCGTGCGTCTGCTCGACCTCGAGGGGGCCCAGCACCGGCACGTCGCGTGGGAGGCCGCCTACCTGCTGCTGCCGTGGCCCTCGTGCTGGTGCAGCTGGCGGCTGCCGCCCGACGCGACGGCGACGGCGCTCGCCGCGTGGCGCGACGCCGTCGCCCCGACCGTCCCGGCGTCGTGCTCGCCGGCGGACCTGGACGCCGACCTCGACGCCGCCGTCGTGGCCTGGACGGTCGTCACCGCGTCCTGGTTCCTGCCCGCCGCCCTCGGCGACGACCCCGGCCCGTCCGACCCACGCCTGGACGGTCTCGTGCCGCGCCGTCGCGCGCTGCTGCCGCACCGCCTCGGCGTCGCCGCGCGCGCGGCGGACGGCCGGTGGCCGGTGCTGGCGTCCTGGTGCGAGCAGGTGCGGGAGGTCGCCGTCCGCGCCTGGGGCGAGCGTCCGCTCGAGCTCGCGCCGGCCTACCGCTGACGGCCGGCGCGGGGACGCCGCCACCGTCTCAGACCCGCTCCCGCCCAGCCGCGTCGACGCCCACGGGACGCCGCGGCGGCGGGACCGTCCGCGGCCTGCGCCCCTCGAGGGAGCGCGTGAAGACGTCGAAGGGCTGCGGGCGCCCCAGGTGGTAGCCCTGGAGGGTGCTGCAGCCGAGGTCGGTGAGCACCCGCGCCTGCTCGGCGCTCTCGACGCCCTCCGCGACGACCCCCATCCCGAGGGCCGCGCTCATGGCGGTGACCGCCTGGATGAGCCGCGCCCGCTCGGGCGACGTGTGCGCGGTCGCGGTGAAGGAGCGGTCCAGCTTCAGGCTCCCGGCCGGGAGCCGGTCCAGCCGGCTCAGCGCGGAGTACCCGGTGCCGAAGTCGTCGATGCTGACGTGCACCCCGAGGTCGCGCACGGCGCGCAGGGCCGTGAGCGCCGCGGGGGCGTCGGCGTCGACGACGGACTCGGTGACCTCCAGGACGAGCAGGTGGGCCGGCCACCCGGTCCGCGCGAGGACATCGCGGACCCGGTCGACGTACCCAGGCTCCACCAGCTCCAAGCCCGAGACGTTGACCCCGACCATGACGTCGGGGTGGCGGGTGCGCAGGGTGCTCATCTCCCGGCAGGCGAGCTCGAGGACGACGGCGCCGAGCCGGCCCACCAGGCCGTGCCGCTCGGCCAGGGCGACGAACTCGTCCGGAGGGACGGGCCCGCGCACCGGGTGGACCCAGCGCGCCAGCGCCTCGGCGCCGAACGGACCTGCGTCGAGGGCGGAGGCGGCGAAGAGCGGCTGGTAGTGCAGGTAGAGCTCGCCCTCGTCGAGCGCGCGCTCGAGGTCGGCGGCGAGCGCGGCCTCGTGCGACGCCGCGTCGTCCACGCCGCGGCTCGCCACGACGACGCGCGCACGGCCCTCGCGCTTGGCCCGGTACAGCGCGGCGTCGGCGCGGCGGACCAGCTCGGCGGGTGGTGCGGGTGCGACCCCGTCGTCGCCGACCGCGGTCTCGACCACACCGGCCGAGGCTGATCGGTGCGCGTCCGTCGCCAGGGGCGCCAGCAGCTCCGCCAGGTCCACGGCCCGCAGGTCGGGCGCGAGCACGGCGAACTCGTCCCCGCCGAAACGGGCGAGGGTGACGTCCGCCGGCAGCGCAGCCCGCCACGTGGTGGCGGTCGTGCCGAGCACGACGTCGCCTGCGGCGTGGCCGCCGGCGTCGTTCACGGCCTTGAAGTCGTCGAGGTCGAGCAGGGCCACGGACAGCACCCGCTCGTCGCGGCGGGCCGTGCGCAGCTGGGCCTCCAGGAGGACGTCGAAGCCGCGCCGGTTGGGCAGGCCGGTGAGGCTGTCGACGCCCGCGTCGGACGCGCGCCGGGCCAGCAGCCCGACCACGGCGGCGACGGCCAGCAGCGCGATGTCGACCGTGGCGACCACGCCCGCCGTGACGTCGCCGCGCCCCAGCAGGCTCGACGTCGCGGCGACCACGCCGACGGAGAGGTGCAGGAAGGCGGTCCGCCAGGGGAAGAAGAGGAAGGCGTCGATGACGACGAAGACGAAGGCCAGCGTCACCGCGAGAGCCCTGCTCGGGTCGGGCATGGCACCGACGGCCAGCGCCAGCATCACGGCCCCTCCGGCCGTGAGGACGTGGGTGCTCCCGCGCGGCAGGCGGTTGCGCAGGACGACGCTGGCCCCACCGAGGACGACCGCGACGAGCACCAGCACCAGGAGCGCCAGCCGACCGGGAGAGCTCGCCGGGAGGTCCAGCGCGAGGGCGAGGCCGCCCGCGCTCCCCGCGAAGAAGAAGACGGCCATGACGACGCACACCACGACGGGCTCCGACGTCATCGTGACGCGCGTCCACCTCTCCACCCCAGCGGCATCGGCGCCTCACCGCCCATCTTGAGTGCCCCGGGACAGCTGTCACCGGCCCCGCTGCGACGTGGACGGTCGCGCTCGGCCGGCCGGGCCGGCACCAGGCGCCGGCAGCACCCCGCGCTCGATGGCGGTCATGACGGCGGCGGTGCGGTCGTCGACGCCGAGCTTGCTGAAGACCCGCAGCAGGTGGGACTTCACCGTCGCCTCGCCGACGACCAGCTCGGCGGCGACCTGGCGGTTGCTCAGCCCGCGCGCGACGAGGGCGAGCACCTCGCGCTCCCGCGGGGTCAGCGGCTCCTGCGCCGGCTGCCGCACCCGCGAGACGAGCCGGGCCGCCACCGGCGGCGCGAGCACCGTCTCCCCGCGGGCGGCCCGGCGGACGGCGTCGACGAGCTCGGCGTGCGGGGAGTCCTTGAGCAGGTAGCCCGTCGCCCCGGCCTCGACGGCACGCAGGATGTCGGCGTCGGTGTCGTACGTCGTCAGCACGAGCACCTGGACGCGCGGGAGCGCCCGTCGCAGCGCCGCCGTCGCGGTGACGCCGTCCACCCGGGGCATCCGCAGGTCCATGAGCACGAGGTCGGGCTCGTGCTCGGCCGCCAGGGCGACGACGTCGCCGCCGTCGGCGGCCACCGCGACGACCTGCAGGTCGGGCTCGCCCTCCAGGAGCGCGACGAGCCCGGCGCGCACGACCGGGTGGTCGTCGACGACGACCACCCGCAGGGCGGTCCCGGGTGCTGCCCCGTCGCTCACGTCGCCCCCTCTCGGGCCAGCGGGGCCCGGACCTCGAGCACGCTGCCGCCGGTCTCCCGCGGGGCGAGGGTCACGCTGCCGCCGACCTCTCGCAGCCGGGAGGCCATGGCGTGCAGGCCGTACCCGCCGCCGGCGCCGCTGCCGGCGCGAGACCCGCCCGGCCCGCGGCCGTCGTCGACCACCCACAGCACGACCTCGTCGGCGGCCCCGTCGACCGACCTGGCCTCGACCTGCAGGACGACGTGACGGGCCGCGGCGTGCTGGCGGACGTTGCTCAGCCCCTCCTGCGCGGCCCGCAGCAGCACCACCTCGACCGGCGGCGGCAGCGGGGGCAGGTGGGCGGCGACGACGTCGACCGGGACGCCGGTCTCGTCCTCGGTCCGGGCCGCGAGCCGGCGCAGCGCTCCGGGCAGGCGGGCGCCGCCGGTGTCGTCCGGCGGTGCGCCGGGGGCGTCCGCGAGGTCCGCCGGCCGTCGCGCCTCGACGATCGCGCGGGCCTCGGCGAGGTTGTCCCGCGCCGTCGTCTCCAGGAGGGCCAGGCGCTCCTCGACCAGGGCGACGTCGTCGCGCCGCAGCGCGGCACGGGCCGCCTGGGCGAGCGTGACGGTGCTGAGGAAGCCCTGGGCGAGCGTGTCGTGGATCTCCCGGGCCACGCGCTCGCGCTCGGCGAGGACGCCGCGGGCCCGCTCGGCGGCGGCGAGGTCCGCGCGCGCCGCCTGCAGCTGCTGGACCATCTCGGCACGGCTCGCGCTCTCGGCCGTCATGCCGGTGATCCACAGCCCGAGCAGCAGCGCGACGGCGAGCTGGGCCACCGACTCCACGGCGACGTCGACGAGCGCCGGACCGGCCCAGCCTGCCTCGGTGGCCCGCGCGGCGCCGAGCGCGAGGGGCACCACCGCGGTGGCGAGCGCCGCGAGCGGGCGGGTGAGCAGCGTCCACAGCTGCGGGAAGAGCGCGAACAGCAGAGGGGTGACGAGCTGCAGGCCGCCGGCGCGCTGGACCAGCAGCAGCCCGACGACGACGCCGGCGAGGTAGCCGACGGCGAGCCCGTCCCGGTACCGGCCTCCGACGAGGCGCCACCCGAGGAGCAGGTAGGCCGCCCCCATCGCGACGACGGCCGCCAGGGCGGCAGGTCCGCCGGTGTCGTCGAGGGCGGTGAGGGCGAGGACCAGTCCTACGACGGCGAGGACGCCGAGCCAGGTGAGGTGCCAGCCGATGGCGGCGCGGTCGGTGAAGCCCGGCCGGGCGTGCGTCTCGGCGGCCGCCGCGTGCCGCTGCGGGCTCAGCCGGGCAGTGCTGGCCACGTCACCGGTCCCCGCGCCGGCGCCAGCGAAAGGTGGTGAGGCACAGCACGAGCCCGACGACCACCCACCCCGCGAGCACGAGCGCGACGAGGCCGAGGTCCCACGAGCCGCCCGCCTCCGCCGCCTCCATCGTCTCCGGCAGCAGGGCCGCGCGGAAGCCCTGCGTCATCCAGCGCAGCGGGAAGGCCGACGCCACCGCCTGCATCCAGCCGGGCAGCTCGGTGAAGACGAAGAAGACCCCGGAGACGAACTGCAGGACGAGGACGACGGGCGCGACGACGGCGGTGGCGGAGCGCGCCGACGACGGCACCGAGGAGTAGGCGATGCCGAGGAGCGTGCCGGCCGCCGAGCCGAGCACGGCGACCCACACCAGCGTCGCCCACCCGCTCACGCCGGTCGGCATCGGGACGTCGAAGACGAGCCAGGCGACGGCCAGCAGCACGGCGAGCTGCGCCGTCCCCGTCACCAGCACGAGCCCGACCTTGCCGAGGAAGAAGGCGGCGCGGGGCATCGGCGTCCCCTCCAGGCGTCGCAGCGCGCCGGTGTCGCGCTCGACCGCGATGGCGATGGCGAGGGACTGGAAGCTCGTGAGCAGCACACCCGAGGCGGCCATGCCCGCCGTGAAGTACTGCGTGAAGGTCACGCCGGGGGCGATGTCGTCGGTGAAGACGGAGCCGAAGATGACGAGGAGCAGCACCGGCAGGGCGAGGGTGAAGACGACGTCGTCGCGCGACCGCAGCATCTCCCGCAGCTCGAGCCCGGTGCGCGACAGCGAGGTCCGCCACGTCGAGGGCGGTCGCCGGGTCACCGTGGTGGCGCGCCGGTCCGTACGGACGGTCGCGGGCGTGGTGGTCACGAGGCCTCCAGCAGGGCCAGGTAGGTGTCCTCGAGCGTGGGACGGGTGACCGTCAGGCCGGGGACCTCGCCGGGCGACGGCCCGACCCCCTCCCGGCCGCGCCCGTCCCGGCCAGGAGTCTCGCCGGCGAGGCGGGCGACGAGGGCGGTGGGCTCGTGCGTCGTCTCGGTGCGCGGGCTGCCGTCGGCTGCGGTCCACCGGACGGTCGCGGGGGCGCGGTCACGTCCGGCGAGGGCGGCCGGCGTCCCGGTCGCGACGACGCGCCCGCCGGTGAGCACCGCGAGGCGGTCGGCCAGCACCTCGACCTCGTCGAGGTAGTGGGTCGTGAGCACGATCGTCGTCCCGTCGGCCGCGAGGCGCTGCACGAGGCCCCAGAACGAGCGCCGGGCCTCGGGGTCGAAACCGGTGGTCGGCTCGTCGAGGAAGAGCAGCTCGGGGTCGCCGACGATGCCGAGGGCGACGTCGAGGCGCCGCCGCCGGCCGCCGGAGAGGTCGCGGGCACGCGTGCGCAGCTCGTCGCCGAGCCCGACCTGCTCGGCGACCTCCTCGGCGCGCCGGCCCCTCGGGTAGAAGCCGGAGAAGTGGCGCACGGTCTCCAGCACGGTCAGCTCGGCGAGGTCACCGCTGCCCTGGGAGACGATGCCGAGGCGCGCCCGCCACGCCCGCGTCGGCCGGCCCGGGTCCTGGCCGAGGACGCGGACCTCGCCGGCGGTGCGGTCGCGGTAGCCCTCGAGCACCTCGACGGTCGTCGTCTTGCCCGCGCCGTTGGGCCCGAGCAGCGCGAAGACCTCTCCTGCGTGGACGTCGAGGTCGACGCCGTCGACGGCTCGGTGGCTCCCGTAGTGCTTGTGCAGGCCGCGGACGCGCACGGCGAGGTGCTCCATGCCGAGAAGTCTCGGCGCGCGAGGTGGCCGGCACCAGCACCGACCGGACGGTCTGCGCCTCCACCGGTCGGTGGAGGGCACGACCTGCGCTCCTCGCCGTGCCCGCCAGGCTCCGCACCTCGCGGTGCGGGCGGCGTCGGCCGCTCGGGCGCCTCAGCCGCCGAAGGCCTGCTCGTAGAGGTCGCGCAGCTCCCCGCCGTCCGGCCCCGAGCGGCCGCAGTTGGCGACGGCCAGGTCGGGCTGCTCCTCGGCGTCCGCAGCGCCGGCCGCCTGGTCTGCGCTCGATCCTGCGGTCGGCACCGTGCTGAGCAGGTAGGTGGTGCCGACGTCGTAGGTGAGGGACGCGCCGTCGACGACGGCGGTCATCGGGTCGCCCTGGGGGACGGTGAGGGTGTCCCCCACCTGCAGGTCGCCGCGGAAGACCTCGGTGACCTCCAGCCGCACCTGGCCGTCCTCGACGGCGAGGGTCTCGGCGGCGACGGCCGAGGTCGTCGCCTCCAGCGCCTGCACGTCCACCTCGGCGCACAACGACGCGGGAGCGCCGGGCTGCACCCCTCCCGCGGCGAGCGGCACGGTGCTCGCCCCGGTGCCCCGGCCGAGGCTCACGCCGGCGACGACGACGGCCGTGGCGGCCGCCAGCCCGACGACGGCGCCGAGCGCGCGCCGACGGCGGGTCGACCCGCTCGACCTCGTCTCCCGCCACGTGCGCCGGTCGGCCAGCTCGTCGGCCGCCACGACGTCGGCGTCGCCGGGCGCGACGTCCGCGTCGCCGGGCGCGACGTCGTGCTCGCCGTCGCGCACCGCGGGGTCGGTGACGGTGATGCGGGCCAGCAGCGCTGCGACGTCCTCGCGCGCCAGCGGCGGCAGGTCGGCGGCGGGGTCGAGGCCGCGCAGGTGCTCGCGCAGCTCGCGGTCCTCCTCCTCGGGCCGCTCGTCCGGGCTCATCGCGCCCCCTCCCCTCGTGCGTCCGAGCCGGCGCCGAGCGCCTCCAGCTGCTGCCTCAGCCGCGCGCGGGCGCGGGTCAGGCGCACCGCCACGGTGCCCGGGCTCGCCCCCTGCGCCGTCGCGATGGCCTTGGCGTCCATGTCTTCCCACGCCCAGAGGCGCAGGAGCTCGGCGTCCCCCGGGCGCAGCTGCGCGAGCGCGTGCTCGAGCAGGACCTTGTCGGTGGTGGTCTCGGCCGGGTCCCGCACGGGCGGCCCGGCGACGGCGTGCACGGTCTCCTTGGCCGCCACCCGCTCCTGGCGCCGGGCGCTGCGGGTGGCGTTGGCCAGCTGCAGCCGGGCGACGCCGACGGCCCACGGCACCGGCTCGTGCGGCGGCACGTCCTCGAGCCTGCGCCACAGGACGAGCAGCGTCTCGGAGAGCACGTCCTCGGCGGTCGCCTGGTCGGTGCGCCGGGCCAGGTAGCGGCGCACCGGCTCGACCACCTCGGCCACGACACGCTCCAGAGCAGCTCGGCGGTCCTCACCGCCGAGCTGCTCTGGCGTCACGTCCTCGTCCACGGGCGGCAGTCTCCCGCCCACGCGCGACGAGGTCGCGCACCCTGGAGTTCGCTGGCCCCGTCGCGGGCGGGCGAGAGCGAGGACATGACCGCGGTCACCGGGCGGAGAAGGCGTCCTCGTAGACGGCGCGCAGCTCCGGGGTCACGGGGCCGCTCTGGCCGCAGGCCTGGACGGTGCCCGCGTCCGCCGTCACGAGGTAGGTCTCGCCGACCTCGAAGACGCCCGGGGAGAGCTCGGCGGGCAGGTCGGCCTCCGGCTGCGGCACGTCGACCTGCTCGCCGGCGCCGCCGGCGAAGTCCTCGACGACGTCCAGGCGGACGACACCGTCCGCGACGTCGACGGCCGTGGCCTCGACGGCGAGGTCGTTGTCCGCGACGGCCTCGGGGGTGACCTCGGCGGCGCACGCCACGGCGGGGCCGTCCGTGGCGGGCAGGGTAAGCGTCACGGCGGGGCCGGCCGTGGCCGGGTCGGCCGAGCTCCCGGCGTCCGTGCCGGCGTCGCCGCCGGAGCCGCAGGCGGCCAGCACGCCGGCCAGGGCGAGGGCACCAGCGCCTGCGGCCAGGCGGGAGGTGCGACGGCGGCCGGTGGAGGTGCTCACGGTGGGGGTGCTCACGGTGGAGGTCATGGGGTCTGCGCTCCTCTTCGTCGGGTGACGTCGGGTCGGTGGGCTGCGGAGGCCCGCGGTGCGGATGCACCGTCAGCCCCCCATGTCCGGCCGCCGCCGAGGTCTTACGCCCCGCGCTCGACGACCTCGGCGACAGGCTCGCGCGACGACGCGTCCGCGCCACGGGGTCACCGCCGCTTCGCCCAGACGCCGAGCCGCCGGCCGCGGAGGGCGTCCGGCCGACACGTGCGCCCGCGATCACGTCGGGGTCCTTGCGCCTTCGTCACCCTGGCCTCACCCTGCTCTGTGCCGACGGCCACGTCCCGTCCACGGGGAGGTCACCGCCAGGCCGGTTGGACCGGCCCGCGCCTGTGCCGCCCCGCCGCTCGCACCACGCCCCGATGCCACCGAGAGGACAGCCCATGACCGGTATCGAGGAGTGGGTCGACGACCGCTTCGGCCCCTTCAGCGCAGCGGTGGGCAACGTCATCTTCTACTCGCTGCCGCTCGGAGACGACCTCACCCTTCCCCTCATCGTCGTCTGGCTCATCGCAGGCGGGCTCGTCTTCTCGGTCTACTTCGGGCTGCCGCAGCTGCGGTACATCCCCCTCGCCATCAAGATCATCCGCGGCAAGTACACCCGCGGCGACGAGCCAGGTGAGGTCACCCACTTCCAGGCCCTCACCTCCGCGGTCTCGGGGACGGTGGGCCTCGGCAACATCGCGGGCGTCGCCGTCGCCGTCTCCCAGGGCGGCCCCGGCGCGACCTTCTGGATGATCCTCGCGGGCCTCATCTCCATGTGCACCAAGTTCGTCGAGTGCACGCTCGGCGTGAAGTACCGAGAGATCCACGAGGACGGCTCGGTCACCGGCGGCCCCTTCCGTTACTTGCGAGTGGCTTTCGCGAAGTTCGGCGACAGCGTCCCGGCGCAGCTGCTCTCGAAGTTCCTCGTCGGCTTCTTCGCCGTCGCGATCTTGCTCTTCGGCATGGCCGGCGGCAACATGTTCCAGGCCAACCAGACTTTCGCGCAGGTCCGCAACGTCACCGGCGGCGAGGACGGCCTCTTCGGCAGCTCGCTCGCCACGCTCCTCTTCGGCCTCGCCCTCGCCGCACTCGTGGGAGCGGTGATCATCGGCGGCATCAAGTCCATCGGTGCCGTCACCGGGAGGCTCGTCCCCGCGATGGCCATCTTCTACGTCATCGCCTGCCTGACCGTCATCGCCCTCAACGTCGGGCAGGTCCCCGCCGCCATCGGTGCCATCTTCGCCGGCGCCTTCTCCCCCGAGGGCGTCGCCGGCGGCGTCCTCGGGGCGCTGATCGTCGGCTTCCGGCGCGCCGCCTTCTCGAATGAGGCCGGAGTCGGCTCCGCACCCACGGCGCACGCGGCGGTCAAGACCGACCACCCGGTCACCGAGGGCTTCGTCGCCATGCTCGAGCCCTTCGTCGACACCGTGCTCATCTGCACGATGACCGCCCTGACCATCATCATCGCCAACCCCGCGTCGTACGTCGCCGCGCGCGAGTCCGTCGCGGCGGGCGGAGCGCCACCCTCGAACGAGGCCGGCGTCATCATCACCTCGGACGCGTTCGCCGTCGTCGCGCCGTGGTTCCCGTACCTCCTCGTCGTCGCCGTGGCTCTCTTCGCCTTCTCGACGTTGGTGACCTGGAGCTACTACAGCTTGAAGGCATGGACGACGCTCTTCGGTCGGAGCAAGATCTCGGAGACGGTCTTCAAGCTCTTCTACCTGTTCTTCACGGTGGTTGGCACCCTGATCACGCTGGGGTCGGTCCTCGACTTCGCGGACTCGATGCTCTTCGCCTGCGCCCTCGTCAACATCTTCGGGCTGTACCTGCTCATGCCCGTGGTCAAGGACGAGGTCCGAAAGTTCGTGGGCGGCATCAAGAGCGGTGACATCACTGAGGTGAAGAACCCGCAGTCGCTGATCCACCCCGGCCAGAAGAACTGACCGGCGCGCCGCCCGGACCGGACCGCCCGCCCCTGCTCGCGGCCCCGCGACGTCGAGGTGCCGCGGCGGGGTGAGGGGTCAGGGACGGGCGACGGGGCGGCGGAGGAGGAGGCGGAGCACCACGCCGGCGGCGAGGACGGTGGCGCCGGTGACGACCGACGCCGGGGGAAGCGAGAGCGCCAGCACCGCGCAGCCGAGGACGCCGACGACGGCGACCGCCCGCGGGGCGAGCCGGTGCTCCGCCGTCTGCGTCAGCGCCGAGAGGTTGGCCACGAGGTAGTAGGTGAGCACCCCGAAGGAGGAGAAGCCGATGACCTCGCGCAGGTCCCCGACGAGCACCGCGACCACGACGACGACGGCGACGGCCACCTCCGCGTGGTGCGGGACCTCGTGGCGCGGGTGGACGGCCGCGAGGACGCGGGGCAGGTCGCCCTCCCGCGCCATGGCGAGCATCGTGCGGCTCACCCCGGCCAGCAGCGCCAGCAGGGCCGCGCAGCAGGCGGCCACGGCACCGACGCGGACGACGGCGCCGAGCCCGGGCCACGGCCCCGCCGCCACGACGGTCTCGAGCGGGGCGTCGGAGGCGGCCAGCGCCGCGGGACCGACGGCTGCCAGCGCCGTCACCGCCACGACGAGGTAGAGCACCAGGACGAGGGCGAGGGACGTCAGCACGGCCCGCGGGATGGTCCGGCGCGGCGAGCGCACCTCCTCGGCCAGCGTCGTCACCCGCGCGTACCCGGCGAAGGCGAAGAAGAGCAGCCCGGCGGCCTGGAGCACGCCGCGCCAGCCGTCGTCGCCGACCGCAAGCAGCTCGGTCCCGGGGACGGCCGCGGGGTCGTCGACCTGCAGCGCCGACACGACCACCACCACGAGCGCCAGCAGGACGACGACGAGCAGCACCCGTGCCGCGCGCGCCGTCCGGGTCACCCCGCGGTAGCCCACGGCCGCGAGCGCCACGACGGCGAGCGCCGCCACCGGCCGCTGCCACGGGTCGGGCACGGCGTACGCCGCGGCGGTGAGCGCCATCGCCGCGCAGCTGGCGGTCTTGCCGACGACGAAGCCCCACCCCGCGACGTACCCCCACCACGGGCCGAGCTGGCGCCGGCCGAAGAGGTAGGTCCCGCCCGAGGAGGGGTGCTGGACCGCCAGCTGCGCCGACGACGTCGCGTTGCACGCCGCGACGACGCCGGCGACGACCAGCCCGACCAGCAGTCCCGCGCCGGCCGCCGCGGCCGCCGGCGCCAGGACGGCGAAGACCCCGGCCCCGAGCATCGAGGACAGCCCGACGACGACCGCGTCGCCCGTGCCCAGCCGTCGCGCCAGCTGCCGCTGCCCGCCCACCCGTCCGCCGTCACCCACGTCGCGAGACTAGGAAGGCCCGGCAGACGCCCGGTGACGTCCCGGTGACCACCCGGAGCTTCTCCACCCGTACCGGCACTTCGACGACGAAGTGCCGGAGAAGGGGTCCCTCCGCAGCACTTCGACGGCTACTTGCCGGAGGAGGGGCCCACGCCGTGGCACTTCGACGACGAAGTGCCGGGAAGGGGGCGACCTGGCGGGGGTCCGACGCGGCCCGCGCGAGGGCGGGGAGGGGACGCGCGCGCCAGGATGGCGGCATGGACGAGGTGACCATCGCGAGCCAGGGACTCTCCGTCGTCGTCGCGCGGCAGGGCGCCGAGCTGCAGTCCCTCCGGCTGCTCCACGACGACGGCAGCGAGGGCCTCGAGCTGCTCTGGCAGGCCGGCCCGCAGTGGCGACGGCGTGCCCCGGTGCTGTTCCCGGTCGTCGGCAAGGTCGCGGACGACGAGGTCATCGTCGACGGCCGCCGCTACCCGATGGGCCAGCACGGCTTCGCCCGTGACCTCCCGCACGAGGTTCTCGAGGCCTCGCCGTCGCGCGTCGTCCTGCGGCTGGCCGACGACGGCACCACCCGCGAGCACTACCCCTTCGGCTTCGCCCTCACGACGACGTTCGAGGTCCAGGGGCGCTCGCTGACGGCGCGCTGGGCCGTCGAGACGACCGGCGAGACGCCGATGCCCTTCTCGCTCGGCTGGCACCCGGCCTTCCGCTGGCCGCTGGCCCCCGGCGTCCCGAAGGGCAAGCACGTGGTCCTCTTCGAGGAGCCCGAGCCCGCCGACGTCCGCCGGGTGCGCGGTGGCCCGCTCACCGAGCCGGTGCCGACGCCCGTCCTCGGCGACCTCCTGCCGCTCTCGGACGGTCTCTTCTCGGACGACGCCGTCGTCTTCGACGACCTGCGCAGCACCGCCGTCACCTTCACCGGCCCCGGCGCACCCACGCTGCGCCTGCACCTCGACGGCTTCCCGCAGCTCGGCGTGTGGTCCAGGCCCACGGGGGCGGACTTCCTGTGCCTGGAGCCGTGGGCCGGCCTGGCCTCCCCCGAGGGCTGGCAGGGCGAGCTGCGCGACAAGCCCTACGGCCAGGTCGTCGCCCCGGGCGAGGTCTTCGAGGTCGGCTGCACGGTGACGGTCGAGCGACCCGGGAGCTGACCTGGCGTCCCTGCGCCGTCGTCAGCCCTGCGCCGTCGTCAGCCCTGCGNNNNCCGGCAGCCAGATGCGCATCGTCGTCGCGCCTCGCTCGGCCCACCGGTGGTAGGGCACGAGCGGGACGTCGACCTCCTCGCCGGCCGCGCCCGTGCCGTCGTCCGCGGCGTAGGGCTGCGCCCCGGGCCCGCCGAGGCCCGTCGGCGCCGCTCCGGCGCGTCGTCCCCGCACGACCGCCCCGTCACCGTCCCGCCGCAGCGGACCGCTGGCCAGGACCTCGAGGTCGCCCACGTCGAGCTCCGGCGGCAGGTCCACCGACTCCGCGCACAGCACGACCGGCCCGAGCTCGACGGCCACGCACCCCCGCACCGCGTCCACCCGCGGGTCCGGCCGTGTCCACCGCGCCTCGACGGGCAGGCAGAGCCGCAGCTGCTCTCCCGCCCGCAGCACGCGCCGCACCTCGACGAGGCCGGGCTCGGCCGGCGTCTCCCCCGAGTCGTCGTGCAGGACGGCTCCCCTGGCCCACCCGGGCACCCGCAGCCGCAGCGCCACGGGCCGGTCGGGCGCCTCGACGACCGTGACCTCGACCTCCCCGTCCTCGGGGTAGCGCGTGCGCACCCGCAGCGCGAGCTCGCCGCCCGCGTCCAGGGCCACCCGCACGTCGGCCGAGGCGTGCTGCAGCAGCGAGACCGCGTCCCCCTCGACGGCGACGGCGTAGGCCTGCCAGGAGGCGAGGGTCCGCGCCACGTTGGTGGGGCAGCAGGAGACCTCGAACCAGGGCGCACGGACGCCGCCCTCGGCCCGGCGGTTGACCTCGTCGAGGCGCACGTCCTCGCCGGCGGTCCGCTGCTGCAGCGGGTTGGCGTAGAAGAAGCTGCACCCGTCCGGCCCCGGCGAGACGGCGACGACGTTGTAGAGCGTCCGCTCGACGAGGTCGGCGTACCGCGCGTCGCCCGTGGCGAGGAAGAGCCTCCACGAGACCATCACCGAGGCGATGCCGGCGCACGTCTCGCAGTAGGCCCGGTCCGGCGGCAGCTCCCAGTCCTCCCCGAAGCCCTCGTCCTGGTGGCGCGAGCCCATGCCGCCGGTCAGGTAGGTGCGCCGCTCCACCGAGCGGTCCCACTGCCGCACCACCGCCGCGAGCAGCTCCTCGTCGCCGGTGTCGACGGCGACGTCCACGGCACCGGCGGACAGGTACAGCGCGCGGACGGCGTGCCCGCGCCAGGCGTCCGCGTCCCGCACGGGGACGTCGTCCTGGAAGTACGTGGGCCCGAGCAGGGGGATGTGCCCCAGCAGCCCCCGGCCGCGCCGGTCGACGAACAGCGCCGCCTGCTCGGTGTACCGCTGCTCACCGGTCAGGCGGCCCAGCTCCGCGAGCGCCACCTCGACCTCCGGGTGCCCGCAGATGCCCTCGCGGCCCTGCGGGCCGAACTCCGCGCAGACCTGGTCGGCGGCGCGGCGGGCGACGTCGACGAGCGGGTCGTCGGGGTGCGTGCGCCCGCGGGCCACGGCCGCCTGGACGAGGTGGCCGACGCAGTAGAGCTCGTGACCCATCTCCAGGTCGCTCCACCGCGGCGGCAGCCCGGGGTGGCCGAAGCAGGTGTTGAGGTACCCGTCGGCGTCCTGCGCCGCCGCGACCCGCGCGGTGAGGCGCCCCAGGAGCGCCTCCGCCTCGGGGTCACCGGTGCGCGCGCACTCCCAGGCCAGGCCCTCCATGAGCTTGTAGACCTCGGAGTCGGAGAACTGCCACCCGGGCCGTTCGACCCCCGGGGCGCCCGTCGTGCCCTCGGCGACCCGGTCGAAGTTGGCCAGCCAGCCGAGGCGCTCCATCCAGGCGGCGCAGTGCTGGAAGGTCTCGGCTGCGTTGACGGCCTGCAGCCGGCCCCAGAAGCCGTCACCGGCCAGGCGCACCTCGCCGAGCCCGGCGCCGCGACGGCCCGCCGGGCGCGGCACCACGGGGCGGGCCGCCGCGGGGTCGGCGCCGGCGGCCTCGGCCGACGAGCGCTGGGTCAGGGTCTGCGTCGTCGGACCAGCAGTCATGGATCAGTCCTTCACGGCCCCGGCGGTCACGCCGGCGGCCACGTAGCGCTGCGCGAGCACGATGAGCACGGCGGCGGGGATGGAGGCGACGACGGCGGTGGCCATGATGGCGTTCCACTGCGTCGTGTTGTTGCCGATGTAGGCGTAGATGCTCAGCGTGATGGGGATGTGCTCGCCGTTGCGGTTGAGGGTGGAGGCGAAGACGAAGTCCGACCACGCCCAGAGGAACGCGAAGAGCGAGACGGTGATGATGCTGTTGCGCGAGAGCGGTAGCACCACCGAGCGGAAGGTGCGCCAGGTGCTCGCGCCGTCCACCTTCGCCGCGTTGAGCAGCTCGTCGGGGATCGCCGACATCAGCGCCGTGAAGAGCAGCACGGCGAAGGGGACGGCGATCGTCGAGTCGGCGATGACGAGCCCCCACACCTCGTTGAGCAGCCCGAGGCGCACGTACACCGTGTAGAAGCCCATCGCCATGACGACGGCCGGGATCATCTGCGCGACGAGGAGCAGGAAGCCGAGCGTCCCGACCCCGAAGGGCTTGAGCTTGGCGAGCGCGAACCCGGCGGGTGCCGCGACGACGACCGTGAGCAGCACGGTTCCGAGGCCGACGAAGAGGCTGGTCCCCAAGGCCGGCAGCTGCTGGGCGAAGACCGCCTGGTAGCCGTCGAAGGTCGGGTCGAGGGGGAGCAGGCTCGGCGGGGTGCGTCGCAGGTCCGAGGTGCGCGTGAGCGAGACGTTGAAGATCCAGTAGGCGGGGAAGAGCATGACGCCGGTGAGCAGCACGCCGACGACGGTCCGCCACCAGGCCACCTTCGGCCGGCGGACGCCTCTCGTGCCCTGCCCGCTTGCTGACGTCGCCCCGCCCGAGGTCTGCGCGCCGCTGCGTGGGCGCGTCGTGACGCCGCTCACGACCGGGCCTGCCGACGCTGGATGAGCAGGTACAGCAAGCCGCCCAGCATGGCGACGACGATGAGCAGGTTGCCCACGGCGGCCGCGGGCGAGAAGTCGGGCTGCCCGGTGCCGAAGGCCTCGCGGTAGGACCAGATGGCGAGCGTGGTCGAGGCCGAGCCGGGCCCGCCCGTGGTCATGATCCAGATGATGTCCACCACCTTCAGCGTGTAGACGAGCCCCAGCAGCAGCGTGATGGCCGACACGGGCGCCAGGAGCGGGAACGTGATGCGCCAGAACTGCTGCCGCGGCGTGGCCCCGTCCAGCGCGGCCGCCTCGTAGAGGTCGCCCGGGATGTTCTGCAGCCCGGAGTAGAGGATGACGAGGTTGAACGGGATGCCCAGCCAGATGTTGGCGAGGGTGACCGACGCGAGCGCCCAGCCCGGCGAGGTCAGCCAGTTGATCTGGGAGACGCCGAAGAGCGACAGCGCCCAGTTGACGACGCCGTTCTCGCTGTTGAGCATCCAGGCCCAGGCCGACGCCGAGACGATGAGGGGCAGCAGCCACGGCACGAGGAACAGGGCGCGCAGCACGGGCGAGAGCGGGAAGCTCGTGCGGAAGAAGACCGCGAGGGCCAGCCCGATGGCGAACTGGAAGACCAGGGACACGCCGGTGAAGACGAGGGTGTTGAAGACGGCCTGGCTGAAGGTGCGGTCCGTCAGGATGTCGCGGTAGTTCGCCAGGCCGACGAAGTCGGCGTCGCCCGTCACGAAGGCGCGGATCGTGTAGTCGTGCAGGCTCAGGTCGACGTTGCGCGCCAGCGGGTAGACGTAGAAGGCGACGAGGTAGACCAGCAGGGGCAGCAGGAACAGCAGCGCCGTCCACCGGCCGCCGCCGCGTCCGGGCCGGCGTCGCCGTCCGGGTGCGGGGTCCACCACGGGGCGCTGCGTGGCTCCCGCGGTGGCGGACAGGGGTGTCGTGGTCATGGCTGGGTCCTTCGAGCGCTCTGCGGCGGCGGCGGCCGGCGGACCGACCGGCCGGTGGTGGTGGTGCGGCGGGACGCGGGGGATGCCCCGCCGCACCACGATCGGGGCGGGCGTCAGCCCGCGGTGGCGGCCTCGGCGTCCGTCTGCGCCTGCGCCAGCGCCTCCTGCGGGCTGAGGCTGCCGGACAGCGAGAGCTGGACGGCGGTCCACAGCTGCTCGGAGATCAGCGGGTAGTCGGTGCCGAGGTTGTCGCTCGTGCGGCCGCGGGCGGAGCGGACGGCCTCGACCCAGGGCTCGAGGGCGGCGTCCTCGGTGAGCAGCGCCTCCTGGCCGTCCTCGGTCGGGGGGATGTAGTAGGCGAAGGTGTTCGCCGTCTCGACCGCGCCGTCGGTGCTCGTCATGCAGTCGATGACCTGGGACGTGACGTCGTAGCGGGACGTGTCGTCCTGGACCGGCGCGACGGCGAACTCACCGCCGGTCGGCGTCGGCGCGACGCCGCCGTCCTGGCCGGGGATCTGGATGATGCCCGTCTCGAAGTCGGCGTCCAGGGCGCTGTTGACCTGCCAGGTGCCGTTCTCGGCGAAGGCGAAGTCCCCGGTGAGGAACTCCTCCCACACCGTGTTCTGGCTGTTGTTGATGACCGTGTTGGGGGCGAGGCCCTGGCCCAGCCAGTCGGTCCAGAGCTGCAGCGCCGCGACGGCCTCGGGCGAGTCCAGGTCGGTGAGGTCGGCGCCGGCCCCCCAGAACCAGGGCAGGAACTGGAAGGAGCCCTCCTCGGTGCCGATGGCGGAGAAGGTGATGCCGCCGGAGCCCTGCGCCGTGACGGCCTCCAGGGCGGCGGTCAGCGAGGCCCAGTCGGTGATGGAGGCCGGGTCGACGCCGGCGGCCGCGAGGGTGTCGGCGTTGTAGTAGAGCGCGAGCGTGTTGGCGCCGATCGGGACGCCGTAGGCCGAGCCGTCGATCTCGCCGGCGCCCAGGAGGTTCGGGTCGATGCTCGAGGTGTCGAGGCCGAGCTCGTCGGTCGTGGTGAGGATGCCCGTCTCGGCCAGGGTCGAGACGGCCGGGTTGTCGAGCAGGATGACGTCGGGAGACGTGCCCTCCTGCGCCGAGAGCAGCGCCTGGTTGGTCAGCGCCGTCGTGTCGTAGGCGGTGCGCTCGATGGTGACGCCGGCCTCGTCGCCGCAGGCCTCCACGCGCATGGCCCAGTCCGAGGACGCGTCGTGCTGGGGGTAGGGGTCCCACCAGGTGTAGGTGCCGCCGGCGGCGTCTGCGGAGCCGTCGGTGCCCGAGCCCGAGCCGCCGCCGCAGGCGGCGGTGGCGAGCAGGGAGAGCGTGGCTCCGGCGACGAGGGCGACGCGGGTGGAGCGGGAGCGGATGTTCACGGGTGTTCCTCCTCGAACGTGGTGAACGCTGACGGCGCGAGCAGGCCGTCGGTGTGCGGTGCGGTGGTGGGTCGTGCGGTCAGGGGGCGTGAGCCCCGGCGGGGGGACGTCTGGCGTGGGGACGGTCGGCGCGGGGGCGGTCAGCAGGCAGCCGGGGCGCGGCCGTGCTTCCCCGGTCGGTGAGGGAGGGGGGGATCAGGTGGACGACGTGCGGGGTGGCCGCCGCCGTCCCCTCGATCCGGCGCACCAGCTGGCGGACGGCCAGCTGACCCAGCTGGTCCGGCGCGCTCTCGACCGCCGAGAAGGGCAGCGAGAAGGTGCGGGCGAACTCGCGGGAGTACCGGCCGACGACCGAGACGTCGTCGGGGGAGGTGAGCCCGCGCTCGGCCAGGACGGACGGCAGGGCCGAGGCAGCCGCCTCGTTGTTGAGCAGGAGGCCGGTCACCTGCGGGTGGGCGTCGAGCAACGCGTGCAGGGCCCGGCCGACGTCGGGCTGCGTGGACGGCGCGAACGCTGCGGCCAGCGTGACGCCGCGCTGCGCGGCCTCCTCCTCCGCGGCGCTCTGCAGGCGCCAGACGTAGGCCCCGCCCCGCTCGAGGACGTGCTCGGGCTGGTTGACCAGGAGCAGGTCCCGGTGCCCGAGCTCGTGCAGGTGGGCGACCATGTGCCGCCCCGTCTCGTGGAAGTCGAGGTCGAAGACGTCGACGCCCGAGCAGTCGGCGGGCAGCCCGACGAGCGCGCCCGGCTGCTGCGCGGAGCGCAGGACCGGGAGCCGGGTGTCGTGCTCGGCGACGTTGAGCAGCACGACACCGTCGACCATGCGGGAGGTGAGCACGCGCCGCAGCGAGGCGGGGCCGTCCGGCTCGTTGACGAGCAGGACGTCGTAGCCGAGGCCACGCGCGGTGTTCGAGACGCCGAGGAAGTACTGCATCATCGCCGGCGCGAACTCGTCGTCGAGGAACTGGGCGAGCAGCCCCAACGTCTTGGTCTGGGAGGTCGCGAGGGCCCGGGCGCCCGCGTTCGGGGTGTAGCCGAGCTCCTCCACGGCCGCGGCGACCCGGAGCCTGACCTCCTCGGAGAGGGACCGCTTGCCCGAGAGGGCGTAGGAGGCGGTGCTGCGCGAGACGCCCGCGACGCGGGCGACGTCACCGATGGTCGCCATGCCTCCTCCTCACCTGTCTGCGGGACGGACACCCGCGGCGCATCCTCGAGCGCTCGTGGTCGTCGTCGACCCTGGTGCTGCTGGCCTCGCCGGGTCGTCGTCGAACCGGTTCGCTGTTGGTGTCCCCATGGGAGCACGGGCCCGGTCGGGCGGTCAACCCGTGTGACCACATCGTGTCGAACCGGTTCGTCGATCGGGTGAGAGGCCCGCCTCACCGGCTCCTCCCGAGCCGGACTTCTCCCCCGGAGCACCTGCCCACGAGCGGCCCCTGACCACTCCTGGCCAGCTCCTGGACGCGACAGCGGGGGCGACCTGACCAGGGCCGCCCCCGCTGTCTCGGGCCGGCGAGCGGGGGGCTCGCCGACCAGCTCTGGACGTCAGTCGACCTGGAGCACCCGGTCGACGACGTGGGCCACCTGCACCTGGCCACGGTTGATGTCGAGGCGGTCGGCCTCGACCTCGGCGACGACGTCACCGGCCGTGTCGAGCAGCCGCACCGTGCCGCCGTCCACGCTCACGACGAGCGTGCTCCCGCCCGCCGTCGTGAGCCGCGCGCCGTCGGAGGCGAGCACCTGCTCGCTCGTCAGGGTGGCGCCGACGACGACGTGGTCGAGCAGCAGCGCCTCGAGGTCGTCGACGGGGAACTGCGCCCGCGACTGCAGCCGCTGCGCCGCCGCGGTCTCTGTCGGGATGCGACGGCCGTAGACCTCCTGGAGGAAGGCCATGACGGCACCGTCGTCGGGCAGGAAGGCCGTGGCCGGGGCGGCCGGGTCGCCGAGCACCGCCACCGGGGAGTCCGGCTTGTGCCGCAGGACCCGCTCGACGGCGACCGACAGCAGGTCGAAGTCCTCGCTGTCGGCGTCGCGTCGCTCCGGGCCCGAGGTGTCCTCCCGCAGGACGTCCAGCAGCGAGACGTCCGTCGCCCACTCCGGCTGCTCCTGCAGGGGCTCACCGGCCAGCGGCGAGACGACCAGCCGGTCGAGGATCGGCGCCAGCTCCGGCTCCAGGAAGATCCCCGGCCACGTCTGCGACGCGTAGGTCTCCCCGTCCCAGTTCGGCTGCACCTCGGAACGGACCTGCAGCGTGTTGGTCCCCGCCTCGAGGTCCAGCAGCACCGTCCGCTCGAAGAAGTTATTCTCGTGGAACGTCGGGACGAACGCCTCGCGCTGCGGCTCGCCGCCGTTCACGGTGATGTCGGCGAAGCGCACCATCGGGTTCGGGTTGTAGTGCGTGCCCGGCACCTGCTCGGGGTTGGAGAAGCGCATCACGACGGCGTGCCGGCCGGCCTCGGCCGCCTCGACCTCCAGCGTCAGCGTGTTCTCGTTCCCGGGCTCGCCGCCGACGCCGTCGACGGCCTGGCCGCCGCTGGCCAGGCTGAGGTCGACGACCTCGGCCGTGCCCGCCGTGGTCCCGGCCTCCGCCTCGTAGGCGGTGGACGGCAGGGCATCCGGCGCCGGCGTGACGGCGAGCCGGTCCAGGTGGACGGGCTCGGCCCCGGCTCCCGCGACGGTGACCTTGTTGACGCCCCTGGCCAGGTGAACCGGGACCGTCGAGGTGCCGTCGACCTCGGCGACCTGGTCGTCGCCGACCGCCAGGGTCGCCGCGCCGTCGCCGGCGACGTCCACCTCGAGGAGGTGCGCCTCGCCCTCGGCCGCGTAGACCCAGAAGACCGCCTCCTCGCCCTGCTCCAGCACCGCGGAACCGGCGCCCGAGACGTCCTGGGCGACGACGCCCTCGGGCACCACGTAGGAGGTGCTGGCACCGCCGTCGAGCTGGGCGTGCTCGGCCTCGTAGACCGAGCTCGGGTCGGCGTCCGGCTTCTGCAGGACGATGCGGTCGATGATCGCGTCACCCACCGTCTGGCCCGTGCCGTCGAGGCTCTGCGCCGCCAGCGTGATGGTGTGCTCGCCCGCCGTCAGGTCGACCGTCGTGTCGGCGTGGTCCCAGACCACCCACTTGTAGCCCAGCGGCAGGAAGAGCTCCTGCTCGGCGGCGCCGTCGACCCGCACGAACACGTTGGTGGGGCCCTGCTCCTGCACCCGGAAGAAGGTGTTGAGGGTGCTGGAGAAGACCTGCAGGTCGTAGGCGCCGTCCTCGGGGACGTCGACCGTGAAGGTCAGCTCGCCGTCGGAGCCGGTGCGCAGGCCGCCGACGTTGTACATGCCCGAGGTGAAGAAGCCCGCCACATTGCCGGGGCGACCCTCGGGGCCGTTGCGGCTGTAGCCGGAGCCGGTGTACTCGGCGTCCTCGGCCTCGTAGCTGCCCTCCCAGGTGATCTGCGGCGTCGCCGTCGTCTCGCCGACACCGGCTGGGGTGATGATCACCTCGTAGGCGGAGGACTCGGTCAGCTCCGGCAGGTAGGCCCCGCCGAAGTCGACGCCCACGACCCCGTCGACGACGTCGGCGGTGTACTCCGCGACGTGCCGGGGCTCGGGGGAGTCACCCAGCTGCCCCGTCCAGGGGATCTCCTCGACGGTGACGCGCACCTGGTCGCCGAAGATGTCGGCGGGCACGTCCTGGACGGAGACGTAGGACGACCCGTCGGCCCCGCCGAGCAGCGTGCGGGAGATCTTCTGCTCCTCGTCCAGCGCCGAGACGCCCTGCAGCGTGTAGCTCTGGCCGGGCTGCGGGGGCGTGACCGCGACGGTGCGCCCCGTCATGCGGCTGTAGGCGTTGTAGAGCCACCACTGGCCGTTGCCCTGGTTGGCCCCCACGGCCGAGTCGGAGAGGTTGCCGTTGATGTTCCAGAAGGCGATCATCGCCTGGACCTTCGACTCCTCGACGCCGGAGATCCACTGGATCATCTGGCCGGGCACCGAGGTGTGGTAGTTGAAGGCGTACTCGTTGATGTTGATCGGCAGGTCGACGCCCTCCAGCGGGGTGCCGGGGTAGATCTCGTCCTCCCAGCCGCGGAACCGCTCGACGGAGCGCTTGACCGTGGCCGGGTCGCTCAGCTCGTGCCAGGTGACGATGTCCGGCGCCGTCCCGGCGGCCACCGTGTGCTCCATGAAGCCACGGACCTGGTTGAAGAGCAGGCTCGTGCCCGGGCCGGCGATGCGGACCCCGGGCAGCTTCTCGGAGATCAGGGCGTGCGAGCGGTCCCAGGCGGCGAAGAAGTCCGTCGGGTCGTTCAGCCAGCTCGTGCCGTCGTAGCTCCACTGGCCCGTGCCGAACATGTTGCCCTCGGGCTCGTTGAACGGCTCGATGACGACGTTCTCGAGCAGCTCGGGGTCCAGGGCCGCGATCTGGTCGAGCTGCATCTCCATGACCTCGAAGTACCCGTCGAGCTTCTCCTGCGGCGTGTCCCCGGGCCACTGGTAGGGGAAGCCGCGGTAGTAGTCGGTGGTGCGCACGTAGACGTCGCCGTCGGTGGTGCGGGCCAGCTGCTCGAGCACCTCGAGGGCGTCCGAGCCCGGGTGCTGGGCGCCGTCCTGGCCCTTGGTGGCGATGGTCTGGACGCCCATGCCCTCGATGAGGGCGTCGGAGGGCACGCCGTCGGCGTAGAGGCCGTAGAGCAGGCCCGAGGCCCCGCCGGTGAACTCGCCCGTGTCCTCGCCGAGGTGGACGGTCAGCTGCCCCTCGCGGACGACCTCGACGCTGGCGGTGACGGCGCGGCCGGCGGCGGTGCCCCCGACGGTGAAGCGACCGGGTGCGGCGTAGGCGCTGGGGTCGACCTCGTCCCAGACGACGGGGACGGCGCGGGGGAAGCCGTCGGACCAGGTGCCCTCGATGGTCGGGGGCAGGTCCGGGGCGCGCCCCGTCTCGGTCCGCACGTCGACCTCGGTGCGGGCGAGGTCCTGCAGCTCGGGCACCTCGCCGGGGACGAGCTCGGCGACCTGGTCGGGGGCGAGCGCGGCGGCGAAGACCTGGAAGTCGTCCACCGCGCCGCTGAAGAGGGGGTCGCCGTAGAAGGAGCGGCCGATGTAGCCGGCGTCGGTGGCGGCCTGGGTGAGCAGCTCGGAGGCGGTGGTCGTGGTCGGGACCTCGCCGACGAGCGCGCCGTCCAGGTAGGTGCGCAGGGTGTCGCTCCCGGCGTCCAGGACGGTGGTCAGCGTGACCCACCGGTCCAGCGGCTGGGACGCCAGACCGGTGACCTGCGCCTCCCCGCTGCCGCCCGTCGTCGTCAGGGCGGTGCGCACGACCCCGTTGTTGTTGGAGGGCGTGGTGAACAGGTAGCGGCTGGTGCCGGAGCCGAGGGCCGACGCCCACTGCCACTGGCCGCCGGTGCCGTTCCAGCGGGTGCGGATGCTGACCGTCACGTCGCCGGTGACGCCGTCCATCACCGAGCGCGGCAGGCGCACGTAGGCACCCGTCGCGGGCTGCCCGCCCGGCAGGTCGAGAGCGCCGTCGTCGACGCCGTCGACCCGCTCGGCGGTGCCGGGGTTGACCAGCGTGCCGTCGCGCCCGGCGCCGCTGACGTCCGTCACGGTGCCGGAGACGGCACCGTCGAAGGTGTAATGCACCGTCGGCTGCGGCAGCTCGGCCGCTGCGGCGGGGCTGACGACCAGCAGACCGCTGGCCAGCAGGCCTCCGGTCACCGAGGCCACCACCGTGGCCCGGGAGCGACGACCCCGCGTCAGGGTCGTCGGTCGTGCACTGTCCAGCGTCATCGCTGAGCCTTCCGTTCGTCGGTCGACGGGTTCCCGGTTGCTCTACCGCCAGAGGCGTCCGCCCCCGTGGGGCGACCGGCGAGCAGCACGACGCCTCGCGCGCCGCGCCCACCGATCCCTACTGTCGAACCGGTTCGACACTGCAGTGTGCGACACCGGCTACGAGCGGTAGGGGTGGTCCGAGCATCGCCGGGGCGGGCGGCAGAGTCAAGACCCGGTTCACCGCGGCCTCCCCGGCCGGCGCGACCTCGACGAGCAGCGCCAAGCACCGGGGCGTGAGGTGCTGGCCTGCGTCGTCGCCCCGGTCACGGCGCGGAACGACCACAGGCGGTGACCATGGTCACGGGCCTCAGCGTCGGCGCGGGTCCCAGAGGACGAGCGCGCCGGTGCGTACGCGGCTGGGGCGGCGGCCGAGGGTGCCCGCGACGACGTCGCCGGAGGGGTCGGCGGTGAAGACGCGGCGGGCGGCGCCCACGAGGCCGCGGAGCCGCTCGACCTCGCCGGCGAGGGAGCGCACCTGGCGTTCCAGCTCGAGGATCCGCTTGATGCCGGCGAGGTTGACGCCGTCCTCCTGGGACAGGCGCTGGACCTCGCGGAGGGTGGCGACGTCGCGCAGGCTGTAGCGCCGGCCGCGGCCGGCGGTGCGCCGCGGCTCGACGAGCCCGAGGCGGTCGTACTGCCGCAGCGTCTGGGGGTGCATGCCGGCCAGCTCGGCGGCGACCGAGATGGGCAGGACGGCGGCGTCGACGTCGACCTCGCCCGAGGGCGCGGGGCCCCCGGCGCCGGGGCCGCCCGTCGACGCCGGGCTCACCGGCGCGCCCCGGCCCCGTCGCGCGCGCCCGCGGCGGCGAGCAGGTCGGCTCGGACCCCGCCGTCCTGCGCGTCCGGCGTCGCAGCCGCGAAGGCCTCGACGGCGGCGCGCGCCTCCTCCGAGAGCCGCTGCGGCACCGTGACCTGGAGGGTGACGAGGAGGTCGCCGCTGGTCGTTCCGGTGGTGATGCCCCGGCCGCGGGCGCGCAGCACCCGACCGGACGGCGATCCCGCCGGCACCCGCAGCCGCACGGTGCCGCCGTCCAGCAGCGGCGCCTCGACGTCGGCGCCGAGCGCGGCCTCGACGAAGGTGACCGGGAGCGTGACCCGCACGTGGTCGCCGTCGCGGGTGAAGACGGGGTGCGGGCTGACGGTGACCGAGATGACCAGGTCCCCGGGCGGGACGCCGGGGCCGCCGGAGGAGCCCTTGCCGCGCAGGCGGATCTTCTGGCCGTCCTTGACCCCGGCGGGGATGCGCGCCGTCACCGACGTGCCGTCGCCGGCACGCAGCGTGGTCGTGGAACCCCGTGCCGCCGTGAGGAAGTCGAGGGTGGTGGTGGCCTGGACGTCACCGCCCCTGGGCGGCGCGGACCCGGCGCCGGGTCGACCGGCCGGGCCGGCGCCCGCCTGGCCGAAGAGCCCGCCTAGGAGGTCCTCGAAACCCGGTGGGACACCGCCACCACCGGGCTGGCCGCCCTGGCGGGGGCCGTAGCTGCGGGCGCGCGGCCCACCGGGCGCCGCCCCCTGGTTGAACAGGCCCCCGAAGAGGTCCTCGAAGCCGCCGGCCGCGCCGCCGCCCGGGCCGCCGCTGCCGGCGCTGAAGCGGGCACCGCCGGCCATGGCGCGGATGGCGTCGTACTCCTGGCGCTTCTCGGGGTCGGACAGGACGGCGTAGGCCTCGCCGACCTCCTTGAACCGCTGCTCGGCCTTGGCATCCCCCGGGTTCTGGTCGGGGTGCAGCTCGCGGGCGAGCTTGCGGTAGCGCTTCTTGATGTCGCCGGCGTCGGCGTCCTTGGGCACGCCGAGCTCGGCGTAGAAGTCCTTCTCGATCCAGTCCTGCCCGGCCAAGGCCGCTCCTCACCTGCGGGGTGGCCGGGGTCGCTCCCGGCCTGTGCTGCTGTCGCGGTCGTGCTCACCTCGCCGACGTGAGCCGTGCCGCCCCGCCCGGCTCGAAGGGCCGGGCGGGGCGGCGAGGCTGTCGGGAGAGGTCGCACCGGCGCGGCCCACCAGGGGCCACGCCGGCGCGAGCCTTCCCTACTGCGGGTCGGCCACCGCCACGCGCGCCGCACGGACCACCCGCTCACCGACCTTGTAGCCGGGCTGGAGCACCTGGGTCACGGTCGTGACCTCGATGCCGTCGGCGTGGCCGTGCATGAGGGCCTCGTGCACGGCGGGGTCGAAGGCCTCCCCCGCGTCGCCGTAGCGCTCCAGGCCGAGGCGCTGCAGCGTCTGCTCCAGCTTGTCGGCGATGGCGGCCGCTGGGCCGTCGACCAGGCCGCCGTGGGTGCGGGCGAGGACGACGTCGTCGAGCACGGGCAGCAGGGCCTCGAAGACCGAGGTCTTGCCCGCCGTCGTGGCGACGTCCCGGTCCCGGTCGACGCGCCGGCGGTAGTTGACGTACTCGGCCTGCAGCCGCTGGAGGTCGCCGAGACGTTCCTCGGCGAGCTGCTGCGCGGACTGCAGGGCCTCGTCGGCGCCCGTGCCGCTGCCGATGACGTCCTCGGCCGTCAGGTCCGAGGCCGTGGTGTCGGCCGGGTCACCGGCGGGCTCGGTCGTCGGCACGGCCTCGGGGTCGACGTCGGGCTGCTCGCCCTGCGGCGTCTCCTCGGGGGTCGCGCCCTGCGGCGTCTCGTCCTCCGGGCCGGCCGGCTGCTCCCGCAGCCGACCGGTCACGGGGTCGAAGCGACGGCGGTCACGGATGACCGGCTCGCCCTCGCGGGGGTCGGGGCCAGGGGCTCCGGCCGTCACTTGGCGTCGTCCTTGCGCTCCTCGTCGTCGACGATCTCGGCGTCGACGACGTCGTCGTCAGCAGCCGTGCCCGTCGCGCCCTCGGCACCGGCGTCGGCGCCCGGAGCCGCCTGCTCGCCCTGCTCCTGCTGCTGCTGCTGGGCGTACATCGCCGCGCCCAGCGTCTGGCTCGCGGTCGCCAGCTCCTCCTGCGCGGACTTGACGGCCTCGACGTCCTCGCCCGCGAGCGCGGTGCGCAGCGCGTCGACCTTGCCCTTGACCTCGGACTTGCCGTCCTCGGGCAGCTTGTCGTCGTTGTCGCCGAGGAACTTCTCGGTGGAGTAGAGGAGCTGCTCGGCCTGGTTGCGGACCTCGGCCTCCTCGCGGCGCTTCTTGTCCTCCTCGGCGTGGGCCTCGGCGTCGCGGACCATGCGGTCGATCTCCTCCTTGGACAGCGCGCTGCCCCCGGTGATCTGCATGGACTGCTCCTTGCCCGTGCCGCGGTCCTTGGCCGAGACGTGGACGATGCCGTTGGCGTCGATGTCGAAGGCGACCTCGATCTGCGGGATGCCGCGGGGCGCCGGCGCGATGCCGGTGAGCTCGAAGTTGCCGAGCGGCTTGTTGTGCTGGGCCAGCTCGCGCTCGCCCTGGAACACCTGGATCTGCACGGACGGCTGGTTGTCGTCGGCCGTCGTGAAGACCTCGGAGCGCTTGGTCGGAATGGCCGTGTTGCGCTCGATGAGCTTGGTCATGATCCCGCCCTTGGTCTCGATGCCGAGGGACAGCGGGGTGACGTCGATGAGCAGGACGTCCTTGCGCTCACCGCCGATGACGCCGGCCTGCAGGGCAGCACCCACGGCCACGACCTCGTCGGGGTTGACGCCCTTGTTGGGCTCCTTGCCGCCGGTGAGGCCGCGGACGACCTCGGTGACGGCCGGCATCCGGGTCGAGCCGCCGACGAGCACGACGTGGTCGATGTCGCCGACCTTGACGTCGGCGTCGGCGATGACCCGGTTGAAGGGCTCCTTGGTGCGGTCGAGCAGGTCCTTGGTCATCTGCTCGAACTGCGCCCGGGTGAGCTTCTCGTCCAGGTGGACGGGGCCGTTCTCCGTCATGGAGAGGTACTGCAGGGAGATGTTGGTGCTCGTCGCGGACGAGAGCTCCTTCTTCGCCTGCTCGGAGGCCTCGCGCAGACGCTGCATCGCGATCTTGTCCTTGGACAGGTCCACGCCGGAGCTGTTCTTCACCGTGGTGACGAGGTGCTGGACCACGCGGGCGTCCCAGTCGTCGCCGCCGAGGCGGTTGTCGCCGCTGGTGGCGCGCACCTGGATGGTGGAGAAGCCGTCCTCGGCGTCCTTGCCGACCTCGAGGAGGGAGACGTCGAAGGTGCCGCCACCGAGGTCGAAGACGAGGATGAGCTCGTCCTCCTTGCCGCGGTCGAGCCCGTAGGCGAGCGCGGCGGCGGTGGGCTCGTTGATGATGCGGGCGACCTTGAGGCCCGCGATCTCGCCGGCCTCCTTGGTGGCCTGGCGCTCGGCGTCGTTGAAGTACGCCGGGACGGTGATGACGGCGTCGCTGACGCTCTCGCCCAGGTAGGACTCGGCGTCGCGCTTGAGCTTCTGCAGGACACGGGCGGAGATCTCCTGCGCCGTGTACTGCTTGCCGTCGATCTCCTGGCTCCAGTCGGTGCCCATGTGCCGCTTGACCGACGTGATGGTGCGGTCGACGTTCGTCACGGCCTGGCGCTTGGCGATCTCGCCGACCAGGGGCTCGCCGGACTTGGCGAAGGCGACGACCGAGGGGGTGGTGCGCCCGCCCTCGGCGTTCGCGATGACGGTGGGCTCGCCGCCCTCGAGGACGGAGACGACGGAGTTGGTGGTGCCGAGGTCGATGCCGACCGCTCGTGCCATGGGGTGTCCTCCTGGACTCGCTGTGCTGTGCGGCTCGCCGCAGGTCCTGCTTGAGCCGAGTGCGCTCAACCTTGCTCCGCGGCCTGCGCTGTGTCAAACCGGTGTCGCCGGAGTTGAGCCCGCCTCGCTCAACCAGCGGAGGTGGTCGGGTGTTCCGGGTGGTGCGGGCCTCCGCGCGATCGGGCTGTAGGGACGCGTTCAACGTGTCCATTTCTCAAGTTCGTGTCTACGGCGTGTCCTATTTCTCACGTTCGTGTCCGTGCCGGACGCTGAGGACGTGGCCGGCAGCGAGCTGCTCGAAGTGGAAGCCCGTTACGTGTCTGCCTCCGGCGAGCTCATCACGACGACGGTGGGCGCTCTGGACGGTGTCGAGGTGGTGCGGGGCCTGCCCGTGCGGCGGATCAGCTCGCACGCGGGCCAACGGCACTACCCGGGCTCCTTCTGGTCGGCGACGACGGGCGCCCACGTCGACTACGAGAGTCGGCTCGAGCTGGACCGTCTGTGGTTGGCCGACTTCGACCCGGCCGTCGCGTGGATGGCCAGCCAGCCGCTGTGGCTGTGCGGATCGGACGGTGCGGCTCGTCGGCGGCACGCTCCGGACCTGCTCCTGCAGGGCAGGGACGGCTCGTTCACGGTCGTGGACGTCAAGCCGGCTGAGTTCGCGGTGAGGCCGGAGGTCGCCGCAGTCTTCGCCTGGACCGGTCGCCTGTGCGCGGCCGTGAGCTGGCGCTACGAGGTCTGGTCCGGGGCTCCTGCGGTCGTGCTGGACAACGTGCGCACGCTCGCCTCGGCGCGACGTGCCGACCTCGTCGATCCCGACGCCTCGGCGACGGTTCTGGACGTCGTGTCGTCGGAGATGTCCATCTCCGCCGTGATGGCTGCCGCCTCGCCGCCGGTCCCCCGATCACTGGCTCTCTCCGGGCTGATGTGGTTGCTGTGGTCCGGACAGCTGGCCACCGACCTCGAGCAGCCGCTCAGCGAGGACTCCCTCGTCCTTCGCCCGGAGGGATCCCGGTGAACGACCGGGCGCTCGACCTGCGGGCCGGGACGACGCTGTGATTCGAGGGCGCCCTGTGGCGGGTGCAGGAGTTGGGCTCGGCGACGGTGATGCTCGCGCGAAGCGCCCAGCTGCGATCGGTCGCGACGACGTCGCTGCTGGCGACGGCGCGGCTGGCCGGCCAGGACGTCGAGGCCGACGGAGAGCCTGAGCCCGTCGGCGTCGTCCTGGACGCCCTCAAGCCTGGTGTGCTCGCCCAGCTCGAAGAGCGTGCCGGTCATGTCCGAGAGCTGCTGCGCCCCGACAGCCGGACCGAGCATGCGCGCTCGACGCGGCAGCGATACGCGGACAAGGCCGCCGAGCTCGGCGTCTCCGACCGCACCCTGCGTCGTTGGGTGGCCTCCTACCAAGCCGCCGGCGTGGCGGGCCTGGCCGACAGCCGGTTGCTCAGCCGGTACACCAGCGGTGTCGACTCCCGCTGGGACGCGGCGTGCCTGCGGGTGCTCGCCGATCTGGTCGACGCCTCGACGCCCACGATGAGCGTGGTCATCGCCCGCGTCGCAAGAGAGCTCGACGCCGAGCACGGCCCGGGCGTCGTCCCGATGCCCTCGCGCACCACCGCCTACTCCCGGCTCCGCCAGCTCTCCAAGGGCCGGCACGCGTTCGGCAGCGCGAAGGGTCGCCGGTCCGTGGCCGCGCGCCCGCAGGGGGTCTACGGGCGGCTGGTGGCGACGCGGCCGGGTGAGTACGTGGTGCTGGACTCGACGCCGTTGGACGTCTTCGCGATGGAGCCGGTGACGCTGCGGTGGGTGCCGGTGGAGCTGACCGTCGCGCTGGACCTCTACACCCGGTGCGTGCTGGGGCTGCGGCTGTCGCCGATCTCGACGACGTCCCAGGACGTCGCCAACGTGCTGTTCCAGTGCGTCACCTCGCAGGACCCCGCCCCGGTCGGGCAGCCGCCCGCTGCGCTGGCCGGGCTACCACTGGACCCGCCCAAGCTGGACGGGGACGAGGACGACCTGGACGGCGGTGGCCGTGGTGCTGGGCGGGAGGGGGTGTGGCCCTTCCACGGGGTGCCGGCGAACGTGCTGGTTGGCACCGAGACACCGGACGGGGTGTCCCAGACCCGGGTGGGTGGGCTGCCGGCGTGCATGCCGGAGGCGATCGTCATCGACCACGGCAAGGCGTACATGTCCTCGCACGTGCTGGGCGTGTGTGCCCGGCTGGGGGTCACGGTGCAGCCGGCGATCCCCCGC
Organism: Pseudokineococcus sp. 1T1Z-3; assembly: GCF_037482365.1. Lineage (NCBI taxonomy): Bacteria > Bacillati > Actinomycetota > Actinomycetes > Kineosporiales > Kineosporiaceae > Pseudokineococcus > Pseudokineococcus sp. 1T1Z-3. Next base: position 371,071 of record NZ_JBBHZF010000001.1, read on the forward strand.
AAGCCGACGGACAAGCCGACGGTGGAGCGGTTCTTCCGGACCCTGCGCCAGGGGCTGCTGCAGCACCTGCCCGCCTACAAGGGCCCCGACGTCGCCAGCCGGGGCAAGGACGTCGAGGGGCAGGCGTTCTTCTACGTCACCGAGCTCGAGGCGGTGATCCGCCAGTGGGTCGCCTCGGTCTACCACCGCACCGCCCACGCGGGCCTGTGCGTCCCGCAGCTGCCGCAGGCGTCGTTCTCCCCGGCGGAGATGTTCGAGGTAGGCCTGGCCCGGGCCGGGAGCCTGCGACTGCCCGCCCGCCCCGGACTGGCGTACGACTTCCTCGCGGTGGTGTGGCGCACCATCCAGCACTACGGGGTGGAGATCCACGGGCAGCGGTACAACGGGCCGGGCCTGAACCTGCACCGCGGGCACCGCTCCCCCTTCGGCGGGGTGCACGCGGGCAAGTGGCCCTTCCACGTCGACGTGTCCGACGTGCGGCACGTGCACTTCCGCGACCCCGACACCGGCGAGTGGCACCGCCTGGTGTGGGAGCACGCCCACGGCATGGACGCCCCGTTCTCCCAAGCCGCGGCGGACTACGCCCGCCAGGTCAGCGTCCGCACCCACCGGCACGTCGACCCCCAGCAGGCCGTGCACGACCTGTTGGGCCAGTGGTCGGCCGGTGAGGTCACCGCCCGCCGGGACCGGGCCCTGGCCCGCCGGCTCAGCGCTCAACGCGCCGCCGACGACGCCACCAGCACCGCCCCCGCGAGCCCACGTGCGGCTGGCGCGAGCGATACCGCGACCACCGCGGCTGCGGCAGCGGCGGCCCGGGAGGCGGCTCGGGAGGTGGCGAGCCTGCCGGGGGTGGTGGACCTGGTGGCCCGCCGCTCGGAGCGGGCCCGGCGGCTGGAGGTCGTCGACGACGTCGACGTCTTCGCCCAGTACTACGCCGAGCACCCCGACTCCGACGGCCTGGAGGTGTTCGACGAGTGACCACCCTCGACGACGACACCGGCACCACCACTGCCCCCGCCGGCGAGGAGAGGGTGGTGAACCCGTGGGCGGCGTGGCTGGCCCGGTACGACGTGCAGCCCTACCAGCTGGCCCGCAAGGCCGGATGGGACGCGTTCGTCGCCGCCGGCCCGCGGGAGGACTTCGCCACCCTCACCCGGACCCAGATGGACGGGCTGAGCGCCGACGCGCGGGAGGACTACGACGAGGCGCGGATGGTGTGGAACGCGAACCTGCCGACGATCCGGACCGCGCAGATGGCCTCGGCGTTCTCGCTGATGGGCCAGGTGCTGGCCTCCGGGCGCCGGGACGGGGACCGGCTGCGGGGGTCGGTGGTCATCGACGCCGCCCCGGCCTGGGCAAGACGACGATCGCGACCCGCTTCGCGAAGGACTTCCACCGGGCCCAGTACCGCCGGCACGGGCCCACCACCCCCGAGGGCCACCAGCGGCTGCCGGTGGCGTTCGTCGCGCTGACGGCGAACATGACGCTGAAGACCCTGAACAGCAAGCTGCTGGAGTTCTACGGCCACCCCGCCGCGCAACGGACGACGTCGTCGCGGTTGGCGTCGCTGGCGGTGGACTGCGTGGTCTCCTGCCAGACCCGAACCGCAACAGAGGAAGCCACGTCGCAATACAAACAGGTACGCCGTTATACAGTGCCGTAGTGTTCTCACGCATCGGCGTCTACCGGGAGCGGAAGGACTTCGCGCGGTGCGGCTTGTGCGGTGACTACCGCCAGATGACCGAGGCGCACGTGCCACCTCAAGCCTGTGGCAACAAGGGTCCGCTGCGTGAGCGGGCTCAGTGGGTGCAGGGACCCGGTGGCAGCCAGCTCAGCAAGTGGAAGTCCGGTGGACTCAGCGTTTACGGTCTCTGCGCCGAGTGCAATAGAAGCACCAGCGACGGGCCTGACCGCGCATACATCGACTTTCATTTCAGTGTGATGCTTGCGACTGCCCCAAAGGTGCGGCAACTGCTCATCGAGCCGAAGGTTCCGCCCGTCGCGGTCGCGCCGAGGCTGGTGGCGCACAGCGTCCTCGCCGGCATGTTTGCCCTGAACGACACGCTGCAGGAGCGGTTTCCCGACCTCGCCACCGGCCTGCGTCAGGACAGTAACGACCTGCGACTTCCCGACGGGTTGGAGCTTCGGTTGGCGCTGACGTCGAGCGAACTATCGCGCATCGGCGGTCCGGTTGGCTACGCGCAGGTCCTGCAGCGTCGGAGATGGCACATGCCCCTAGCCGAGGTGTGGTTTCCGCCCCTGGCCTGGTGTCTCTGTTCCACCACCCATCGCAGCGCTTCGCTCGGTCCAGAGCTGTCGGAAGAGTGGTGCGACGTCAGCGCTTGGCCCCGCCACGGACGAGAGCTCGTCACGGATCTTCGCAACGTCTCCTCATCCCTTCCAGCGGCAGCTTTCCCTCGGCTTGGTGCCGGCGACTGGGTGATCCTGACGGGCGACAACGCCATGACGGTGCTGGAAGGGCGTCCGCGCCCTTCCCCCTAGCACGATCGGTCCTTGCCATTGCCCCGCCGCGCGGAGCGCGGTAGCGCTTCACAGCCTCAAGGCCTCATCTCCTAACGCCCGACCCGCAGGGCACGGGCTCCCAGGAGGAGCGACATCGTGACGACGCCCAACGTCTGTCTCACGCGCCGTTACAGCAGGCGGAATGTCATGATCAGCGCATGCCACGCTTACGCGTCGAGGAGAGAATTGCCGCCGACTCAATCGGCGCGACGCTGGGAACGGTCGTCGAGCAGCACGACGACGGAAGTCGGCCCAGCATGCACGACCTCGCCTTCACGACGTCCGACGGGACGACGGCCGCCGTTGAGGTGACCGCTGCGGCCGACAGCAACAGCATTGAGCTGTGGAAGCTCGTCAACGGCTCAGACGAGCGGTGGATCGTGCCCGGCCTCCACGGGGGGTGGATCGTGGCTTTACAGCCGAATGCCCGGGCCAATCGCTTGATCCGCGACCTGCCTGATCTGCTCCTGGAACTCGAGGCGCGGGGCATCACCTCAGTCAGGCCGCTCCCGTGGGGGCCGACGACGCCAGCAGATAAGAGGGCACAGTCCCTCGGCATCGTCAGCGGCGATCAAGGTGACACCGCCTTCCCTGGGTCCATCTACCTGACCATCGAGCGCGCGTCTGAGTTGACGGGGGGCATCCGGGACGCCGGTGGGGCGCAGGTCGCCCCCTGGGTCAGAGACTTTCTGACTGCCCCGAGCCAGGCAGACGTGCTGGTGAAGTTGGAGCGGTCAGGTGCGGATCAACGTCACGCCTTTATTGTTCTGCCCGGATTCACGACTGCACCGTTCGCCGTCGTAGACATGCTGATGCGCGAGATAGACGAGGTGGCGCCGACGACTCGCCTGGTATTGCCCGATCAAGTCACGCACGTGTGGCTCATGACGTCTTGGGTGGTGGGTAGCGGGCTGCGCTGGTCGCCTGAGGGCGGGTGGTCGCGCTTTCGGCGCCAGTTCGACGCCCACGAAGCGCGGCCTGACGGCTCGTAAAGCCATCTAAAGAACCTTCGTCACGTCGCTGCGCGGCGCGTATTGCGGCGCGCGCCAGAGTCGAACCGGCCTCATTGAAGCACCCCGGGACTAATACGTAACCTCGACTACCAGTGCGATGTCCTGGACGTGGCGGTCGTCAGTGGCGACCCGGATGACGTCTGCGTCGGCCTCCCGCTGCAGGTGCTCGGCCATCGCCGTGCTGCGGCGGACGTGCGTGGCCAGTGCGCTGCCGATCTCCCGCTGACCCAGGCGGGCGGCGGCGGTGTCGTCGTCAGCGGTGAGCAGCACCGCGGTGGCGGCGCCGCCTCCCATAGCGCGGAGGACCATCGCTGCCTCGAGGACGCTGACGGTGTTGACGTAGATGGCTCTGGTGTGGCCGACCGCGGCGTAGCCGGCCCACAGCGCCTGCAGGTTCGTCTCTGTCAGGGCGCCGCCGTGGGGGTCGTCTGCTGCCTTGGGGTAGGCGGCGCTGAGGTTGTCGCCGTCGATCACTCAGTGCGCGACGCCGGCCAACTGCAGGAGCTCCGAGGCCTCGGCGGCGACGGACGTCTTGCCGACACCGGATCGCCCACCGATGAGCAGCACGGTCACGTCCGACGTCACGAACAAAGTCACTCACGGTGGACGGGACGGTGTCCAGGACGTTGACGAGGCGACCATGTCGTCCCGCAACCGATCGCCATCCGGCACGTCCTCCGGTTCTTCGCTCACCAGCGCGCTTCCTCAAGGCCGCGCACGTCGCACGGCCCGTCGCCGCGGTCCGTCAGCTCTTCGAGCGTCGGAGGAGGTAGTCCTTCATCAGCCCGCCCTGCGACGACGTGACCGCTGGCGGTCCGAGCGGCTCCCAGCCGGCCGCCGACAAGAGATCGAGAGCGTTCATCTGATGCCTCAGGCCGGCGCTCTCCGGGCTCACGGCCTCGTCGCCGCTCGTCGTCAGGAAGTCGATCTTGCCGGGTCGACCATCGGTGATGGTCACCAGCAGGGTCCCGTGCTCGTGTCGGATTATGCCCCAGCATGGATTAGGGACGGCTTCCGTCCTCCGCCGGTGCAGCGGCGGCCGCTCGACGCGCCCGCCGCTACCGCTGCCCCCTCCACCGCCAGAGGCCAGCGCGCGCCCCACGTCGATCGGCGTCCGGCACGATTCGCGAGCCCATCGACTGCGGGCCGGCCTAGGAGTGGGGACCGGCTTGAACCGGTGGACGGTGGGGTGCGTCAGGTAGAGCGTGGGGTCGGTGGGCGAGGTGGACGAGGCGGGATTGCTTCGTGCTGCCGCCGCGGGTGATGCCGTGTCCTTCGAGGAGCTCTACGACCGGCTAGCGCCGATGGTGCTGCTGCGTCTGCGTCGTCGGTGCGCGGACCCCGACGTCGTCGCCGATGTGTTGCAGGAGACGTTCACGGCGGTCTGGCGCTCGGCCGGATCCTGGACCGGCCACGGCGACGTGGGCGCCTGGGTCTGGACGATCGCGGCACGCCGCCTGGTCGATGCCTACCGCCGCCGTCGAAGGTCGGGGCAGGAGCTCAGCTCCCGTGGTGAGGAACACCCGGCCGCCGGTCCGGCAGCGGCTTCCGCCGAGGACCAAGTGATGGACGGACTGCTGGCGGGCCCGTTGGAGGCGGCGATGAAGGCCTTGTCGCCGGAGCTGCAGGAGGTGCTGCAGGCGACGGTCCTGGACGGGTTGAGCACCCGGGAGACGGCCGTCCTGCTGGGCATTCCGCAGGGCACGGTCAAGACGCGGGCCTGGCGGGCCCGCTCGAGGTTGAGGCAGGCACTGGCATGAGCCCACGAGATGACCACGCCCAGAGCCGGACCCGGGAGGGTGGGTGGCACGCGGGTCCTGCGCTGCTGGCGGCCTACGCCGGTGGCCGGGCGGGGCCGACGGACTCCTGGAGCGTGGAGATGCACCTGGTCTCGTGCGCGGTATGCAGGGCCGAGCTGGCGCTGGTGCTTCCCGCCCGGGAGCGGGCCGACCTGAGCTTGGTGCGGGGTCGGGTGCTGGCCGCCCCGGCGAGCTCGGTCACCGGGGCGGGCCTGACGGTGTGGGTGCGAGCGCGGTGGCTGCTGCGCCCGGCAGCGCTGGTCGCTGCGCTGGTGGCGGTGCTGGTCGGGGCCGGCGTCGACCAGCTGGCCGGGGTCGGTGGCAGCGGTGACGGCCCGGCGGGGGGTGTGCTGCTGCTGCTCGCGCCGGCGCTGCCGCTGGCCGGGGTCGCGTTGTGCTCGGTGGGCGCGGGCGATCCGTGGGGTGAAGCGGTGCTGGCGACACCGTCGGCGGGGCTGCGGCTGACGCTGTGGCGCACCCTGGCGGTTCTGGTGCTGGCGGTCCCGGCAGCCGCGGTCGCGGGGCTGGTGCTGGGGGGCTCGGGTCCGGTGCTGTGGCTGCTGCCGTGCCTGGCGTTGACCGCCTTGGCCCTGGCCGGCGGCACCGTCGTCGCGCTGGAGCGGGCAGCGGCGGTCCTGGCCGGTGCCTGGGTTGTGCTGGTGGCATCGCCGGCCGTAGTCGGCGCCGGCGGGGAGCAGGTCGGGGCGCTGCGGGCGTTGGTGGCTTCGGCGACGCAGGCGCAGGTGTTCGCCCCCGGCGCGCAGCTGGCGTGGGCGGTGACGGTGGTCGTCGCGACGGGTCTGCTCGTGCACCGCCGGGCCGGCTACGAGCACCTGCTGGTCACCCGTCAGGGCGGGGGGTTGGTGTGAGCACCCACGACGACAGCTCGGGACGCGGCACGGGAGCCGGCGCTGGAGTTGGTGCCGGGTCGGGCGAGGGGGTGCAGGTCTGCGGGTTGAGCGTGGTCCTGGGGCGGGGGCGTCGCGCCCGCCGCGCGGTCAGCGACCTGGACCTGGACTTGGGGGTCGGTGTGCACGGGCTGCTGGGCCCGAACGGGGCGGGCAAGACCACGCTGATGCGGGTCCTGGCCACCGTCGTGCCGGCCACGCACGGGCAGGTGCGGATGCTCGGCCTCGACGTGAGCGAGGCCAGGGAGCGGCGGGAGGTGCGACGGCGGCTGGGGTACCTGCCGCAGACCTTCGGGTACTACCCGCGGTTCACCGTGGAGGAGTTCGTCACCTACTTCGCCTGGCTCAAGGAGGTTTCCGGGCCGGGTTCGGGGGCCGCGGTGGCGCGGGCGATCGAGCGGGTCGGGCTCGGCGACCGGGCCAAGGACCGGATGAAGACGCTGTCGGGCGGGATGCTGCGGCGCGCCGGGCTGGCCCAGGCCCTGGTCAACGAGCCCGAGGTGCTGCTGCTGGACGAGCCGACCGCTGGTCTGGACCCTGAGCAGCGCCTGGACTTCCGTGCCCTGCTGCGCGAGCTGGGCGTGGACACCACGGTGGTCGTCTCGACCCATCTCGTCGAGGACGTCGCCAGCGCCTGCACCCGGGTGAGCGTGCTGGACACCGGACGACTGGTGCGCTCGTGCACCCGCGAGGAGCTGGCGAACCTCGCCGACGACCACAGTGAACCGGACGGCAGCGCCAGGCCCGGCCACGAGCACGCCTCACCGATCGAGCTCGGCTACAGCGCCCTGCTGCGCTCTCATCGCGAGCACGCCGCCGAGCTCGAGGAGCCACGGGGATGACCGCGCGGGCAGGCGAGGCCGGGACCGGCGGGGTGCTGCGGATCGAGCTGCGCCGTAGCGGGGCGTACCTGCTCGGCGGGCTGCTGGCGGTCCTGGGCGCTGTGCTGGTGGTCACCTCACAGGCGCCGTTGGACCCCTACGGGCTGTGGTCCTCGAGCTGGGCGGCCGCCATGCGGGTCCTCAGCGAGACGTCGATCGTCCTGGGGCCCCTGGCCGCTGCCGGTGCGGCGTGGACGGCAGGACGCGAAGGCCGTCGCCACCTCGGCGAGCTGCTCGCCACGACTCCCCGCCCGGTCCTGGCCCGCCAGCAGACCACCTGGGCGGCCATCGCCCTGGGCGTGGTGGCGGGGACCCTCGGAGTCGCCGGTGTCCTCGTCGCGGGTATCGCGCCGGGGCTGTCCTACTCCGGTGGCCGGTGGCCACTCGCGCTGCTGCTGGCCGTCCTCGGGGTCCTGGCGTGCTCGGCCGTCGGCTTCGCCGCCGGTCGCCTCATCCGCGGCCGCCTCGTCGCCCCGGGCGTCGGTGTGCTGCTGTACGTCCTCAACGGCTACCTGGGCTACCTCACCGGGCCGTCGGCACGTCTGTCCCCGCTGGCGTTGGTGAGTCAACTGCCGAGCCAGGAGGGGTACGAGCTCGACGGGTGGAGCGCGGCCGGCGCAGCCATTTGGCTTCTGGCGGTGACCGCGACCGCTGTGCTGCTCGCCGGCTCGCGCCGGCTCGCGGCGCTCGTCCCGGCGCTGCTGGCTGCCGTGTCCGCCGCCGCTCTGGTCACGACACCTGCCACCGGCGACAGCCCCTTGTGGCTCCAGCCGGACGAGCAGGCGCTGGAGCAGGTCTGCACCGACGACGCCCCACAGGTGTGCGTCCAGCGCGTGCACGCCGGCCTGCTCCAGGACGTCACCCCACCAGCGCGTGAGCTGCTCGCGCGGGTCCAAGACTTCCTACCGGTCGATCGGATCGCCGAGGTCCCCTACGGCCAGCAGGCCCCTCCCGGGACGCTGGCGATGGCCGATCTGCAGGGACGCTCCCGATTCTTGCGCCCGGGCATGGACCACCCCGGCCAGGTCGTGGACGACACCGTCAGCAGGCTCACGTCCTACATGTGCGAAGGTCCCGAGCTCGACGCCGCCGGACAGCAGCCCTACCTCACCCTCGACGTCGCCCACGCCCTGCTCACCGGGGAGTTGCTCCTGTCCAGCGCGGATCCCACCGCCGTTGAGGCGCTGATCACCCGACTCGAGGAGGACCCCGCCGCAGCCCGCGCCTGGATGGCACGCTTCCTGCCCGCCGCGGCCGACTGCGACGTCGCGACCCTGGTCGACCTGGCCCGGCCATGACCCGCACCACGCCCGCGCCAGACAGCCGCGGCGGGCGCGGACTGTGGCTGTACCTGCGGGCCCGCCACGTCGGATGGGTCGCGATGGCCCTGCTCCTGCTCACCGCGGCGAGCTGGTGGGCTACCGGGTGGCTGTCCACCCGCACCTACTTCGGTGGCGCCTGGGCCCGACCGCCCGTCGTGGGCTTGTCCCCGCTGCTCGCGGCGGTCCTTGTCTCGGCCACCCTCGTCGGCGCCGACACCGACCTCGACCGCACCGCACCCCGGATCACCGCCCAATGGCGCGCGGTTCACGCCACCACCGCGGCGCTCATCCCGACCGTGCTTCTCGCCCTGGTAGCCACCGACACGCCACAGACCTTCGGCAGCTACGCACTGATGCGCAATAGCCTCGGGCTCACCGGGATCGTCTTGCTCACCGCCACCATCATTCCCACCGTCCTGGCTTGGGCACCCGCCCTCACCTACGTCCTGGTCGCCTACCTCGCCGCCCCTCGGACCCCGACCGCCGCCGCACAGTGGTGGGCCTGGCCGATACAACCAGGTGGACCCGACCCCTCCTGGATCGTCGCCACAAGCCTGCTGGCGGCCGGCCTAGCCGCCTACACGCGCTACGGCCCCGCCCGCACCACCAGTTGAACGACCACCGCGCGTCCCCGGTCACGAACGTCCAGTTGAGGACCCCCAACCGGCGACGGTGCAGGTCGCAGGGGCGGCGAGGCGCGGCCTCGCGGCGACGGACGCCTCGCCTCGAGGTCGGGACGGGGCTTCTGCTGAGGATCGCGCCCAGGTGCCCCATGTGGGACGCCGCCGACGCTGACGACAGCGGTGCTGCCCTCTCCCCCGCGGCGACGGACGCCTCGCCTCGAGCTCGGGGCGGGGGGCGGCCGAGGATCGCGACACGATCGTGAGACGCCGGCGCTGAGACGACCGTGAGACGCCGCAGGTCAGCTGGCGGCACCTACGACAATTTCAGCGAGTTCCTACAGTGCAAGACGGACACGGGTGGACCTGCCGTGCTCTCAGCAACGACCTCGGCCCGGGCGACGTCCACGTCGTGTCCGCGTTCTCAAGTTCGTGTCCACAGCGGCGCAGCAGGCGCACGAGACTGCTGTAGGAGTTGGATGCCTCGGGGGCGGGGCCCGTAGCCGTCGCCGGCCGCCGCAGCTGTCGCCGCTCGCGGGCTCTGACGGTGGAGCCGCTCGGCCGTCCCGCTATCGATCGCCTGTCGGTGAGCCCATGGACCTGCTCGAGCATGCAGTCGGTCCCGCCCGGCCAGGCCGGCTCACCGCCGCGGGAGCCAGCTGATGGCGTTAGCGCGGAGACGTTCGGTCAAAATCCAAGGGTCTTCGAGGTTCTGCGTGGGCAACCAGCGTGGGTCCACCCCATCCGGTAGGGGGACCTCCGCGCCGAGGTCTAACCCGCGACCGCACCGCTCCTCGACGAGCGCTGATCCGTCGTGGCGCCAGTGCACGAACAACGGCATGTCGTCCTCCCGAGGGTCGAAGCCCGCCCACCGCCCGAGCCTCTCCCACGTGCCGTCACGGACTGTCCCGTCGTGAGTCATCCCCTCCCACAGGGAGACCTGATCACGACGCCACAGGAGGTCATCGATTTCGACGACACGACGCCGCTGGATCCTCATCGCCATGACCCGCGACCTGACCGATGCCTTCGCCTATACGAGGCCGACGGCGACATGGGTCTCCCCACGGGCGACGACCACGACGTCTCCCGCACGCACGCCGGGGGCGGCGACGCCGGTCACGCCGGGACCGTCCTCATCCACGAACCCTCACCCCACCAATGATCGTTCACAGCACTGCTCCGCCCACGGTGCTGCACGAGCGGGCAGCATCCAGCCTGCCTGGCCCAGACAGCCGGCGACCACCGGCGCCTGCAGGTCGATCGCTGGCCGGACAGCGTCCCGCTGTCGATCGCTGGCCGGACAGCGTCCCGCTGTCGACCGGCATCCAGGACGCAGCGCTGGCCGTCGCTCATCGCGGGCCTGTGGGAGGCCGCGTAGCAACGCGTTGCACCCGCCCGGGCGAGTCTGGGTTGAACGCGAACTCGCGGCGAAGACGCCGTGGGAAGGTCCATACGTGGAGCTTCGTCAGGTCATGCAACGCCTCGGTCTTGCCGAGAGACCCGGCGGGCCGCCGCCACTCCCCCAGCGCGTTGCGCTGACCTACCTCGGCATCGTCGTGGCCGCGACCGGTCTCATGTTCCTCGCTGTGATGCTGTCTCTCGCCGACGTCTCCGCCTACGTCTACGCCCCGCTCTACCTCGTGGGCGCAGCTACCTTGGTCGTTAACGTCGTGTGGATGCGTCGACACCGTCGGACCCGCGCGTCCAAGTAGCCGCCCTACGACTCTGAATAGGGGCTCGAAGCACCGCTGGCCGCTACCCCGCAGTGCATTACCATTCGGATGACCGCCTCGATGGCGATGGATCGCCCTACGCCTGCGTCGACGTGAACGGTGGACGAAATACATTCAGGTCAATGCCTTCTGCGTCATTATTGTGGTGGGCGGCGGCCTCTGTGCGGATTGCCTCAACCAGTTGCTGAAGGGTGTAGTCGTGCGGAAGCACGGCCGCCTCCTCCGGCAAGTATCGCGGACTGGACACTCTGGCATGCAGGTCATCACCTTCGTAGAGCATGACGTAACCCTCGTCGAATCGGTAATAAGGGTCTGCATCTTGACGGACGGCGTCGACAACAAAGTTGTAGGCGCGCGTGAGCTCGGCGATCAGCCACCACAGCGTGGCGCAGTCCCGGCGATGCTCGTTGAGCAGTTCCGTGTACAGCGGAGGGTTCCAACCGATGCGCTTGTATTGCCTCCGCGCCTCGTAGAAGCGAGTACCTGCGGGGCTCTCCTCCGACTCGAGGACGGCCTCCATCGCCCACGTCAGGACGCCGAGGACGTGGGACAGATTGGCAAAAGCTCTGCTGACGGTTGGGGTACCGGGAGGCCACCACCGACCAAGGAGCCATTCGCCCTGTTTCAGCAGGAGACTGCGGTCGTCGAAATCAATGCGAGGGATCGGGTGGCTGAGCCCCAGGGCGACAGATGGCCATGCGTCCACACCAGCCTTCCGCTCCCAGGCCAAGACTCCGCCAAGCGTACGTTCACTCGCCTCGCGACGCTGCACATCGTGCGTGGTCTGTTTCGCATCCACGTCGCTCTCGTGCCGCGTGCGCATCTTGATGAGCTGCTCGACCGAAAAGGCCGCGCCGCCATCCTTATCAATAATGGTGTGGTGCGTAGGGCACAGGAGAAGCAAGTTGCTGTAGCCGTCGATCATTGCCGGGTCGAAGCCCGCGTCAAATCTCGGGCCACCTGCTCTGCCCGAGCGGATATGGGCCTCTTCGCCGATAACGGCGCCGGAGTCCCTCAGAACAGAACTGGTCGGATCTTCCAGATCGAGGGTGAGACGCATATCGCAGTCCGGAAAGGAACATCTGTTCCCGGCCCGACCCCACAGAAGTTTCCGTGCCATGACGTTGATGGACATACCGACTCCCGCAACTGTCGTCAGGTACAGCTGATAATCCGACGAGGTCAGCGTGCCACGGAAGGCCACATGCGGCTGGGATCGTGCCGATGGGTTGTGCCATGTCCTTCCGCTGCCGCAGGGAAACGGCCACGTGACCGCGTGCGTCATGGCCGAAGTGGCCTGTTAGCCGAGCGGGTCCTCAATGGCGAGGCACGCACAGACCGCGTCTCACCAGCCGACCCCCAACCGGCGACGGTGCAGGTCGCAGGGGCGGCGAG
>NZ_JBBHZF010000001.1:383349-384693 GCF_037482365.1 Pseudokineococcus sp. 1T1Z-3
CGAGACGCCGGCGCTGACACGGCCGTGAGACGCCGCAGGTCAGCCCGCGGCGCCTACGACAAGTTCAGCGAGTTCCTACACGCACGTCACCTGCGTGTCACTGTCCAGGTTTCGTGTCAGAGCCGGGGCGCTCCTGCAGGTCGCCGGCGTCGTCGGCGGCGAGGTGGTTCGAGGCAGGGAGCACCGTGGCGTGAGCGTCTGCCACTGACAGTGGGTGGCCGGTCCTCGTCCCGCTGGGGACCCCCCAGCGGCGCAGCTGCGGCCGCTCGATGCCAGTTCAGCGCCGCCGCCCCCGTGGCCGTCCCACTCGGAATCGCTGGCCGATCAGCGTCACGCTGTCAATCCGCCTACGGCGACCGGTGATGGCGCTTGGCAGACCGGGCAGCAGTCCTCACTGAGTGCTGTCGAGGATCAGTCGGGTTGCTTCCTGCGGCGCGTCCCATTGTGGGAAATGACCGCACCGCTCGAACCAGTGCAGCACCGCGTCGGGGAAGAGCTCCACAGCGCGTGCGGCCTGTTTCGGTACGGTCACCAAGTCACGACGCCCCCAACCGATCGTGACCCGGCCGGTCACGGTGCCAGCAGGCGCTCCCTGTTGCTTGGGCCCATGGATCAGGGCGTCCAGGGCCGTGCCATTCACCGGAAAGTCGGCCAGCCCACGCACGTCCGCCAGCACGGTGTCGCGCGAGAGCGCCCAGGGCCGCGCCGACAGCTGCGCCAGCAGCAGCGTCCTGCCCACCGAGCTTCCGAGCAGTGCTGGCAACAGGGGCCGTAGCGCTCGCACCAGCTTGATCGAGGGTCGCAGCGTGGCGCCGAAGGCGAAGACCTCGCGGTCGCTCCAGAAGCCGCCCGGGTCCAAGGCCACGGTGTCGCCGCCAAGTCCCCGCCGCGCGAGCTCGAGCACCATCCGGCCGCCCATCGACTGGCCGACGGTCGAGACCCCGTCTAGTCCCTGTTCGCGGATGAAGTCCGCGACGGAGTCAGTCAAGGTGGCGATCGAGACCTCGCCGGTCAAGGGGGGTGTCTCACCGAACCCTGGTAGGTCAACGGCGATGACCTCACGGTGCTCGGCCAGTGCTCCGAGGATCGGGGACCAAGATCTCCACCCTGCACCCAGACCGTGAATGAGTAACAGCGGCCTGCCGCTCCCTCGTCTTACGTGATTAAGCGACACATTCGTGAACGCTAACTCACCTGTAGAGACCTGTCCACCGACGAGGGCTGCGTGACGCTGGCGCTCCTGTAGGGACTCGCTGAACTTGTCGTAGGCGCCGTGGGCTTGACCTGCGGCGTCTCACGGCTGTGTCAGCGCCGGCGTCTCACGATCGTGTCGCGATCCTCAGC
>NZ_JBBHZF010000001.1:384744-413531 GCF_037482365.1 Pseudokineococcus sp. 1T1Z-3
TGACCTGCACCGTCGCCGATTAGGGGTCGGCTGCTGGGACGGTGGACGATGACGGCTCCGACGCCGGGGGGGTTGCGCTTCCTGTTGCGAGTGCGCAACGCTGCGCGCGTGTCGAGCAACAGGCCGCCCGGCGGCACTGTCGGTGGGCTGCACAACCGGCTGGCCGTCCTGCGCGTCGAACGAGGACTGACCCGACGTGAGGTCGCTGAGGCCGTCGGGGTCAATCCCCAGACAGTCGGCTTCCTCGAGCGGGGCGACTACGGACCCTCAGTCGAGCTGGCCCTGCGGATCGCCGGGTACTTCGACCTGCCGGTCGAGGCCGTGTTCTCCCTGACGCCCTTCGCGCCCATGTCCGCCCAGCTCTACCCGCCCACGACGACAGGAGGGCCAGCATGAGCCGCTCCCGCCCGAGTCCCGCCCGGAGTGCCGGCGAGCTGCGTGCGGCCGCGCAAGATCGCCTGCAGGAGCAGCGCCAACGCCCGTTGCCGGGATGGCTGGCCAGCCAAGGGCGGCGCCGGGCGGTGGCGTTGACCCCGGCGGCCGTTTTCAGCTTGGGCGTGCTCGCCGCAGTCGCTGAGCGGTGGGGCTACCTCTTCCTCGTGGTCGCCGCCGGCCTCAGCCTCGCGGGCGCCATCGTGCTGCCCAAGGTGACCCAGCAGCTCGCCACCGCACCGGACGGACTGCTCGACGAGCGCGAGACCAGCCAGCGAGACGGCGCCTACCGCCGGGCCTTCGCCTGGGTGCTGGTCCTGCTGGGCGCGCTGTGGGTGCTGGCGCTCACCGACGGCCTGGTCGACCGACTCACCGGCACGGCCCTCTTCCAGGACGACGGGACGGTGCACCTGGCACTGGCGACCCTGCTGGCCGCTGCTGCACTGCCGACAGCGGTGCTGACGTGGACCTGGCGCCCACCCCTCGACGACCGCGACGAGTGACGACCGAGCGGGGTGCGCTCAACCGGCTGCAGCCCGGGGGGGCTCGTAGGGTCGCCGGATGCTGGACCGAGGCAACCCCTACGTCTATGCAGCCGTGGCGATCGTGCTGGTCTTCGTGATCGCGGCCGTGGACAGCACCGGCGCGAAGGTCGTGCTGGCGGCGGTCACGGTGGCAGCTGCTACGGGCTCCGTGCTGGTGCTCATGCGACAGCGGCGGGACCCCAAACGGTCCCTCCGGGCAGCACTGACAGCGGCCACCGCCGGCCCCCAGCGGCGACGCGCTGTGTGAGCCTCGCGCGCTCGTCGCGGCGTCACCCAAGCCAGCCGCGCCGCTGTGTCGGGCAGCGACCGCGACTGACACGCTGAGCGGGTGCTCAGCCCTTGGCGCGGACAGCCAGCATGGCTGGGCGCCCTGGCGCTGACCTTCGTCGCGCTGCTGGCCTACGGCGCGCTCGTGCACCTTGTCCAGCTGCTGCTGAGCGGCGGGGACCCCCACCCGCACCTGCCGGGGTGGCTGAGCGCCTACTTCATCTCACTCACCCTCCTGGACCCGTTGGCGGCCGCACTTCTCGCCCGACGTCGACGGGCTGGCGTCGCACTGGCCGTGCTCATCTTCGTGACCGACGCCGCCGCAAACGCTGTCGCCAACTACGCCTACGACGACTCCCTGGGCGTGACGCCCGGACGAATCGGCCAAGCTCTCCTCACTGCCTTGGCCATCACCGCCGTCGCAGCGGCTCCAGTGTTGTGGCGTGCTGCACGCCGCGACACCGCCCAGTAGCAATCCTGAGCGGGACAACGATCCCTTGTGAGACCGGCGATGGTGCTTCTTCGAGCGGGCGGGAGTCCTGGCGGACGGCTGCTGACAGCGGCCTCAGGTCAGGTGCCTGCGCCAGCGGTGGTCCGGGTGGACGACGTCCAGGCTCGAGCGCAGCCAGATGCGGGCGCTGGGGGTCAGCAGCGGCAGGCACGCCTGGAGGTCCTCGTCGTCCTTGGTGCGCGTCGCGTGGGCCTTGTGCAGAAGTTGGACCTGCGGGGCGAGGTAGGTCACGCCGTCGCAGGTCCACAGCGCCTGCTCGAGGGGCAGGGCCACGCCGGGTGCGGGCCGGTAGGTGCGGCCTTGGTCGTCGACGTCGCTGAGCAGCACGTCGTACTCCCACGGGCTGGCGCCGCCGGCGCGCAGCCACAGGTTGGTGCAGGTGGCCGGCACAGTCGGCGCAGACGGCGCGGGTGCTGTCAGGGGACGCAGGGCGCCGTGGTCGGCAGCCCACACGTCGAGGCGCCCGGCGAGGTGGTCGACCAGCAGAGCCACGTCGGTGCGGGGGATGGCCAGATCGAGGTCGGCGTGCAGGCGCGGGCGGGCGGTGAAGGCCTCGATCGCCCACCCGCCGGCGACCCACCACCGCCCCGGGTAACCGGCGAGCAGCTGCTTCGCCTGCTGCGGGGTGCGCCGGCGCCAAGGCCCGTAGAGCCGGACGACCTCGTCGTGCTCGAGCACCACGCGAGCGTAGAGACCGCCCGCCCACCCCGACCTGGCTCGTAGGTACGGCCGGGTCACCGCCGCCGCGCCACCCCCTGGCGATCGTCGTCGGGTCCGTGGCTGCGACACGAAAGTCGAACGACGACACGGCGGTGACACGAAATCCGTACGACGACACCTGGCGGCGGATCCCACAGCTCCCTGACGGGCGCGTGTGATTTAGCGGCGCGTCTGCACAGTCGAAAGGCGAGCGGAATGCCCGTCCCGTGGTGGTCGACGCGCATCTGGAGCTCTCCGGCGGGGCAGGTCAGTGAGCCGTTCTCCGGGGGTCGACCGTGAGAAGGGCTTAGTGTCCGGCGAACGCCTACACGGCTGTACCGCTGGACGACCCCCAACCGGCGACGGTGCAGGTCACAGCGGCCGCGAGACGCGGCCTCGCGGTGACATCGCCAGCAGACCCGTCCGGATGGAAATCCCGCGCAGGCGCGTCATGCGGGACGCCCCCAACGCCGCCGCCAGCGGTGCTGGCCTCTCCCCCGCCGCGACGGACGCCTCGCCTTGAGGGCGGGGTGGGGACCGGCTGAGGATCGCGACAAGATCCTGAGACGCCGGCGGTGACACAGCCGTGAGACGTCGCAGGTCAGCCGACGGCGCCTACGACAGCTTCAGCGAGTTCCTACAGCCGCTGTAGGGACGCGGCCGACCTGTCCATTTCTCAGGTTCGTGTCCACGCCGTGTCCGCGTTCTCAGGTTCGTGGCCACAGCGGCGCAGCAGGCACACGAGACTGCTGTACGGGGTGGGTGCCTCGGGGGCGGGGCCCGTAGCCGTCGCCGCCCGCCGCAGATGTCGCCGCTCGCGGGCGCTGACGGTGGAGCCGCTCGGCCGTCCCGCTGTCGATCCTCATCCGGGAACGCTGCGGGAGTCGTCGCTCGAGGGTGCGGTTAGCCGAAGCCGTGGTGTTCGGTGCGTCGGTAGCCGGCGGCGGCGACGGCGCCGAAGAGGGCGGTGAAGCCCGCGAGGGTGACCCATGGCAGTAGTGGGAAGGACAGCTGGGCGGCTGCTTTGACGACGTCGACGTAGGAGGTCGCGGGGAGGTAGGGCGCGAGCGTGGACATGGCTCCTGGGAGCTCGTCGACGGGGCCGGCCATGCCGCTGGTAAAGGTCAGCGCGGAGAAGAGCACGAGGACGGCGGGGACGGCCGCTCGTGGCCCGCTCCAGTACCCGATCGCCAGGCCGAGGACCACGAGGGGCACGGCCCCGACCAGGGCGGCGGCCACCCATGCCGCGAGGGAGGCCGGGGTAAACGCTGCTGCGGTGGCCAGGAACCCAACCGTGGTGACCACCACGAGGCTGGCGAGCAGGACCAGCGAGGCGGAGACCAGCTTCGCCAGGACGCGGGTGCGCACCGTGACCGCGAGGGTGCGCAGCGTGCGCTCCCAAGGGGTGCCGCGCTCGGTCGCGGTGCCTGCGCCGAAGACCAGCAGGGCCACGCCCAGCGCCCCGAAGCACGCCGCGTTGAGCAGTACGTCGTTCGCGGCGGGCGCGCTGGTGCCCAGGCTGATCCCGTAGGACAAGACGAACAGGAGCGGGAAGATGAGCACGGGTACGACGAACAGCGGCTCCCGCAGGTGTCCGAGCACCTCGACCTTGGAGTGGGCGGCGAGCAGTCTCATGAGGTCTCTCCGGTCAGCTCGACGAAGGTCTCGCGCAGGCTCGGCGTCGTGACCTCGATCTGGCGGCCGCTGATGCCCGTGTCCTGGGCCACCTGCCGGATCCGGTCGACGTCGGGGGTCAGCACGACGATGCGGTCCTGGGTGCGGCTGACCACCCGCCCTGCGGGCACCTCGGGCAGCTCGGGTAGGGGCCCGTCGGGCGGGGGGTGCAGCACCACCCGTCGGGAGAGGCTGGCCTGACGCAGCTGGCGGGCGCTGCCCTGAGCGACGGCGGCGCCGTGGTGGATCACCACGATGCGGTCGGCGAGCTCTTCGGCCTCCTCCATGTCGTGGGTGGTCAGCAGCACGCCCCGGTCGCCGTCGGCGACGAGCCGGACGGTGTCCCACAGGGACTGGCGTCCTTCGACGTCCAGGGCCGCTCCGGGCTCGTCGAGGACGGCGAGCTCGGGGTCGCCGACGACGGCGCAGGCCGTGGCCAGGCGTCGCTTCTGGCCCCCGGAGAGCCGCCCGCAGGCCCTGCGGGCGACGTCGTGGAGGCCGAAGCGCTCCAGCAGCGAGACCACCTCCAAGGGGCGGGGGTAGTGCGCGCTGACCAGCTCGAGGACCTCGGTCGGGTTCAGCCGGGCGGGGAAGTCCGCCTCTTGGGCGACCGCGCCCACACGTCGACGGACGCTGGTCGAGCGGGGCGAGGTGCCCAGCAGGCTGGCGTGGCCCGCGTCGGCCTGCCGCAGCCCGAGGGCGATGTCGATGCAGGTCGTCTTCCCGGCGCCGTTGCGGCCGAGCAGGACCACGACCTCTCCCCCGTGCACCGCCAGGTCCATGCCGTCCAGGACGTTGCGGGACCCGTAGGTCTTGACGACCCCCTCCAGCCGGCACAGCGTCGTCGTTCGCGTCCTCGATCCGATCCGCACCGGTGACACACCTCCCTGCTCGCATCGGCACGCGGAGACTGCTGCGCCCGCGCCTGTGCACTGCCTGCCACTGAAGCGGCCCGGTAGTGGTGCCCGTCAGGCCGGTCGGTCACCGATCGGGCGTGACTTCGGTCAGGTGCGGTTACCGGCTTCCTACGTCGCCGCGGCGTCGGCTCACAGCCACCCGCGGTCCACGGCCATGGCCACGGCCTCGGCGCGGTTGCGGACCCCCAGCACGGTCAGGACCGCGGAGACGTAGTTCTTCACCGTCCCGGGCGCCAGGTGCAGGGCCGCGGCGACCTCGCTGAGGGGCTGGCCGTGCGCGCCGGCGCGCAGCACGTCGAGCTGGCGGTCGGTCAGCGGGCAGGCCCCGCCGCTGAGGGCTTGGGCCGCCAGGCGTTCGTCGACCACGAGCTCCCCGGCCATGACCCGCCGCAGCGCCGGGGCCAGCCCGGCCGCGTGCGCCGACTTCACCAGGAACCCTCGGGCGCCGGCCGACATCGCCCGCCGCAGGAGCCCGGGTCGCTCGAACCCCGTCAGGACCACCACGCGGCAGCCCGGCAGCTCCTCGGCCAGCTGAGCGGTGACCTCGATGCCATCGCGTCCGGGCATGTCATGGTCCAGGACGACCACGTCAGCTCCCAGCGACCGCGCCGCGGCCAGTACCTCGGTCCCGGTCCCCACCTGGCCGACGACGGTGATGTCGTCCTCGAGCTCCAGCAGCGCCACGAGTGCGCCACGGACCATGGCGTGGTCGTCTGCGACCAGCACCCGCATCAGCGCGCTCCCACGGACGGCTCGGCCAGCGCCAGTCGGCACCGCAGCCGGAACCCACCCCCCGGTGCGGGCCCGACCACCACGTCCCCACCCAGGGCCCGCGCCCGTTCCCGCAGGCCGCTCAGTCCCTGCGCGCCCTCGCGCACGCGCGCGCCGGGCCCCACACCGTCGTCATCGACGGTCATCACCACCGCCCCTGCCGGGGTCTCGACCAGGCTGACCGAGCAGGTCGTGGCCTGCCCGTGCCGGACCACGTTGACGACCGCCTCACGCAGCACCCGGCCCAACAGCTCCGACTGCGCCGCCGGCAACGACTCCACCCGGCGGGCCACCTCGTCCGCGACGTCGACCGCCAGACCGCTGGAAGGCAGCAGCGCCCTGACGATCGCCAGCTCGTCCGCGAGGTCCACACGCCGGTACCCGGCCGCGCTGGCGCGGCACTCCTCCAGCACCCGCCCGCTGATCTCCTCCAGCTGCACCAGCTCCGCCTCAGCAGCGGCCGGGTCGCGCTGGAGCTGTCGGCGCGCCGTCGCCGCCTTCAACGACACCAGCGTCAACCCGCCACCGAGCATGTCGTGCAAATCCCGGGCGAAACGCAACCGCTCCTCATCGACCGCCGCGGCCGCCAATGACTGCCGCGCCTGCCGCAGCTCCTCCATCAACCAGGACGAGCGCCTGGCACCGACCACCGAGATCCCCACAGCAGCGGTCACGAAGGCGAGCCCGCCCGCCATCGGCAGCGACTGACCAGTCAGCGCCACCAGGAGACCCGTCAACACGGCGACGGCCAGGACAACCCCACGAGCGACGTCGAAGCGGACGACCAGGACAGCCGCCGCCACCGCCACGAACACGAAGTGCCCCACCCACAGCTCCCCGAAGGCGCCTACGCCCACCGCAGCCATCACGCTAAGGGCGACTACCAAGGCGCTACCGGCCCACCCGGCCGGAGGACGCAGCACCGCGAGCACGTACCCGACGGCGAAGACGGCCACCAGAAGGAACCCCGCGACGACGACCCCGGGCCCACGCCCGCTGGCCGCCAAGCTCTCGAGCGGCACCGTGAACCACCCGAGCCACACCAGCTCGATGACGGCGACCGGCCGCGTCGGCCGATCCAGCACACCAGCCCCCGTCTTCGACCGCCGCGATCCGCCCCGCCACCAGCCGACCACCACTGGAAAGTAGCCGACGCAGGCCGCTGGCCCTCCAGCCCGCGGCAACGTCAACCCCCGCGCCGACTGCCAGACCGCCACCGCTGGACAAGGACCCGGCAAGGCCGACG
Organism: Pseudokineococcus sp. 1T1Z-3; assembly: GCF_037482365.1. Taxonomy (NCBI): domain Bacteria; kingdom Bacillati; phylum Actinomycetota; class Actinomycetes; order Kineosporiales; family Kineosporiaceae; genus Pseudokineococcus; species Pseudokineococcus sp. 1T1Z-3. The sequence continues at coordinate 391,807 of NZ_JBBHZF010000001.1, forward strand.
GGCCGCCCCGGTGTCGATCGGCGACCGGCACGCTCCGCGTGACCATCGCTGACCGGCCGGCGATCGCTAGCCGGTCAGCGTCCCGCTGACGACCCCCTGAGACCGCCACCGCCTGCTGGAGCACCGCGCGGCTCGAGGCGCGGCCCGGGCTCCCGGTCGTGATCTTGTCTCACTGAGGATCCTCAACTGGAATCGTCTCGACCTGTCGTCTCGGCGGATGGCGCTGCAGTCGTGGTCATCGGGGATGGGTGGCGAAGGCCCGGACGGTGCCGAGCCAGGTGAGGGCTCCCAGGAGAGCGGGCAGAGCCCAGGCGTAGCCGAGGTCTGCGCCGCCACGCAGAGGTGCCCAGACGAGGGCGGCGCCGGCGGCGACGACGGTGATGGCGGCGGCCATGGCGACGGGCAGGGCGGCGGTGGTGCCGGCGGCGAGCAGGACGCGGGTGCGTCGTGGTGCGCCGAGCTCGGTGGCCAAGGCGCGGCGGGTGTCCTCGGCGGTGGAGGCGGTGACCAGGCCGGCGAGCAGGACGAGGGTGACGACGACGAGGGAGCCGATCAGGGCGGTCAGGGTGATGACCAGGCCAGCGCCGAGGTCGTTAAAGCCGAGCTCGGTCGTGACCTGCGCGGCCGGAACCAGGGCGGTCAGGGTGGGCCCGATCTGGGCCTGCGCCTGGGAGGTCATCTGCGTGATGCCGGGCAGCACGAGGATCTGGCGGCCGGTGGTCGCTGCGAGGGAGGCGCTGGGTGAGCTTGGGGCCAGGACCGCGCCGGGCAGGTTGTTGCCGAGGTCGGGGTCGGGGGCGGCGTCCACGGTGCGCACGGACGCGAGGTCCTGGTCGGCGGTGAGCTCGACGAGGGCGACTTGGCCGTCGGCGATGAGGTACGGGGCGGCGGTGACCTCCGCGTCGCCGAACTCGACGGTGTTCTCGTCGGGGGCGGGGACTGCGTCCTGGGGGTAGACCCTGGTCTCGGGGAGGGACGTGCTGTTCAGGCAGCTGCGGACGGCGCCGTCGCGCAGGTTCTGCCCGGTCAGCGGGGACAGGCAGGTCCCGTCGGCGGGGGTGGTCACCCACAGCTGGGTACCGCTGTCGTCGGGGCTGGGCAGGGTCCGGGGTGTGCCGGTGCCGCCGAGGGCACGCCACTGCGCCGTGGCGATCTCGGCGGCCTGGGGGGTGACGTCGTCGACGAGCACGCTGCCGATGGGCTGGGAGGGGTAGTAGCTGGCCCGGGCGGAGACGAGCTCGTCGTGGAAAATGGCGGCGACGAAGCCCGCGGAGGCGGCAGTGAGAGCGGCCGCGGCGCCGAGCACGACGACGGCGCGCCCGTAGTGGGTCATCACCGCCCGGGTGGCCGGGGCGCGGTGGGCCAGTCGCCACAGAGCCGGGACGACGATCGGCGGAAGAGCTAGGACGAGCAGGCCGGTGCCGACGGCGACCTCCCCGAAGAACTGGTTGCTGTTGCGGTGGGCGGCGGCAGCCAGCACGAGCACACCGCCGGCGGCGACCGGGTAGGGCGCCCACCTCCACGTGCGGCCGCGGCGGTGGGTGGACGGCGTCTTGGCGGGTTCGGTGAGCTGACGCACGACCACGCGGGTCGCCAGCAGCGCCCCGACCACCACGGCGGCGTAGAAGATCGACAGCCGTAGCGCGGAGGCCGCGCCGGCGACCCAGGCGTGGTCCACGACCCGGCCCAGGACCCGGTAGCCGGTGAAGATGACGAGGTTGCCGACCAGAGCCCCGCCGGCTACTCCAGCGAGCACGGGCACGCCCAGGGCGCCGCGCAGCACCCGGCGCCGGTCCGGCCCTCCGAGCCCGAGGCCCTGCAGGCCCAGGACGGTGTGCCGCCAGCGGGTGACGGTCCCGGCGGCCAGCGCGGTCCAGATCGTCAGTACGATCGGGATGGCCACCGGCACCGCGGCCTGCAGCGGTACGAGCTGGTCGGCGTCGAGCGCCTCCTGGGCTGTCTCGGCTGCGCCCTGCACGCCGTTGATGACCAGCCCGTCGAAGGTACCTTGGTCCAGCGTCATCAAGCCGTCCGGGCCGTCGAACCACTCGTCGTCGGCCAGCCACCGCGGCGTCCCCGCCCCGGAGGGGAGCACCTGCGCGCCGACGGCCGAGAGCGTCTGCGGCGCCGCGGGAACGGCGTAGACGTCTTCGACCGTGGTCGCCACCGGCTGCGCCCCGGCGGCGCTCACTCGCACCCCGTCACCGACTCCCACGTCCAGCGCCGTGGCCAGCGCCCGGGACATGGCGACTCGTCCGTCATCCGCAGGCGCCACCGTCGGCGGACTGCCGGTGCTGCCCTGGTCCTGCGTGGCCGGGTCCTGGGTGCCCGTGTCCCGTGTGGCCGGGTCCTGGGTGGCCGGATCTGTGCGGACGCCGTAGGCGTCGGCGACCTCCTGGGTGCTGGCGTCGAAGAAGACCGCGTCCAGGCGGCCCTGCTCGGAGGCGTACGTCACCCCCGCGGCCTCCAGCTGAGGCAGCCCCGCGTCGTCGAGCGCCTGCGCGGCCTGCTCAGTGGAGGCCTCGAGGGCGTACGGGTAGCCGGCGTTCAACGACAGCTGGGTCTGCTGCACCGCCGAGGCCGTAGAGGTCCGCAGCCCGTCCAGCACCGTGACCGCCGCCACCGGCACCAGCACCGCCAGAAGCACCCACGCCACCAGCCGCCGCTCTCCGGCGAGCAGCCGGCGCACCAGCCGGCGACGCAACGATCCCCGCACCCGGGCCCGCTCCGATTGCAGGTGCCCCGGCCGGCGGTGCTCAGGCCGCGTCACGGAAGGCCCTCCCCTCACGCAGGTCCAGACGGGCGTCGGCCATCTGCGCGACCAGCGGGTCGTGGGTGGCCATCACCAGCGCCGCGCCACTGGCCCGCACCGCTTCCACGAGCACTCCCAGCGATCGGGCCGCCGTCGCCGGGTCCAGTGCCGCGCTCGGCTCGTCCGCCAGCACCACCCGCGGACGCAACGACAGCGCCCGCGCGATCGCCACCCGCTGCTGCTGCCCCCCGGACAGCTCTCCCGGTCGTCGCCCGGCCAGGTCCCCCAGCTCCACCGCCTCCAGGCACTCCCTCGCGGTGGCGCGGGCGTCGGCACCGCGGGCGCCCTGGACCTCCAGGGCGAAGGACACGTTTTCCGCCGCCGACAGGAACGGCACCAGCCGGTAGTCCTGCGGCACGAACCCGACCCACCCCCGCTCCCGGGCAGCGACCGGGTCGAGGCCGTCGACGTCCACGGTCCCCGACTCCAGCGCCACCTCGCCGACCACCACCCGCAGCACCGTGGTCTTCCCGCTGCCGCTCGGCCCCATTAGCGCGACCGACTCCCCGGCCCCAACCTCGAAGGACACCCCCCGCAACGGCCGACTCCGGGAAGCACCCGACCCGACCGAGGCCACCAGCTGCTCACACCTCAACGTCACGAGCGTTCCTCCCATAGGTCGGTCTCGGTCGGCAGTGCCTCGATGGTCTCCTCGAGCCAGCGCAGGTCGGCGTCCAGGTGCAGGGCGGCGTGCCGCCGCGCCATGCGTGGCGCAACGCCGTCGCCGGCCACTGGCGCCTGCAGGGCCGCCATCTGGCGCAGGTGCGACGCCCGCTGGGCCAGCAGGAGATCCCGGGCGTCCACCCGGGCTCGCAGCGCGACGACGACCTTGCGGACCATCTCCTCGCCGCCGGATCCCGCCGGCGGCGCCGGTTCGGCCAACCAAGCGTCCAGCCGCACGCGCCCGGCATCGGTGACGGCGTAGACCGTCCGCTTGCGCCCGCTCGCGCCCGGCGCTTCGACGACCTCGGCCAGGCCATCACGCACCAGCCGACCGAGCGTCGCGTACACCTGGCCGAACGCCAGGGGCCGCGCCTTGGGGAACCACGCGTCGTGCTCCCTCTTTACCTCGTAGCCGTGCCGGGGTACTGGCAGCACCAGCGCCAGATGCACCTCAGCCATGGACACCCCACCTGTGTACACCGCGTACTTGTACTGAGTGCACTCCGCGGTCGCCAACCGCTGACAGGGGCAGTCATGCCGCTGCGCGCGTAGACGCGTTCGACTACGCATCTGGCCCTGAATTAATGAGGGAGGCGCCCAGGAAGACGGGCGTGAAGCGAGGGCGACCAGGCCAGTCCCAGAAAGCCACCCCCAACCGGCGACGGTGCAGGTCACAAGGGTGGCCAGGCGCGGCCCCGCGGCGACGTCGCCAGCAGACCTGTCCGGATGGGAATGCCGCCCAGGTGCCTCATGTGGGACGCCGCCGACGCTGACGACAGCGGTGCTGCCCTCTCCCCCGCTGCGACGGACGCCTCGCCTCGAGCTCGGGGCGGGGGCCGGCCGAGGATGGCGACACGATCGTGAGACGCCGGCGCTGGCACAGCCGTGAGACGTCGCAGGTCAGCCCAAGGCGCCTGCGACAACTTCAGCAAGTTCCTACAGCCGTGGTGTCGGTTCTCACTCAACGTGTCGGAGTCTCATCCGTCTGTGGGGCTCGTGTCGGAGTCTCATCCGTCTGTCGGATCCACCGGCGCTGGCGCGGCCGTGAGGGTCGAGGCGGAGGGCGACGATGAAGCGCGTAGACGGGCGCCGCCTCTGACTACGTGGTCTGGGGTGCCCGGTAGAAGCGCACGCGGTGGCGATGGCCCTGCGGGGTGGTCCAGTCGGCGTCGCGGACGTCGACGAGCTGCCACCCGAGGCGTTCGTAGAGCTGGACGGCGGGAGCGCCGTCGTCGACGACGTCGAGGATCAGCTGCAGCTCCTGCTGGTCGACCCACTCTTGGGCGGCGGCGAGGAGCTGGGTGCCGACGGAGAGGCCTCGGCCGCGGACGGCGGGTGCGCTGAAGAGCCGGGAGATGGTGACCAGCCGTCCGGCAGGCGCCCCGGTCGCGGCGGTCAGGACGGGGTCGTCGAGGCAGCGGACGACGCAGACGTGGCCCAGCGCCTGCTCGTCGTCGTCGACGGCGACCCAGGCGGCGGCCCAGCCGGGTGGGGTGAGCCAGGCGGCAGGGTCTGGCGGCCACCACGTCGGGTAGCCGTCGGTCTCGTGCACCCGGCGCAGCGCTGCGACGCAGCCCGGGAGGTCGCCCCGGTGGCGGGGGCGGATGATCACCGGCTCGCCTGTGCGGTGCGGGTGCCCTGGTCGGCGACCGACGTGGGCGAGTCCAGGACCTGCACGCATCGCAGCAGGTACCCGTCGGGGTCCTGCACGAGGAGCTCGCGCTGGGTCTCGGTGCGCCCTTCGCCGACGTCGTAGCTCGTGGACGTGGGCGCCCGGTACAGCGGCACCTCTGCCGCCGTAAGGGCGTCGTGGACGGCGACGAGGTCGGGGACCTCGACCTGGAGGTTGATCCCGCGGCCGCGGGGGGCCGGTGAGGTCGCCGGTGTGCCAGGCCCGGTCGTGGTCCTGCTCGAGCATCAGCTTGGCGCCGGCGAGGTCGAGGTATGCGAACGGAGGGTCGGGGCGCTCGTAGCGGACGCCGAAGCCGATGACGTCGACGTAGAAGCGCTGGCTGGCTGCCAGGTCGTGCACGAGCAGCTCGGGGACCAACGGGTTCCACTCGGTCTGGCGGACGTCGCCGCCGTCGTCGAGGTCGGCGGCGTGGCTCTCGGGCGGCGCGGGCAGGTCCAGGTGCATGGCCGCGTTCGGGACCACCTGGCCGCGGACGCGGTTGTCGGGCCGGTCGGCGTCCAGGGTGAAGCCGAGGCGCTCGAGCAGCGGCTGCAGCACCCGGCTGGCGCGGACGTCGACCCGCCGGAGCCCGCGGCGGGCGGCCTCAGCGGTGACGGCCGTGACGAGGGCGGTGGCGACGCCGCGGCGGGCGGCGTCGGGGTGGACGAAGAGCATGTCCATCTCGCCGGCGCTGGTGAGGTCGGCGAAGCCGACGACGCGCCCGCCCTCGACCGCGACGACGGTCCACGCCAGGGATCGACGCTGGGCCCAGCGGTCGAGGTCGACGTGATCGGGTGCCCACGCCTGCACCTGGCCCTCGGTGTAGTGGCTCAGTGCGGTGCGGCGGACGGCTGCGGTGAAGACCTCACGTGTCGCGGCGGCGTCCGCTGGCTCGTACCCGCGCACCGAGACGGCGCCGGCGGCATCCGCGGCGTCCTCTTCGACGCCGGGGTGTGGGTCATGGGCGTAGTGCCGCACCGCGCGCTGGTAGCGGGGCAGGTGCTCGGCCAGGGCCGTCAGCGCCGTCTCCAGGGCGCGGCGTCCCTGGCCGGCATCAGCCAGGGCGAGGGCCAGGAACGCGGCCCGGGCGCCGCCCAGGTCATCAGGGCCGCTCGGGGGCGGCTCGTGCTCGAGGAGGTCGACGGCCTCGCCGGGCCGGCCGAGCAACCGCAGGGTGCTGGCCAGCTGGATCACCGCCTGAGCGCGGCGGTCTCCGGTCAGCCCAGCGCCGAGGGCCTGGCGGTACAGGCCCTCGGCGTACGCCTCCTGGCCGGCGTAGTCGTGGGCGGACGCCCGCTCGAACAGGGCCGCAGGGTCCCGCGGTGGCCGCTCGGTGGCGAGAGCTTCGACGGCCTGCAACACCTCCGAGTCCGGCTGGGTGGCCGCGGAGGCCCACACCCGTCGAACGCGCGACTCCCAGTCCTCGACATCAGCGGTGGCCATGCGACAGCAGCCTGGCAGGCGAGCCTTGGTCCGCGTCCGGCCGCCATGCGGGACGCCCCCGATGGAGGCCGGCAGTCGGTCTCCTTCCCCGCGGTCATCCGGCGTCCTCAGCTGAGGACTGCGACAAGATGGTGAGACGAGAGCGCCGACACGGCGGTGAGACGTCGCAGGTCAGCCGGGTGCGCCTACGACAGCTTCAGCGAGTTCCTACAGGCGCCGCGTGGTGTAGGTCCGTCCCGTAGCCGGGGTGGTGTCGGTCCCGGTCGTTGAGGGGCCATCGCGTGAGGCTCTGCGAGTACCCGCCAAGGAACCCGCAGAAGAAGGACTCACGCGATGACCCTGAACCAGTCTGCCCTGTTCGAGCTGACCGAGGCCCTGAAGGCCGCCGACGCCGGCGACATGGTCCGCACGGTGCTCGCGGCGATGCTGCAGGCCCTGATCGAGGCCGAGGCGACCTCGGTGATCGGCGCGGCCCGCCACGAGCGCACCCCGGGCCGCACCCCCCAGCGCAACGGCTCGCGCGACAAGACGTTGTCCACGACTGCCGGAGACGTCACGGTCAAGATCCCCAAGACCCGTACCGGGTCGAACTTCGGCTCGCTGCTCGCGCCGCGGCGGCGGATCGACGTCGCGCCGCACGCGGTGGTGATGGAGGCCTCCCCGGCTGGCGACGGACACACCGACCTCGACCAGCTCCTGACCGCCGCGAAGACGGCACAGTTCAACCCGCAGAGCAGCACGCGCACCTACACCACCCAGCGGGGCTCGGTCCACCGCCCGGACCGCAGTCGCGCCCGATGAGCCTCCCTACGGCGTCTTCTACGAGCAGGAGGACGCGCGGCATTGGGACCAGCTGGCCGCGAACGCTCGCGCCCGGGGCGTGACGATCGACGCGCACGACCTCGCGGCGCTGCCGCACGACGTCGACATCAGCCCAGAGATTCGAGCGCGCGTGACTCGCGCTGGGGGGTGAGATGGTTCGGTGGGGGTGACCAACAGGCGATCGCTGGCCGGTCAGCGTCCCGCTGGCGATCGCCGTACGGCCCTGCGCGGAAGGCTCAGCGCGTCTGGGCGGCCACCTTCGTCGGCGGTCCGAAGCGGTTGGGCTCACGAGAATCGCGCGTGTAGAAGAAGAGCCACAGCACCACGGTGCCGAAGGGCACCAGGTTCAGCAGCCACCACCACCCGGTCCGGTCGGTGTCGTGCAGTCGTCGGACCTCGACCGCGATGGTCGGCAGGAGGAGCGCGAGGGTGACCACACCGGTGATGTAGAACGCCTCGTCCGCGGTGGCCGCGGTGAAGTTCACCTCCGGACGCAGGTCCCAGGAGGTGTCGAAGACCATCGCGTCCGCGGCCGCAGCCAGCACGAGCACGACTCCGCGGAAGAGCCAGAACCACCAGTACTCCGACCGGCGGGCCCTCCCGGAGAATGCGGCGTAGTGGCGGAAGACGCTGCTGACAGCCTGGATCGGTGACACGGGTTTCCTCTCGCTCGTCTACCTACTCGTGTCCGCACGAGGAGTTCTGCTGCACTGCGGGCCGACAGGCGACCAGACGCCCACGTGCGGTCGCGGCCTGTCGGCGCCGGTGGCGCCGGGGTCAGTGGGGGTGGCTGGTATCGCGGTGGGCGGCGCGCACGAGGTGGCGGGCCTGGACGAAAGTCAGTGCAGTGCCCAGCGCGAGCCCGACCAGGACACGGACGACCAGGTCGATGCGTCCGCTGACCGGGACCGCGAGAGCAGTCCCGAGGCTGGCGAGGGCGATGAGCAGGGCCGGCAGGGGCAGCGCCGCGGCGAGGAGCTTCTGCCCGACGGTCCACCGTGTCGAGAAGAACGTCATGACGATGCCGACGACCCACCCGAGGCCGGGGACGACGAGCCACTGGAAGGCGAGCACCGAGACGGTCGCGATCTCCAGGCCGACGGAGGGCGGCGTGTGCGGTGCAAGCTCCGCGCCGGCGGCGGCGGCGACCTGCTCGGGGGTGCCGAGGTCCTCGACGAGGTTCAGCACGAGCGCCTCGTCGTCGGGGAGCCCGTCGGCGCGGGCGTCGGCGCGGGCGGCGGCGAGGTGGTCGGTGATCTGCTGGACCAGCTCGGAACGCTCGGCAGGCGGCAGGGTGCTCGTCGCCGCGGCGAGTCGGTCGAGGTAGTTCTGGACGGCGTCGTCGGCGGCGGTGCGGCGGGCGGTGCTGCTGGAGGGCATGGCGTTCTCCTCGGGGTGAGGCCGGGGGCGTGGGCGAGGACTCATGGCCCCTTGCGGGGGGTTGCATCCACGACGGGCCCAGCGGTCGCGGCTCGGTCTGGATCTGCTGGAGGCGCTGCCAGCAAGGCGTCGATGGCGGTGGTGAAGTCGCGCCAGCCGACGACGAAGGTCTCCAGCGCCCCTCGGCCCTGGTCGGTGAGGGCGAAGTACTTGCGGGGCGGTCCGCTGGCGGACTCGTGCCAGGTGGTGGTGACCTTCCCGTCGCGGCGAAGGCGGGTCAGCATCGGGTACAAGGTCCCCTCGCTGACGCTCTGGCCGCTCACGCGGGCCAGCTCGCGCACGAGGTCGAGGGTGTACATCTCGCGGGTCCGCAGCAACGCCAGGACACAGTGCTCCAGGACTCCTCGCCGCAGCTGCGCCGTCACCTTCGTGGCGTCGCCGGGTTCCATGCACGACATAGAACCCCCGTCGTCCGTTCTCGTCAACTTGTCGGGCACCAAGGGCGCCCACCCGAACGTGACACCGAAAGATCACTCCTCTCGCCTTCAGGACCGACCCTCCACGTCGGCGCGCAGATCGCCCTCACGCTCCGAGGACGGGTCGCCACGGGCGAGAGCACGCCACCATCACTCGCTCTGGCCCGGGGCCCCGGGACGCCGCGGCCCTGGTGGTCGACAGAGCTCAGGCGCCATTCCCGGGTCGTCACCACCGTCGCGCCGCTGCGCGCAGCTCGTCGGCGGCCATGCGAAGGTGGACGCCGAGTCCGCGCTGCTCGGGGTCTGCGAGCCAGGCACCCAGGGCGAGCTGGTACGCGGCGATGGCGGACGCCGCCGTCAGGACCGCAGTGCTTCGTGGTGGAAGGCCGTCGCCCTGGACCCGGGCCTGCGCCAGGACTACCTCGACAGCCTGGCCCTGGCACGAGACCTCGACTTCGACGTCCTGGTGCCGTGGGGCGCGACCGACGACGGCCCCGCCTTCGCCATGACGGACCGCCGCGACACCCGAGACCGCATCGACGCCATCATCGCCCGGATCAGCGCGGGCGGAGTCCGGTGAGCCCGCTCGTCGAGCCCGGGCGGCACCTCCTCGCTTCGGCCTCAGACCGGCGCCGTGCCGGCAGTCGGCGCTGCACGTGCGCACGCCGGACGAGGCCGTGACAGCAGGGCACCGGCGATCGAGTTGCGCCCTACCGGCAGCAGGGCACATCGCGGCCGTGCGCCCCGGGACGTCCTCGCGGCAGACCACGGGGCAAGCCGGGGCGTCACGCACCTCGAAGGCCGCGGGCGTCGTGGGGTGGTTCCCCACACGCTCGGCGGACCGATCGGTCACCGGGTCGCTCTGCGCGCCGCTCGACCACTGGGCCCAGACTCGTGCTCACGCGCATCCGGGTCCGCGGCGGCTGTCAGCGGTCTCCCTACCCCCGTCCGACGGCGTCCGGGGACGTCGACTGCACTGCTCGGGCCCCGGACCGGTCCGGCCCGTGACCGCAGGACCCGCTCACCCGTCCTCGACAGATCGGCTGCCCCTGTGACCACGGAAGACCCGCCCACCCACGAGCACGTCACCTCACGCGACGGCACCCGCATCGGATACCTGCGCCAAGGCGAAGGACCCGGACTGGTCCTGGTGCAGGGCGCCATGGGCACCGCCGAGCACTACAGCCAGCTCGCCACCGCCCTGGCGCCGCACTTCACCGTGCTCAGCGTCGACCGCCGAGGACGCGCCAGCAGCCCACGACCCTGGGACAGCAGCCACCACATCGCCCGCGACGTCGAGGACCTCGACGCCGTCCTGGCCGGCACCGGCGCCATCCGCGTCTTCGGGCTCAGCTCCGGGGCGGTCATCACCCTGGAAGCCGCCCGCACGCTCCCCCGGATCAGCCAGGTCGCGGTGTACGAGCCGCCGTTCTACCCCGAGGGCATCAACAGGGACCTCATCGCCCAGGTCCACGACGAGATCGCCCGCGGCGACCTGCCCTCCGCGCTGATCACCTCGCTGCTCGCCGCCGGGACAGCCCCGGCCCCCGTCCGGGTGCTCCCCCGGCCGCTGCTGCGGGTCCTGGCCGCCGTCGTCCTCACCGCCGACGCCCACGCGCCCGGACCGGCGCACATGACACTGCGCCGGCTCCTGCCCGGTAACCGCTACGACTTCACCGCGGTCGCCGACATGGACGGGAAGATGGCCACCCTCGCCGCCGTGGCGCAGCCGGTACTCCTCCTCAGCGGGACCAAGAGCCCCGCCTTCCTGCGCCGAGCCGTCCGGACACTGCTCGACGTCCTGCCCCGCGCCGAGCACGTCGAGCTGGAGGGCCTGTCCCACTCCGGTCCCTGGAACACCGGCCGCGGTAGCCGCCCCGAATTCGTCGCCTCCACGCTGCGGAACTTCTTCGCCTGAGGGCCTACCGGCGCACCCGCAGCCAATCGACGACGTCCGCGGTGAAGGCACCGAAGGACCCGCTGTCGGTCGCCGGCCGAAAAGCGTCCCGCTGTCGATCGACTACCGGCAGTCTTCCGGACAAGACCCCCGCCAAGGCCGGCGCAGGACCAGCGACACGACGGCGACCAGAACCAACGCCCCGACCACGGCCAAGAGGTAGGAGAGCAGACCTCCTCCGGGAAGCAGCTGGTCCAGGACGCCATGGAGGACCACGGCCCCTACCCCGCCGACTGCCCCGCCGATGACTCCGCTTCCCGTGGGTCTGTCCCACCACCCCCCCGCGGTCGAAGGCTGAGCCTGCTGGTCATGTCTCACCGCCATCTCGACCATCGTAAGCACCGACGCGGCGTCGTCGGGAGCGCCGTCGAGCGGTCGCCGTCATCGGGCTGGATGACCCGCACCGGACACGGTCCTCATCTGGTGACGCCTCGCTGACAGGTCGTCAGCCGCAGTCCTCCGGCCATCATGACGAGGTGGAAGAGCTGCGTGACGTCGTCCGGGGTGACGAGCTGTGGGACGGCGACGGCCGTCGCTGGGAACGGGGACGGCCGCGGTGGCTCGACGCCCGCGCGGTGTCGCGGCGGGTGCGCCGCGGGGATGCCGTCGCGTGCCACGGTCCTGACGGTGATGCCGTCACGTGGTGGAGTCCGGACGAGGCGGCCGCCTGCTGGTCGGCGGTGTCCGGTGCCTTCGAGGTGCCTGGCGTGAGCGCGGCGACCGCGGCCGACGCCGCGGGCCGTACGTACGGCGCCAGCCTCTGGCGATCAGGGGACCAGCGCCGGCTCGACGTGCAGGTGTTCTGCTGAAGCGGCCCCCCATACTGGGCGACCGCAGAGGATGCTCAACTGGCCCGCCCGAGGAGGGATGCGCGGTCCACGGTCGCCCGTGGCCGGGACCGGGCACGACTAGTTCTCGTCGTGCACATCCATCGCCACCTCGAAGCTGTCCCCAACAACGCGTCGTCCGTCGAAGACGGGGGCTTCGTCCAGCGTGGCGGTGACACGCGGGTCTCTGGTGGCTGCCGCGGTGCCACGGTCTCGGCTCTCGCGTGATGGCCACTCCATCACCGTGACCACGACCGACTCCGACGGCGCAGTGCCGGCGATGTCGGCGATGGCCTGCAGGGCGCCGGGGTCGTACGACGTCTCGTCGGCGTGGAAGTCCTTCGGATCGGCAGCGGTGCCCGCCTGCCAGTAGTCGATGACGCGGGTGGCCCCGTGGTCGCGGTAGACCTCAGCCATCCGCCTCGAGAACGCTAGGTAGTCCTCCTTCCGGGACTCGGCGACCGGCACGACGGTGATGTCGGCAAAGGTCATCTCAGGCTCCTGTCGTCGCACGCTTTGACTCACCCCGGTCGGTCACGAGTGCTGTCCCTCTACTGGGCGCCCGTCCTAGCGTGGATGACCGCCGATGTCGCCGGAACTCACCACGGCATCCGGCGCCTGTCCCAGCTGCCGACCGCCTGCCGGCGAAGCTGCGACCCGGCGACGCCAGCGCGACGGTCCGTGCCAGAGGAGGTGGCTCATCGAGGACGCCTCGGCGTCAGCGACCAGACGTCGAAGCGGTGCGGGACGGTGTCAGTGCCCTCGCGGTACGGCGCGAAGCCCATGGCCGAGTAGTAGGCCAGGGCAGGCGCGTTGTCGACGCCAATGCTGGCGTCGATGTGCCTCAACCCGGCGGCCTCCGCCGCTGCCAGAGACGCGGCGAACAGGCGGCGCCCCAGTCCGCTACGACCCACGTCGGGGCGGATGTGCGTGCCGATGATCCCCCAGCCCTCCGGTACGTCATAGGGGTTCCCGGGCCACGCCCGCTTGAGCGACTGGAAGCCGACGACCCGCCCCTCCTGCTCGACGACGGTGCACGCGACCCTGAAGTCCGGGTCGAGGTAGCGCTCATGGATCAGCGCGACGTCGACTGGACTCGCCCGCAGGCCCGCGCGGTAGATCGCGTTCTGCACCTCTGCCATGTTCTCCGCATCAGCAGCTCGTGCGGGTCGTGTCTCGGTCACGTGTCCATCGTGCTGCACGACCCCTCGGAGTCCGGGGCCGCCTGCCAGCTCGTCCGTAACGCCCGGGAATGGCGCATCTCCAGCCCCTCCCCCCGCCATCCCGCAACGGATCGTCTGCTGGGGCAGCTCGGGTGCGTTCTTCCGCCCTTCCTGACCCGGAGCGGGATGCTGGGGAGGTGCCTACTGACTCTGACGGCGACCTCGGTCGATCGGGCCGCTCAGCGAATGACGAGCGCAAGCCCTTCCGCATCGTCATGGACGTTCTGGCGACCCAGGACCAGGTCGACCGCCTGCACGACATCCTGGGCGAGCTGCTCTGCGGCGCCCCGCCAGAGCACGACGGTCCATGCCGCATCGCCTGGGACATCGGCAGCACCGGGGAGCCAAGCACCTCCGACCCCGACGACGTCATCTACGGCTACGACGCCGACTCGGCCGCCTTCACCCGCGAGCACCTCTCCCCCATCGAGGTCTGGGACAAGGACGCCGTCGACCGCAGCCTGGGGCTGTAGTCAGACGCCCGCTGACCATCGTCATGCGGACGTGACGGGATCGGCAGAGCCGCAGTCTTCGGCGGTGATGGCGCCCTAAGCGTCGTCTCGGGCCGCTGCTCGAGCGATGGACTGGCCGAACCACCGCGCGCGGCTACCGGCAGCCCACCGGGCCAGCGGCCGCAGCAGCCTCCCGTGGAGCGTGCGCAGGGACGTGGCCGTGTCCACGCGCAGCCGGCTGCCCGTCCCTGCCGGCTCCACGGCCAGGTGCAGGACCGCGGTGACGTGCTCGTCGTCGTGCCACATCTCGCGCCACAACACGCTGCGCGGCCCCGTTCGTTCGGTCAGCACCCGCACCGAGCGAGTTCTGCGGCCGCTGTCGAAGACCAGACGCAGGACCCCGTCGTCGTCGCTCAGGCTCGTGACCGCGGAGTCCCACTCCGGGCGGCGCCGCACATCACCGACGAGCGCCCACACCGCATCCGCGGTCACCGGCGCCTCGTGCGTCGTCGAGGCCGACGTCCGCCAGCGCGCCGGTTCCAAGGCAGCCAGCGCGGCCGCCACCTCCATTGGCAGCTCCGGGGCTCTTGCAGTCGTCGTGCTCGCCAGCCGAGCGCGCAGATCGTCGATGTCGACGCCGGCCTCGGCCAGCACCCGCTCGACGCGGCGGCCCTCGTCGTCCAGCAGCGCGCGCAGCAGCGCCCGGTCGTCCTCGCCTTGGTCGGCCGAGCGCATCACCGCCAGCGCCCTACTACCCCACGGCACGTCGACCGCCCGAGCCGCCGAGGCCGCCGGCACGGCGGGGGGCGCCGTGAACTGCACCCCGAGGGCCTGAACGTCGCTCTCCTGCAGCCGCTGGACGGCCTTGCGCAGCGACGGTAGATCGGCGCCCGCCGCCACGAGGCAGGACGCGCTCGGCCCGCCGGTGACCAGAAGCCCCACGAGCAGGTGGTCGACGTCCAGCTCAGGGTGTCCGAGCTCGGCGACCTCTTCCATCGCCGCCGTGGTGATGTATCGCGACTGGCGCAGCAACGAGCGTCGCCCAGGTCGCCACGCACCGTCTCGGCCCTGGTCCTGCTCAGTCATGAGAGCTCCCCCTGCTCGGCAGTGATGTCCCGCAACCGCTTGGCGTACTTCTTGTGGACTGCCTGACGGGTGACCCCGAGATCGGCGGCGATCTCCGACCACGACGCCCCCGACTTCAGAGCCGTCTCTACCTGGCGCAGCTCGAGCGTCTCCAGCAGCCGCCTCAGGGCCGCCACGGCTCGCAGTCCTCTGGAGTGGTCGGCAGTGTCGGCCGCTTCGCCGGCGAGCTGGGCTGCATCCACGCCGTCAACTTAGGTTGCTGCTACCGGGGCGTCAACCCCAGTTGCTAGCCATGCCGAGCCTGCCTCGAGTCTGGTCGCACTCGACGCGACCCGTCCGTCCCACTTGCCGACCCCCAACCGGCGACGGTGCAGGTCACAGGGGCCGCAGGGCGCGACCTCGCGGCGACGTCGCCAGTTGACCCGTCCGGATGGGATCCCGCGCAGGCGCCTCATGCGGGACGCCGTCGACGCTGCCGACAGCAGTGCTGCCCTCTACCCCGCCGCAACGGACGCCTCCCCTCGAGGTTGATGCGGGGCCCGGCTGAGGATCGCGACACGATCGTGAGACGCCGGCGCTGACATGGCCGTGAGACGTCGCAGGTCAGCCGGCGGCGGCGCCTACGACAACTTCAGCAAGTTCCTACAACTGCTGCTGCAACCGAGTGGCGCCCTGCCCCGGGTGTCAGCTGTGGGCCGCCACCGCGGCTGTTGGATCCAGGACTACGTGTCAGTGCCCAGATCTCGCGTCACCTGCGTGTCACTGTCCACATTGCCTGTCACAGCCGGGGCGCTCCTGGAGGCCGTCGACGTCGTCGGCGAGGCGGCTCGAGGCAGGGAGCGCCGCGGCATGGGTGCCTGTTCCTGGGGAACGGCTGGCCGGTCTGCACTCCGCTGGTGACCCGGCCGCGGCCGCTCGAGGCCGGCGCCGCCGCTCCCTTGCGGCCGTCCCACTCGGGATCCTCAACCGGTCACTACGTTGGCGCTTCACAAGTCGGCTATCACCGGCTCGTGAAGCAATTTCTCTCCCTTGCCCCGAGCCGGCTCTAGGGTCGGCAGCGGCTAGCACGGCACTCTCGCGGCAGGAGCCACGCGGACATGACCGACGTCGTCCTCTTCCACCACATCCAGGGCCTGACTCCTGGAGTACCCTCCTTCGCCGCCCAGCTGGCAGGGACCGAGCACACCGTCTCCACGCCAGACCTCTACGACGGCCGTACCTTTGCCACCATCGACGACGGCTTCGCGTACAATGAAGAGCTTCGACGCCGAAGCCGTCGAGCGCCAGGTCGACGACCTCGCAAGCACCTTCTCCGGGCCCGTCGTCTACGCCGGCATCTCGTGGGGCGTCACCCATGCCCAGCGCCTCCCCCAGACCCACCCCGGTGCACGCGGAGCTCTCCTCTTCGAGGCGTGCTACCGCCTCGGAGAGGACAACTTCGGCGCATGGCCCACAGGCCTGCCCGTCCAGGTGCACGGCATGGACCAAGACCAGTTCTTCGCCCTCGAGGGCGACCTCGACGCCGCTCGCGACCTCGCCGCGACCGCCGGCGCCGACACCGGCGAGGTGTTCACCTACCCCGGCGACCAGCACCTGTTCGTCGACAGCACCCTCCCCTCCTACGACCCCACGGCCGCGGCGGCGGCGATCGCCCGCGCGCGCAACCTGCTCAGCCGCATGTGACGTCGCCCGACACAGCCGACCCGAGCTTCCCGGATGCCGACCGTCGACCAGCCCTGGCCCGGTCCTCTCTCGCATCTGAGCCTCAGTGGTCGCCAGCGGGACGCCGGTGAGGAGAAGATGCCCTGTGACGGCATCCCCTCCCTGGCAGGCTGAGGTGAGACGTCGCAGATCAGCCGGGTGCGCCTACGACAAATTCAGCGAGTTCCTACACCGCTCTGGGGACCCGTCCTCGTTGGCCTTTTCCTAACTAGTTGTCATCGCCGTGTCATGTGTCCAAGTACCTGTCATCGGGTGGCCGCCGGGTTCGGTGTGGTGCGACATGCCCTCTGGCGTGCGCCCACGTCGACCGGCGGCCCCTGCTGCGTGTGGCGTGCACGCCAGCGTCGACCAGGCGGTGCACGAGCCGTCGTGTCACAGGCGGCTGGACGGCGTCCCGCCCCGGGGCGCCGGTGGCGGAAGTCGCGCGACGTGGCCGTGCGGCGCTGCTACGAAGCGGCCGTGGACCGCGCCACTCTCGCCGACATTGCTCATCGCCGCCACCCCGTGGCCGCACCCGTAGGAGTGGACCGCCTACGCGAGCTGCTCGGATGGCTCGCGCCGCCGGCGGGCGGGCGGGTGCTGGACCTGGGCAGTGGCTACGGCGTGTGGCTGCTGGAGTTCCTCACCGTCCGCGAGGACCTGACCGGCGTCGGGATCGACCTGGCCCTGCCCGAGACTCTCGCCGAGGCCACCCAGGAGAGCGGCGTCGGTGACCGTGTGCGCTGGGAGCAGGCCGACGCCACCGGTTGGGACGGCGGGCTCTTCGACGTCGTGCTGTGCGTGGGCGCCAGCCACGCCTTCGACGGTCTCGCCGGCACCCTGGCAGCGGTGCGCCAGCACCTGCGACCCGGCGGGCAGGCCGTCCTCGGCGACACCTTCTGGGAGACCACGCCGACACCTGCAGCCCTGTCGGCCCTGGAGGCGGCGGCGGACGACGCCCCCGACCTGCCCGGCCTGCTCACCCAGGTCGAGCAGGCGTCCTTCGAGCCCGGCTTCGGGCACGTCAGCACCGTGGCGGAGTGGGACGACTACGAGTGGTCCTGGGCCGCCTCCCTGGTCGACTGGGCCCTGCGCGAAGCGCCCACCGCTGCCGATCGTGAACAAGCCCTTTCGGTGGCCCGCGAGCACCGCCAGCAGTGGCTGGCCGGGTACCGCCGCGTCCTTGGGTTCGCCACGCTCGTCCTGCACGACATCGCCCCCCTGCAGGAGACGCGGCCGTGACGACCGACACCGGTCCCTCGCTGCGCGACGCCGGCACCGCCGACGCCGACGCGCTGACCACGCTGCTGCTGCGCTCCCGCACCCAGGCGATGCCGTGGCTGGTCAGCCCGCACGACGAGGCCTCCACCCGCTGGTGGGTGGACCACGTCCTGGTCGCCGACCAGCACGTGCGCGTCGCCCACGACGAAAACCGGCTGCTGGGCTTCGCCGCCGTCGACGGCGACTGGCTCTCCCAGCTCTACGTCGACCCCGACCACCAGGGCCGCGGCGTCGGGCGCGCCCTGGTCGACGACGCCAAGCGGCGACGGCCCCTGGGCCTGCGCCTGCACGTCTTCACCCCCAACACCCGTGCCCGGCGCTTCTACGACTGCCGTAGCTGACCGCTGCCGACTCCACAGACCATCGTCTACTGGGCCGGTCGCGGGGTGAGCACCTCTCGACGCCCGAGCGAGTCGAGATCGACCATGAGCCCATGGACAGCGACGCCGACCAGCGCTTCCGCCGCCTGGCCTCGGCCATCGCCCACGACGCCCTCCTGCCCGACGAGGGCGGCCGGCCGCTCGAGCTCGACGTGCGCGACCGCACCTTCACCTACCAAGGACGTGACGGCAGCGGACGCCTCGTGACCCTGAAGGTGGCCGTCCTCGAGCCCGCGCTGAAGGTCCGCGAGGGCATCGGCGAGCTCGCCTCCGGAGCATGGGGCGAGCAGCTCTCGGACGAGGAGGGCTGGTTCCGCTTCGCCCTCTCCAGCTGGCAAGAAGGCCTGGCGACGGCCGAGGACACCGGCAGCGAGTGGAGGACCTTCGACGCGGGCCGCGGCGTGGTCCCCCTGCCGCCGTGGGAAGCGCACGACTACAGCCCTCCCCTACGCAGGCCCTCACCTCGACCCCGACGTCGGCTCGTCGCTTACGCGCCCCTCTCGGGAGCCGGGTACGCCCCGACCGAGTCCGAGGACACGCCCAACGACGACGCCGGCGAGGACGGTGCGCGCCCCGAGGCACCGTGACGAGCGCATAGCCTTCCGCACCGCCGTGCCGCAGCCGCTCCTCAAGCGGTCTTCGGAGTCGCACGCGGCCAGGCGACGCCTGGCGGACGGCGCCAAGCCCAGGGCGAGAGCCGGCGACTACCGTCGCGTGATGGCTCAGCTCTCGCAGGTGCACCAGACGATCCGACGCTGGCTCGGGGTCATCCAGCTCGACGCGGACGGCGTCCCGGTTGACCAGCGGCCGTCTCGATACGGACGGGGTGCGTCCGTCTCCCCGCAGCTGGACGCCGACCTCGACGACCTTCGTGCGCGCGTCGAGGCGCTCGAGAACGACCGCTTCCGCCCTCGCTGACGTCGCAACCGCTCCAAGACGCCGGACGGCAAAGGATCGCTGGCCGCACAGCTTCCCGCTGTCGATCGCCTACCGGAGCGGCCGGGAGCGGCCCGGCCGTGCTGACCAAGTGGATGTCCCCGCCTGACCCTCAACGCCCGAGCTGCAGACCCCTCGGCTCCTCCTCGAACCACTGCGCCTCGAGCACGCCGACGAGGCAGCCGTCGCCTTCGCCGACCCCGCCCTGCGCCGCTACACGGGCGGGTGCCCCGCTGGCCCCGACGAGCTGCGGGACCGCTACGCCCGCCAGGTCGTCGGCCACTCCCCCGACGGCCAGCAGTGCTGGCTCAACTGGAGGCTGCACGAGCGGCGCTCCACCCAGCTTGTGGGCACCGTCCAAGTGACCACCCGCCGGGCTCCGGACGGCACTGGCAGCGCTGATCTCGCATGGGTCGTCGCCACCAGCCACCAAGGGCAGCACCTGGCCGCCGAAGCCGGCGCCGTCGTCGTCTCCTGGCTGCTCCGTCCAGGCGTCGCCGGCGGCTCCCTGGAAGTCACCGTCGCCGGGTCCGTACAGCTTCGCCGGAGGATCTCCGGGCATGAACTTCCCTCGCCAGTCCCGCTCCACCTCCGCGAGGTGGTGCAAGAGCCCGATCAACGACATCGAGGACGGAGGCACCGACCGTCGAGCGAGCTGCCCGGCGTCCAGGCCCTCGCACTTCATCGCCAGGGTCATCCGGTAGTTGGCCAGGTAGTCGAGCAGCGTCGCCACCTCACCCTCCGGGCTCGACCCCACGTTGTTGCGAGGGTCGTGCTCCGGGTCGGCCCACATGTCGGGGTAGACGCTCGCTGCCGTCCAGCGCTGCACGGGCTCGCTCATGCGCTCAGAGTCGTCGGGGGACGCTCGGTCGTCCAACGGGTAGCAGGCGGGCCCCTCCAGCTCGTCCCGCAGCTGATCGCCATCTGGAATGTACTCGTGCGCAGTCGGGCTTCGGCCAGTAGTCCCTCATGCTGGGGTTGTGAGCGGGTTGGGGCCAGGCGGCACGGAGTCATCTGGCTGGGGCACGGTGCGGTGCGTCTTCCGTTCCGAGCTCGACGGCACCTCGCTGTACGAAGAGCGGATCACGCTGTGGCGGACCTCCTCGATGGTCGAGGCGATCGGGCGCGCTGAGGCGTAGGCGCACGAGTACGCCGTGGCCCTGAGCACCCCGCCCGCGGACCCCACCGAGTACGTCGGCCTGGCGCAGGCCTACCTGCTGTTCGACTCCCCCGGCGACGGCGCCGAGGCCTTCTCCCTCGTGCGCAGCAGCGACCTCCCGCCGCGGGACTGCCTCGACGCCTTCTTCGACACCGGGGACGAGGGGCACGCTGGCTGAGCAGGTCCGTCCACGGCTCATGCTCATGTCCGCATGTCGAGGCGCTGCGGGTCAGGGAAGTGGCGGAACGACGTCTTGTCGCTCAGGGGGGCGAGCTCGAGGTAGCTGAGACGGTCGTCGTCGATGAAGAGCAGGAGCAGCGCCCCCGTGGCGCCGGCCTCCAGGACGACCCGGTCGTCTTGCATGTCGGGGGTCTCACCGGCGGCGTCGGTCAGTTCGATCGAGGGGCAGGACCCGCACCCGCAGCGGGCCCCGGCGCGCGTGCCTGGCACCTGGGCCAGCCAGCGGGACCGGTCGGCGGCCGTGACGACGACGTCGTCGTCCTGGTGCCGGCCCCGGGTGATCATCTCGACGAGGACGGCCTCCTCCCGAGGCGTCAGCGACCGCGGCACCTCGGACCCAGCACTCGTCCCCACCGCAGCATCATCACCCGCCGGGAGGCCGACCCGCCGGACGTCCTCGGGGTCGTCAGGCCGTCGGCGTGCGCACCCGCCGGCGAGGACCCCACGTCCATCCCGTAGATGATCGACTACCGGGAAAGATGAGCGGCCAGCAGCGCCTCACGGCCGTCGAGGTAGGGCTCGATCGACGTGGCCGCAAGTTCGAGCGCCGGCGGCTCGCCCGTCCCGGCGCCCTGCACGCGCACGGAGACGTCCTCGTCCGCCACTCCCGGTAGGCCCACAGGCAGGAGCACGCCGGCCTGCTCGAGGGTCCAGTCCCAACTGGTGTCGGTCAGCGGTGTCCCGCTGCGCTCACTACGCATGCTGGCCGGGTCGCTGAACACCTCGACGAGCATGCTCGCGCTGCCCTCCTCCTGGAGAACGTCGAAGCTGCGCAGCGGTCGCTCGGACAGCAGCAGGCGCAGGTACCGGTCGACCGTGCTGCGCTCGACGACCCAGGCGCCGACGGGTCGCGAGGCCTCCTGGGTGCGGGTGCTGGAGTCCAGCAGCACTCGCGTCCAAGACACAGGGGTACGGGCCGGCTCCGGGACGTGAGCCCAGGCGATGGACTGCTGGCGTCGGCCGCTCGTGGGTGGCGTCGCGTGCATCGGGCACCTTCCAGTCACTGTCGGTGGCGACGTGCTTACCGTCTCCAGCCTCGCTCAGCCGCGCTCCGACCGGCAGGTGCCGACGCACCTTCCCCCGGAGCCGAGCCGTCCCGCAGTCGATCGCTGGCCGGACAGCGTCCCGCTGTCGATCCTCAACCGGGAAGCCCGGAGCGTCCGCCCAGACACAACTAGTTGTACTGACCACGGAGGTTGGTGACGGCGCGTCGGT
>NZ_JBBHZF010000002.1:0-663 GCF_037482365.1 Pseudokineococcus sp. 1T1Z-3
CGCGGGCCTGCCCTCGACTCAGACATGCCGCCAGATCGCGGCCCGTAGAAGCACCCCCCGAGCCCCCCTCCCCCGGACCACCCCCGAGCCACCCCCCGGACCACCTCAGAGCCACCCCTGGGGCTACCGCAGAGGTAGGCGGTATTCGATCAGCGCGGCACCGTCGCGCTCGACCTTCCGGGCCCGCTGCCATCCCAGCCGGTCGTAGAAGCCGGCCGCCCCTGCACGCTCCCGGTCTGACGCCTGCCCCCGCAGCCCCGGCGCCGGGCGGGCCTGCGCGATGGCGTCACGGGTCAGCAAGCACACCTCGGTGGCCCCCTCCTGCCGGGCCGCCTCGACCGCGGCCTCGAGCAGCTCGCGCCCGACCCCTCGACCGCGCACAGCCGGAACGGTGACCAGGGCGTAGACCACGGCCGACCGGGCGGGACCGACCGGCTCCCCCTGACCACCGCCGCCGCCTCGAGGACCAGCCGCGGTAGCAGCAGACGGCGCGGCCGGCGGGGCGCCGTGACCGTGCCCGGTCGGTCGAGGGCGCCGGCGCAGCAGCCGGCGGGCGTAGCGACGGCCACGGGTACGCGCGAACAACTTCGCTACCACCGGCCGCCGGAGCAGGGCCGCGACGCCCGCAGCCCCCAGCCGCCACCGGCCGGTCCGCAGCACCTC
>NZ_JBBHZF010000003.1:0-18307 GCF_037482365.1 Pseudokineococcus sp. 1T1Z-3
TGGCCGCGGGGTGACGCTCGGTGGCCCGTCGGCCGAGCAGGGCCAGATGCCCACGACGGCGCCGCCGGGACCCCCGCTTGAGGGGTCCGGTGGGCGTGTCGGGGGTCGGGTCTGGCACCTGCCCGAGGGCAGGTTGTATCGTCAGAGCAGCACCGCGCCTCTCTAGCCGGAGACGTACTCAGACCGGGCGGCAACCCGGTCACTTGTTCGGACGTAGGCCCCCGTTTCCGCGGGGGCCTTCGTCGTCTAGGGCAGTGCCCTAGGCGGTTTGGCGGAGAAGATCCTCCTGTGCGTGCTCGTCACGGGGCCACCACGTCGGTCGTCCGCTCTCGTCGAGCTCGTCGCGGGCCAGCAGCGCCTCGACGTAGGTAGCCAGGGAGACGTCCAGCGCGGCGGCTGCTCGGTGTGCCTTCGCGTGCAGGTCCGGGTGGACCCGGGCGTACACGGCCACGGACTGACCGGTGCGGGGGCGAGGCCGGGGCTGGCTCATGTCCTCAACCTTTACGTAGGCGATTGCGCGAGCGGGGATGCCGGCACTCTTCGGCGTGTCGCGCCCACGGTCAAGGGGTGCGGAGGAGATTGCTGGTGTCAGAGCAGAGGGCCAACGCTGACGCCGCGTTCGTCGAGGAAGGGCAGGGGGTTGATGGGCTCACCGCCGATGCGGACCTCGAAGTGCAGGTGACAGCCGGTGGAGTTGCCGGCGGTGCCGACGCGGGCGATCTGGGCGCCGGCGGCCACCTGTTGGCCGACGCCGACGAGCAGGTCGTCGGAGTGCATGTGCGCGTAGTAGGTCGTCGCGCCGTTGCCGTGGTCGATGACGATGAGGTTCCCGTAGGACGCCGCCGCGCCGGAGCGGACGACGGTGCCGGCAGCCGCGGCGTAGATGGGGGACTCGCACCCGGGAGCGAGGTCGATCCCGCTGTGGAGTTTGTAGATGCCGGTGACGGGGTTGGTGCGCATCCCGTAGGCGCTGGTGAAGGGCCCGCCGGCGGGCGCGGTCCAGCCGTCGGCGGTGATGGCGCCTGCGGCGACGTCGTCCCGGGCTCCGCCGCAGGCTGCGGTGCCGATCGCGGCCGCGGCCGGGACGATGTCGGGGGCGATGCCCGGCGGCACCGGGGGGTCGGCGGGGTCGACCGTCGCCGGAGGCGGCGGGGGAGCGGTGGCCGTCGCGTTGTTGGCGGTTGCCAGGGCCGCGACGACGGCGACGGCGGGGTCCCACCACCGGGTGTAGTGGTCGGGGTCGGCGTTGCGCTGGACGCGGTTGGCGACGCGGGTCGGGGCCATCTGGTCGCGGCCGTTGACGTCGGCCAGGACCCGGAAGAATGAGGTTGCAGAGCGTGTGGGGTCCATCCGGTCGGCAAGCGATCCCCAGGCGCCGTTGTCGCGCTGCTGGAACAGCCCGCGGCTGTCGGGGCCGGCGACGTCGCCGTAGTCCAGGACCCGAAGGCCGGACTCGCCCATCGCGGTCATCACGCCGATGGTCTGATCACGCTGGGACAGGCCCATTGCGGCGCCCGCGTTGATGATGGCGGCCGCGTTGTCCAGCTGCTCGCCGGAGTAGCCAGCGACCTCGCCGGTGATCCCGGAGGCGTCGACGACGACACCGGTGCCGGTGGTGCACTCGTTCTGGGTCTGGCTGTGGATGAGGCTGGCAAGCAGGACGACGCCGCCGCTGCACCCGCCGAAGAGGAGGACGGGGGCGAGGATCAGGGCGGTTTTGGCGCCGTTGTTCATGCCGGGGCGGTCGTCGAGGGAGGCTCGCTCGGTGGCGCCGACAGGGACTCGGGAGGGCTGATCCGCTCCGCGAGCCACGGAGCCTCGCCGCCGGTGCGGGCCAGGAGCACGTCGTAGGTGCCGACGTCGGTCGGCACCTGGACGGTGGCCAGGAACGCCGTTGTGCCCGACTCGGGTTCTACGAGGGCCGCGGGGCCGGTGACGGCCGTTGCGGGGACCTCGGCGGGGTCGACGTAGAAGTAGGCGTCCTGGGCCTCCGAGGTCAGCAGCGGCGCCAGAGTTTCCCACCACTCGGCCTCGATCACGGAGGTCTCGGCGGTCTGGTCAGGGCGCACGAAGGCGCGCATGACGGCGTCGCCGGCGGTCACGGCTTCCTCGCGCGAGGCCCTGTCCCACTCGGGGTAGGTCTCCCTGTCGTCCTCGGGCAAGTCGAAGTCCAGCGGCGTCCCCGTCGGCGTGGGCGCCGGCTGCGCGCTCGGGGCCGACGTCGGTTCTGAGGAGTCGTCCGAGCAGCCCGCGGCCGCGACCACGACGGCCGCGAGAACCAAGACCACCGTCCTTGGCTTCACGCTGGCCCTGTCGCGGCGGGGGCCGGCGTGACGAGCTGGTCGACCACCGCGGCGGCTACGCGGAGCCAGGCGGTCCGAGTGGCGGAGGACAGTGAGTCGTGGTCGATAACTCCGCCACCGGACAGGGCCCGGTCGAAGGGCACCCGCACGACTCGGGCGGGGTCCCCTCCGGTCGCGGCGGCGAAGTGGTCGGCGAGCCGCTTTCGCTCGTCCTCGGGGGTGCGCGGGGAGGGGTCGGACAGCACGGTCACGGCGCGTTCGAGCAGGTGCGCGTACGGACCCGCGGCGAGGGCGTCGACCATCCACGCGGCGGAGGCACCGGAGTCCTCGCGGACGGTGGTGGTGATGACGAGCTGGTCGGCCTCGGCCGCGGCGGCCTGCCAGTTCGCGGACCTGATGTTGTTGCCGGTGTCCACGACGACCAGGCGGTAGAACCGCGTGATCAGGTTGTGCAGAGCGGCGAAGTCGTCGGCGTCGACGACGCCAGCGCCGGTGGGGTCTTCGTCGGAGCGCAGGACGTCGAAGCGCACCCCGCGCTGGTGGTGCACGTGGGCGTCGAGGTCGCCCAGGCGTCCGGCGGTCGAGGTCAGTTCGGGGGCGGCGGCTAGGAGGGTTCGCACGGTGCCGCCGTGCCCGGCGTCGCGGGAGCGTAAACCGAGGGTGCCGCGGGTCTCGTTGTTGTCCCACGCGAGGACCCCGCCGCCGCGGGCCAGTCCCAGAGCACCGGACACGAGCAGAACGCCGGTGGTCTTGCCGACGCCGCCCTTGGGGTTGACGACCATGATCGTGCGGGGACCGGGGAGCTGGGTCTGCACTCGGGTGGTCAGCTCGAAGCGGGCCGCCTCGGCCTTGCTGGGTGCCAACGGCAGCCCGACCTCGTGCACCAGCCAGCCGCGCCAGCCCTCGCGGGCCCGCTGCGGCACAGCGCGGGACTGGCGGCTGCCGAGGAGGTCCTGAGCGTTGGGGCGGGAGACCACAGCAGCGGGTGCCGTGTCCTCTTGCTGGGTCGACGTCGAGGCGACGCGCGACGACATGGGGCCGACCCGCTCGCCCTGTGCGCCGTCCGGCGCGGGGGCGGACTCGACGACGACGGGCGAGACCGCATCCGGCGGCGTGGTCCCTGCCGCTGCGTTGTCGAGGGGCTGGGCCGCGGCCGCGGGTTCGGGCTCGCTGCGCCCGTCGGCGTGGACAAGGAGAGCCGTCTGCTCCTCGCCGTCGTCAGCCAGCGCACGCACCGGATGGCCACGCTCGGCGGCCATGCGGGCAACGGCCGCGATGGCGGCCTGCTCAGGCGTCAGTCCGGTCACGGCCGGGACGATCTGGCCGTCGATCGTCGCTCCGCCGTCAACTAGTGCCAGCTGGACCTGGTCAGATGCTGTGCTCGCCCTCATCGTCGTCCCCCTCGGGTCGTGGCTGTCGGAAGTAGTCCTCCAGGGCCAGGCGGTGAAAGCGCCACTCACCGCCGACCTTCCGAGCCGGCACCCGACCTTCGCGCGCGAGACGGAGCAGTGTGCGGCTGGCGATCCGCAGGTACTCGGCGGCTTCGTCGACCAGCATCACCTCCGGCCAAACGCGCGCCGGCGTCTCGTCGCTCACGCCGCAGGACGGTACCGGCGTGGCCAAGGGTGCCGAACTCACCGGTGGATGGTGACACGCCACCGTCGCTCCACACAAGCGCTATTCGTACGCTCAGAGGCTACTGGTCGTCCCCGACTTGTGCTTTACTTGTCCTCGGACGGACTGCGGGGCCGCTGGTCGCGCACGACGGGAGGGGGCATTCGACCATGAGCGCAAATCGGTGGGTGGTGACGACACCCCCACCGGCGACTGTCACCCAACAGGGCAGCGAAGAGGCCCCCATCGAGGAGTCGTCTGGGGAGCTGGTGCACGAGCTCGCGTGGGTTGCTGCTCATGGCGGCGCAGGCGTGACGACCCTCAGCCGCGCCGCCGGGGTCGGCCTCGACCGCGGCCGGTCGTGGCCGTCGGAACCGACGTCGGTGCTGCTCGTGGCCCGGACTCACGGGCACGGGCTGGCCGCAGCCCGGCAGGGCCTGCGGCAGGCCGAACAGGACGTCGTCCGTGGCCTCGTCCTCGTCGCTGATGCCCCAGGGCGTCTCCCTCGCCCCTTGCGCCAGCAGGTGCGCGTCCTCTCCGGCGCGGTCCCACATCTGTGGGAAGTGCCGTGGTTCGCCCCCTGGCGCCTCGACTCGTCGACACTTCCGGACCGTCAGATCACCCGCCTACTGTCCCAGATGACCAGCCCGCAGTGATTGGAGAAGTTTCAATGAACGCTCTTGCTGTCCTGACTGGTGGCGCCGTCCCCGACCCGGGTCTAGGCGAGGCTCCGCCGGAGATCGCGGAACGGGTCAACACGGTCCTCAGCCTGATCGCGTGGCTCGGCGTCGCGGCCTGCATCGCGGGGGTGTTCTTCACCGCTATCGCGATGGTGATCGCCTACCGGCGCGGTGACCTTGGCGACCAGATGGGCCGCTTCGGGATGGTGCTGGCCGCCTGCATCCTCATCGGCAGCGCATCCGCCCTCGTGACCTGGGCCATCGGCTGACCCTCCGCGTCACCACACCATCGTTCCCTTCGCCCATCGAGGAGAGCTGACATGGCGGCCCTGTCCGACACCGCCCGCCGACGAGCAATCGTCGCTGGCGCCGTCGTGCTGGTGGTGCTCGTGCTGCTGGCCGGCGTCCTGGTCGCGGGCGCCGGCCGGGAGGACACCTCCCCGGTGGCCGACCCCACACCATCGGCACCCTCGCCCTCAGCGGCAGCAGCGCCGACACCGGCCGAGACCGGCGACGGGTGCGATCCTGCGTCTGCCTCCGAAGCTCTACCGACGACGCCTCCGGCGGACCTCGAGTTCGAGATCGTCGATCGGGCCATCGTCCCGGTCAGCGACACCTACGGGCCTGCGCTGCGCACGGGCCCGGTATGGGATTGTTTTTCGCACAGTCCGATGGGTGCAGTCATGGCCGCCGCCAGCATCTCAACGCTCCGGGTCGTGGGCGAGGATTTGGCCACCATCGGTGAGCGGCAGCTCGTCGAGAACGCAGGGCGTGAGGTCTATCTCGACTTCGTCCGTGGGCTTGGCCCTGAGGGAGTGACGGCCCCCTCTGGCGGCTTCAATCAGCCTGCGGGCTTCCGCGTCGACAGCTACACACCGGAGCAGGCCGTCGTCTCCGTGGCGTCCAGAACTCCGAACGGCGCCCTCAGCGCGGCCGGGCTGACCGTGCTGTGGGAGGACGGGACCTGGAAGCTCCAGCTCCTCGACAACGGCTCGGAGACAGCGGCGCTGACCCCTCTGGTCAATCTCGACGACTACGTCGCTTGGGGCCTCTGATGGCAGCAGCAGGTGACAGCTCCACGTGCGTGCCCGGGCTCGGCGCCCTCTGCGACGTCGCGGCCAACGCCATCCAGGGAGTGGTCGGCAATGCAACGGACAGCGTTATCGCCGGGCTCGCGGAGGACTTCGCGGGGATGAGCACGCAGGTCATGGAAGTCCTGACGGGCTTTTGGCTGGACCTGCCGACCCCGGTGGTCGACGGCGGCGGCGTCGCGGCGTGGATCGGGGAGGCGACCTGGCTGTTCGTGGCAGCCGCCGCCGTCACGGGCGTCCTTGTCGCGGCCATCAGGACGGCCGTGTCCGGGGAAAAGCGGGCGATGGCGGACATGGGCCGCGGCCTGGTGATGGTCATGCTCGTCACTTCCGGCGCCGCTTTCGTGGTCGCCCAGCTTGTCTACATCGGTGACGAGTGGGCGTCCTGGGTCTACGAGAGTGCCGTCGGTGACGAGCCGATCAACCTTGGTATCGGGCTTGCTTCCGTGGTCTCACCCGGCCTGGTGCTGGTGATGGCGCTGGCCGCCGGCATCACCGGCATCGTGCAGATCGGCCTCATGCTCGCCCGCGCCGCGCTGATCCCGGTGCTCGTGGGTCTGCTGCCGGTCGCGGCCGCGGCCTCGATGACCGGGTCCGGGCGGCAGTGGTTCGGCAAGCTCGTTGCCTGGCTGGCCGCCTTCATCCTCTACAAGCCCGTCGCGGCGCTGCTGTACGCCGCCGCGTTCCAGCTCTCCGACGGCAGCGACGGCATCCTCGGGATGGTCAGCGGCGTCGCCATGCTGATCCTCGCAGTGCTCGCCCTCCCGGCGCTGATGCGGGTGATCGTCCCCGCCACCGCCGCCCTCGGTTCCGCCAACGCGGCGTCGATCGGCGCCGCCGGGGTCGGCGCGGTCGCGACGGGTGCCGTGACCGTTGTGGCCGCGGGCGCCGCCCTGGGCTCCGGCGGTGCCTCTGCGGGCGGGACGGCGGCGGCCAAGGGCGCCAGCAAGCCTGGCCCGGCCACGGCCGGCAAGGGCACCGGAGGGAGTGGCCCGTCTGGCGCCGGCCCCGCTCCCTCGAGCGGCGGTCCCAAGCCAAGCGGCAGCGCGCCGCCTCCCTCGGGGGCGGGCGGCACCACGACCGGTGGCGGGACGACCACGGGCACGTCCGGGGCGAACGGGACCTCCGGGGCGAACGGAACCTCGGGGTCCAACGGAGCCAGCGGCACGGGCCCGGGCACCGGTGCCAGCGGCGGAAAGCCGGTCCCGGCGTCGACGTCGGCCCCCCGCTCCGGCGCCGGTGGTGCATCGCCCAAGACCGGTGCTCCGCCTGTGGCCTCGGCCACGGGCGGCACCTCAGGCGCCTCCGGGGCCCGCACCACCAGCCCCGCTGCTGCGACGCCCACGAGCGCGTCGACCGGCGCGCGGCGACCTCCGCTGCCCCGCCCGGCGCCGCAGCGCGTCCCTGAGGCGACCGGCTCCTGGGTCACCGACGACAACACCAGTGATGGGGAGAAGTGATGAGCACGGCGAGTTCTGAGCGTGCCCCGCTGTACGGCAACTGGATCAAGCCGCGGTCGGCCGGTATCGGCCCGCTGGGGCTGGGGTCCACCGTCGCCGTCTTCATCGGGCTGGTGATCGTGCTGATCGTGTCGATGACCGCCGGCGGATGGGCCGCCCTGGTGGTCGCCGCTGTGTTCGCCGTGCCGCTGGCGCTGGCGTCGATCCCGGTCGACGGGCGCCCGTTGGCCGTGGTCATGGCGACCCAGGGGGGATGGCTGTTGCGGTGGATGCGCCGTGGCCACCAGTACCGCACCGGCGCGCTGACCAACCTGCCCATCTCAGCCGGGCGCCCCCTGCCGGGGGTGCTCGCCCGAACCAAGATCCTGTCGGCCGTCGACGGCTACGACAACTCGGTCGGGGTGATCTACCGGCCCGGCAAAAACCTCTACACCGTCGTCCTGCGCTGCACCGCCGACGGCGCCGGCCTGGTCGAGCGCGAGGTCGTCGACAACTGGGTCGCCGGCTACGGCGGCTTCCTGGCCACCCTCGGCGCCGAGCAGGGCCTGCGCGGGGCGACCGTCGTGGTCGACACCGCCCCCGACACCGGTACTCGTCTGCGCGGGGAGTATGAGCGGACCCTGTCGCCGGAGGCGCCGGCGGTTGCCCAGGCCGTGATGAGCGAGGTCGTCGAGCGTTATCCGGCCGCGTCCTCCGACAACGCTGTTTACGTCGCGCTGACCTACGCCGGGCGCGAGCTGGTTCGTAACGGGCGCGACACCGACGCCGTCCTGACCGAGATTGCACGCCAGGTCCCTGGCCTGGCCGCGACGTTGATCGACGCCGGTGGCGGCGACGTCGAGCCGGTCAGCGCGGTCGAGCTGCCTGCCATCGCTCGGGTCGCCTACGACCCCGCCACCCACGCTCACTTCTCGGCCGCGACAGCGGCCGGGGACCCGATCGAGCTGGACTGGTCCGAGGCCGGCCCCGTTGCCGCTGAGGAGGCATGGAGGTCCTACCGCCACGACTCCGGCACGTCGATGACCTGGGAGATGACCCGCGCCCCGGCCGGGACGGTCTACTCCCACGTCCTCGCGCCGCTGCTCGCGCCGCATCCGGCGTTCGTGCGAAAGCGCGTCGCGCTGATCTACCGCCCGCACGACCCGGGCGAGGCGACCCGCGTCACCGAGCGGGCGTCTAACACCGCCTCCTTCACCGCCAAGGGCGGCAAGGGCCGGGTCTCGGCGTCCGCCGAGCGGGTCGTGATGGCTGCCGAGCAGGCCGAGCGCGAGGTCGCCGCCGGCGCCGGCGTGACCCGCTTCGCGCTGATGGTCACCGTGACCGTGGGCGACGAGACCACGCTGGAGGAGGCCGCAGCGGCGGTGAGTCGTCTTGGCCAGCGGTCCCAGCTGACCTTGCGGCGCTGCTACGGCCACCAGGCGGCGGCCTTCGCCACGACCCTGCCCGTCGGCTTCCTGCCCTGGGAGCACGCCGTGCTCCCGACTTCCGTGCGCGACCTGCTCTGATGCCGGGCCCCCTTCCGGGGCCCACCTGTCGACTTCCCGCTTGTTCCCAGTTGATCGCTGAGGGAGACCGTCACATGCCACGCCGCCGCCGTCAGGACCGCTCCACCGCCGAGCCCGCTGCTGGACCCACGGTCGCATCGGGCGGGGTGAACGTGGTCGCGCACCTCGTCGACGAGCAGAACGGTCCCTCTTCTGACGCGGTTGGCGCCCTTCGCCGTCGCCGGCCTCAGCCGGAGAGGAAGGGCGCCGCCGCGACGTCGCGCGGCTTCGCCGGCGTTGCTGGCGGGCGATGGAACACCCTCCCGATTCCGCACGAGTGGCGCGGCACGAGCGTCCAGGTCTGCGGGTTGTGGCCGATGGTCGCCGGATCCAACCGACCCACTATGGGAGTCCCGCTGGGTCCGGACCTCCAGACCGGCACGACCGTCTCCTGCGACCCGCTGACCTGGTGGGACGTCGGCTTCATGGGCAACCCCTCGGCGCTGATCCTCGGCCGTCCGGGGTTCGGCAAGTCCACGACAGCCGTCCGGATGATCCTGGGCCTGGCCGCCCGCGGCGTCGTGCCGATGGCGCTGGGCGACCTGAAGCCCGACTACGCCGACACGGTCCGTGCCCTGGGCGGCACCGTCATCTCTTACGGCCGCGGCCGCGGCCAGATGAACGTGCTCGACCTCGGCGCGATGGTGGAGGCCGCCGACAGGATCGGTGGCATCGAGGGCGCACAGCTCCGCGAGGACGCGATGGCCCGGTCTCGGGAGATGGTCGCGGCGCTGATCACCGTGGTCCGTCGGGCGCCCGTGACCGACCACGAGGAGATGCTTCTGGCGGCGGCCATCGACGTGCTGCTGGCCGACCGCGACGCCAGTGAGTCGGCGCCGACCCTCCCGGACTTGATCGCCCTGATCGACGAGGGCCCAGAGCCGCTGATGATCGCTGCGCTGGCCCGTGGTGACCAGCACGAGTACCGCGCACTCGCCAACCCTCTGCAGAAGTCGCTCAAGGCCGTCGTAGCCGGACCTCTCGGGTCGACATTCGCCGGTCCGACGACCACCCGCATCCCCCTGGACACCCCGGGCGTCTGCGTCGACATTTCCGCCCTCGGAGAGCGGGACGAGCGGCTGACCGCCGCGGTCATGCTCGCCACCTGGGCGGAGGGCTTCGCCGCGATGGAGGCCGCCCAGGCCCTCGCTGACGCGGGTCTGGCGCCCCGGCGGAAGTACCTCGTCGTCATGGACGAGCTGTGGCGGCCGCTGCGCATCGGCGCGGGCCTGCCCGACCGGATGGACGCCATCACCCGCCTCAACCGCAGCCTCGGCGTCGGCCAGATCATGCTCACGCACACGCTCAAGGACATGGAGTCGATGGCCAACGAGGCCGACCGGGTCAAGGCCCGCGGCTTCGCCGAGCGGGCCGGCATGATCATCACCGCGGCCCTGCCACGCCGCGAGCTCCGCGCGCTTTCGGACATCGTCCACCTGACCGAGCCGGAGATCGCGATGGTCTCGGGGTGGAACACCCCGAAGTCCTGGCGCCCGCCGCGGCGCACCGACGGTCGACCGGTCCCTCCGCCCGGCGCGGGCAAGATGCTGATCAAGGTGGGTGAACGGGCCGGGGTCCCGGTCAAGGTCGACGTAACCGAGACCGAGCTCGCCCTGCACGACACCAACTCGCGCTGGCACGACCACCACCTGCCGGCCGAGCCGGTCGGGGAGGTCGACGACAGCCTCGACGGTCTCGACGACCTCGACGGCCTCGACGACCCCCGCGCTGACGAGCACCCCGCGGCGCCGGAGCCGGTGGGCGTCCGATGAGCGCCGGTCGTCCGGCCGCCGGCCTCGACGGCTCGGTTCTGCTCGCCTGGGTGATCCCCGGCGCCGCGGCACTGGCCGCGGCCGCAGCGTCGTTCCTGTGGCTGGCCGAGGCCGTCGACGCCCTGCGCGCCGGCCAGCCGTGGCCGGGCAGCCCGCTCGAGGTCGGCCGGGCCGTGGCCATCGAGGGTGCCGCGCTGCCGTCGGTCCTCGCGCTGGTCGTCGCCGCCGTCGCCGTGGCCCTCCCGGTGACGCTGTTGGTGCTCCTGGTGGCCCGTATGACCCGGCGCATGAGGCACCGGCCCGACGTCGACCGCTCGACGCGGCACCTGGCCAAGGCGCCCGAGCGCCAGCGGCTCGGCCACCGCGCCCGCACCGCCGAGGCGACCCGCCTGGCGCCCTCGCTCAAGGACTCCCCGGGCCTGCTGATCGGCCGCACCGTCAACGGCGGCCAGCGGGTCTACCAGGGCTGGGAGGACGTCGCCCTGGACGTCTGGGGACCCCGCCGGGGCAAGACGACCTCCCGGGCCGTGCCGGCGCTGCTGGCCGCCCCCGGCGCCGCCGTGGCCACGTCCAACAAGCGCGACCTGCTCGACACCACCGCCGGCGTGCGGGCCCAGACCGGACGGGTGTGGGTCTTCGACCCCCAGGGCATCGCCAGCGACGGCGCGCCCACCTTCATCTACGACCCGCTCTCGCGGGTCCGCACCGCCGTCGAGGCCCAGCGCCTCGCGGCGCTGTTCGTGGCCGACACCAAGGAGCCCGGCGCCCGCACCGACCCGCAGTGGGACACCGCCGGAGCCGACCTGCTCGCCTGGCTGATGCTCGCCGCCGCCGTCGCCGGCCGCCCCCTGGGCGACGTCTGGGCCTGGGTCTCCGACTCCTCCGACGACACCCCCGTCCAGCTCCTCCGCGAGCACGGACACGACGGCCCCGCCGCCTCCGTGGACGCCGTCACCCACCAGCCCGACAAGATGCGCGGGTCGGTCTACGGCACCGCGCAGCGGATGGCCCGGCCCCTGATCAACCCCCAGCTCCTCGCCTGGGTCACGCCGACCCCCGGCCTGCCGACCTTCGACCCGACCGCCTTCGTCGGCTCACCTGACACCCTCTACGCCCTCTCCCGCGAGGGCGCCGGGTCCTCCGGCGCGGTCGTGACCGCCTTGACGTCCGCGGTCTGCGAGGACGCCGAGCGGACCGCGATGACCAACCCCGACCGCTCCGGGCGGCTGCCGACCCCGCTGGTGGTCGTCCTCGACGAGGCCGCCAACGTCTGCCGCTGGCCCGAGCTGCCCGCGCTCTACTCCCACTACGGCTCCCGCGGGATCGCGCTGCTGACCTTCCTCCAGTCCTACTCCCAGGGCGTCGCCGTCTGGGGCGAGGAAGGGATGCGCACGCTGTGGTCGGCCGCGACCGTCCGCGTCTACGGCGGTGGCGTGGCCGACCAGCGCTGGCTCAACGAGCTCTCCGACCTCATCGGTGACCACGACGAGGTCCACCGCTCGGTCTCCACCAGCCGCCACGGCCGCTCGACGTCCGTCGACACCCGCCAGCGCCGGACGATGACCACCGCCGAGCTGACCGCCCTGCCGACCAAGCGCGCGGTCGTCCTCGCCGGCGGCCGCCCGGTCCTTGTCGAGCCGATGCGGTGGTTCGAGGACAAGCGCCAGGCGGAGACCATCACCGCCGCCAGCAAGGAGTGGCAGACCACCCATGCCTGACAGCCCCCTCGCCGCCGAGACCGAGGTCGACGACGTCGACGACGCCGCCGAGCTCGTCGTCTGGGTTCGCGACGTCCTCGCGCCGTCCGTCAACCGTGACCTCAACACCCACGGGCAGCTCGTGTGGTGCTCGCAGTGGTGGGAGCACCCCGAGGCCGTCGCGCGGCTGCACGCCCTGGCGATGGCCTACTCGACGCTCGTCGAGGACGAGGACGCCGGCGCCGACGGCGCCTCGTCGTGGTGGCTCCAGCACGCCGACCCCCACCTGGCCGTCCTGCTCAACAAGGACACGGGCCCGTTCAGCCAGTGCGTCCGCGGGCACCGCCCCACGCTCGGCCTGCCCTGGGAGGACCCGCCCAAGGACGTGACGCTTCCGCGCATCGCGGCCATCCCCGGGCCGGCGGACGCCGCGGACGCGGCAGCCGCGCTCGACGAGTAGTCGCCCGCTCTACCGCGGACGAACGCTCATCGCTCGGCCTCGGTGTCCCGGCCGGTGATCTTCGGCCGGCCTGCGGCCCCGGTCTTGCCGTTGACGCGGCCGCGGCCCCGAGCTCGGCTCATGCTGAGACGGCGTCCTCCCCCGGCGCTGGCACCCGCCGCCACCGGCTCGTCATGACCGCCCTCCGTCGTTGACGTCGCCCGCTCGTGGTCGGGACGAGTCGCGTTGCCCTCCTCCCGGCCGTCAGACGGCGCGCGCTTCTCTTCGCCGCCCTTGGCTCCGTCTTCTTGCCCGGTGGACGTCTTCGTGCCCGCGTCCTGCTCGCCGTCGCTCTCGCCGTGGCTCTCACCGGCCTGCTCTCGCAGGCGATCGGCTTCGGCACGGCTTCGCTCGGCCTCCTCGTCGAACCCGGCGGCCTTCTGCTCGCACTCCGCGGCACGCTCGTCGTAATCGCGAGCCGCGTCCTCGCGGCCGTCCTCGCGGGCCCGCTCAGCGTTGCGTCGTTGTTCCTCAGCGGACTCGCGTGCCTCTCTGGCGGCCACCTCCGCATCGCGAGCTCGGTCCTCGTGCTGCCCGACGTCTTCGCCTCGCTGGTCGCCGTCTCCGGAGCCACGGTCGTCGCCGGCGCTGTCACTGTTCTGGCGCCAGTCGGCGCCGAACCGGTCGCGCCCGGACTCCTCGATCCGTCGCAGGGCGTCGCGGTCGCGGGGGTCCCCGCCGCGTCCGAGGACGTCGGCGGCCTCGGCCAGGTCTTCGCGGGAGGCCGACCCGATCCAGTCCTCTCGGCGGGCGAGCTCGCGGTAGGCGCCGCGGGCCTCGCGGCGCAGCTCTTCGAGCTGGCGTTCCTGCTCGGCCTGGGCGCGGGCCCGGTCGGCGGACCGCTCCGCCATCCGCTGCGCGATGCGCGCGGCCTGCGACGCCGACGCGGCGGCCGCGACCGCCAGCGGGCGCATGCTCTCGATCGCGTCGGTCTCCGGGGACTCGCTCATCGTGGCGGTGCCTCCTGCTCCTGTAGATGTGCTGCCATCGGCGGACGCCACGGTGGCCCGTGCCGTGCGTGCTGTGGCGGCCGCGGTCGCTCCTGCGCCGGCGGCGGCCCTGGTGGTCTCCTGCGCGAACCGCTGGCGCAGCGCCACGGTCTCCAGGCGAGCGGCCCTGGCCGCTCCGGCGGCGTGGGCGGCGTCCCCGATCGCCTCGGCGGTCCGGGTGAGCTGGAGCAGCAGCGCCGCTGACCCGCCCTTGCCCGACCCGGCCATGAGCACCGTCGCCAGGTCCCCCAGCCCGGCGCCGACGGCGCTCGACGACGCGCCCCGCGCCCCGGACCGAGCAGCCGCACCGGACGCCTGAGCCAGCCGTCGGGAGGCCCGGTCCAGCCCGCCCCCGCGGGGGCCCTCCCAGCCGGACGAGGCCGCCGCGAGCAGCCCGGAGGTCTCCCGGGCGAGGCCGGCCCACTGCTGCCACGACGCCGCCGGCGTCGAAGACAATCGGTGCGCGGCGGCGTGCAGCTCGCGCGCCGCGGCGGCCGCGGCGGCCGGGTCGCCACCGCGGCGCAGGCCGGGACCGTGACCGGGGCCGCGTCCGCCCGGCCCGTCGCCGGCGGTCGTTCCGCCGGTCTGCTGGGACCCTGACGACGACCAGGCGGTCAGCGCTCGAGCGCGCTCCCCGGGGGTGTCGTCCCACCCGGCGCGCAGCGCCGGCAGGGACAGGTCCCGCGCCAGCCGCCCGCCGGCGAAGTAGACGAGATGGCCGCTGGGGTCACGCTCGCGCAGGGCCGCGACCTTGTACCCGGTGACCTCGTCCTGGCCGCCCTGGGCGTACCGGGGGTGGACGAACAGCCCCGCCCGACGCATCCCGTCGACGAACTCGCTCTCGGTGCTCGCGGCCGTCGCCGCGGCGCGGACGTCGCGCTGCACCCGGTCACGCAGCGGGAGGTCCTGGCCGTCGGGCCCGCTGGCCCGCTCGGTGGCGAGCAGGTCCGCGCGTGAGGCGGGCGGCAGGCTCCGGGAGCCCCGGCCGGGGGTGCGGTCGCCGGACAGCCCGAGCTCTGCTTCGACCTTGGCGCAGTACCGGTTGAGCTTGGCGTAGTCGTCGTGCGGGGCGGCCTTGGTGCCGTCGGCGCGGGCCAGGACGGCGACGACGTGGACGTGGTCGTTGCCAGCGGTCGACAGGCCGTGGCGGACCGCGGCCCACCGCACCGGGGCCTTGGTGCCGTCGTCCGCCAGGCCGACCACGGCCAGGGCGCCGCGGGCGGCCGTGGCCCACTCGGCGTCGGTGAGCACCCGGTCGCCCGCCGGGTTGGACAGGGAGAAGTGGTAGACCTCGCCGCGCGGGACGGTGACCTCGTACAGGTCCTTGTAGTGGTTGAGGTCGGCCGCGAACGCCCGTCGTGCGCCCGGCTCCGACAGCGTCGGGTCGGCCACGTCCATCTCGTCGCTGGCCGCGATGACGTGCTGGTCGGTGTGCTCGTTGTGGCGGCCGGGCCCCATCAGGTAGGCCGTCAGGCCCGCGACCCGGGTGCCCCGGGTGACCTTGGCGATCACGCCCGCACCCCGCTCCGGTCGACCGACGCGCCACCGGCGGGGTCCTCGTCGAGGGCGTCGTCGCCCTCTCCCTCGCCGGCGAGCCGGGCGCCGAGGTCGTCCATCCGGTCCATCACCCGGCGGGCCGCGTCGAGCACCGCGTGCAGCTCGGTCCCGACCTCGCCCGTGGCGTTGTAGCCGGCCGCGAGCTGGTTGACGTTGGTGGCCACGCCCCGCGCCAGGCGTCGGACGGCGACGAACTCCGCCGCCCACGCCCGCCGCTCGAGCGCGCTCATCGACCCGCCCGCGAAGCTGCGCCCGCCCGCGCCGTCGCCGCCAACGTCCCGGCCCGCGCCGCCCCGGTCGGCCATGCCGGCCGCCACCAGCCACGCCGGCAGGGACAGGCCCGCGGCCGCCGCCCGCGCCGACAGGCGCACGTGCTCGTCGTCGCTGACCCGCACGTGCACCGGCCGGTGCCGTCCTCCTGGCACCCGCCGCTGACGACGACGCGCCCGCTGGGTCGCCGTCCTCGCTCCGGTCACGTTCTCGGTCGTCGCCGCGGTCCCCGCCGCCGCCGACGGCCCGTCCGTGCCGGGGCCCGAGGTCAGGCCCGGTCCGCCCTGCGCGCTCGGCTGCACCGCAGCCGTGGCGTTCAGCTCTTCGGCCACCGGCCCTCACCCCCTCCCCAGCGGAGCGCCCCGACCCCCTGGGGTCGTGCCCCGCCGGCGGCGGGACTGGCGTCGCGCCAGTCTGCCGCAGCGCGGGCCCGCAGGGCCAGCACCAGGCGCAATCCGGCTACCGGATTGCATACCTTGCTCACGTAGTGCTTCCCGGCGTGACGCCGTCACCGCTGGTGCACGGTCGCCGCTAGGGTGAGTGCGCAACCGCACAACCACCGAGGGGGAAACCTGCCGTGGCTCAAACGAGCACCCGCCGCAACGCCGCTGCCGCCGCCCGCGAACTCATGAGCGCCAAGATCAAGACGATCGAGGACCTGGCGGAGTCGCTGGAGGACTGGCGCGCTTCGCGCGCGGCGATCGACGAGGCCGTGGCCGCCGCAGACCGCAAGGCCGCCGACGTGCGGACGGCACACGAGACGGCACGCACGTCGGGCTGGTCGGTCGCAGAACTAAGCAACCTCGGCCTCGAGCCCCCGGCCCAGCCACGCCGCCGCCGCAGCAGCAGTAACGGCACCGCCGGGGCGAGTACGGACGGCACCGACGGCGATGCCGCCCGAGCGGCCGATGGCGACGCTCCCGCCCCCTCTGACGGCGTCGACGCAGCATGACCGTCCGAGTGAGCGTCCGCGTCGAGCTGTACGACGGCGCGACGCTGGCGGGCGCCGCCACCCGGCGCGACGTCGACTTGCTGTCGGTCCCCGTCGCGGGCGACACCTTCGGCGCGATGGTGCTGCACCCCTCGCACGAGACGTGCCCGCCGATCCACCACGTCGAGCACTACCCCTCGCCCACCTGGCGCGAGAGCGAGCCCGCCGCCGCACCCACGAGCTCCCCGCCGGAAGCGGTCGTAGTCGTGCACGCCGCCTGGTCGGACGCTCAAGTGCTCTTGGAGTACGACCTGCACGGATGGGACGTCAACGACTTCACGCGTCGCGCTTGACCGGCGCCCACCCGGGCGGCCCCCCTCAGACGTGGCAGTAACCACCCCGCCGGGGGACCGCTGCACGGCGCGTCGTCGCCGCCGGCACCTACTCTGAGGCATGGCCAAGATCGGGACCGAGGACGAGCCCATCACCGTGAGCCCGGACGAGCCGCTGACGTCACCGTCTGAGCCGGCGACCGTCCCGGAGCCGGCGACGACGCCGGCCCCCGAGCCGGCGCAGCGCTGACCCGATGCTCACGCGCCCGCTGCCGCGGTGGACCTCGTGACCGACATCCATGGGTCGGTCCGCGGGGTCCGCACCTTCCGTCTGACCCAGGCCGACCGGTTGGCGCCGGTCACGGCGCGCCCGCCGTGGACGTCGGGCGTCAACACCGCCGTCTGTGACCGGCGCGAGCGCCGCCGTCGAGCGATCCCCG
The DNA here is from genome assembly GCF_037482365.1 of Pseudokineococcus sp. 1T1Z-3. Classification (NCBI taxonomy): domain Bacteria; kingdom Bacillati; phylum Actinomycetota; class Actinomycetes; order Kineosporiales; family Kineosporiaceae; genus Pseudokineococcus; species Pseudokineococcus sp. 1T1Z-3. The sequence continues at coordinate 17,180 of NZ_JBBHZF010000003.1, forward strand.
AGCACCAGGCGCCTGGGCGTGGCTGCTCATGCGGGTTGTGGGCGTGCGGCAACCTCGAAGCGCTCCGCGGCTCCGGCGTCCTGGGCGCCTCGCGCGTGCTCGCCGTCGTCGCCGCGCACGGCACCCTCATCCCCGCGACCCGCGGTTTCCGCGCGCAGCATGCCGTCATCGAGGCGCTGTGGCTGTCCCCGCGCATCCCCGCCACGCGGCGCGCAGCCGTCGCCCGCGCCTACCCCGCCGCGGCCGTCTACTCCAACCGCCGGGCGATGCTCTCCGAGCACCCCCTGACGGTCCTGCCGACTTACGTCCTGCCGACCGCACCCGGCCGCGGAGTGCTATTCGCCAGCCTGTTCGCGTTGGCCACGTGGACTGTCGCCGTCGTCGTGCTGTGGCTGTCGACGCCGGTCCCCGACGGCGCCGCGACTGCGACGCCGCTGGTCGCCTCTGCTGCCGCGCAGCTCGTCGCCGTCAGCGTCGTCACCGTCGGGCATTTCACCATCGCCACCGCGGCGCTGCTGCTCGCCGTCCACGGCCGGTGGTGGCGCGCCGCCGCCGCCACGCTCGTGCCGCAGACGGTGCTCCTGGTCGCTGGGCATCTGGCCCTCGACGACGTCACCGCGTGGGTCCAGCTCGCGATGGCCGCACTGTCGGCGGCGGTGCTACACACGGCCGCCGGCGCGGCGTTCGCCTGGCGGTGGCACACCGCCGAGTCGGACCATCTCGCCTGAGCCGACCGCCGGTCGGCAGCGCGGTCAACGCGGGCAAGCAGGAGCCCCTCGACCCCTTGTGGACGACCCGAGCTAACAGCGGCTCGGCTCGCCCACACGGGGACGACGGGACCCACCTGACCACCCGCACACAGCCGGCGCCCTCACCACTGCGCGCCCGTCGCCACCGCGTGCGCCGACCGTGCACGGCCTGACCCCAGCACAGTCACCACAGCGCCTCCGGCGCTCCCCGCCCGGTCACCTGACAGGGAGGGTGCCGGTCCCCTCCCGACGCCGGGAGCGTGTCAGCGCCGCCGGCGGCGTCAAGGGCGCTGCGCGTCGCTGCGCGATGGCCCTACGGGCCACCCTTGACCCCGCCACCAGCGCCGACGAGCGGCATCTATCGGGAGGGGACGGGGGC
>NZ_JBBHZF010000004.1:0-36785 GCF_037482365.1 Pseudokineococcus sp. 1T1Z-3
GGTCGGCGGTGAAGACGCCGTCGACATCGGTGTAGATCTCGCACACGTCGGCCTTCAGCGCCGCAGCGAGCGCGACGGCGGTGGTGTCCGAGCCGCCGCGCCCCANGTGGTCGCCGTATCATTAAAAAAAGCGAGCGCGACGGCGGTGGTGTCCGAGCCGCCGCGCCCCAGCGTGGTGATGTCCTTGGACGTCTGGCTGACGCCCTGGAAGCCCGCGACGATCGCGACGTGCCCCTCCTCCAGGGCGCTGCGGATGCGCCCGGGAGTCACGTCGATGATGCGCGCCCGCCCGTGCACGGCGTCGGTGATGACGCCGGCCTGGGACCCGGTGAAGGAGCGCGCCTCCAGGCCGACGTTGGCGATGGCCATGGCCAGCAGCGCCATCGAGATGCGCTCGCCGGAGGTCAGCAGCATGTCGAGCTCTCGGGCGGGCGGCAGCGGGGAGACCTGGCGGGCCAGGTCGAGCAGCTCGTCGGTGGAGTCGCCCATGGCCGAGACCACGACGCAGACGTCGTCGCCGCGCCGCCTCGTCTCGGCGATCCGGCGCGCCACGCGCTTGACGCCCTCGGCGTCCGCGACGGAGCTGCCGCCGTACTTCTGCACCACGAGAGCCACGAGCGGGCAGTGTATTCGTCGGCCCGGCGCGCCCTCGGGGCGTCCAGGTGGTGGGAGGGCGTGAGGTCCCAGGCCCGGGCACCGTGGGGACGACGCGCCGGAACGACCCCGGGAGGCGGTGGTCGAGCCCTACCGTCTGCGCAGAGGAGACAGGTACGGGGACAGGGGCGGCGTGGGGGAGACGGCATGAGCGCGACGGCAGGGACGGTGGCGGCGGTCCGCGGCAGCCGGCCGGGGGCAGGGCTGGTCGCGCGCGGCGTGCGCCGCTCCTTCCGCGGCGTGCTCGCGGTCGAGCACGCCGACCTGGAGGTCCCCGCCGGCTCGGTGACCGCGCTCGTCGGGCCGAACGGGGCGGGCAAGACGACGCTGCTGCTCGTCCTCGCCGGTCTGCTCGCCCCTGACCGCGGCACCGTGCTCCTGGACGGCGTCGACCTCACCGCCGACCCCGTGGCCGCCCGCGCCCGCACCGGCTGGATGCCGGACGCCCTCGGGTCGTGGGACTCCCTCACGGCCCGCGAGCTGCTGCGCGCCATGGCCGACGCCCACCGCCTGCCCCGCGCCCCGGGGGCGCGAGCGCGTCGAGGAGCTGCTGGCCCTGGTCCACCTCGACGACCTCGCCGACGCGCGCGCGCACGTCCTCTCCCGCGGCCAGAAGCAGCGCCTCGGGCTCGCCCGGGCGCTCGTGCACTCCCCCGCCGTCCTGCTGCTCGACGAGCCCGCCTCCGGGCTGGACCCCCGCTCGCGCGTGGAGCTGCGCGACACCCTGCGCGGGCTCGCCCGCGAGGGCGTCGCCGTCCTCGTCTCCTCCCACGTGCTCTCCGAGCTCGACGAGCTGGCCGACCGGGCCGTGCTCGTCACCGGCGGGCGGACCGTCGAGGTGCTCGAGGACGTCGGCGGCACCAGCGCCACCTCCGGCCCGGCACGCGCGTCGCGGCCGTGGCGGGTGCGCGCCCTGGACCCCGAGCAGCTGCTGCGGGCGCTGGCCGACCGTGGCCTGGCCGCCCGCACCGGCCCCGGCGGGGTGGACGTCGTCCTCGACGGGGAGGACACCGCGGCCCGGCTGCTTGCCGGCCTGGTGGCCGACGGCGTCCCCGTCGTCGCCTTCGCCCCCGCCACGGGCCTGCTGGAGCAGGCCTACCTCGACCTGGACGAGAGGAGCCGGCGGTGAGCGCGGCGACCGACCTGGACCCGGGCGCACCGGGACCCGACCAGCCAGCGCCGCGCCGACGCCGCGCCGACCTGCGGGTCAGCGTCCGAGGCGTGCGGACGGTCGCTGCGATGGAGCTGCGCCAGCGGCTGCGCGCCACCCGGTGGGTGGTCGTGCTCGTCGTCTGGGTGGCGGTCGTCCTCGGCGTCAGCGTCCTGGTGCGCGTGGCGGCCGCCGCCGCCGGCGACCTCGACGAGCTCGGCTCGCTGCTCTTCTCGGCGGTCGCCTTCCTCGTCCTCGGCATGGGCCTGCTCGTCGTGCCGGCGCTGACCGCCACGAGCATCAACGGCGACCGCACCGACGGCGTCCTCGCGCCGCTGCAGGTGACGCTGCTCAGCCCGCTCGACGTCGTCCTCGGCAAGCTCGTGACCGCGTGGCTGTGCGCGCTCGTGCTGCTGGCCGCGGCCGCGCCGGTGCTGCTGTGGGCGGTGGTCGTCGGCGGGGAGAGCCTGCTGCGCGGGCTCGTGGTGCTCGTCGTCCTGGCGGCGGTGCTGGCCGCCGTGTGCGCGCTCGGGCTCGGCTGGTCGGCGCTCGTCGCCCGTCCGGTCGCCTCGGCCCTGCTCACCTACGTCACCGTCGCGGTGCTGACCCTGCTCGCGCCGCTGCTCTTCGGCCTCACCGCGCCGCTCGTCCAGGAGGACGCCGAGGTGGTCGTGCGCGAGCCCACGGAGTACACCGCCGCGGGCGCGCCGGCCGACTGCGTCGAGGCCACACGGACCCAGCCCGTCTTCCGCACCGACCGCACGTGGTGGCTGCTGGCCGCCAGCCCCTTCGTCGTCCTCGCCGACGCGACGCCGCGGCCCGCCGACACGACGACGGTCGCGGGCGTGGAGCGCTTCGACCCCCTCGCCGAGATCCGCAGCGGCGTGCGGTCCGCGCGCCAGGGACCGGATCTTGAGCAAGACTGGTGCGCGACGCCGACGGCGCAGCAGCTGCTGGCCGAGCAGGAGGAGGCGGACGCCGCCGGTGCGGTGTGGCCGTGGGGGCTCGGTGGGCTTGCGCTCCTGGGCCTGGGGGCCGGGGCTGTGGCGGCCCGACGGCTGCACGTGCCCTACGGCGAGCTGCCGCGGGGCACCCGGGTCGCGTGAGCGGCGCGGACGTCTCGGGCAGGCCACGGGTCTGCGGCCGGGCCGCCGGCGGAGGGGCTGGCCGGGTGCCGCCCGCTCCCCCGGCTCAGCCCCGCTGTCCCGCCTGCCGAGGGCGTGGGCGAGCACTGACGCCGACCGGGGGGAGAGGGACGAGGTGGACACGAGGGACCCCTCGACGAGCCTGAGGGCACGCTCGCCGGCAGACCTGCACGTGCTGGCGGCGGCGGGGATGTTCTCCCTGGCCCTCCTGCTCGTGGTCGCGGCGTCCTTCGTCCCGGGACTGCTGGACGACCGCGGCGGGCTCCTGCCCGTCTGCTTCGCGGGTGGCTGCCTGCTCGTCCTGTGGATGGTCGTGCGCGGCACCACCTCTCGCTCGGTGGGGCCGCTGGCCTTCGCGCTGCTGCTGGCGGGCAGCGGCCTCGTCGCCTCCTTCGAGGACCCCGTGAGCGGCGCCATCGCCGCGGCGTGGGTGCTGGTGCTCCCCATGTACCTGGGCCCCCGCATGTCCCCCCGCCTGCAGCTCGCCTACTTCGTCACCTGCGTCCTGTCGGCCTGCGCCCTGGTCGCCGCGCTGCCCGCCCAGCCGCTCCCGGACGTCGGCACCGCCGTCGTCACCCTCCGTGTGGTCCTCGTGGGATGCCTCCTGACCTTCCCCCTCCTCTACCTCCGCAGCCTCCTGCGCCGGCTCGACGACGCCCTCGTGCGCGCCCGCGACCTCGCCGGGACGGACGCGCTCACCGGGCTGCTCAACCGCCGGGGCCTGGACGTCGGCTTCTCCCTGCTCACCGCCCGGCGCGGGGACCCGCACGATCGGCTCGCGGTGCTCGCCCTCGACCTCGACCACTTCAAGCGCGTCAACGACGCCCACGGCCACGCCGAGGGCGACGACGCCCTCGTCACCGTCACCCGCGCGGTCCTGGCCGGCTGCAGGCCGGGCGACCTCGTGGCCCGGATCGGCGGGGAGGAGCTGTGCGTGGTGACCGTGGTGGGGGGCGAGGACGACGCACGGGCGCGGGCGGAGGAGCTGCGGGAGCAGGTCCGCTCCGCGGGGCGCACCTGGGGGCTGACGACCAGCGTGGGGATCGCCCTCGCCTCCGGGCGCGGCGCCGCTGGCCAGGGCCCTCAGGACGATAGCCAGGGCGGACGGCTGCTGGCCGGGCTGCTGGCGGCGGCCGACCAGCGCCTGTACGAGGCCAAGGAGGCCGGGCGCGACCGGGTCCGCGGGCCAGGGGCCGCGGCGACGCCCAGGGCACCGGACCGGGACGTGGCGGCGCGGCACGACGTGCCGGCCCCCGCGCGGCCGGCTGCTGCACCGGGGCGGCGGCACGTCGTCGACGCGACCGCGGACCGCGAGCGCCGGGCCTGACCGTCGTCGGGCAGACCGGAGAGGCTGCTCGGACGCCGGCGGCCGGCGAGGTCCGCGCCCTCGGCGGTCAGACGTCGAGGAGGCGGCGGCCCTCGAAGGCCCGCCCGAGCGTGACCTCGTCGGCGTACTCCAGGTCTCCTCCCACGGGCAGGCCGGACGCGAGCCGGGTGATCCGCAGGCCCATCGGCTTGCAGAGGCGGGCGAGGTAGGTCGCCGTCGCCTCGCCCTCGAGGTTCGGGTCGGTCGCGAGGATGAGCTCGGTGATCTCCCCGGGCGCCAGCCGCGTCATCAGCTCGCGGACGCGCAGGTCGTCCGGGCCGACGCCCTCGATGGGGCTGATGGCCCCGCCCAGCACGTGGTAGCGGCCGCGGAACTCGCGCGTGCGCTCGATGGCGACGACGTCCTTCGGCTCCTCGACGACGCACACGACGCTCGCGTCGCGGCGCTCGTCCTGGCAGATCCGGCACCGCTCGGCCTCGGCGACGTTGCCGCAGACGGCGCAGAAGCGCACGCGCCGCTTGACCTCGGTGAGGGCGTCAGCCAGGCGCTGGACGTCCTCGGCGTCCGAGGCCAGCAGGTGGAAGGCGATGCGCTGGGCGCTCTTGGGCCCGACGCCGGGCAGGCGCCCGAGCTCCTCCACCAGGTCCTGGACCGCTCCTTCGTACACGCCGCGAGACTACGCGCGGGCGACCACCGCCCTGGTGCGGCGCGCCACCCCGCTGCCGGGGCGAGCGCGGGGGCGACGACCAGACGCCGGCCGCTCAGCCGCCGTCGATGACGCGGCCGCCGAGCACCTGCTCCACGAGCCGGGTGCCGAACATCCCGTCGTCCTCGGCGTCGGCGTCGTCACGGCTCGGGAGGTCGTCGGGCTCCGGCGCCACCGCGGAGGGCGGCTCCGACGACGACGGCCCCGCGGCGGGCGCCGGCGTCCCCGCCGGGCCGGAGCGCCGGCGCGAGGCCGCCGCGGCGGCGCGGGCTGCCGCAGCGCCCGTGAGCGCTGCCGCCGCCCCCGGCGCGGCACTGGCCGGCTGCCCCGTCGGCGACGTCGCCAGCGGCACCCGCGGGCTCTCCCCGGCCGCTGACGGCAGGCGTGCAGGCTCGGGCCACGCCTCGTCGGCCGCGACGTCGCGGTCGGCGACGGGCGGACCACCGGCGCCTGCGGGGACGTCGGCCGCCGAGACGTCATGGGCAGAGGGCACGTCCGGGGCAGAGGTCCGGGCAGGAGCAGAGGGCTGGGCGGGCGCTGAGGTCTGCGACAGCGCACCGGCCCTGTCGTCGGCTGGCGGTGACGTCTCGTCGGGCGTCCCGCCGGCGGCGGGCGGTGGGTCCTCGACGTCGACGCTGCTGGTGCCCCCGGCTGCCGCGGCGGGACCGTCGGCGACCGCCGGGATGTCGGCGTCGGGCGCGTCCTGCGGGACGGCGGGGACGTCACCGACGTCGTCGACCGGTGCCCGCTGGACCGACGGAGCCCCGGCCTCGGTCCGGACCTGCGACCGGGCATGGCCGTCGGCGCCCTGGCCAGGCGAGGTGTGGTCCGTCGGCGTGCGCGCGTCGGACGGCCCGTCGGCGGCGCGCCGGGACGATGCCTGCGCCAGGTCCTGCCGGGCGGGCCTCGGGCCGGCGTCGGCGTGGGTGTCGCCGTCGTCGGGGGACGCGGCGAGGGTGCGCGGCGCCCCCGCGGCCCCCCGGTCGGCGCCGCCGCCGGCGCGCGCTCCGTCGTCGCTCCCGGCGCCGGCCCCGGCGTGGTGACCGCTCCGGCGGGGCTCGTGGTCCTCGGGCTCCGGCGGCTCGTCGTCGTCGGGTGGCTCGCTGGGTGGCAGGTCGTCCCAGTCCGCGGGGGGCGACGGGGCGGGGCGGCCCGGGCGGGCCTCCTGGGCCCGCCGTCCGCCCGCGGCTCGACCCGCCGGCCGTGGGCCGCGACCCTGCGCGCGCCCCCGCGACGTCGGGCGGCCGGCCTCGGGACTGCCGTCGTCCGCCGCGCCGGCCGGCTGGTGCGGGGCAGCGGCACCAGCCGGGGCACCAGCGGGGGCACCGGCCGAGGCGGGCGCGCCGGGGGGCTGCGACGCCTCAGGCGCTCGCGCGGGCTCGCGGGCGTCCGGCCCGGACGAGCGGGACGGGCCCCTGCGGCGGCCGGCACCTGGTCGGGCCGGTTCGGGCCAGTCGTCCTCGGCCGCCGCCTCCGGCGCGGGCGCCGGCCCGCTCGGCGTCGCCGCTCCGGGGCCGCTCGAGCCACGACGCCCCGCCCCGCCCACCGCCCTGCTCGCCGACCCCCGTGGGTCCTCGCCACGCCCGCCGCTCGGGCCGGGCGCGCCACCCCGCGGGGCGGCGCTGGCCCGTCCGCCGCCTGCTGCCGCAGCCCCCGCCCCGCCGGCCGGCTCGCCGTCCACGACGGGGACCACGGGCAGGTCGAGCCCCAGCACGTCGACGAGGGCCCGCCGGACGACGTCCGGCCCGGGCCCGCCCGAGAAGGCACCGGCCAGCCCGCCGGAGGGGAAGGAGAGCTGCACGGCGCCGTCGGCGACGCGGTGGACGCTGGCGTGCACGCTGACGAGCGACCACGTGGCGCGCCGCAGCTCGCCGACCCGGGCGAGCACGTCCTGCCACATCCGCCGGACGGTGTCGACGTCCCCGCCCGCGGGGACGTCGACCGCGACCTCGCGCTCGCCGGGGTCCGCGGCCGGGCCCGCCGCGCCGGGCGACACCTGCGCCGACGGCGCCGCGGCGCCGTCCCGCGCGCCGCCACCAGACCCCTGGCGGTCGACGACCGGGGCGGCCGCGGCCGGCTCGCGCTTCTCCACCGGGTCGCTGGCCGGCGGGCTGGTCGGCTCGGACGACGTCTCCGGCGCTACCCCCTGCGGCCCCGGCGCAGGAGCGGAGGTAGGGGCAGGGGCAGGGGCAGGGGCAGGGGCAGGGGCGCGCCCGCCGGTCGGCCCCGTGACGGGGACGCCGAGCCGGCGCTCCAGCCGGTCGAGCCGCGCCCCGAGCCCGCGGTCGCCCACGTCGGCCACGGGCAGCAGCAGCCGGGCGCACAGCAGCTCCAGGTGCAGGCGCGGGGAGGTCGCCCCGACCATCTCCGTCAGCGCGGCGTTCGTGACGTCGGCGGCCCGGCTCAGCTCGGCCGCGCCCAGCAGCTCGGCCTGCCCGCGCATCCGCTGGAGCTGGTCCTCCGGCACGCTGCGCAGCACCGAGCGGGCGCCCTCGCCGACGGCCCGGACGACGACGAGGTCGCGCAGCCGCTCCAGCAGGTCCTCGACGAAGCGTCGCGGGTCGTGCCCGGAGCCGATGACCCGGTCGACCACCCGAAACACCGCACCGCCGTCGCCGGCCGCGAGGGCGTCGACGACGTCGTCGAGCAGGCTCGCGTGGGTGTACCCGAGCAGGGAGATCGCGCGCTCGTAGTCCACGCCGCCCTCGTCCGCCCCCGCGACGAGCTGGTCGAGCACGGACAACGAGTCCCGGACCGAGCCACCGCCCGCGCGCACGACGAGCGGCAGCACCCCCTTGCCGACGCCGACGCCCTCGCTGGCGCAGATCTGCTCGAGGTAGCCCAGCAGCGCCTCGGGCGGCACGAGGTGGAAGGGGTAGTGGTGGGTGCGCGAGCGGATGGTGCCGAGCACCTTGTCGGGCTCCGTCGTCGCGAAGACGAACATCACGTGCTCGGGCGGCTCCTCGACGAGCTTGAGCAGCGCGTTGAAGCCCTGCGGGCTCACCATGTGCGCCTCGTCGACGACGAAGACCTTGTAGCGGTCGCGCGCCGGCGCGAAGGTCGCGCGCTCGCGCAGCTCGCGGGCGTCGTCGACGCCGCCGTGGCTGGCGGCGTCGATCTCGACGACGTCGAGGCTGCCCGGCCCGCCGCGCGCCAGCTCGACGCAGCTGGGGCAGACGCCGCACGGGGAGTCCGTGGGCCCGCTGGCCTGCCCGTCCGGCCCCGAGCAGTTGAGGCAGCGCGCCAGGATCCGCGCCGACGTCGTCTTGCCGCAGCCGCGCGGGCCCGAGAACAGGTAGGCGTGGTTGACCCGGCCGGTGCGCAGCGCCTGCCTCAGCGGGGCCGTGACGTGCTCCTGCCCGATGACGTCGGCGAAGCTCTCCGGCCGGTATCGGCGGTACAGCGCGAGCGTCGGTCCGGCCACGCCCGCGACAGTAACGGCGGCCCCCGACAGCCGGCCGCGCTCGTCCACGGGCGCCGGCGGGCAGCACCGCTCGCACCTCCGCAGCCGGTGGCGCCGGGGTCGCCGCTGGCCGTCGGGGGTCACGGGCACCATGAGGGCCGTGAGTGACGACGGCCCCGGCGCCCGCGACGAGGGCACCTCCGCCGCAGGCGCGCCCACCGGCCCCCGCCTCGGCCTGCGCTCGCTGCTGCCCTACCTGCACGGCCACCGCGGCGCGCTGGTCGTCGTGGCGCTCGTCTCCCTCGTCGGCGCGGCCGCGACGCTCGCCCAGCCGCTGCTCGTGCAGCGCATCATCGCCGCGGTCTCCGCCGGCGCCCCGGTCGGCGGGCCGGTCGCCCTCGCGCTCGTCGTCCTCGTCGCCGGCGCCCTCCTCGACGGGGCCCAGCGCTTCCTGCTGCAGCGCACCGCCGAGGGCGTCGTCCTCGCGACCCGGCGCCGGCTCGTCGACCGGCTGCTGCGCCTGCCCGTCACCGAGTACGACACCCGCCGCACGGGCGACCTCATGTCCCGCGTCGGCGCCGACACGACGCTGCTGCGCGCCGTCGTCACCTCCGGGCTCGTCGAGGTGGTGAGCAGCGCGCTCGTCGCCGTCGGCGCGGTCGTGGCGATGGCGCTCGTCGACGCCGTCCTGCTGGCCGTGACGCTCGCCGGCGTCGTCGTCGGCGGGCTGGCCGGCGTCGTGCTCGCGCGCCAGGTGCGCGGCCTGTCGCTCACCGCCCAGACGCGCGTCGGGGAGATGAGCGCCGCCGTCGAGCGGTCCCTGTCGGCCGTGCGGACCATCCGTGCCAGCGGCGCGACCGACCGCGAGGTGGCCGCCGTCGGCGACAGCGCCCGGGCCGCCCGCGACGCCGGGGTGCGGGCCGCCTTCGTCGGGGCGGCCGTCTCCCCCGTCGTCGTCGTCGGGGTGCAGGGCTCGCTGCTGGCCGTGCTCGCCGTCGGCGGCGCGCGCGTCGCGAGCGGCGCGCTGACCGTCGGCGACCTCGTCGCCTTCGTGCTCTACCTCTTCCTCCTCGTCGTGCCGCTCGCCTCGACGCTGCAGGCCTACACGCTGCTGCAGCAGGGCCTCGGCGCGCTCACCCGGATCGAGGAGGTCATGGCCCTGCCGGCCGAGGACGACGCCGACCGGGCACCGGCCCGGACGAAGCCCCGGCCCCGCGCCCACGAGGCCGCCCCGGCGCCGCCGCTCCTGGAGCTGCGCGGGGTCTCCTTCGCCTACCCCGGCGGCGCACCCGTGCTCGACGGCGTCGACCTCGCCCTCGCCCGCGGCACCCGCACGGCGCTGGTCGGCCCCTCGGGCGCGGGCAAGTCGACGCTGCTCTCGCTCGTCGAGCGCTTCCACGACGTCACCGCCGGGTCGCTGCGCCTGGACGACGTCGACGTCCGCGAGCTGCCGCGCGCCACCGTCCGCGCCCGCCTCGGCTACGTCGAGCAGGACGCGCCCGTCCTGGCCGGGAGCGTCGCCGACAACCTCCGCCTGGCGGCGCCGGACGCGACGGAGGCGGAGCTGCACGCCGTCCTCGCGGCCGTCGAGCTGACCGCCGTCGTCGCCCGCTCGGCCGACGGCCTGGAGGCGCAGGTCGGCGAGGGCGGGGTCACGCTCTCCGGCGGCGAGCGCCAGCGCCTGGCCATCGCCCGCTCGCTGCTGGCCCGCCCCGAGCTGCTCCTGCTCGACGAGCCGACGGCCAGCCTCGACGCCCGCACCGAGGGCGCTCTGCGTCGGGCCCTGGACGCCGCAGCCCGGGAGAGCACGCTGCTCGTGGTCGCGCACCGGCTGTCGACCGTCGTGGACTCCGACCAGATCGTCGTGCTGGAGGCCGGCCGCGTCATGGGCACCGGCACGCACGAGGAGCTGCTGGAGAGCACGCCGCTCTACCGCGAGCTCGCCAGCGCCCAGCTGCTCGTCGCGCGGTGACGAGCACGCCGGCCCGTCTGGACGACGAAGGCCCCGCCCGAGGGCGGGGCCTTCGAGGCCTCGAGCGGCCTGCGCGGAGGATGGGGGATTCGAACCCCCGAGGGTCTCCCCAACACGCTTTCCAAGCGTGCGCCATAGGCCACTAGGCGAATCCTCCGCGTCCGAGGGTAGCCCAGACGCCGACCCGCCCGCGCCGGCCGCCGCGCCTGCCAGGAGCGCTCGACGGGCCGGCCGGCGGGCTGGCGAGAGCCCCCCGGCCGTCCCCTACAGTGGACGGCGACCCCTCGCGTGGCGTCACCCTGCTGAACTCCCCCAGGGCCGGAAGGCAGCAAGGGCAGGTGGGCTCTGACGGGTGCGCGGGGGGTCCTTCTCTCCCCGCCCCGCACCGGTGACGCCTCTGGCGCCCCCCACGCGGCGCCGCCGGAGGACCCGCCGCGCGACCTGCGGCCCGTCGTCGGACCCCCGTGGCACCGTCTGCGGCATGGCTCCCACCCGCGCCGAGCAGGCGCTCTCCCCGGCCCCCGCACGGTCCCTCACGGGTCACCTCGCCCTGGCCGCCCGGGTCCTGGACGACCTCGACTGCGCCGTCTGCGGCCGCGACGTCCCGCACGAGCTCGTCGAGTGCCTCGACGGCCACGGCGAGGACTGCCCCGACCGCGTGTGCACCGACTGCGGCAGCGTCCTCGTCGTCGGCTCCGCGCCGCTGCTGCAGCGCTCTGCGTGAGCATGCCGGGGTCGCGGCGCCGCGCACCCTAGGCTGCCCCGGTGATCTTCCGGGCCATGGGTGACGGGCGCCCCTGCCCCGAGCGCGGCCACGCGAGCGGACGTGGCTGGTCGGCGCGGTCGCCGCGGCAGGTCTGCCTCGACGTCCTCGTGACGACGCGACGCACGCCCGACCTCGACGCGCTGCTCGCCGCCGAGCTGGAGGGCTGATGGCCGACGACCGCCCCGAGGAGCCTCACGCCGTCCCCGCGGACGACGCCGCCGTCGTCCGCGCCGCCGAGCGGCGTCGTCGGCGCAAGCACGCCCGTCAGAGCGCCGTCTTCGGAGCGCTCTTCCTCCTCGTGCTGGGCATCGGCATCGGGGCGGCCGGCGTCAACCGCGGGTGGTGGGCAGGGCCCTTCGCCGTGGGCGAGGACGCGGCGCCCTCCCCCACGTCGACCCCCTGCCCGACGACCGAGGTCGTGCCGGTGGATGCCGGCGGCGTCGAGGTCTCGGTGCTCAACTCGACCACCCGCGGCGGCCTGGCCGGCGGTGTCGCCGAGGAGCTGGGGGCTCGCGGGCTGCAGGTGCAGGCGGTGGCCAACGCCCCCGACGACCAGCCCTTCGGCGGCACCGCGCAGATCCGCTTCGGCCCGGAGGGGCAGCGGTCCGCGCAGGGCCTGGCCAGCATCGTCCCCGGGGCCGAGCTGGCCCGCGACGACGCCCGCGGCGGGCCCGGCGTCGACCTCGTCCTCGGCGAGGCCTTCGACACCCTCGAGCCGGCGGACACCCCGCTCACCGCGACCGTCGAGCCCGACCCGGCGACGTTCCCGGAGGGGTGCGTCCCCGCCGCGGAGCCGGCGCCGGGACCCGGCACCGAGCCCACCCCTTCGCCGCAGCCGTGAGCACTCCGGGCCTGGGCGGCCGGGACGACGAGGCGACGCCGTCATCGCCCGGGCGGGCCAGGGACCTGGTCCGCGGGCGCCGTCGCCCGCCCCGCACGCCCGACCCGGGCGGACGCCGCCACCACATGGGTGACGTCCCCGAGCGGATGCCGGTGCTGCGGCCCGACGGCACCGCCGGGACGACGCGCACGTCCGTCGTCCAGCTGACCGCCGCGACGGTGCGGCGCCTGAAGGACCTGGAGGCCGAGCTGGACGCCGAGATGCGCACCATGGCCGCCGACGGGCGGTACGAGGAGGCAGCGTGGGCCCGCGACGAGCTCGCCGCCGCCCGGGACGAGCTGGCCCGGCGGCGGGAGCGGGAGGCGGGCGAGCAGGGGTAGGTCGACGCCTCCGCCGTCAGCACCTCGCCACCGGTCGTGGGCGCGCCGAGATGGAGGTCCTGGTCGCCCCCGTCGCCGTCACCGCCACCACGAGCGCCATCTCGAGGCCGCCTCACCGGTGCGCGGTGGTCAGCGCACGCGTCAGCACGCCCAGCGCCGCGGCCAGCTCTGGGCGCCGCGGCGCGGCCCACCCGACGACGACGCCGGCCGTGCCACCTCTCGCCGGCGCGTCGACGCAGGACTCCGCCAGGCCGCTGACGAGCACGCCGCGCTCCTGCGCCGCGACGACGACGCGCTCCTCGGCCGCCCGCGAGACCAGCGGGACGACGAGGTGGGCGCCCGCGGCGTCCCCCACCGGCTCGAGGCCCGCCCGCAGCACCGCCGCCCGGACGAGGTCGCGCCGGGCACCGAGCTCGCGGCGCAGCCGGCGCAGGTGCCGGGAGAGGTCCCCGCTCTCGGCCATCGCCGCGAGCACCCGCTGGCCGGCGCGCGGCGGGCGCGTGCCCGTCACCGTCCGCCGCTCGAGGACGGCGTCGCGCACCGCCGGCGGGCACACCATCCACCCGGCGCCGAGCGTCGGGCTCACCGTCTTCGACGTCGTCCCGAGGTGGACGACGACGTCGGGCGCCAGCGCCGCGAGCAGGGGCAGCGGGGCGACGTCGTAGCGCAGCTCGCCGTCGTAGTCGTCCTCCAGGACCAGGAAGCCCTCGGCGCGCGCGCGACCCACGAGCCGTGCCCGCCGCGCCGCCGGCAGCCGGCCGCCGAGCGGGAACTGGTGCGCCGGCGTGCAGAGCACCGCCGCGACGCCCGCGGGGACGGCGTCGACGACCAGTCCGTCGGCGTCCACGGGCACCGCCGCGACGTCGCAGCCGGCCGCGCGCAGCGCCCCGGTCGAGCGCCGGTAGCCCGGGTCCTCGACGGCGACGCGCGCCCCGGGAGGCAGCGTCGCGGCCACCTCGGCCACGGCGACGGACGTGCCCGACGTCGCCAGCACGTCGGCAGGGTCGGCCGGCAGGCCCCGGTGGCGCAGCAGGTGGGTGACGACGGCGGCCCGGAACGCCGGGTCGCCGAGCGGGTCGGCACCGACGTCGGGCGGGCGGTCCCCGGCGGCACGCCAGGCCCGACGCCAGGCCGCGGTCTCGAGCACCTCCAGGCAGGGCGTCCCCGCCCGCAGGTCGACGGCCGACGGGGGGCGCGGCCCCGGCGACGCCGGGGCCGCAGCCGCCGCCCCGGCCCGCCGCGGCGCACCGACCGGGACGTCGACGACGAAGGTGCCGACCCCGCGCCGCCCCTGCACCCAGCCCTCGGCGAGCAGCTGGTCGTAGGCGGCTGCGGTGACGGTGCGGCTGACCCGCAGCAGCGCGGCCAGCTCGCGCGTGGACGGCAGCCGGTCGCCCGCCGCCAGGACCCCGCTCGAGGCGGCGTCGCGCAGCCCGGCGGCCACCTGCACCGGCAAGGGCGTCGCCGACGCCCGGTCGAGGACGAGCGGGGGGACCTCCACGCAGACCTCCGGGACGAGTGGCCTGCCAGAACGGTGCGGCCGTGGCCCTTCAAGCATGCCACCGGACCCGTGACAGTCGACCCGTGAGCACCCTCTCCCCCACCGCCCGCTCGACCGTCCGCCGTGGCGCAGCCCGCGCCCGCACCGACCGCGGCGACCTCTACGCCGTCCTGGACGCCGGGCTCGTCGGCCACCTCGGCGTCGTCGTCGACGGCACGCCGCGCGTGCTGCCCACGGGCTACGGCCGCGTCGACGACGTCCTGTACCTGCACGGCTCCACGGGCGCCCGGTCGCTGCGGGAGTCGGGCGGGGCGCCGGTCTGCTTCACCGTGACCCTGCTCGACGGCGTCGTGTACGCCCGCTCGGCGATGCACCACTCGATGAACTACCGGTGCGCCGTCGTCCACGGCGAGGCCCGCGTCGTCATGGACCCGGCCGAGCGGGAGGTGGGGCTCGTCGCGCTCATGGAGCAGCTCGCGCCCGGCTCGTGGGACGCCGTCCGCCGCCCCGACCGGCGCGAGCTCGCGGCCACCGCCGTCCTCGCGCTCGACCTCGCCGAGGCGAGCGTCAAGGTCCGCACCGGCCCGCCGGCCGACGACGAGCGTGACCGCCGGCCCGACGCCCGCCGGGTGTGGGCCGGGGTCCTGCCCGTCGTGACGACGTACGGCACTCCTCGGCCCTGCCCCGAGCTGCCGGACGGCGTCGAGGTGCCCGCGCACGTGCGCGACCGCCCGCAGCCCGCACCCGCCGGGTGAGCGCCCGAGGTCGCCGTCAGCGCCCTCACGCGCGCGGGCTCCGCTCCTTGCGGAGCGGCACCACGGTCGGGGTCCCGGTCACGGGGTCGGGCACGACGACGCAGCGCAGCCCGAAGACGTCGCCCACGACCTCCTCGGTGACGACCTCCTCGGGCGGCCCCTGCGCGACCACCTCCCCGTCCCGCATCGCGACGAGGTGGGTCGCGTACCGCGCGGCGTGGTTGAGGTCGTGCAGCACCGCCACGAGCGTGCGGCCCTCGTGGTGGAGGTCGGTGAAGAGCTCCATCAGCTCGATCTGGTAGGCGATGTCGAGGTAGGTCGTCGGCTCGTCGAGCAGCAGCAGCCCGGTCTCCTGGGCCAGCACCATGGCCACCCAGACGCGCTGGCGCTGCCCGCCGGACAGCTCGTCGACCAGCCGGCCGGACAGGTCGGTGACCCCCGTGCAGTCCATGGCCTCGGCGACGGCTCGCTCGTCGTCGTCGCTCCAGCGCCGCAGGACGCCCTGGTGGGGGTACCTGCCGCGGGCCACGAGGTCGGCGACCGTGATGCCGTCGGGGGCGAGCGAGGACTGCGGCAGCAGCCCCAGCCGCCGGGCGACCTCCCGGGCCCGGTAGGTGCCGATGGCCTTGCCGTCCAGCAGCACCTCGCCGGCCTTCGGCGCGAGCAGCCGCGAGAGCGACCGCAGCAACGTCGACTTGCCGCAGGCGTTGGGCCCGACGACCACCGTGAAGGAGCCGGGCGGGATCTCCACGGTCAGGCCCTCGGAGATCGTGACGCCGTCGTAGCCGATGGTCGCGTCGCGGACGACGAGGCGGGCCTCGCCCGTGCCCTCGGGGCCCTCCTGGCCGGCCGGGGGGTCGGTGGTCGGGCGCCTCACAAGCGTCGCCTCGCCTCGCGGACGAGGAGCCACACCAGGTAGGCACCGCCGACGACGACGGTGACGACGCCGACGGGCAGCGTCGTCGGCAGGACGTGCTGGGCGACGAGGTCTGCCGCGAGGAGGACGAGCGCGCCGACGGCGGCCGCCCCGACCAGCGTGGTGCCCGCGGTCCTCATGACCCGCCGGGCGATCTGCGGCGCGGCGAGCGCGACGAAGGCGATGGGCCCGGCGGCGGCGGTCACGGCCGCCACGAGGGCCACCCCGGCGACCACGAGGACGAGCCGGGCCGGCTCGGCGTGCACGCCCGTGGCGCGGGCGGCGTCGTCCCCGAGCTCGAGCTGGCGCAGGTCGCCGGACCGGGACGCGACGACGACGAGCAGCACGAGGACGGTCGCGCCCCCGACGAGCACCTGGCTCCACCCGGTCGAGCTGAGGGTCCCGGCCCCCCAGGTGGCCGCGCTGAGGGCGACCTCGAGGTCGGCCCGCAGGAGCAGGAAGGTGTTGAGGCTGCCGAGCATGGCCGAGACGCCGATGCCCACGACGACGAGCCGGAAGCCCGCGACCCCTCGGCGGTAGGCGAGCAGGTACACCGCCGCCGCGGTGAGGACGCCGCCGACGAGCGCGCCGCCGGCCACCAGCGCGTAGCCGCCGCCGACGGTGACGACGACGAGCAGGGCGCCGGTGTAGGAGCCCGCCGCGAAGCCGATGACGTCCGGGCTGGCCAGGGGGTTGCGGGTCAGGGACTGGAAGATGCCACCCGAGACGCCGAGCGCGGCGCCGAAGACCACCGCGGCCAGCACCCGCGGCAGACGCCACTCGACGACGACGAGCCGCGTCAGGTCCTCCCCGCCGCCGAGCAGCGCCGAGAGCACCTGCACCGGCGGGAGGTCGACGTCGCCGACCCCGAGGCCGACGACCGCCAGCGCCAGCGTGAGGCCGCCGAGGGTGGCGGTGACGAGGAGCGTCCGCACCGGGACCCGGGCCTGCAGCCGCCCGGCTCGCACCCGCAGGACGCGGTGCCCGGGGTCGACGCGGGGGCGGTCGGGCGTGCGTCCTCGGTGCTCGCCGACCGGCGGGGCGGCGTGCTCGCGGACGGCGCTCACAGCCCGCTCGCCCGGTGCCGTCGGACGAGGAGGACCAGCACGGGTGCTCCGACGAAGGCGGTGACGATGCCGACCGGCACCTCGCCCGGGCTCATGAGCACGCGGCCGAGGACGTCGGAGCCGAGGAGCAGGACGGGGGCGAGGACGAGGACGTAGGCGAGGATCCAGCGCTGGTCGGGCCCCACGACCCACCGGGCGACGTGCGGCACCATGAGGCCGACGAAGGAGATCGGGCCGGCCAGCGCCGTCGCACCCCCGGCGAGCAGGGTCACGGCGAGGACGACGCCCACGCGCGTGACGGCGACGGGCGCCCCCACGGCAGCGGCCAGGTCCTCCCCGAGGGCGATGGCGTCGAGCGGGCGGGCGGCGAGCAGCGCGACCACCACGCCGACGGCCAGGTACGGCAGGACGCCGAGCAGCAGGTCGAGGTCCCGGCCCACGAGCGAGCCGGCGTTCCACGCCCGCAGCTGGTCGAAGGCCCGGGGGTCGAGCAGCACCAGGCCCGTCGTGACGCCCTGCAGCACGGCCCCCAGTGCGACCCCCGCGAGGACCAGGCGCACCGGGTCGGCGCCGCCGCGGCCCGTGGACCCGATGAGGTAGACCGCCACCGTCACCGCCAGGGCGCCGCCGAAGGCGAACCACACCGAGGCCTCGACCCGGGTGACCCCGAAGACGGCGACGCCGAGGGCGACGGCGAAGGCCGCGCCGGCGTTGACGCCGAGGAGGCCGGGCTCCGCCAGCGGGTTGCGGGTCAGCGCCTGGACCAGCGCACCGGCCGCCCCGAGGGCGAGGCCGACGGCCAGCCCGACCACGGTGCGGGGCACGCGCAGCTGCCACACGACGACGTGGTCGTCGACCGACGGGTCGTAGGAGAAGAGCGCGTCGAGCACCACCGGCACCGGGATCTGCCGCGACCCCACGGCGATGCTGGCCAGCACGGCGACGACCAGCACGGCCAGGGCCACGAGCAGGCCAGCTCCGCGCCGGGCGTTGGAGGCGGCGACACCCCCTCGCGCGGTCCTCGACGTGGGGGCGGACGTCGCCGACGCCTCAGCCACGCGCGGTGTCCGGGCGCCGGCCGGAGGAGCTGGAGGGCGTCGGCACGAGGTCCTCCGGGGCGTCGACGGCGCGGCGTCCCGCGCGAGCAGGTGAGCCTGACCTTACCCCCGCCGTCCGGCGCGGCGAGGGGCGACGACGTCCGAGGCGGCGCTCAGGCGCGCACGCGGCGCCGTCCGCGCACCTCGAGCGCGACGGCGGCGACCATGGCGACGACGGCGAGCGCGCCGACGACGCCGAGGACCTGCAGGTAGGCGCCGAGGACGTCGCTGCCGCGCGCGTCGAGGACGAGGTAGGCCAGGTAGGCCGCGTACCCCAGCAGCAGCAGGAGACCGTCGCGCCGGGACAGCCGGTTCGCGGCGAAGGCGAGCACCATGAGCACGACGACGACGGCGATCATGACCGGCAGGTCGACCCGGACCGAGCTCGCCTCGACGGGGACGCCGCCCGGGGTCAGCAGGCCGGTGGTGCCGAGGACGGTGCCGATGTTGAAGAGGTTGCTGCCGACGACGTTGCCGATGGCGAGGTCGGTGTGCCCCCGCGCGACGGCGACGACGGACGTCGCGAGCTCGGGCAGCGACGTCCCGATGGCCACCACGGTGAGGCCGACGACGAGGTCGCTGACGCCGAGGTCGGCGGCGATCGCGCTGGCCGAGAAGACGAGCGCCTGCGCCCCGCCGACGAGCATCCCGACCCCGACGGCGACGAGCACGGCGTCGCGGACGAGCGTGAAGGCCTTCGAGCGGCTGCCGTCGCCCGGTGCGGTCTCCTCCTCGCCGCCACCGCTCGCCGCGCGCGAGGCCACGACGGAGTAGACGACGTAGGCGACGAGCAGGACGAGCAGGAGCCCGCCCTCCCACCGGCTCACCGTGCCGTCGAGGGTGAGCACCCACGTCAGCACGCTGAGCGCGACGACGACGGGCAGGTCGACGCGCATCGTCGAGCGGCCGACGACGAGGGGGGCGATGAGCGCCGCCGCCCCGAGGACGAGCAGCACGTTGGCGATGTTGCTGCCCACGACGTTGCCGACGGCGAGGCCGGGGGCGCCGTCGAGCGTCGCCGTCAGCGTGACGGACAGCTCGGGGGCGCTGGTGGCCGCCGCGACCACGGTCAGGCCGATGACGAGCGGCGAGAGCCCGAAGGCCCGGGCCAGGCCCCCGGCCCCGCGGACGAGAGCCTCCCCGCCGACGACGAGCAGGACCAGGCCGAGGACGAGCAGCAGGACGAGCACGCGGCGATCCTGCCGGTCGGGAGGTCCCGGCGCGCTGCTGGACCGGCGACGCGGCACGCGCTGGGTGCGCCCGCCGCGCCCGGCCCAGCGCCTTGTCCCCGGCCCGGGACGACGAAACCCCCGCCGGGCGTGCGCCCGACGGGGGTCCCGACGTCATCGACGTGGCGGTGGCGGTGGGATTTGAACCCACGGAGGAGTTGCCCCCTCACGCGCTTTCGAGGCGCGCTCCTTAGGCCGCTCGGACACGCCACCGCCGCGCACAGTACCGGCGGGCCCGGGGAGGTCCCAAACCGGCTGCAGGCCGTGCGACGTCGCCCGGCCGGTGTCGGCCTCAGCGCGGCAGCGCCTCGGCGAGCGCCGGCAGCGCGCGCTCGACGGCGGCGGTGAACGTGCGGAACGGCGTCGCGACGACGGGCGGGCCCGTGCGCCGGGTCGAGCGCCTCCACGTCCCGACGGCCTGGCCACCGGCCACGACGGTCGGGGCGAACACGCCGTTGCCGCCGGGGACGACGAGCCGCTCGTCCTCGCGGGAGAGCGTCGCGGTGCGGTCGGCGTAGCCGAGCACCATCTCGTCGAAGCCCGGCAGCAGCCGCGGGCGCCGGGCGTGGGCACGGGCGGCGGCCAGGCGCTCGGGCGTGGCCGGGTCCAGGAGCAGCTCGACGCCGTCGCACCCGACCACCTCCAGCGCCGGGCGGGCGAGGGCGACGCCGGTGCGCACCTCCCCCAGGGGGAGCCCGCACCACCGCGCGAGGTCGGCGACCGACGCCGGGCCGTGGCTCCTCAGGTAGCGCAGCGCGAGCTCGCCGAGGGCCTCCTCGCGCTCGAGGGTGCGCGGGCGCGGCACCCACTCCGCCAGGAGCACGAGGCGCTGATCGTCCGAGGCCCGGGTCGTCGACGGCAGGTCCGCGGGGGCGTCGACGGGTGGCCCCCAGCAGACGTCGCCGGTCTGGGCCAGGGAGAAGAGCAGGTGGTAGGCGCGGCCGCCGGGCCCGTCGAGCACCCCGGCCTCGGTGAGCGCGGCCACGGCCGCCTCACGGGTGAGCGCCCGGCCGCCCTCCAGCGCGCCGACGAGCACCTGCCGGCCGCGGTCCAGGGTGGCGTCGTCGAGCCCGAGCTCACGGCGGCGGGCGGCGGCGCCCCGGAGGGTCCGCTCCGCCGTGAGCGCCAGCAGCCACCCGAGGTCCTCGGCCGGCACGAGGTGCAGCGTCCCGCGCATCGGCCAGGAGCGGACGACCTCCCCCGCAGCCATCGCGTCCCGCACGACGTCGAGCGCCCCGGTGCCCGCGAGCCCGGCCCGCAGCGCCGTCGCGACGAGCGCACCGCGCAGGTCCTGGCCCTGCAGCGCCAGCAGGTGCCGGACGACGTCGACCGGGCCGGCCTCCGGGGGCCCGGCGAGCCGCTGCGCGGCCAGGCGCAGCAACGAGACCTCCTTCGCGCTGACCTGCACCGCCGTCACGCTGCTCTCCTACCGCAGCTGGCCCGCCGCGGTCCAGACGTCCGGCCGCTGCACCCTCACCCCGTCCGGTGCGCGGCGAAGAAGGTCCGCAGCAGCGCCCCGCACTCCTCCTCGCGGACCCCGCCCACGACCTCGACGCGGTGCGGCAGCCGCCGGTCCCGCACGACGTCGAGCACCGAGCCCGTCGCGCCCGCCTTCGGGTCCCAGGCCCCCAGCACGAGCCGCTCGACGCGCGCCAGCAGCAGCGCGCCGGCGCACATGGCGCACGGCTCCAGCGTGACGACGAGGGTGCAGCCCGCGAGGCGCCACGACCCCGCCCGACGGGCGGCGGCGCGCAGGGCGAGCACCTCGGCGTGCGCCGTCGGGTCACCGTCCGCCTCGCGCCGGTTGGTGCCCTCGCCCAGGACGGCCCCGTCGGGCCCGAGCACGACGGCGCCCACCGGCACGTCGCCCGGCGGCGTGCGCCGGGCGACGTCGAGGGCCAGCCCAACCAGCGCGTCCAGGTGCGCGGGCGAGCCCGGTGGTGGGACCGGTGGCGCGGCCCGGCTTGTCAGCGCAGCGCCTCGAGCAGCTCGTCGAAGCCGCAGCCGGCACCGATCTGCGCCAGGGCCGTGTCGGGGTCCTCGAGGGTGTCCTCGGTGATCTCGATGAGGCGCGAGCGGGCGACGCCGAGGTCCGCGAGCAGGTCGGGGTCACCGGCCCACGCGGCCAGCCCCGGGGTCTGCTGGTCGGGCTCGTCCTCCTCGTCGTCGGCCGGGGCCGGGGCGGCGGCGGCCGCCTGGGCGACCGGGCCCTGCGTGCTGCCGGCCGGGTCGGTCACCTCGACGGGCGCCTCCTCCGGCTCGTCGCCCAGCTCGGTCTCCGTCTCGGCGGCCGGCGCCACGAGGTCGCCGTAGTGGCTGCGCTGGGACGCCGCGAGGTCGGAGACGAAGAGCCGGACGTCCTCGTCGACGTCCTCCTCGGCCGCGAGGTCGTCGCCGTCCAGGCGCGCGACGGCGAACCACTCGTCCTCGTGCTCGATGACGGCGAGCGCGCTGCCGCCGCCCGGGGCCACCCCGCGGAGCACGTCGGCGAGGTCGTCGAGGTCGGTGACGTCCTCGATGTCGACGTCGTGGGCGCGCCAGGCGCCCTGCTCGCAGGTGATGACGGCAGTGAAGTAGGACATGGGGTCAGATGGTGGCCTACGGCCTAGGGTCGACGCCATGCGCCTGCACGTCGCCGAGCACCCGCTCGTCGCCCACAAGCTGACGGTGCTGCGCGACCGGGGCACCGACTCCCCGACGTTCCGCCAGCTCGCCGACGAGCTGGTCATGCTGCTGGCCTACGAGGCGACCCGCGACGTCCGCACCGTCGAGGTCGAGGTCACCACGCCGGTGGCGCCGACGACCGGGACGGCGCTCGCGGCGCCCAAGCCGCTCGTCGTCCCCATCCTGCGGGCGGGCCTGGGCATGCTCGACGGCATGACCCGGCTGCTGCCGACCGCGGAGGTCGGCTTCCTGGGGATGGTCCGCGACGAGGAGACCCTGCAGGCGACGACGTACGCCAACCGGCTGCCCGACGACCTCTCCGGCCGCCAGTGCTACCTGCTCGACCCGATGCTCGCGACGGGCGGCACCCTCGCGGCCGCGGTCGCCTACCTCTTCGAGCGCGGAGCGGACGACGTCACCGCGATCTGCCTGCTGACGGCCCCCGAGGGCCTGGAGGCCCTGCGCGCGTCGGTCGGCGACGACGACCGCGTCCGTGTCGTCACCGCCGCCGTCGACGAGCGCCTCGACGAGCACGGCTACATCGTCCCGGGCCTCGGCGACGCCGGCGACCGCCTCTACGGCGTCGTCTGACCGCTCGCGCCGCTGCGCCCCTCCCCGGCACGTCGACGACGAGGGGCCGGGTCAGAAGCCGCGGCGGCGCTCGTCCTCACCCGCCTCGGCCGGGGTCGGGGCGCTGCCACCGAGGTGGGCCGGCAGCCACCACGCGCCCGGGGGCGCCGACGGCAGGTCGGGGTGGTGGCGCTGCAGGTCGTCCAGGAGCGCCTGCATCCGGCGCCGGAGCTCGACGGCGCACTCCTCGACGTCCTTCGGCGTGACGTGGAGCGGCTCGCCGACGGCGACCGAGACGGTCTGCCCGCGGGTCAGGTCCTTCGGCGTCCCCTTGCCGTACAGGCGCTGGGTGCCCCACACCGCCGTCGGCAGCACCGGCACCCTCGCCGAGGCCGCCATCCGCAGCGCCCCCGACTTGATGGGCTTGACGGTGAAGGACTGCGAGATGGTCGCCTCGGGGAAGAGCCCGACGACCTCCCCCCGGCCGAGAGCACGCAGGGCCACGCGCAGCGACTGCGAGCCGGCGGCGCGGTCGACCGGGATGTGGTGCATCCCGCGCATGAGCGGTCCGGCGACGGGGTGGCGGAAGATGCTCTCCTTGGCCATGAACCGCGTCAGCCGACCGTGGGCGCGCCAGGGGGCGAGGCCGGCGAAGATGAAGTCGGTGTAGCCCACGTGGTTGCTGGCGAGGACGGCGCCGCCGGTCGCCGGCACGTGCTCCAGGCCGGTGAGCCGGGTGCGGATGCCCAAGGCCCGGAACGCCCCGAGCGCCAGGCGGACGACCGGCGGGTAGACGAGGTCGCGCGGAGGTCCGGGACGGGCGGGGTCTCCTGCCGGGCTGCGCACCCGCGGACAGTAGACGCCTACCGCCTCGCGCCCGTCGCCAGACCAGCACTCGGTCGTCACGGACCTGCGGGCCGGTGGCGTCAGGACGCGTCGGCGTCGCAGCCCGTCCCGACCTCGGCGCAGTCCTGCGCGCACACCTCGGCGCCGTCGGGGCGCCGGGCCCCGTGCGGGCTCTCGGCCAGCGCGACGAGCACGGCGCGGCAGATCTCCCCGAGCTGGCCCCGCTGCTCGGGGCTGAGCGGGTCGAGCAGGACCCTGCGCACCTGCTCGACGTGCCCCGGTGCCGTGGCCCGCAGGACCGCCCAGCCGGCGTCGGTCAGCGTGGCGACGGCGCCGCGCCCGTCCTCGGCCGCCCTCGAGCGGCACACCCACCCCTTCTCCTCCAGGCGCGTGACGGCGTGGGAGATCCGGCTCGGCGAGGACGACGTGATGGCCGCGAGCTCGCTCATCCTCAGCTGCCGTCCCGGCGCCTCGGAGAGCATCGCGAGGACCGTGTAGTAGGTCTGCGGCATCCCCGCCTCGGCCCGCATCTGCCGGTCCAGGCTGACGTGGAGCAGCTGCGTCATCGCCACGAGGTCGCGCCACGTGCGGTCCTCGTCGGCGTCGAGCCAGCGCGGCTGCTGCGGGGCGACGCCCTCACCCGTCGACCCGTCCGCGCTCATGGCCCCCATCATGGCGCGCCGTCCGCGGGCGCGACCCGCGACGACGTGCGCCCTACCCCGCCTGCACCGGCACCCGCTCGACGGCGGCGGCGGCGCTGCCGCCGGCGGGAGCCCCCTGCGCGCCCGTCGACGTGCGCCCGCCGCCGTCGCCGCTCGGCTGGCCCACCTGCCCGTGGGCGATGGGCGCGGTGATCCAGCGCTCGGGGATGCCGAGGCCGTCGACGAGCAGCCGCGCGTCGGGGCGCAGCTCCTCGCACAGCTCGTTGACCGTCGCGAGCACCGCCTTGCTGCGGCCCGGCGTCAGCCAGCCACGCTCGAGGTACCAGGCGCGGTCGCGCTCGATCGTCGCGAGCACGTGCAGGTCACCGACGCGGGCGAGCAGCTCGCCGACGGCGTCGTCCTCGCACGCGTCCTCGGCGGCGACGAGCGCCTCGACGACGACCCGGTCCACGTGCGCCCGGGCCGCCGCGAGGAGGTGGTCCTGGGCGTCGTTGAAGACGGCACCCGCGTCGGCCCCCGGGGCCTTGGCCCGGCGCAGGCGGCGGGCCACGCCGACCAGCAGGTGCGCCTCCCGCTCGACGAGCAGGCGCATCTGCCAGCCCCGGTCACGCAGGTCGGCGTCGTCGCTGCCCGGCACGGCCTCGCGCAGGCGCTGCAGCGTGACGCGGGCGGTGGACCGCTCGGCCAGCCGGTCGACCACCTGGTCGGCGACGGCGCGCACCGTGCCCCACGTGCCCATCTCGCCGAAGTCCTCGGCGTAGGAGGTCAGCAGCCCCTTGCCGACGAGCTGCATCAGCACCGTGTTGTCGCCCTCGAAGGTGGTGAAGACGTCCGTGTCGGCCCTCAGCTGCGGCAGGCGGTTCACGGCCAGGTAGCCGGCGCCGCCGCACGCCTCACGGCAGGTCTGGATGGTCGACGTCGCGTGCCACGTCGCCACGGCCTTGAGCCCCGCGGCGCGCGTCTCGAGCTCGCGCTGCTCGCCCTCGTCGACCTCGCCCGGCGCGCTCTGCACGTCGTGCAGGCGCCCGGTCAGCTCGTTCATCGCCAGCTGCAGCGCGTACGTCGTCGCGAGCGCCGGCAGCAGCCGCCGCTGGTGGGCCCGGTAGTCCAGCAGCACGACCTCCTCGGACGTGCCGTCGGCGCCGGGCCGCGCGAACTGCCGACGCGTGAGGCCGTACCGGACGGCGACGGCCAGCGCCTGCTGCGTCGCGGCCCCCACCCCGGCGGCGATGCACACCCGGCCCCGCACCAGCGCGCCGAGCGTCATGAAGAACCGGCGCGAGGCGCTCTGGACGTCGCTGGAGTAGGTGCCGTCGGGGGCGACGCGGGCGAACCGGTCGAGCAGGTCGGCGCGCGGCACCCGCACCGCCGTGAAGCGGATCCGTCCGTTGTCGACGCCGTTGAGCCCCGCCTTCGGGCCGTCGTCCTCGACCTCGACCCCGGGCAGCAGCGCCCCGGCGTCGTCCCGCAGCGGGACGACGAGGCAGTGCACGCCCCGGCCCGTCGGCTCCTCGCCCGGCCCGCCCGTGACCAGCTGGGCGAAGACCGCCGCCACCTGGGCGTGCCGGGCAGCACCGCCGATGTAGTCCTTGCGGGCGCCCTCGTGGGGCGTGGTGAGGACGAGCTCCTGCGTGGCCGGGTCGTACACGGCCGTCGTCTCGATGCTCGCGACGTCCGACCCGTGCCCGGTCTCCGTCATCGCGAAGCAGCCGACGCGCTCGACGGCGATGGTGGCGGGCAGGTAGCGGCGGTGGTGGTCCTCGCTGCCGAGGCTCGTGACGGCGCCCCCGAAGAGCCCGAAGTGGACGCCGGACTTGATCATCACCGACAGGTCGCCGAACCCGAGCATCTCGAACTGCACGACGCTCGCGCCGACGTCGCCGCCGCCGCCTACCGCGGTGGGGAACCCGTGCGCCGTCGACCCCGTCGCGGCGACCGCGCGGACGACGTCGAGCACCTCGTCGCGGTAGACGTCCATCGGCGCGTGCGGGTCGGTGCGGAAGAGCGCGTCGGGCAGGTGCGCCCTCGCCTCGTCGCGGACCCAGCCCCACCGGCCGGCCAGCACCTCGGTGAGGTCGGCGGCCGAGACCCCGCTCGGCAGGTGCTCGCGCGCGGGCCGAGCGCCCTCCCGGCGCTCCTCGTCCGCGCCGCGCCGGGCGGGGCGACGGCCGCGGCGGCCGCGGGCCTCCTCCGGACGCGCGCCCGCCTGGACCGGGGTGTTCGTCGTCGTCGTCACCGCGTGCCTCCTTCGCGCCGGGCCCGGGCTCGCGCCCCGCGCCCCCGGCCGGGTCGACGTCGACCCGTAAGTTACCGGCGAGTAACCACTGTACGCGGTCCCTGCGGCTCAGCCCAGGGCAGGACGCAGCGCCGCCGGCGAGACCACCCGGGCGCGCCGCGCCGCGAGCGTCGACGCCGCGAGCCCGAGCACGAGGTAGCCGCCGAGGACGGCGACGGCCTGCCAGACCGGCGCCGCCGAACCGCCCGCCACGAGGGTGCGCAGCGCCTCGACGGCGTAGCCCATCGGCAGCACCTGGTGCAGCGCCGCGAGCGGGGCCGGCAGCGTCTGCCACGGGAAGGTGCCGCCCGAGCTGACGAGCTGCAGCACCAGCAGCACGAGGCCGAGGAACTGCCCCGGCAGCCCGAACCACGCCACGAGCGCGTGCACCACCGCGATGAAGGCCGCCGACGTCAGCAGCAGCACCGCCAGCAGCCCGACCGGCGAGGCCGGCTCGATGCCGAGGACCAGCACGACGGCGACCCACACGAGCACCGCCTGCATGACGCCGAACAGCGCCGCCGGCCCGTACCCGCCGAGGGCGACGCCGAGCGCCGGGCGACCGGCCGCGCTCGCCCGTCGCGACAGCGGCCGCAGCACCAGGAAGAGCACGTACCCGCCGATCCACAGCGCCAGGGCGAGGAAGAAGGGCGCGAGGCCGGCGCCGTAGCTGCCCACCTGCGCCGGGTTGGCGCTCGTCGTGACGACGGGGTCGGAGATCGCCCCGACCGCCTGCTCGCGCTCGGCGTCGGACAGGTCGGGGACGCCGCCCGCGCCCTCGACGAGCCCGTCGCGCAGCGCCGCGGCCCCCTCCTGCGCCTGCTGCACGCCCGTCGCCAGGGCACCGGCACCCTCGGCGAGCGCGCGGGAGCCCTCGACGGCCTGGTCCTGGCCGCCGGCCAGCTGCTGCGCCCCGTCCGCGAGCGCGCTGGCGCCGTCGTCGAGCTGGCGAGCCTGCGCCGCGAGCGGCCCGACGCCGTCCGCGAGCTGGCCAGTGCCCTCCGCGAGCGCCGACGCACCTGTCGAGGCGCCCGCGATGCCCTGCGCCAGGCCCGGTGCCGCCTCGGCGAGGGCCTGCGTGCCCGCCGCGACCTGCGCGGACCCCTCCGCCAACGCCCCCAGAGCGGCGTCGGTCTGCTCGACCTGGCCCTGCGCGTCGCGCACCGGGGCCACGAGCTCGTCGGCCTGCGCCAGCACGGCCGCGACCTGCTGGTCGTCGAGCCCGAGGTCGACGAGCTGCGCGGCGAGCCCGGCCCGCGCCTCGTCGAGCCCGTCGACGACCTCGGCGGACGCCGTCGCCAGCTCCTCGGCGGTCTGGGCCACCTGGGCGTTGCCGTCGGCGACGGCGGCCGCGCCGTCGGCCAGCGCGCGGGTCTGCTCGGGCAGCGCCGCGGTCGCACCCTCCAGCTGGTCGAGCCCGCCCGCCAGCGCCTGCGCGCCGTCGTCGAGCGCCCCGACGCCCGCCACGAGCTGGTCGACGCCCGCGACGGCGGCGCCGGTGCCCTGCGCGAGCGCGCCGGCGCCGGTCGCCAGGGCGTCGGCGCCCTGGGCGAGCGCCTCCTGGCCCTCGACCAGGGCGGCGCTGCCCTCGGCGAGCCCGTCGGCGCCGTCGCTCGCCTGGCCGAGGCCGTCGGCGAGCGCCCCGGCGCCGTCGGCCGCCGTCACGAGCTGCTGGCTGATCGTCGAGAAGCCGACGAGGAAGGACGACGACGCCTGCTCCCCCACCTGCGTGACGACGGCCTGGCGCGTGGCCGCGACGACGCGCTCGGCGACCGTCCGGCCGATGTAGCTCGTGGCGTCGTTGGTCGTCAGCTGCAGCTGGGCGCGACGCGGGGGCTGCGGGTCACCGGCCGCGACGGCCTCCTGCACGGAGGCGAGGTCGGCCGAGAAGGTGGCCGGGACGAGCAGGGATGCCTCGTAGCGGCCGCTGCGCACGCCCTCGGCGGCGTCGGCCGCGTCGGTCCGGACCCAGTCGAAGGTGCCGCCGGACTCCAGGTCGCTCGCCAGCTGGGCGCCCACCGAGAGCAGCACCCCTCCGGTGCTCGCCCCCTCGTCCTCGACGACGACGGCGGCGGGCACCTGGTCGAGGCGCTCGTAGGGGTCGGCGTTGGCCCACAGGTAGAGCCCGGCGTACAGCAGCGGGACGACGGCGAGGGCAGCCACGGCGAGGCGGCCCGTCCGGGTGGCCAGCAGGCGCGCGACCTCGGCCCGCGCCGCGGCGCCCGACGTCGCGACGGTCGGGCCGGGGCCGGCGCGCCGGCGCCTCCGGCCCTCGGGGGCAGGCGAGCCAGGCAGGTCGAGAGTCACAGCGTCGTCTCCACGGCGAGCTCGGTGGGGCGGGCGGGCAGGTCGGGCGGGCGGGTGGCTCGGCCGACGCCGGCGGCCGCCCGCAGGTCGCCGTCGGCCAGCAGGCCCGCCCCCGCCAGCAGCGCCACCTCGGCGCGGGCGACGAGGACGGCGACACCGAGGCCGCGGGAGGCCATCTCGCCGGCGAGGTCCCACCAGCCGCCGGCCTCGCCGGCGTCCCCGCCGGCCCGGTCTGGGCGGACGAGCACGAGCACCTCGACGCCCTCGCGAGCGGCGGCCAGCTCGGCGAGCGCCCGCGTGCGGACGGACGGCGGCAGGTCGCGCACGAGGACGTGGCCCCACCCCTCGAGCCCCGCCGCGGCGAGCCATGCGCGGGCCTCCTGGGCGGAGGCGGCCAGGCCCGCGGCGCGCAGGTCCTCCGCGACGACCGCGCGCAGCGGCAGGACAGGCTCGGGCTCGTCGACACCGGGCGCGTCGACCAGCGCGCCCGCCCGGCGCAGGTCGTCGCGGCCCCAGAGCCCGACGTCGTGCCCGTCGACCAGCAGACGTCCGCGCGTCGGCGTCGTCCGGCCCGTCAGCACGAGCGCGAGCGCGGTGGGCGCCGTGAGGTCCTGCCCGGCGTCGGTCGCGACGAGCGTGCGCCGACCGGGCGCCACCAGCACCCCCGTGGGCACCAGCAGCACCGCCCCGCCCGCCTCCACGCCGACGTCCTGGGCCTCGATCTCCATCTGCGCGCTCCCCGCCTGATCTCCGCCGACGGCACCCGGCGGAGCGTCGACGGTACGGGCGCCCGCCGACAGCGCCCCGACGCGCCCCCCTCCCGGGCCGAGCGCCCGTCACCCGTCGCCGGTCCCCCACCGCGCGGGGGCGGCGCGGCGCGCGCACAGTGGGACCTCGAGGGTCCCCGTCGGCGGGCGCCCGGGGAGGACAGCTCATGACCACCACCGGAGCTCCTGCCAGCGGGTCCCAGGCGACCGGGTCCCAGACGACCGAGGGCGGGCCGGCGAGCGTGCCCCGCCCGTGGCCCGTGCGCGCCGTGCAGAAGGTCGAGTCCGCCACCTGGCTCGACACCACGGCTGACCTCGAGCAGCGCCTCGCGGCCAAGGGGCTGACGGCCTCACCTCCGCTGCTCGCGCTGCTGCGGGGCCGGCAGGTGGGCCACGCCGTCCACCCGCCGATGACGGACGTCCCCATCGGGGCGTGGCTGTCGGCGTCCGCCCTCGACGCCGTCGGAGGACGCGCGGCACGCCCGGCCGCGCGCCTGCTCGTCGGGCTCGGGTGCCTGGGCGCGCTGCCGACCTTCCTCACCGGCACGGCCGAGTGGATCGGCACGAGCGGCGGGGACAAGCGCGTCGGCTACGTCCACGCCGCCGCGAACGGGACGTCCTTCGCCCTCTACGTCGCCTCCTGGTGGGTCCGCCGGCACGACTCCGGGCACGGCCGCGGCGTCGCCCTGGCCGTCGCGGGCGGTGCCCTCGCGGCCGTCGGCGGCTACCTCGGCGGGCACCTCTCCGTCGCCCGAGACATCGGCACCCGCGACCCCGCCTTCGCCGACGACCCGGCCGCCCGCGAGCTCAGCAGCCCGCACCGCACCTGACGCCCGGCCTCGGGCGGAAGATGGCCACGAGGTCCACCCCCGGAGCCTCCCTCAGCGGAGAAAGGCTACGAAGTACGCCGCAGGCGCCCCTCCCGGCGGAGAAGGGCTACGAAGTCCGGGAGACGCGGGTCACTGGTAGGAGACGAGGTCGGGCACCGGGTCGACGGCCATCGTCTCGGCCGGCGACATCGTGGGGACGTCCTCGTCGTAGAAGTTCTTCCAGCCCCACCGCATCCCGGGCGGCGCGTCCACCTGGAGCGCCCGGTAGGTGTCGAGCTTCTGCCCCGGCGTCCCGTGCCCGTCGGCGTGGACGAGCGGGACGAGCTCGTCGTGGGACATGTCGAGCAGCTCGCGCTCGGTGATCATCCGGGTCTGGAACTGGTGCAGCAGGAAGACCTTCGGCGGCAGGTCGTTGGCCGCCGTCAGCCCCGCCAGCCAGTCCCCCACGGCGTTGACCTCGTCGACGCCGACCTGGCCGACCTGGCGCAGGTGCACCTGGTCGGGTCGCAGCCGCCACTCCGGGTCCAGCGCCAGCCCCACGTGCGGCTCGGTGAGCAGCTCCTCGTAGCGCCGGGCCTGCGTGAGGAAGTCGGTGCGGCCGGGCTGCAGGTCCAGGACGACGTACATGTCGTTCTCGCCCGCCGCCTCCACCCACGGCCGGATGAGCTCGACGTCCAGCTCGGTGGAGTAGTCCCCGTCCGGCCCCGCCGAGGCCGACGCCACGGTCGTGATGATCTCGAAGGTGGGCACGACGGGGTCGCCGGCGAGCTCCTCGTACCCGGCCGCCACCTGACGGGCGCGCTCGACCGCCTCGTCGACGGGCTGCTCGCCCATGACGCCGAGCGCCGGCACCCCCGGCGAGCCGTACAGCGCGACCATGTGCCGTCCCGGGAAGGGGACCTGCCCACCACCGGGCAGCTGGTAGCCGGTGGCGACGACGTCCATCCGCGAGGTGAGCAGGTCGACGTCGCCGAAGGCCGACGACAGGCCGACGACCGAGGACGGCGACGCCGTCGACAGGCGCTCGACGACCGCCCCGTCGACGCGGGGGTCCCCGCCGGGGACCTCCTGGACCTGCGCCCCGGCGGCACGGGCCGTGGCGGCGGCGGCCAGGTCGGCGGGCTGCCCGGTGCCGAGGGCCACGACGCCGCCGCCAGACGTCTCCTCGTCCGACGGCTCGTCACCTCGTGCCGGGGCGTCGACGTCGGCGGTCGCGGCGTCGAGGACGTCGGCGTCCAGCGCCTCCTGCGCCCACGCCAGCGACAGCGGGTCGGCCGCGAGCACCTGCTCGGCGCCCAGCCGCTCGACCTCCGCGGCGACGGCGTCCGTCGCGGCCCCAGCGGCGGCGGGTGGCCCGGCGCCGGCCCCCGGCCCGTCACCGCCGAGGCCCTCCGCGGGGTCCAGCTCCTCGGCGCCGCCCTGCTCGGCCGCACCCCCAGGAGGGCTCTCGGCCGGGCCCGCGTCGTCGCCGGCCGCGCTGGGCCCGGGCGCCGGGCCGCTGGCGCCGTCCGTCGGGGTGGCCTCGGGCGCCGGGGCGTCGACGACGAGGACGGGCACGCCCAGCTCCTCGGCCCGGGCCGCGGCAGAGGTGACGTCGGCCACGTCGTCGACGAGGACGACGACGGGCGAGGCGTCGTAGAAGGCCGTGCTGGCCGGGACCGAGGTGTCACCCCCACCACCCAGGACGGAGACCGCCGGGAGGCTCGCCAGCTCGACCTGCGGCTCGTCGCCGCCGAAGAAGCCGCCGCCCTCGTCCGCGCCGCCCTCCGCGCCGTCGCCCGAGGTGCAGCCGGCCAGCAGCCCGAGACCCAGGGCTGCGGCCGCCGCGGCCCGGCCCCGCGGGCGCCCGGACGC
The DNA here is from genome assembly GCF_037482365.1 of Pseudokineococcus sp. 1T1Z-3. Classification (NCBI taxonomy): domain Bacteria; kingdom Bacillati; phylum Actinomycetota; class Actinomycetes; order Kineosporiales; family Kineosporiaceae; genus Pseudokineococcus; species Pseudokineococcus sp. 1T1Z-3. The sequence goes on from NZ_JBBHZF010000004.1 coordinate 31,685, forward strand.
CGCCGCTCGGGGACGGCCGGGCCGGGGGGCGACGGGAGGCTCCACGCCGTCGACGCTAACCCGGGGCACCGACCGTGGCAGGCCCACCGGCGGCGGACCCCCGCCCCCGGGGCCCGGGCAGCGCGGGACCGGGGAGATGATGGGCACGTGAGCAGGGGCACGGGCACGACCCGGGAGCGACGTCCCGGCGCTGCCGTCGGCCAGCCCCGGGAGCCCGACGACGGCCCCGCCGCCACGAGCAGCCCCCAGGCCGACCCCCGGGCCTCGCGCCCCCGCACCGGCCTTCCCGCCCCCCCGGGCGTGGGGCCGACCGCGAGCCCGGCCGACCTGCTCGCCGCCCTGCGCCTTGGCGAGGACACGCTGTGGTCCTCGCCCGCCGGCACCCTGCTGGCCCGCGGCGTGGCCGAGCGGGTGGAGCTGCCGTGGACGGACGAGCTGCCCGGTGCCGTCGCCGACCGCCTGCGCGCCGTCGTCGAGGTGGGCGGCGCCCCGGCGTCCGAGGTCCTCGTCGTCGGCGCGCTCCCCTTCGCCGTCGGCGGCGCAGCCGCGCTGGTCCGGCCCCACTCGGTCCGTCGCGGCGCGGGGCGGCTGCCGCGGGCGGGGGCGGGACCGGTGGCGGGGACGACCGTCCAGGCCGAGACGGCGGTCCCCCCGGAGCCCGCGTACGAGGACGCCGTCCGCCGCGCCCTGGGGCTGCTCGCCGACGGGACGCTGGAGAAGGTCGTCCTGGCCCGGGCCCTCGACGTCACGACCGACGCCCCGGTCGACGTCGGTGCCCTCGTCGCCACCCTCGCCCGCCACGACGAGGAGGCGCGGGTCTTCGCCGTCCCGCTGCCCCCCGAGGAAGGTCGGGGCCTCCGGACGCTCGTCGGCGCGAGCCCCGAGCTGCTCGTCGCCCTGCGCGGCGGGCAGGTCCTCGCCACGCCGCTCGCCGGGTCGACCACCCGCTCGCCCGACCCCGAGGAGGACGCGGCACGGGCCCGCGCGCTCCTGGCCTCGGAGAAGGACCGCCGCGAGCACGCGCTCGTCGTGGAGGCGATGGCGCGCTCGTTCGCCCCCTGGTGCGCCGAGCTCGACGTACCGGCGGAGCCCGAGCTGGTCGCGACGCCGACGCTCTGGCACCTGGCGACGCGGCTGCGCGGGCGCACCGCCGACCCCGCGACGACGTCGTTGCACCTGGCGCAGTCCCTGCACCCGACGCCCGCGGTCGGCGGCACCCCCGACGGCGCGGCGCGCGCCGCCATCGCCGACCTGGAGACCGTCGACCGCGGCTTCTACGCCGGCGCCGTCGGCTGGCAGGACGCCACCGGCGACGGCGAGTGGGCCGTCACCATCCGCTGCGGCGTCGTCGAGGGCTCGTCCGTGCGGCTGCACGCCGGTGCCGGCATCGTCGCGGGCTCCGACCCCGACGCCGAGCTCGCTGAGACGAGCGCCAAGCTCGCCCTCCTGCGCTCGGCGCTCGGCGCTTAGAGGGCGCAGGTGCTCGAGTCTCGACACACTCTTCAATGACGTCTCGCTGGGAGCGAGGGCGTCTACCTGGGCGGTCGAGGTCTCGGGTCGCGCCCCGGAGCCCTCGAGGACTGACGTGCACGAGTGCTCTCCTGGGGCCGAAGGGCGCGGATGCGTACGGAGTGGGACGAGGAAGTCGCCTACTGCGCCAACACGGAGGTCGCTGGAGGCACATGGGGCATCAGCGACACATGGGAGGCAATGCCCCGGCCCGTCAAGGCCGCCTTGATCCGCTCCGGCACGCGCTGACGTCGACCTGCCGGTCGGCGCGTCCCGCCCTGGCTTCGCCCAACGCGTCACGTGACGCGCGCCGCTGGGCGGGGACCTCGCCGAGCCAAGGAGGCGCCGACGCCACCCGGTCCCGCCCGCCGGCCTTCGCCGCGTACAGGCCCTCGTCGGCCCGCAGCAGCAGCTCCTCGGCGCTGGTGGCGGACGTCGGCCAGGTCGCGACGCCGGCGCTGGCCGTGGCACGCACGCACGTCCCGTCCGGGAGCTCGACGGACGCGCGCCCGCACGCCCGACGGAGGCGGTCGGCGACCGCCTCGGCCTCCTCCGCGGCGACGCCCTCCAGCAGGACGAGCAGCTCCTCGCCGCCCCACCGGGCCACCGGGTGCCCGGACGCCGCCGCACGCAGCCGCCGGGCGACGTCGACCAGCAGGTCGTCCCCCACACCGTGCCCGTGGACGTCGTTCACGTGCTTGAAGTGGTCCAGGTCCAGGAGCACCACCGTCACCGGCCGCTCCCCGCAGGCGCCTCGCGGCTCCGGTCCACCCTCGTCGCGGGTCCGCAGGCTGGCCCGCAGCAGCGGCCAGAGACCCCGGCGGTTGAGCAGCCCGGTCAGCGGGTCCTGCGCGGCCTCGACCTCGAGGGCGGCCCGGAGCGTCTCGATGGTCGCGACGTGCGCCTCCAGCCGGAGGTTCGCCTCCTCCAGCTGTCGGCGCGCGGTCCGCTGGGCAGTCGTGTCGCGGGCCACGACGACCCGGCCGACGAGGCGGCCGGAGCGCGCGCGCACGTCGCGGGTGCGCACGTCGAGCTCGCGCCCGCCTGGCAGCGCGACGACGACGTCACCGCTCGAGCGGCCCGGGCCGACGAGCTCGGGCGGCAGGTCACCCCCGGCCGCGGCGTGGACGTCGAGGCGGCCACCGGGGCGCAGCGAGGAGACCAGCTCGAGCGCCGCGGGGTTGGCGTCCACGACGCGGCCGTGCGTCCCGAGGACCCACACGGCGTCCGAGAGGGTGTCGACGACCTGCGCGCACGCCACGGGCACGAGCTGCAGCAGGTCCTGACGCACCGTGGCGAGGGTGAAGACCACACCCGTCACCACGAAGGCGAGCGGGGTCAGGGGGAGGGAGGCGGTCGCGTCGCTGAAGACCACGGACAGCACGTCGACGGAGGCGGGGACGACCGACGCCACGACGAGCAGCGTGCCCTGGCGGCGCAGCTCGCCGGTGGCCCGGCGGCGCGTCCGCCAGGTGACCGCGGTGGCCCCGGCGACCAGCCCCCAGCTGTAGAGGGCGTGCACCCAGAAGCCGGGCCCGTACTCGTCGACCCGGACGGGCGGGTCGCCCACCACGGTGACCTCGGCGTAGAAGACGTGCAGCCACGGGTCGAGGAGGAGGGCCAGCGCGACCAGTGCCGGCTCGACCGAGAGGACGGCCACCAGCCGGCGCGTCACGGGCCGCCCGGACCTGACGTGCACGAAGACAACGATCAGGGCGACCGACAGGCAGACGGAGAGGAAGAAGGGCACGTCGAGCACCCGCTCGACGAGCAGCGGGAGCGGCAGCGCCCGCACCCCCGCCAGCACGCACCACGCAGTGACGCCGCACAGGAGCACGGTGAGGCTGACGGCGACCTGACCGGTGTCACGCCGCCGGCCGACGAGGACCGCCGTCCTCGCCGTCACCGCCGCCGCGAGCAGGCATGTCGCCAGCACGACAGGTGCCACCGCGGCCTCCTCTCCTCGCGGCCCTCCCCCCGTGACCGCCCAGGTCGTCCCATCTCCTGCTTCTCCGTCGTCAGGGCAGGGGGCGACCTTGAGCGGACGCACCAGTCGCGACGCGCCGGTCGGGGCGACGTCGTCGGTGCGCGCCGGCCTCCGGTCGGGCACGATCGTGACGGCCGGCGGCGTCTGGCCGACGGCCCCCAGCGAGAGAGACCAGACCGAGAGGGACCCAGGAGCGAGACAGACGCAGGACCGGCACACCAGACCCTTCCCCTTGAGCACCTGCTCGCTGCAACCCCGACCCCTGCAACCCCGACCCTCTGCAACCCCGGGAGACCGCATGGCCACCGCCACGACCGCGACGCCGACGTCCGCCACGCCAGACCCCGGCGAGCTCGCCGACATCGGCGTCACCGGGCTCGCCGTCATGGGCCGCAACCTGGCCCGCAACATCGCCCGGCACGGTCATGCCGTGGCCGTGCACAACCGCAGCGCCTCTCGCGTCGACGACCTCATGGCCGAGCACGGCGACGAGGGCGACTTCCGGCCCTCGCACTCGCTGGAGGACTTCGTCGCCTCCCTCGCCAAGCCCCGCCGCGTCATCGTCATGGTCAAGGCGGGCGCCGCGACCGACGCCGTCATCGACGAGCTGACGCCGCTGCTGGAGGAGGGCGACATCGTCGTCGACGCCGGCAACGCCCACTTCGAGGACACCCGCCGCCGCGAGGCCGCCCTGCGCGAGGCCGGGCTGCACTTCGTCGGCACCGGCGTCTCCGGCGGCGAGGAGGGCGCGCTGGAGGGGCCGAGCATCATGCCCGGCGGCTCGAAGGAGTCCTACGAGGCGCTCGGCCCGATCCTGGAGAGCATCGCCGTCGACGTCGACGGCACGCCCTGCTGCACCTACGTCGGACCCGACGGCGCCGGGCACTTCGTCAAGATGGTGCACAACGGCATCGAGTACGCCGACATGCAGCTCATCGCCGAGGCCTACGACCTGCTGCGCTCCGGCCTCGGCATGGAGCCGGCGGAGATCGGCGACGTCTTCGAGCGGTGGAACACCGGCGACCTCGAGTCCTTCCTCGTCGAGATCACCGCGCGGGTGCTGCGCCACACCGACGCGAGCACAGGCAGGCCCTTCGTCGACGTCGTCGTCGACCAGGCCGAGCAGAAGGGCACCGGTCGCTGGACGGTGCAGTCGGCGCTCGACCTCGGCATCCCCGTCACGGGCATCGCCGAGGCCGTCTTCGCCCGCGCGCTCTCCGGCGCCGCCGGCCAGCGGAAGGCGGTGCTGGACAAGGGCCTCGCCGGTCCGTCGGGGACCCGGCTGGAAGGTGGCGACGCCGAGGGCTTCGTCGACGCCGTCCGCGAGGCGCTGTACGCCTCGAAGGTTGTGGCCTACGCCCAGGGCTTCGACCAGATCACCGCCGCGAGCGCCGAGTACGGCTGGGACGTCGACCGCGGCGCCATGGCGACCATCTGGCGCGGCGGCTGCATCATCCGCGCCCGCTTCCTCGACCGGATCAAGCAGGCCTACGACAAGGACGAGCACCTGGCCTCGTTGCTGCTCGACGACTACTTCGCCGCCGCCGTCGCCGACGCCCAGGACTCCTGGCGGCGCGTCGTCAGCAGCGCCGTCGCGCTCGGCAT
>NZ_JBBHZF010000004.1:36809-104946 GCF_037482365.1 Pseudokineococcus sp. 1T1Z-3
GGGCCTGCGGGACCTCTTCGGCGCCCACACCTACCGGCGGGTCGACGCCGAGGGCACCTACCACGTGCTCTGGAGCGGGGACCACTCCGAGGAGCGGCAGGACGTCCAGGGCGAGGGCTCGCACAGCCCGCACTGACGCCGACCCGCCGGACGGCCGCAGGGGCCCGCGGACGCCGTCACCCGGCGCCCGCGGGCCTCGTCGCCCCCGGCACGTCGACGACTACCTGCCAGAGATCGACGCCTCTTCCCGGCACGTCGACGACGACGTGCCGGGAAGGGCGTCGGCCGGGTCCGTGGGGCGCCGGGTGCGACGCAGGCGTCAGGCGCGGACGAGGTCGAGCAGGGCGAGGAAGCCGTCGACGTCCCAAGCGGCGCGGCCGACGAAGAGGCCGTCGACACCGGGGACGGCGAGCAGGTCGGGGGCGCCGGCCTGGTCCACCGACCCGCCGAAGAGGACGCCCGCGACCCGCCCGCCCACCTCGGCGACGAGCGGCTCGACGACCTCGGCGACCTCCTCGGGCCGCGCCGGGCGCCCGGCGGAGCCGATGGCCCAGACCGGCTCGTAGGCGACGACGACGCGGGCCGCCTGCTCGTCGGGCAGCGTGTCGACCACCTGGCGCACCTGCCGGACGACGTGCTCGACGTGACCGCCGCCGGTGCGCACCGCCGTCGGCTCCCCCACGCACAGCAGCGGCACGAGGCCGTGCCGCAGCGCCGCCCGGACCTTGAGCGCCACCCGGTGGTCGCTGTCCCCGAAGTGCTCTCGCCGCTCGGAGTGCCCGAGCTCGACGAGCCGGGCCCCGGCGTCGGCGACCTGCGGCACCGACACCTCACCCGTCCAGGCGCCGGCGTCCTCCCAGTGCGCGTCCTGCGCCCCGACGAGCACCTCGGGCGCGTGCTCGCGCAGCAGGCCCGCCACCTCGGCCAGCGCCGTCGTCGGCGGCACCACGAAGACCTGCGGCGCAGCCGCTGCTACGCCGCTGGCGCCCGCACCGGGGCCGAGGCCCCGCTCGACCAGCCCGTCGACGAGCCCGCGCGCCCACGCGAGCCCCTCGGCGCGCGTCTTGGTCATCTTCCAGCTCGTGCCCACCCACCGGACCCCCTGGGGCGGCAGCGGGACGGGCTGCGCGGCAGCCGCCCCCGTCGCCTCGCTCATCGGGGGCCGCCCTGAGCGCCCGCCGCCGCGGCGGCGTCGTCCGGGCGCACGTCCCCCACGACGGCGCGCACGACGAGCCCGAAGGACAGCGCGCCCGCGTCGGGCGTGCCGACGCTGCGCTCGCCGTGCGTGCGGGCCCGGCCGAGCGAGGCTGCGGAGCCGGCCGTGTCCTGCGCCGCCTGCGCCGCCGTCTGCGCCGCGCCGCGCCACCGTGCCAGCGGCGCGTCCTCGCCGGGGCCCTCGAGCGCCTCGACGAAGGGCACGACCGCGTCGACCATCGTCTTGTCGCCGACCTGCGCGCCGCCCAGGCGCAGCACCGCCTCGACGCCGGCCCGCACCGCCGCCGCGACGTCGTCGCCGCCCGGCGTCCGCTCGTCGCCGAGCGAGGTCCCGGCCGCCGTCAGGGCCGCCCCCCACAGCGCCCCGGAGGTGCCCCCGGCGCCCTCGGCCCACGCCTCGCCGGCGCGCACGAGCGTCGTGCCCGCGCCGGCACCCGCGTCCGCCGTCGAGCGGGCGGCCTCCGCCGCCGCCCGCATCCCCCGCGCCATCCCGATGCCGTGGTCGCCGTCCCCGGCGACGGCGTCGACCTCGCCGAGGCGGTCGGCGGCCGCGAGCACGACGTCACGGGCCGCCTCGACGCCGTCGGCGACCCGGGCGGCCGCCGCGCGCGAGTCCTCGGAGGCCTCGGGCACCGACCCGTCCTCGTCCTCGTCGGCCACCGGATCCGGCGCCTCCACGTCGGCCGCCACCGCGGGCCGGCGGTAGGCCGGTGCGTCGCAGGCCGCGCGCCAGTGCTCCTCCAGCTCCTCGTCGAGGTAGGCGACCGTCAACGACACCCCGGTCATGTCCAGGCTCGTCACGTGCTCGCCGACCTCGGGCCGGACGGTCGTGAGCCCGGCGTCGCGCAGCCGCTCGTCGACGCGGCGGTAGAGCACGAGCAGCTCCTCGCGGCCCGCCCCGCCGAGCCCGTTGAGCAGGACGGCGACGCGCCCGGCGTACCCGGTGGGGCCCTCCTCCCGCCCGGGCTGCTCGGCGAGGACGCCGTCGACGAGCAGGTCGGCGACCTCGTCAGCGCTCCCCAGCTCCCGCTCCTCCAGCCCGGGCTCGCCGTGGATGCCGAGGCCGATGCCCATCCGCCCCTGCGGCACGGTGAAGAGCGGCTCCGCGGCACCCGGCAGCGTGCACCCCGACATGGCCACGCCGAGGGTCTTCGTCCGTGCGTCGGCGCGCCGGGCCAGCGCCTCGACCTGGTCCAGCGGCAGCCCGGCCTCGGCCGCCGCCCCGGCGACCTTGAGGACGACGAGGTCGCCGGCGATGCCGCGCCGCCGGTGGGACTCCTCGGGCGGGGCCGAGGCGACGTCGTCGGCGATCGCGATCTCGCGCACGTCGACGCCCTCGCTGCGCAGCATCTCCGCGGCCAGGCCGAAGTGCAGGACGTCGCCGGCGTACCGGCCGTAGCCGAGAAGGACACCACCGCCCGTGCCGGCGGCCCTGGCCACGGCGCGGATCTGGGAGGCCGACGGCGAGGCGAAGACGCCGCCGCAGGCCGCTCCCGCGGCGAAGCCCTCGCCGACCCACCCGGCGAAGGCGGGGTAGTGGCCGCTGCCCCCGCCGACGACGAGCGAGACCGCCCCCTCGCCACCGGGCCGGGCGCGGACGACGCCGCCCCGGCAGCGGCGCAGGTGGGCGGGGTGGGCGGCGACGAGCCCGTCCACCGCCTCGGCGCCGAAGCGGTCCGGGTCGTTGACGAGCAGCGTCATGGGGACCTCCGTCGGTCCGTCGAGGACGCCGGAGCGGAGTCGCAACGGCGCGGCCCGCCGGATCCTATAGGACTGGTCGGTGCGCGACCTGCCGAGGTGACGCCCCGCGCTGCGCCGGTGGTGCGGCGTCCCCGACCGGGCCGCCCGCCCGCGGCGAGGACCCGCGGGCTCCTCGCGGTGACGGCGGCAGGAGCGCCGCCAGGTCCTCGGCGGTCAGGGCCGGCGAGAAGAGGAAGCCCTGCCCGTAGTGGATGCCGAGGCCGACGAGGCGCTCTCGCTGCTCGGGGGTCTCGACGCCCTCGGCCAGCACGTCCAGGTCCAGCGCCCGCGCCATGGCCGCGATGCCCGTCAGCAGCTGCAGGTCGTCCTGGCTGGCGATGACGAGCGAGCGGTCCAGCTTGAGCAGGGAGATCGGGAAGCGCTGCAGGTAGGTCAACGACGTGTACCCGACGCCGAAGTCGTCGAGGCTGAGGCGCACCCCGGTGCGCACCAGCCGGTCGAGCATGCGCGCGACCTCGACCGACTCGGGCACCTGCTCGTGCTCGGTGATCTCCAGCCGCAGCAGCCCGGCGGGGACGTCGTGGCGGCGCAGCGCGCGCGCCACCCGCACGTCGAGCCGGCCGTCGAGCAGCGTCGCCGCCGTCACGTTGACGCTCACGGGCACCGGCTGCAGGCCCAGCCGCCGCCACGAGCCGACCTGCGCGAGCGTCGCGTCGAGCACGAGGGCGTCCAGGTCCACCTCCCGACCGCCCTCGCGGACGACGTCGAGGAAGTCCGACGGCGGCAGCAGGCCGAGGTGGGGGTGGTGCCAGCGCACGAGCGCCTCCGAGCCGACCACCTGGCCGCTCTCCAGGCCGACCAGCGGCTGGTGGTGCGGCACCAGCCGGCCGACCCGCGCCGCGGGCGCCCCCTCGAGCAGCAGCCTGAGGTCCTCGGCGAGCCGCTGGCGCCGCTGCACGAGCGCGCGCATCCGGGGCCGGTAGGTCGTCACGCCGTCCTTGCCGGCCGCCTTCGCCGCGTACATGGCGATGTCGGCGCGGGTCAGCGCCTGCGGCAGCGAGGACGGCGCGACGACGCGCACGACGCCGACGCTCGCGCTGGTCCGCAGCTCCAGGCCGGCGACGTGCACGGGGCGCTGCAGCGCGGCGAGCACGCGGGCGGGCGTCGCGTCGGCGACGGACCGAGGAGGCCCGCCCGGCGGCTCACCGCACGGCGGGGCCTCGGGGGTGGCGCGCAGGAGGACGACGAACTCGTCCCCGCCGAGGCGGGCGACGACGGCGTCGCGTCCGGCCGACGCCCGCAACGTGTCCCCCACCGCGACGAGCAGCTCGTCGCCGACCTCGTGCCCGTGGGTGTCGTTGACCGCCTTGAAGTCGTCGAGGTCGACGAGGCACAGGACGAGGCCGCGTGGGTCGCGCAGCCGGTCGTCGAAGGCGGCGGCCAGCCCGCGGCGGTTGGGCAGGCCGGTCAGCTCGTCGTGCCCGGCGGCCCACTCGCTGGCGCGCAGGGCGACGACGCCCCGCAGCATCCCGAGCGCCGCGACCAGCGCTCCCGCGCAGACGAAGACGCCCGTCGGGAGGCCGGTGACGCCGAGGGAGCTCCCCACCGACCACAGCAGCGGCGCGGCGACGACGACGGGCACCAGCCCGAGCAGCTGGGCCGAGGCGGGCCTGCGCGCCGTGTGGCCGCGCAGGTCCAGCGCGCACGTCATGGACGGCAGCAGGGCGGCCCCGGCGAGGAGGCAGAACGCGGCGACCGCCACCGCCGCGTCGGGCCCGCCGGCGCCAGGCGGCTCGAGGGTCGAGACCTCGACGAGGTGGTAGCCCAGGCTCAGCAGGGCGCCGAGCACGAGGAGCCTCGTCGCCGCGGGGAGGTAGGCCCGGGTCAGCACGAAGCGGGTGACCAGGGCGAGGAGCAGGACGTCCGCCCCGGCCGTCGCGCCGCGCCCCGCCTGCTCCCAGGCGCCGTCGCGCAGCAGCAGCGCGAGGGCCTGGGCGAGCACGAGCGCCGTCGTCGTCAGGAGGATGACGACGTCCAGGCGTCCCCCTGCGCGCGACCACCGCCCGCCCCGGGGTCGAGCCGGCCCGCGCGCCCGTTGCCGCGCGAAGAGCCCGGCGACGAGGGCGGCACCGATGACCTGCCCCGTGACGAGCAGGACGCCGGGCCGCAGGGGGCCGAGGGCGCCGGTCACCGCCTGCGTGTGGGCGCTCGCCCAGCACGCCAGCATGCCGGCGAAGGCGAGCCACGGCAGGCGCCGCTGCGGACGGTGGCGCGCGACGCCGACGGCGACGGCCGCGACCGCGGCCCAGCCGGAGCCGACGAGCAGCACGGAGGACGCCGCCGGCGCGCCGGCGCGGGGCAGCACGAGCACCGCCCCGGCGAACGCGACGGCGACGACCACGACGACGAGGAGCGCCACGTCGACCCCGTGGCGCTCGAGGACCCGGCGCACCCGCGCAGCCACGGCACACCTCCGACCTCGCCCGGCGGCCACCCGTCGCAGCCGTCCTCCCCTCCTTCGGCCGGGGCCTGGCGGCTCTGACCGCCCGGGCGGCCACCTCCTGGATCTTGGCTGCCCCTCCACCCGCTCGGCCCCGCAGGAGGTCCGAGGACGGGCGGGAGGGGCCCGGAGAGGTGACGGACGGCCCGTTCGCCGGACAGGACCGTGCCGGGTGTGGTGTGGTCCGGCTGCGCCGCGACGGCGCCGCCCGGCAGAGGAGCCCGCATGAGCACGACCGACCCGTGGGCCGCCCCCACCCCCGACGCGCGCCCGGGCGAGCGGCCGCCGGAGGCCGGAGCCCAGGGCGGTCCGCCCGCGGGCCACGGCAGGACCATGACGGGACCGGTCGCGGCGGGAGGACGGCGCCGCTGGCCGCTGGTGCTCGCCCTCGTCGCGGGCGTCCTCGTCCTGCTCGGCCTGCTCGCCGCCGCGCTGTGGGGGGTCGCCCGCGCGGCGGACGCCCTGGCCGGGGAGGGCGGGTTCCTCGGCGTCGAGGAGGGCGAGGCCTACGGCGACAACCCCGTCCTCGACGCGTACTGGGACGACTGCGAGGCCGGCGACGGGATCGCCTGCGACGACCTCTACTACTCCTCGGGCACTGGCACCGAGTACGAGGACTTCGGCTGGACCTGCGGTGGACGCCTGTCGGGCTCGGCGGCGTCCGGGTGGTGCGAGGACGAGGACCTCGAGGCCCTTGCACCGGCCCGTGAGGGGAGCCGCTACGGCGACGACGACGTCCTGGACCGGTTGTGGGACCGGTGCGGCGAGGGCGACGGCGTGGCCTGCGACGAGCTGTACGCCACCGCCGAGCCGGGCAGCGACTACGAGGACTTCGGCCTGACCTGCGGGGACCGCTACTCCGCCCTGCGCGCGCCCGAGTTCTGCGCCGAGGCGCTGCGGTGAGGAGCTAGCCCAGCGCCCGGGTGCGCTGGGCGACGCCGGCCGGGCCGTAGGGGTAGTCGGCCGGGGTCGGGGCGCTGGCCTCCTCCAGCCGGGCCGTCTCGGCCTCGTCCAGGTGGAGGCCGACGGCCCCGAGGTTGCCCTCGAGCTGCTCGGGCGTGCGGACGCCGAGGACCACCGACGCGACGCCGGGCCGGTCGTGCAGCCACGCCAGCGCGACCTGGGCCATCGTCGCGCCGCGGGCCTCGGCGACCTCGCCCAGCGCCGCCAGGACCTCCCACGTCTGCTCGCGCGCGCTGCGCGGGCCGTAGGCCTCCATGCCGCGCCCGGGGTCCTCGCCGAGGCGCGTCGCCCCGGTGGGCCGGGCGTCGCGCCGGTACTTGCCGGTGAGCCAGCCGCCGGCGAGGGGGCTCCACGGCAGCAGCCCGAGACCACCTGCCCGGCAGGCGGGGACGATCTCGTACTCGGTCTCGCGGACGAGCAGGTTGTACTGCGGTTGGTGGCTGACGAGCGGGAAGCGCCCGGCTGCCAGCGCGACCATCGTGGCCGTCTGCCACCCGGTGTAGTTGGACAGGCCCGCGTAGCCGACCATGCCCGAGCGGACGGCGTCCTCGAGGAAGCCCGCGGTCTCCTCCATCGGGGTGACCTGCTCGTAGGCGTGCACCTGGTAGAGGTCGACGTGGTCGACGCCCAGGCGCCGCAGGGAGCGCTCCAGCGAGCGCCGCAGGTTGCGCCGGGAGCCTCCCGCGTCGCGCGGCTCCACCCCGCGGGAGGGGAAGCGGCCCTTCGTGGCGAGGACGACGCGGTCGCGGGTGCGTGAGCCCTGCGCCGCCAGCCAGCGGCCCACGACCGACTCCGACAGCCCACCCGCGTAGACGTCGGCCGTCTCCAGGACGACGCCGCCGGCGTCGACGTACTGCGACGTCATCCGGTGGCTGGTGGCCTCGTCGGCCTCCGCGCCGAAGGTCATGGTGCCGAGCGAGTAGGTCGAGACGGCCAGGCCGCTGCGGCCGAGGGGGCGGTGCTCCATCGCGGTGCTCCTCGTGGTGGGTGGGTCTGGTCTTCTCGTGCCGAGACGCCCGGCGGCTCAGGCGAAGCCGGCGTTCTCCCGCGGCGTGTAGTGCTCCTCCAGGAGCGCCGCCTCCTCGTCGGAGAGCCGCAGGTCGACGGCGGCGACGGCGTCGTCGAGGTGGTGGTCCTTCGTCGTCCCGACGACGGGCGCCGTCACCGCCGGGCGGCGCAGCACCCAGGCCAGGGCGACCTGGGCCTGCGGGACGCCGCGCTCGGCGGCCACCTGCGCGACGGCGTCGACGATGCGGCCGTCGTCGTCGCGGTAGAGGTCCTTGCCGAACTCGTCGGTGCCGCTGCGGTCGGTGGTCGAGTCCCAGGGCCGGGCGAGCCGGCCGCGGGCCAGCGGGCTCCACGGCAGCGTGCCCACGCCGGTGGCCTCGCAGTAGGGGAGCATCTCGCGCTCCTCCTCGCGCATGAGCAGGTTGTAGTGGTCCTGCATCGTCACGAAGGGCGTCCAGCCGCCGCGCTCGGCGGCCCGCTGCATCAGCTGGAACTGCCAGGCCCACATCGACGAGGCCCCGAGGTAGCGGGCCTTGCCGGCGCGCACGACGTCGTGCAGCGCCTCCATCGTCTCCTCGACCGGCGTCGCGGGGTCGAAACGATGGATCTGGTAGAGGTCGACGTGGTCGACGCCCAGGCGCCGCAGGCTGTGGTCGACCTCGGCGAGGATGGCCCGCCGCGAGAGCCCCGCGCCGTTGGGCCCGGGGCGCATCCGGCCGTGCACCTTGGTCGCGATGACCACGTCGTCGCGAGAGGCCATGTCGCGCAGCGCCTTCCCGACGATCTCCTCGCTCGTGCCGTCGGAGTAGACGTTGGCGGTGTCGAAGAAAGTGACACCCGCCTCCAGGGCCCGGCGGATCGACGCCCGGCTCTCCTCCTCGGGCATCGACCACGGGTGCCCACCGCGCTCGGGGACGCCGTAGCTCATGCACCCCAGGGCGATCCGCGAGACCTCCAGGCCGCTCGAGCCGAGCCGCACGTACTCCATGCCGTCCTCCTGACGCCGTCACCTGGTGCCGCGCCGGACCTCGGCCCGGCAGCCCGCCTGGCGGGGTGCTGGGCGCCGCGGTCCCGCGACGCCCAGCAGCCGACCACGTCGGACGGGCCGGCGCACGCCGGCGCCCGCCTCCCGGCCCGGCCGTCGCCTCAGGGCGCCAGGCCGGCCCGCACGACGAAGGTGGCGTCGGCCCGAGTGCCGGCCGAGCCGTCGAGCGCCTCGGCGAAGAGCCTGAAGTCGCGGTGCCGCAGCTGCAGGGAGCGGTCGCGCCACACCTGGAAGGAGGTGTTCTGTCCGGTCGCGCCCGCGACGGCCGCGTACGTCGCCCGGCCCGCGAAGGCGGCGCTGCCGTCGCCACGGGCCATGACGAGCGCGCCGGCGGTGCCGGCCGGCGCCGCCAGGAAGTGCCCGGGCCAGTCGACCGACTCGAACGAGACGCCGTCGGCCGAGGCCAGCCCGGCCCGCACGACCCAGGTGGTGCCCGCCTTGACCACGGCGCTGCTGCCCTCGCCGGCCTGGCGCAGGACGGCACCGAAGCTCTCGTGCTGCACGCGGTAGCCGGGGTAGTTCGAGGCCTCGAGGCCCACGGCCCGGCCCGGGGTCAGCGGCACCGTGCCGGTCGGCGGCGCCGGTGGGGTCCCCCCGCCCTGCACCTGCGAGGCGCTGCCGACCGTGACGAGGCCGGCGGCGCCGCGGCGGATCGTGAGCAGCTGGGCGGCGGAGGGGACGCCGGCGGTGTCGACGACGGTGAGCAGGTAGTCCCCCGGCGGCAGGGCGTTGACCGAGCTCGGCAGGGTCGCCGTCACGGTCGCGCCGCTCTGGCGGACCGAGAGCGGCACGCGCCGCTGGTCCGTGCTGATGCTGTGCGTGACGTTGCCGGCGGTGATGAGGGACGCCGAGCGGACGGCGCGCCCGTCCCCGATCGTCAGGGACAGGCGTCCGCCGTGCGTCGCCGAGCCGGAGATGGCCGTGATGGCCGGCCGGGAGGCCCAGCGCACCACCCCGTCACCGCCTCGGGTGAACAGGTGCGGCGGGTAGTACAGCTCGGCGTTGAGGTTGTCCTCCGGACCGGGGATCCCGCCGCCGCCGGTGAAGACGGCGCCGCTCGGCATGAGCACGGCGACCGAGTGGTAGGTCCGGGTGCGCGCCGCCCTCGCGGCGGGCCGCCACGTCCCCCGGGCCGGGTCCCAGATCTCCGCCTGCTTGACGGAGTTCGTCTCGCCGCCGTGGGTGCCGACGCGGGTGCCGCCGTTGGCCAGCACCTCGCCGGTCGGGAGCACGGTGAGGTTGAGCCAGTTGCGGTTCTCGGCCATCGAGCCGGTGGTGCGGATCCGCAGGCTGCGCCCGGAGGCGTCGACGACCGCCGCCGCGCGGGTCGCCGTCGAGCTGTCCTCGTTGAACGGCTGGCCGCCGCCGGCCACGAGGACCATCCCCGGGGCGTACATCACCTGCGAGCCGGAGATCTTCGGGTTGAAGGGCAGCGTCCCGACCTGGGTCACCGAGCCGTTGCCGGACGTGGACAGCCGCCACACCTGGTCCCCGGAGGTCCCGAGCACCCGGCCGTCCGGTCCGTTGTAGGCACGGGGGTACCACCAGCGGTTGTCCTGCGGCCCGAAGGCCATGGTGCTCCTGGCCCCGGTCAGGGCGGTCCAGGGCCGGGTGCCGTCACCGATCTCGGGGGTGATCGCGACGCCGGTGGTGACGGTGGGGCGCTCGTAGGCGCGGGTGTTGTAGTAGTCGGCGCCCCCGAGGACGAGGAGGCGGTCGTCGGGCAGGCGCAGCGTCGTCCCGTACCAGCGCTGGTAGATGAGGTTGGCGCCCATGGTCTGCGCCTTGGTGACGGGGTCGTAGAACATCGTCATCTGCGTCGAGTTGCCACCGACCATGACGATCCGACCGTCGGCCAGCGTCATCTGCCCGTTGCAGAAGCTGTCGTAGCGGTGCATCGACGGCGTCGAGGTGTGGGCGCCCCGGCCCGAGCCGGCGGCCACGTCCCAGTCGTCGTAGGAGGTGCCGCCCTGGCGCGCCGCGTCCAGCGGTGAGCCCCACGTCGTGAGGTGGCCGGTGCGCGAGACCTGCACGTGCAGGGGGATGAGGGGCCAGGCCACCTGGGGGCCGAACATGCCGCGGTCGGCGGCGTCGGCGCTCGGTGCGAGCATGCCGATGCCGGGGTCCGAGGCCTGGTTGAGCTGCACCGGCGTGGAGCCGACCGCGTAGGTGCCCGGTGCCGCGGCGCCGGCCCGGCGCGCCGTCGCGAGGCCGAGACCGCCTGCGCCGGCGAGGCAGACGCCCAGGCCGAGGCCCATGCCCAGCAGCGCCGAGCGGCGCGTGGGTGGGCGGTGGCCGGCGTCCGGTCCGCCGGCGGGGATGGGGGCACTCGTCAGCGGCGCCACGTCAGCTCCAAGGTCCTCGGCGGGCCCGGGTGGCGGCGCCGCGGTGACGCTATGGAGTCACGTACAGCCAGCACAAATGTGCGGCGACAAGATGGTCCGGAAGAACTACGTCATGTAGTCACCGCGTCGCGGGAAGGGCTCAGCGTGGTCACCGAGCGCGACCTCAGCAGCGGCGAGCGGGACCGACGACGGGACAGCCGGGTATTTCAGCGAGGGGCGTCGGTCGCCCCGGGGCCGGGGACGGGCTCGAAGAGGTCCTGGACGCCGAGCATCTCCAGGAGCTGGGCGACCTGCGGCGTGGCGCCGGCGAGCTGCGGGCGCTGCTCCGGGGCCGGCCGGCCGCGGGGGGCGGCCACCCGGAGCAGGAGGCCGAGCCCCTGGGTGTCGATGAAGGTGACCTCGCTGACGTCGATGCGGCGGACCCACGCGAGGTCGTCGGCAGGACGCCGGTCGAAGTGCTCGACGGAGGACAGGTCGACGTCGCCGCGCAGCACCAGGAGCGACTCCTCGGGCACGGCGAGGACCACGCCCTGGTCCTCGCGTGGTGAGGTGCTCGTCATCAGGTCTCCCGTGGTCGGTCCGCCGGTCCGTCGCTCCCCGGCCATGCCCCCGGCCGTCTTCCCCGACCATGGCCGGCGGCTCGCCGTGGCGGCGCCGGCGCCCACCGTAACGTCCACCCTCCGCCCGCGGGAGGGGCCTCTTCCGGTCGCCCTGGCCTTCCGCTGCCCTCGGCCGGCCCCGTGGGCCGTTGACCTCCCGACGTCCTCGTGACGTTCCGACCGGGGACGCCCAGCCGGGTGGGTCGTCGCCGGGGACCCGGCGACGCGTCCCCGGTCGGGCGCCAGCAGCACAGGCAGCGGTGAGGGGCCCAGACGACGACACCCCTGCCGGCACGTCTGCCGGCAGGGGTGTCGTCGTCGCTGTCTCAACGAGCGCGCCCGGAGGGACTCGAACCCCCAACCTTCTGATCCGTAGTCAGATGCTCTATCCGTTGAGCTACGGGCGCAGGCCTCGTGCTGAGGCGGGGCCGAGCGTACCCGCTCGTGCGCGGCAGCCGAAATCGCTTCCGGTGACGGCCGCTCGCGCAGGTGCTCCGGTCGGGGACGCGGCGAGCGCTTTGCCTGCCCGCGGCCGTCGTCTGTACGCTCGCGGGTGGAGGCGTCGCCTAGTGGCCTATGGCGCCCGCCTGCTAAGCGGGTTTGGGGTGATACCCCATCGCGGGTTCAAATCCCGCCGCCTCCGCTCACCGAGCAGCGCACGTCCCCCGGGACGTGCGCTGCTCGTGTCCGGGCCGCGAAGGGGGCTCGGCGGCGGCCACCAGCGGCGGGGGCCGACCGGCCGATCGCTCAGCCGCAGATGTCGTCGGCGCCGGAGCGGGCCTCGATGGTCGGGCCCGGCTCGGGCTCGGCCCGGTCGGGCAGCGGCTGGTCGCCGAGGCGGTTCGGCACCTCGACGACGTGGGGGGCGCCCGTCCCGAGGGTGACGACGACGACGTCACCGGACAGGGCCGGATCCTCCACCACGTTGGCGCCCGGGAACGCGGCGGCGACGGTCTCCGCGGCGTCCTCCTCGCCCGTGGCGTAGGTGACGCGGACGCCGTCGAGGACGCCCGCCTCGGCGTTGCCGGCGACGGGGACGGTGAAGCCCTGCAGCCGCAGGTCCTCCTGGGCCTCGCCGGCCCGGCCGCCCTCGCCGCTGCCGTTGTAGACCTCGACGGTGATGTCCGCCGGGCTCACCGTGAGCGCCGGGCCCACCCGGGCCGTCTCCGCCGGCTCGGGCTCCGGCTCGCTGCCGGGCAGCGGGGAGTCGGTGCGGATGCTCTCCCACAGCGCGTCCGCCTCCGGCGCCCACTGCAGCCGGTTGGGGTCGGGCGCGTACTCCTCGAAGGGGACGGTCACGAAGCTGATGTCCGCCGGCCGCAGGCCCGAGGCGCTCTGCGCCAGCCACGTGAGCTCGGACATGCTGGCGAGCGCGGGGTCGGTCGTCAAGGAGCTGGTCGCGGCGTCGAGGAAGCGCACGAGCCGGTCCGGGCGCAGCAGGACGCCGGCGCTCGTGACCTCCTGGACGACGGAGGAGAGGAACTGCTGCTGGCGGCCGATCCGGCCGATGTCGCTGCCCTCGGCGCCCGGCATGTTGTAGCGGGCGCGGACGTAGGCGAGGGCCTGGTCGCCGGACACGCGGCTGACGCCCGCGGGCAGGTCCAGGTGGCTCTTGGGGTCGACCACCGCCTCGGGCAGGCAGACCTCGACGCCGCCGAGGGCGTCGACCATGGCCTGGAAGCCGTCGAAGTCGACGACGGCGAAGTGGTCGACGCGCACGTCGGTGTTGAGCTCGACGGTCGCGATGGCGCAGGCCGGGCCTCCCTCGGCCAGCGCCGAGTTGAACATGGCCGTGCGGGTGCGGGGCGTGGCGCCCTCGGGCGTCCCGCACTCGGGCACCTGCACCATCGAGTCGCGCGGGATGCTCACGGCGACGGCGCTCTCGCGGTCGGCGGCGAGGTGGACCAGGAGGGTCGTGTCCGAGCCACCGCCGCCGATGTCGCCGCCGAAGGCGCCCGAGTCCTCGAGGGTTCCTCGGTCGTCGGAGCCCATGACGAGGATGTTCAACGCCCGGGTCTGGCGCTGCGGCTGCTGCTCGGTCTCCTCGACGTCGTCGTGGCGGTCCGGACGGTCGGTGCCGAGCACGGCGTCGACGTCGATGGCCGTGATGTTGCCCTGGAGGTGCGAGACCACGGTCGCGGCGGCGGCGGCGCCGACCACGCCGGCGCCGAGGACGACGGCACCCGCGGTCGCGACGACGCGCTGGGCGGTCGTCCGGCGACGCACGTGCCGTCCGGCGGGCCTGCGGCTCGAGGTCATCCTCGCTGGGCTCCTCTCGGCTCGGTGGTCGCGTCTTGCTCGGCCCGGTGCTGCTCTCCGGGAGTGCTGCGGCGGGTGCTGCCGCCCGACGGTCGTGCCGCCAGCACGTCGTGCCACCGGCACGGCGGTGCGGTCCTCGGCGTCTGGCCACGGTTCGCCGCGAGCGGATCTTACGTGGGCATCGGTCAGCGAGCCCTCACCCTGGAGCACAAGCCCTCGAGTGACCGGCCTTCGCGCAGAGCGGCGGTGAGGGCGACGGGCTCCCCGCCCTTGCTCCGGGTCTTTTCTCCGGGTCCCTCCTCCGGGTCCCTTCTCCGGGGCCCTGCTCGCGGCGCGCGGGCTGTCGTCGGCACCTGGCACAGTGCCCGGGCGTGGAGAGCTCTCGCCGTCGCACCGTCCTGATCGCCCTCCTGGGGACGATGGCCGCGGCCGCCGTCGCCGCGGGCGTCGTCGGCCTGCTCGGACGGGCGGACGCCGAGCGGGACGCCGCCGCCCGCGCCGCCGCGCAGGCGGTCGTCGACGGGTGGGGCGCGTGGCCGACGTCGCCGGCCCAGGTCGAGCCTGAGGGCGGCGGCACCGCCGACGACGTCGCGAGGGCCTACGCCCCCGTCGTCGCCGGCATGGGCGGGCGCCAGCCGGGCGTCGTGCTGGTCGACGTCGAGCGCGAGGAGGAGACGGCGGCGGCCACCCTCGAGGTGCGGTGGAGCCTGCCGGGGACGACCGAGGCCTGGGTGAGCGAGACGACCCTGCCGCTCACGGCGACCGGGGACGACCGCGACGCCGCGGGCTGGACCGCCACCTGGTCCGCCTCGGTCGTCGCCCCCGAGCTCACCGACGGCGACGCGCTGCGGCTGGACCGGGTGCGACCGGAGCGCGGCACGGTGCTCGACCGGGACGGCGCACCGCTGGTCGTCGACCGCCCCGTGGTCGACGTGCAGGTCGACCCGGCGCGGGTCGGGGACGCCGAGGCACTGGCCCAGCAGCTCTCGGAAGAGCTCGGCGTGGACGCCGCCTCGCTCGCCGAGCGGGTCGTGAGCGCGCCGGAGGGGCAGGCGGTCTCGGTCATCACCCTGCGGCAGGAGGCGTGGGACGCGGTGTCCGGCGTCGTCGGGTCGCTGCCGGGCGTCCAGGTGCTGCCCGGCGAGCGGCCGCTGGCCCCGACCACGGACTTCGCCCGCGCCCTGCTGGGGACGGTCGGCGACGCGACGGCCGAGGCCGTCCAGGCCTCGGACGGGCGGGTCGCGGCCGGGGACGCCGTCGGCCTGTCCGGCCTGCAGCTGCAGGAGGAGGGCCGGCTCGGCGGCGACGCCGGGACCCGGGTCGTCCGCGTGCCCGGAGGTGCCGACGACGCGACCGACGACGGGGCGAGCGACGCGGGGTCGGGCGACGGCGGGTCGGCGGACGACGCCCCCGACGAGGTGCTCTACGAGGTCGACGCCGTCGACGGCCAGGACGTCCAGGTCTCCCTCGACCAGGGCGTGCAGGTGGCGGCCGACGAGGCGCTCGCGGCGGGGACGCCAGGCGGCGGGCAGGGCGCGCTGGTCGTCGTCGACGCGGCGAGCGGTGACCTGCTCGCCGTCTCCTCCGCGCCGGCGTCGGGCTTGGACCGGGCGCTGCAGGGCAGGTACGCCCCCGGCTCGACCTTCAAGGCCGTCTCGACGCAGGCGCTGCTGGCCACCGGCCTCTCCCCCGACGACACGGTCCCGTGCCCGGCGTCCATCACGGTGAACGGGCGGACCTTCGTCAACGCCGACGACGCCGAGCTGGGGCCGGTGCCCTTCGCGCAGGACTTCGCCCAGTCGTGCAACACGGCGTTCGCCTCGCTCGCCGACGACCTGGACGCCGGGGCGCTGGCCGCCGCGGCCGAGCCCATGGGCCTCGGGATCGGGTGGGGCCTCGGCGTGCCCGTCTTCACCGGCGAGGTGCCGGAGGCGGCGACGCCGGACGTGCGGGCCGCCGAGATGATCGGCCAGGGCCAGGTGCTGGCGAGCCCGGCCGGCATGGCCGTCGCCACGGCGACGATCGCGCGGGGCGCGTGGGTCGCGCCGCGGCTGCTGCTCGACCCGGCGCCGTCCGCGGGGCAGACGCCGCCGGAGCCGGTGGCCGACCTCGCGGTCGTGCGCGACCTCATGCGTCTCGTCGCCAGCGAGGGCACGGCGGCCGGCG
Source organism: Pseudokineococcus sp. 1T1Z-3 (assembly GCF_037482365.1). Lineage (NCBI taxonomy): Bacteria > Bacillati > Actinomycetota > Actinomycetes > Kineosporiales > Kineosporiaceae > Pseudokineococcus > Pseudokineococcus sp. 1T1Z-3. Next base: position 52,611 of record NZ_JBBHZF010000004.1, read on the forward strand.
CGCTGGCCGACGTCCCGGGCGAGCCGGTCGGCGCGAAGACGGGCACGGCCGAGGTCGGGGAGGCCGGCCCGGACGGCCGGTTCCCGACCAACGCGTGGACGATCGCCTTCCAGCCCGGCACGGGCCCGGCCGGACCCGACGGCGCGGGCGTCGCCGTCGCCGTCGTCGTCGAGGGCGGCGAGCGCGGCAGCACCGCCGCCGCGCCCGTCGTCGCCGACCTCCTCACGCGCCTGGCCGCCCAGCCCTGACGCCCTCGCCTGCTCGGCGCGTCGACGCCAGGCCTCCGCCGGGCGGTCGCCGCAAGGGGCCGCGCCGCCCCAGCGCTACAGCCTCGGGTCCACCGGGTCAGACTCGAGGGCCAGGACGGCGACGGCCGCCTCGTGCACGCGCCACAGCGGCTCGCGGTCGAGCAGCCGGGTCAACGACTCGACGCCGAGGGCGTGCTCGCGCAGGGCGAGGGAGCGCTTGCGGCCCAGGTCGCGCTGGCGCAGCCGCGAGAGGTGCTCGGGCAGCAGGTAATCCGGGCCGTAGACCAGCCGGAGGTACTCCGGCCCCCGCACCTTCAGCGCGGGCTGCACGAGCCCGCGGGGCCCCCGCTGCAGCCCGACGACGGGCTTGACGACGGCGCCCTCGCCGCCGGCCGCGCACAGCTCCTCCCACCAGGCGACGCCCGCGGCGCACGAGGCCGCGTCACCGGTGTCGACGACGACGCGCTGGGTCGCCCGGAACCGCACCGGGTCGGCCGCCACGAGACGGTCGGCCCACGCCAGGTGCTGCAGGTGGTCGCGCGTCGCACCGAGGAGCCCCTCGGCCGCGAGCAGCGCGAAGGGCGCCAGCTGGACGCCGTCGAGCGATCCCGGCGTGTGGTCGGCGCCGGTGTACCGCCGGTAGGCCCGGGTGAAGGCCTCGGCCCCGTGGTGGCGCGCCCGGGTGCGCGAGAGCAGCTCGCCGACGTCGAGCCCTCGCGCCGCCGCGGTCTCCAGGACCTGCGCCGCGGCCGGCAGCAGGGCCCGGGCGGCGGCGCCGACGGCCGCGTAGGAGTCCCGCACGAGCTCCTCGGCCTTGGCCGTCCACGGCAGCAGCTCGCAGTCCAGCAGCAGCCACGACGTCCCGAGCTCCTCCCACAGGCCCGCCTGCGTGGCGGCGGCGCGCACCTGGCCGAGCAGCTCCTCCGCGAGCGGGCGCGGGAGGAAGGCCCGCCCGGTCCGGGTGAGGACGGCGCCGGTCTCCCCCACCGGCGCACCGAAGCGGGTGGTGGCCGCCTCCTGGTCGGCGGCCACGAGCACGAGCGCCCGCGAGCCCATGTGCTTCTCCTCGCACACCACCTGCTCCACCCCCTCGGCGGCGTAGGCCGCGAAGGCCTCGTCGGGGTGCTCCAGCAGGTCCGGGCGCCGGGAGGTCGCGACGGGGGCCGTCGTCGGCGGCAGGTGCACGAGCCAGCGTGGGTGGACGGCGAAGCGGCTGACCACCTCCAGCGCCCCGGCGGCCTGCTCGGCGCGCACCGAGACCCGTCCGTGGTGCGCCGTCTCGACGACGCGGCGGCCCAGGACGTCCTCGACGTCGAGCTCGTCCTCGCCGCGGTCCTGCGCGGCGCCCTCCGCGCCCGGGTCGCCCGGCGGGGCGAGCGGCCGCACGGGCTCGTACCAGACCTGCTCGGCGGGTACCTGCACGACCTCGCGCTCGGGCCAGCGCAGCGCCGAGAGCGAGCCGCCGAAGACGCAGCCGGTGTCCAGGCACATCGTCCGGTTCGTCCACTCCGGCTCGGGCACCGGCGTGTGCCCGTAGAGCACGGTCGCGGCGCCGCGGTAGTCGCGGGCCCACGGGTAGCGCACGGGCAGCCCGAGCTCGTCGGTCTCGCCCGTGGTGTCGCCGTAGAGGGCGAAGGAGCGCACGCGCCCCGACGCCCGGCCGGCGTAGGCCTCGGTCATGCCCGCGTGCGCGACGACGAGGTCGCCGCCGTCGAGCACGAGGTGGCTCACCAGCTCGCGGCACCACTCGCGCACCGCGACCCGGAAGTCCTCGGGCTCGGCGGCCAGCTGGGCGAGCGTCTCCGCGAGGCCGTGCCCCGTGGTGACCTCCGCGCCCGAGAGCGCGCGGACGAGCTTCGCCTCGTGGTTGCCGGGGACGACGAGCGCCGTGCCCGAGGCGTGCATGCCCATCGCGAGCCGCAGCACGCCCGGGGAGTCGGGGCCGCGGTCGACGAGATCCCCGAGCAGCACCACGCGGCGGCCCTGCGGGTGCACGGCGTCGACCGGCCGGCCCCTCTCGTCGCGCAGCAGCGTGTAGCCGAGCCGCCCGAGCAGCGCCTCCAGCTCGGCGCGGCAGCCGTGGACGTCGCCGACGACGTCGAAGGGCCCGCGCTCGTCCCGGCGGTCGACCAGCAGGCGTGTCCGCACGACGCGCGCGCCGGCCACCTCCTCCGGCGTGCGCAGCACGTGGACGGTGCGGAACCCCTCGCGCCCCAGCCCCCGCAGCGAACGACGCAGCTGGTCGCGCTGCCGCCGGACGACGTGCGCGCCGAAGGTCCGGTCCGCGCGGAGCTCGTTGCGCTGCAGGCACACCTGCTCGGGGACGTCGAGCACGACGGCCACCGGGAGCACGTCGTGGGCGCGGGCCAGCTCGACGAGGTGGCGCCGGGCCTCCCGCTGGACGTTGGTGGCGTCCACGACGGTGAGCCGGCCCGCGGCCAGGCGCTTGGCGACGACGTACGAGAGCAGGTCGAAGGCGTCCTTCGTCGCCGCCTGGTCGTTCTCGTCGCCGCTGACCATCCCGCGGCAGACGTCGCTGGAGACCACCTCGTAGGGGCCGAACGCCTCGCGACCGAAGGTGCTCTTGCCGGAGCCGGAGGCACCGACGAGGACGACCAGCGAGGTCTCGGGGACGGCCAGCTCGCGGACGGGCGCCTCGCGCGGGGCCTCGGCCGGCTCGGCCGGTCCCTCGCCGCTCACGCGGCGTCCTCCCGCTGGAGGACGAGCAGCTGGGTCGGCTGGCCGTGCTGCGGGTCGTCGTCGCCGATCCCGCTGTGCGCCACCGAGTACCCGTGCTCCTGTCCCACCCGGTGCGCCCAGGCGGCCAGCTCGGCCCGCGTCCACTCGAAACGGTGGTCGGGGTGACGGCGCTGGCCCTCGGCCAGCCCGTAGCCGGCGTTGCGCTCGACGTTGGGCGTGGTGAGGACGACGGCGCGTGGGCGGGCGGCGGCCAGGACGGCGCGCTCGAGCGCCGGCAGCCGCTCGGCGTCGACGTGCTCGAGCACCTCGACCAGCACCAGCGCGTCGTACCCGGCCAGCCGGCGGTCGCGGTAGGTCGCCGAGGACTGCAGCAGCCGGACGCGCTCGCGCTGGCGGTCCGGCATCCGCGCGAGGTCCAGCCGCCGGGCCGCACGGTCCAGCTCGGCGGCGGAGACGTCGGCTCCGACCACCTCGCGCACCCACGGCCGGGCGAGGAGGTCGGCGACGAGAGCGCCCTCGCCGCAGCCGAGGTCGACGACCCGCGCGGCCCCGAGCCGCTCCAGCTCCGCGAGCACCGCCTCCCGCCGCAGGACGGCGAGGGGACGCGCACGCGGCGCGTCGCCGTCGACCTCCGGCGCCGAGCGGCCCGGGGCGGGGTCGTCGGCGTCCGGCACCCCCTCCAGCGCGGCCAGCCGCGCGCTGGCGTCGTCGACGTAGGAGCGCTGGGACGCGAGGTAGCGCCGGGTCACCAGCTCACGCTCGGGGTGCTGCGGCAGCCACGTCCCCGCCGCCCGCAGCAGCTTGTCCACCTCCTCGGCGGAGACCCAGTAGTGCTTGGCGCCGGCGAGCACGGGCAGCAGCACGTACAGGTGGGTGAGCGCGTCGGCCAGCCGCAGCCGGCCCCGCAGGCGCAGGTCGACGACGCCGGCGTCCCCCCAGCGCGGCAACTGCGGGTCCAGCGGCACTGCCGCGGCGTCGACGTGCCAGCCGAGCGGGGCGAAGAGGCGCTCGGCGAGGTCTGCGCCGCCGCCGCCCGCGCCGGTTGCCGCGGCGGCCGGCACGTGCGCATCGAGGTCGAGCTCGGCGCCGACCAGATCGGGGCGGGCGTCGCAGCGTCCGCGCAGCGCCGTGGCGAGGACCCGCGCCATCGCCACCGCGAGCGCCGAGGAGCTGGCGTACGGGCGCTCGCTGACGTAGCGCCCCAGGGCCCAGCCCGGACGCCCCGCACCCCTGGCCTGCTCGACCGGGTCGACCTCGAGCAGCAGCGCCGCCGTGCACCGCTCGGGCGAGGCCTCGGGGTAGAAGACGGTCACCCGCCCGACCGGCAGGTCCGCGCCCTGCACCCGCGCGGGGTGCTTGTGCAGGAGGTAGCCCAGGTCGCTCGCGTCGGGCAGGGCCGGTGACGACGTCGCCGTGAGTGTGAGCAGCACGCCGTCATCCTGCCCGCCGCCCCGTCCGCCGTCGCCCGACTTCGTGGCAGACGGCGGACGGCGCCCTCTCAGGCCGAGCGCAGCAAGGTGAAGGAGCGGTCGCGGACGAAGAGCTCCTCGACCTCGCGGCCCACCTCCTGCTCGGGGTCGCTGGAGATCGCGAGCGTCCAGCGCCCGCCCGGCGCCTCGGGCACCGTGAAGTCGACCGGGCCGTCGGCCGCGTTGAGCAGCAGCAGGAAGGACGCGCCGGGCTCGGCCCCCTCGCCCGGGGACAGGCGGACGGCGATCGACTTGGCGCCGGCGTCCTCCCAGTCGCCGGCCTGCATGGCGGCGCCGTCGGCGCGCAGCAGGCCCACCGTGCGGGTCCCCGGGCCCTCGTCGCCGTACCAGCGCGGGCGCAGGACGGCGTTCTCGCGCCGCAGGGTGACGAGCTCGGCGGTGAAGGCCTGCAGCTCGCGGTCGGCCTCGTCCCAGTCGAACCACGAGATCGGGTCGTCCTGGCAGTAGGCGTTGTTGTTGCCGCCCTGGCTGCGGGCGATCTCGTCGCCGCCGAGGAGCATCGGGACGCCGGCCGAGAGCAGCAGCGTCGCCATCAGGTTGCGCCGCTGGCGGTCCCGCTGGGCGTCGACCTCCCGGTCCGCGGTGGGACCCTCGGCGCCGTTGTTGTCGCTGCGGTTGTCGCTCTCGCCGTCGGCGTTGTCCTCCCCGTTCGCCTCGTTGTGCTTCTCGGCGTACATCGTGAGGTCGGCGAGCGTGAAGCCGTCGTGGGCGGTGACGAAGTTGACGCTGCACAGCGCCGAGCGCCCGTCGCCCTCGTAGAGGTCGGGGCTGCCGGTGAGCCGCTGGGTGAGGGCGCCGAGCGCGCCGTCCTCCCCGCGCCAGAAGTCGCGGACGTCGTCGCGGAACTTCCCGTTCCACTCCGACCACCGCGCCGGGAAGCCGCCCACCTGGTAGCCGGCGACGTCCCAGGGCTCGGCGATGAGCTTGACCCGCGCGAGCACCGGGTCCTGGTGCACGAGGGAGAGGAAGGCGCTGTGCTTCTCGGCGTCGCCGTCCTGGCGCGTGAGCGTCGTGGCGAGGTCGAAGCGGAAGCCGTCGACGTGCATCTCGGTGACCCAGTAGCGCAACGAGTCCATGATGAGCTGCAGCGCGAAGGGGTGGCCGACGTTGAGGCTGTTGCCCGTGCCGGTCGTGTCGAAGTAGTGCTCGGGCTCCTCCTCGACCAGGCGGTAGGACGAGGCGTTGTCGATGCCCTTGAGCGAGAGGGTCGGCCCGAGGTGGTTGCCCTCGGCCGTGTGGTTGTAGACGACGTCGAGGATCACCTCGAGGCCCGCGGCGTGCAGCGCCTTGACGAGCGCCTTGAACTCGGCGACCTGCGCGCCGCCGTCGCCGGCCGAGGAGTACTCGTTGTGCGGGGCGAAGAAGCCGATGGAGTTGTAGCCCCAGTAGTTGCGCAGGCCCTTCTGCAGCAGGTGGCTGTCCTGGGCGAACTGGTGCACGGGCAGCAGCTCGACGGCCGTGACGCCGAGGTCGAGCAGGTGCGCGACCGCCGCCGGGTGGGCGAGCCCGGCGTAGGTGCCGCGGATCTCCTCCGGCACGTCGGGGTGGGTCTGGGTGAAGCCCTTGACGTGCACCTCGTAGACGACGGTCTCGGCCATCGGGGTGCGCGGCGGGGCGTCCTCGCCCCAGTCGAAGTCGTCGTCGACGACGACCCCGCGCGGGCAGGACGCCGCCGAGTCGGCCTCGTTGAGCGTCTCCGGCGCGTCGTGGTGGTGGCCGAAGACCTCCTCGCCCCAGGCCCACATGCCCTCGACGGCGCGGGCGTAGGGGTCGAGCAGCAGCTTGTGCGCGTTGTGCCGCAGGCCCTGCGCCGGGTCCCAGGGCCCGTGGACGCGCAGGCCGTAGCGGGTGCCGGGGCCGGCGTCGTCGACCAGGCCGTGGAAGACGTGGCCGGTCCGCTCGGTGAGCCGGACCCGCCGCTCCTCGGAGGGCTCCTCGGCGGTGCCGAACAGGCAGACCTCGACGGCGTCGGCGGTCTCGGAGTAGACGGCGACGTCGAGGACGCCGTCGCGCCACGTGGCGCCGAGGGGGTACGGGCGGGAGCGGGGTGAGGTCACAGGGGTCGATCCTGCGGCGCCGCAGGGCGCCTCGCGACCTGGCACGCCTCCCGGCCCCGCCATTAGCGTCGGGCCATGCGAGCAGCCCGCGTCGCCAGCCTCCTCGCCGCCGCCGTCGGCGCCGTCCTCCTCTTCGTGCCGGTGACGTGGGGCGGTTTCCGCTGCGGGTCCGCCGCGGTCCCGGGGCCGCCGCGGCTGGCGGACCTGTCCGCGGGCCTCGACGGAGTCGGAGGGATGGGCGGCGCCATCGTCGGGATGCAGGCGTGCCAGGGGGCGCTCGACTGGGTGCGACTGGTCGCCGTCGTCCTGCTCGCCGCGGGCGTCGTGGCCGTGCTGCTGCTCAGCTGGGCCCTGGGCCGTCGGCGGCGCGCCGAGGCCAGCACGGACGACGGCGTCCCGGCCCGCTGACGCGCTCCCGCAGGCCGGCCGGGCTCCCCCTCAGCGCCAGAGGCTCCGGGTCCGCCAGACCCGGGAGAGCGGCAGCACCTGGACGCCGTCGGCGAGCAGGTCCCGGCGTGCCACGCGCCGGGTGCGCAGCAGCATGGCCACGCCGACGGCCCAGACGAGGAACTGCAGGCTCATGGCGACCCGGAAGTCGGCCAGGGACGGCGTCTGGGCCCCGGCCAGCAGGTCCAGCACGACGCCGATGCCGAAGATGGTCAGCAGCGAGGCCGTGAAGCCGCCGGTGTTGACGACACCGGTCGCCGTGCCGAGGCGGTCGGGCGGGTTGTAGGTGCGGGCGAAGTCGAAGCCGACCATCGACCCGGGCCCGTTGACCGCCAGGACGAGCACCAGGGCGGCGACGAGCGGCAGCGGGGCGCCCCCGGGCCAGGCCAGGACGACGACCCAGGCCACCGCCGTCGTCCCCACGATGGCGAGCACGATGGTCGAGCGCCGCAGCGGGTGCAGGGCGGTGAGCCGCCCGACCGCCGGGCCGGTCGCGACGGCCCCGAGCACGAGCAGGGTGAGCATCGCGCCGGCGGTCACCGGCGGGAGCCCGAGCCCCTGCACCATGAAGGGGTACCCCCACAGCAGGGCGAAGACCATGCCCGAGAACTGCGACGTGAAGTGGGACCAGAAGCCGAGCCGCGTGCCCGGCTCGCGCCAGGCGAGGGCGACCTCGCGACGGACCTGGGCCAGGGACCGGCGCCGGCGGACCACGGCGACGTCCGGGGGCGCGTCGCGCAGGACGACGAGCACGAGCACCGCGACGAGGGCCCCCACCCCGGCGGCCCCGCCGAAGGCGACGGACCAGCCGGGACCGGCGAGCAGCGCCGTGAGCGGTATCGCCGAGAGCACCTGGCCCAGCTGCCCCAGCATCCCGGTCAGCTGGGTGATCACCGGGACCTGGCGGGCCGCGAACCAGGCGGGTACGAGCCGCAGGACGCTGATGAAGGTCATGGCGTCGCCGAGGCCGACGAGGACCCGGCCGGCGAAGGCGCCCGGCAGGTCGGTGACGACGGCGAGGACCGCCTGGCCGACGACCATGAGCAGGGCACCGCAGACGAGCAGCCGCTTGGTGCCGAAGCGGTCGACGAGGACCCCGACCGGCACCTGCATGAGGGCGTAGACGACGAGCTGGACGACGGCGAAGGCCGACAGCACCGCCGCGCCCGTCGAGAACCGCTCCAGCGCCGCGGGTCCGGCGACACCGAGCGAGGTGCGGTTGAAGACGGCGACGACGTAGGCGAGCACGCCGACCGCCCACACCACGGAGGCGCCTCCCCGGGGGCGCCGGCGCACCCGCCCTGCGGCGGACGTCGCGGCGCGGGCCGCGGCCGGCGGCCCCTCCGGGGGCACCACGCCGGGACCGGCGTCGACGGGCGCTCCCTCGTCCAGCCCCGCCTCGTCCAGCCCCACCTCGTCCAGTCCCGCCTCGTCCGGCGTGCTCTCGTCGCGCTCGGGCCGAGTCACGGCGCGCGCCGGTCGCCGCGCAGGACGTCGCGCGCCCCGCGGACGTGCTCGCGGGTCAGGGCGTCGAAGGCGCGCCCGTCACCCTCCGCCAGGGCGTCGCGCAGGGCCTGGTGCTCACGCACGGCGCGGTCCATGCGGGTGGCGCCGAGCCCCATCGTCGCCACGCCCATGCAGAGCTGGCGGTCCCGCAGCGAGGAGTACAGCCGCGCGAGGACGGCGTTGCCGGCGGCGTCGACGACGGCCTCGTGGAAGGAGCGGTCGGCCTCGACGAAGCCTGCGGTGTCCCCGCCCTCGCGCGCCCGTCGCATCGCCAGCACGTGGCCGTCGAGGACGGGGACGAGCTGGTCCGCGTGGTCCAGGGCCCGCGGCGCCGCCCACGTCTCGACGAGCTCGCGCGCCTCGAGGACGTCGCGCGCCTCGGCGTCGCTGACGGCCAGGACGAGGGCGCCGCGCTTGGGGAACAGCTCGACGAGCCGCTCGGCCTGCAGCCGCAGGAGCGCCTCGCGCACCGGGGTGCGGCTGACCCCGACGCGCTCGGCGACCTCGCCCTCCGTGACGAGCGTCCCCCCGGGGTAGGTGCCGTCGAGGATCCCGCGCTTGAGGACGGCGAAGACCCGGTCGGAGGCCGGCTCGGGCGGCCTCGGGAGCTCGGCAGCCACGGCCTCGGCAGGACTCATGATGCATCTATCGTGCACCTCAAGACCGTGGGCGTGGTCGCCTGTCTCGCCGAGCGGGACCGCGCCGGCACGAGCTCGCGTGCCCTCCTACCGCGTCGCCCCCTCGACAGGAGCGGCTCCACGACCGGTTCGCCGCCGGCTACGTCGTCGTGGTCGCCGCCGAGCCCGGGTGACGGGGTCCGGGTCGGAGCACCAGCATGAGCAGGTCCGACCCCCCGGTGACGAAGAGCCGCGACCCTCCGGCGTCGAAGGTGCAGTTGCTGACGACGTGCGGGGCGGGCACCAGGCCCAGGGTGGCCCCGCGCTCGTCGAGCACCTGGACACCCACCTCAGAGCTGGACCACAGCCAGCCACGGCGGTCCACGGTGAAGCCGTCGGGGATGCCCCTCTCGACCTCCGCGAAGGGTCGGCGGCCCGACAGCGTCCGCCCGTCCCAGTCGAACGCGACGATCTCGGCGCTCCCCCCGGGCGGGGTCTGGGACACGTAGAGGACGCTCTCGTCCGGCGAGAAGGCCAGCCCGTTCGGCCCGTCCAGGTCGGCCATCCGCGTCAGGGCGCCGTCGGCGTAGCGGTAGACGCTCTCGTGGTCGATCTCCGCCGGCTCCATGAACCCTTCCTCGGGCTGGGTGAGGCCGAAGACCGGGTCGGTGAACCAGACGGCGCCGTCGGAGGCGACGACGACGTCGTTCGGCGAGTTGAGCCGTCCGCCGGCGGTGCGGTCGGCCAGCACCACCGTGCTGCCGCCCGTCGTCCGGCTGATCCCGCGCCGGCCGTGCTCGCAGTGGACGAGCGCACCGTCGAGGGTGACCGCGTTGCCGTTGCCGTAGGGCGTGGCGTCGAGCAGCACGTCGACCGCGCCGTCCTCACGCCGGCCCAGCACCTGCCGACCACGCACGTCGGAGAAGACGAGGGTGCGCTCGCGCTCCCACCACGTCGGGCCCTCGGACCAGATGGCATGGGAGTACAGGCGGACCATCCGAGACGTCGGGTCCAGGGCGTCGGCCAGGCGCTCGTCGTCGACCCGGACCGCCGGGAGGTCGAGCACCTCGGGGCCGCACGGCTGCTGCAGCCGGACGGGCCCGCCGGCGAGGTGCGGGAAGAGGGGGCCGGGTCGTCCGGTCATCTCAGAACGGGTGACGCGTCGACGCCGCCGGCGACTGCGCGAACTGCACGATCATCTGGAAGCACGGCTCGTCACCGACGCACCCGGACAGGTGCCCCTGCCGACCGTCGCGCTCGGTGGTGCCCTGGTCCTGGCCGAGGTGGATGTCCCCGGGGCCCATCTCGACCCGCACGCCGTCCTGGGTCTCGATGAACCAGCGGCCCCTCACCGGCACCACCCACTGCGGCGCCGGGCTCTCGTGCCAGGCCCCCACCCACCCCACGGGCAGGACGGCGAAGGCGACGGCCGACACCTGGCCCGGGAAGGGCCGCAGCCACTGCGGCGCCGCGGGCCCGCCGACGCTCTTGCGGCCGAAACCGGCCATCAGCGAGTCGGCGATGTGGCTGACACCGTCCAGGTCGGTCCACATGTGCAGGAAGGGCATGCGCGGCGGGCTGTCGGGGTCGGTGCCGTCGCCCTCGAGGGGGTACTGGGTGGGGGTCTGCGGCGACTGCGCCATGGGGTCCTCCTTCACGAGACCTCGGCCGGACGGGTTCCGGCGGGTGTCGACGTCGAGGCTCACTCGACCACACCGCGACAGCGCCCCGCGTGTCGAGACCGACGTGGCCCGGCGTCGCCCTGGCCTGCCGCCGCGGCGGCGTCCTGGCCGCCGTCCCGGCCCGGCTCTCGCTGCGCTGCGGGAGGGCAAGCCCTAGCGTCAGCCCCCGTGACCGTCGTCGGCTTCCACGCCTCCCACGAGCAGATCCCCCCCGAGCCGCCTGCTGCGCGACGTCGTCCGCGCGCAGGAGGTCGGCTTCAGCGCGGCGATGTGCTCGGACCACCTCACCCCGTGGAGCAGCGACCAGGGCCAGTCGGGCATGGCGTGGACCTGGCTCGGCGCGGCGCTGGCCAGCACCGACCTGAGCTTCGGCGTCGTCCACGCCCCGGGGCAGCGCTACCACCCAGCGGTCAGCGCGCAGATGGTCGCGACCCTGGGAGAGATGTTCCCGCAGCGCTTCTGGGCCGCGCTGGGCACCGGCCAGCTGATGAACGAGCACGTCACCGGTGAGCGCTGGCCGGAGAAGGCCGACCGGGACGCGCGCCTGGCCGAGTCGGTCGACGTCATGCGCCGTCTGCTCGCCGGCGAGGAGGTCACCCACCACGGACGGGTCGTCGTCGACCGCGCGAAGGTCTGGAGCCGCCCGCCGGTCGAGGCCGCGCCGCCGCTGCTCGCCGCGGCCATCACCCCGCGCACGGCGGCGTGGGCCGGGACCTGGGCGGACGGGCTCATCACCGTCAACTCCTCGGTGGAGGAGCTGCGCGCCGTGCTCGGTGCCTACCGGGACGCCGGCGGTCGCGGGCCGGCGTGCCTGCAGGTCCACGTCAGCTGGGCCCCGACGCGCGAGGAGGCCCTCGCGACGGCGCACCACCAGTGGCGCACCAACGTCTTCGGCTCGCACGTGCTCGCGGACGTCGCGACCGTCGAGCAGTTCGACGACATCGGCCGGCAGGTGACGCCACCCGGGGTGGACGGGCCCGTCGTCGTCGAGAGCGACCTGGGCCGGATGGTCGAGCGCCTCGTCGAGATGCGCGACGTCGGCTTCGACCGCCTCTACCTGCACCACGTCGGGCAGGACCAGGAGGCGTGGCTGGACGCGGCCGGCACCTCGGTGCTGCCCCAGCTCGACGTCACGGCGCCCGAGCCGCTCGTCGGCACGACGGGCGCGGGCACGACCGCGACGGCGCTCGCGGAGCGCACCCGATGATGCTCACCGCGACCGCCGACGAGTGGTGGCGCACCGGCGTCGGGTACTGCCTGGACCTGGAGCGCTTCGCCGACGGCGACGGCGACGGGCACGGCGACCTGCTCGGGATGGGCCAGCACCTGGACCACCTCACCCGCCTCGGGGTGACCTTCGTGTGGCTGCAGCCCTTCTACCCCTCCCCCGAGGGCGACGACGGGTACGACATCAGCGACTACTACGCCGTCGACCCCGAGGTGGGTGACCTGGGGCTCTTCACCGAGGTGGTGCGGGCGCTGCGCGAGCGCGGCATCCGCGTGCTCGTGGACCTCGTCGTCAACCACACCTCGGTCGAGCACCCGTGGTTCCAGGACGCGCGCTCCTCCCGCGACTCCGCGCACCGCGACTGGTACGTCTGGCGCGACGAGCCCGACCCGGCCGACGACGACGCCGAGCTCTTCTTCCCCGACGCCGAGGACTCGGTGTGGACCTACGACGAGGCGGCCGGGCAGTTCTTCCGGCACCGCTTCTACAGCCACCAGCCGGACCTCAACACCTCCGAGCCGCAGGTGCGCGACGAGATCCGCCGGATCATGGGGTTCTGGCTGGCCCTGGGCGTCAGCGGGTTCCGGGTCGACGCCGTCCCGTACTTCCTGGAGACGGCCACGCGCGAGGGCGATGCCGACGACGACGGGGCCGACGGGCGGCCCCGGCCTGAGCGCGAGGCGCTGTCGGAGTCCTACGCGATGCTCGACCTCATGCGCACGTTCCTGTCCCGGCGCAGCGCCGAGGCGGTGATGCTCGGCGAGGTCAACACCCCCTACGAGGAGCAGACGTCGTTCTTCGGCGGGCCGAACGCCCGCATGACGATGAACTTCGACTTCGTCCTCAACCAGCGGATGCACCTGGCGCTGGCCCGCCGGGACGCCGGGCCGGTGCTGGCGACGCTGCGCGAGCGCCCCGAGCTGCCGGACAGCAAGGCCTTCGGCGTCTTCGTGCGCAACCACGACGAGCTGACGCTCGACCAGCTGGCCGAGGACGAGCTGGCCGAGGTGCTCGCCGCCTTCGGCCCGGACGAGGACCAGCAGATCTTCGGGCGCGGCCTGCGGCTGCGGGCGCCGTCGATGCTCGGGCACGACCGCGAGCGCCTGGAGATGGTCTACGCGTTGGCCTTCGCCGTCCCCGGCACGCCGGTCCTCTACTACGGCGAGGAGCTGGCGCAGGACGAGGACCTCTCGCTGCCGGGGCGGCTCGCCGTCCGCACGCGCGTCCGGTGGGGCACCGAGCCGGACGGGCGCGGGGTCGAGGACCAGGAGCGCGACCCCGGCTCCCCGCTGCACTTCTTCCGGACGCTGGTGGCGCGCTACCGCGACCGCCCCGAGCTCGGCCGCGGGGAGGTCCGCCTCCTCGACGTCGGCTCCTCGGCCGTCGTCGCCCTCGAGAGCCGCTGGGGCGGGCGGCGGACGACGACGCTGCACAACCTGGGCGAGGAGCCGGTCGAGGTGCACGTGCCGGCCGACGGCGTCGCCGAGGGCGACCACCTGCTCGACCTCTTCGCCCGCGAGGAGGTCGAGGCCGACGCCGGCGGCGGCCTCACCGTCCAGCTCGGCCGCTACGGCTACCGGTGGTACGCGCACGTGCACTGAACCGGGGCGAGTCGTCACCCACTCGACGCCCCGGCGGCACCCCAGCGGCAAGTCGTCGTCTCGCCCTCTCCCGCGCCTCTCAGGGGCGAGTCGTCGCCGACGTGCCGTTGCTCACGGCGCGTCGCTGCCCCGCTCGCGCTCCTGCTCGACGAGCTCCTCGAGGTCCTTGAGCCGGTGCCGCCCGTCGAGCGGGCGCTTCATCCGGAAGTTGCCCTCGAGGCGCTTGGCGTTGCGGTCCAGGAACCACCAGTACCCGGCGGTGAAGGGGCAGGCGTCCTCGCCGACGCGCACGTTGGGCTTGTAGCGGCACCCGCCGCAGTGGTCGCTCATCCGGTTGATGTAGGCGCCGCCGGAGGCGTACGGCTTGGTGGCCATGAGGCCGCCGTCGGCGTGCTGGCTCATCCCGACGACGTTCGCGGCCATCACCCAGTCGTAGCCGTCGACGAAGCTGCGGCCGAACCACGCCGTCAGCTCGGCCGGGTCCCACCCGCGCTGCAGCGCGTAGTTGCCGAGCACCATGAGCCGCGGGATGTGGTGGACCCACCCCCGGTCGCGCACCCCGCGCAGCGCGTGCGAGAGGCACCGCGCCTCGACGGCGTCGGCGTCCAGGTCCCAGAACCACTGCGGCAGAGGCTCGTGCGCGGCCAGCTCGTTGCGCTGGAGGTAGTCGGCGCCCGCGTACCAGTAGACGTGCCAGATGTAGTCGCGCCACCCGACGAGCTGGCGCACGTACCCCTCGACGCTCGCGAGCGGCGCGTCGCCGGAGCGGTAGGCGCTCTCGGCGCGCTCGACGCACTCCAGCGGGTCGAGCAGCCCGAGGTTCATCGGCGCCGAGAGCATCGAGTGCGCCATCCACTCGTCGCCCTCGAGGATGGCGTCCTCGTGGGGGCCGAACTCGGGCAGCCGGTGGCGGGCGAAGTCGTCGAGCGCCGCGAGGGCCTCCTGCCGGGTGACGGCGAAGGCCCGTGGCCCGTCGCGGCCGACGAAGGAGACGTCGCCGTCGGCCTCCCAGCGGTCGAGGTCGGCGCGGACCTCCTCGTCGATCTCGTCCTCGGTCGGCAGCCACGGGTGGGCGAGGCCGAGGTCGTCGGCGCCCTTGGGCGGGGGCTCGCGGTTCTCGTGGTCGAGGTTCCACTGCCCGCCGGCGGGCTCGCCGCCGTCCATGAGGACGTCGTGGGCGCGGCGGGCGCGGCGGTAGAAGTCCTCCATCCGCAGCTGCTTGCTGCCGTCCGCCCAGCGCGTGAAGTCCTCACGGCTCGTCGCGTACCCGCGCGGGGGCAGCACCTCGACGGCGGGCAGGTCGCCCGACCCGTCGAGCCCGCGGACGAAGGCCTCGGCCTGGCGTGAGGTCGGTGAGCAGACAGAGAGCGGCAGCGCCTTCTTCGGCACCTTCGCGAGGGCCTCGCCGTAGGTCTCGACCCGGTGGTAGCTGCACCGCTCTCCCAGCTCGGCCGCGCGGTGCCGCATCGCCGACAGGATCAGGTGGGCCTTCTGCCGGTGGTAGCGACGCCGCGCGAAGACCCGGCGGGACTCGACCAGCAGCACCGACTGCTCACCGTCGTCGCCGGGCTTCTCCGGGCTGCCGAGGAAGTGCGGACCCAGCTGGTCGCCGAAGAGCCAGCGGGTGGGGCCGGAGGGAGCGGTCGCCATGGGGTGATGCTCGGCCAGGGGTCGTCCGTGCGCTCGGCGGGGGCGGTACGGGCCCGCGTGGCGGCGTCGGCGCGTGGCGGCGTCGGCACGGCCGTCTGGGGACGCGGCGCCGTGTGATCCGGCCCCGATAGCCCGGCTGGGCGTCCCCGGTCGGGCGACGACGGCGCGTGGGGGGCCCGGACGGCACTTCGCCGGATCCGCACCGCCATCCGCCCCCGCGACCAGACCTGCACCTTCCCCCGCTGCACCAGGCCCGCCTAGTGGGGCCACCTCCGCGGCCTGCCCCCAGGTGGCGGAGACGCCGTCCTGGAGGTCGAATCGTCGAGTTCCGGACGAGGAGCCCCGGGCCCGGCGCCGCCATCGCCGACCCGGCCGAGGACACCCAGCCCACCCCGTCCGCGCGAACCCCACGAGCACAAGGAGCACCACCATGCGAGCAGCACTCATGTACGGCGCGGGCGACGTGCGCGTCGAGGACGTCCCCGACGCCCGCCTGGAGAACGCGACCGACGCCGTCGTGCGCGTCGTCCGCGCCTGCGTGTGCGGGTCGGACCTGCACCCGTACCACTCGAAGCCCGACAGCGAGCAGGGCACCGCCATGGGTCACGAGTTCGTCGGCGTCGTGGAGGAGACCGGCTCGGACGTCAGCACCGTCCGCAAGGGCGACTTCGTCGTCTCCCCGTTCGTCTTCTCCGACGGCACCTGCGACTTCTGCCGCGACGGCCTGCAGACCTCCTGCGAGCACGGCGGCATCTACGGCGTCGGCATGCCCGGTGTGGGCGGCGCCCAGGCCGAGGCCATCCGGGTGCCGTGGGCCGACGGCACCCTCGTCGCGGTCGACGTCGCCGAGGACAGCCCCGTGCTGCCGTCGCTGCTGGCCTGCTCGGACGTCTTCCTCACCGGCCACCACGCGGCTGTGATGGGCGGGGTGGGCCCGGGCAGCACCGTCACCGTCATCGGCGACGGCGCGGTCGGTCTCTCGGCGGTCCTGGCCTCCCGCCGCCTCGGGGCGGAGACGGTGATCCTCATGGGCCGTCACACCGCCCGCACCGACCTGGGGCGGGAGTGGGGAGCCACCGACGTCATCCCCGAGCGCGGGGACGAGGGCGTCGCCAAGGTGAAGGAGCTCACGAAGGGTCAGGGCTCGCCCGTCGTGCTGGAGGCCGTGGGGCTGCGTCCCGCCTACGACATGGCCGTCGGCGCCGTCCGCCCCGGCGGCGTCATCAGCCGCGTGGGCGTCCCGCAGTACGACGAGGCACCCATCGGCGGGACGTCGCTCTTCAGCCGCAACGTCCGCCTCGCCGGGGGCGTGGCGCCGGTGCGCGCCTACCTCGAGGACGTGCTGCCCGACGTCGTCGCCGGCCGCCTGGAGCCGGGTGCGGTCTTCGACCGCACCGTCTCCCTGGAGGAGACGCCCTCCGCCTACGCGGCGATGGACCAGCGCGAGGCCCTCAAGGTCGCCGTCCGCCCCTGAGCGACGCCCCCGTCCGGCGCCTGGGCGGCCTCGTCGGCGACGTCGACGAGGCCGCCCAGGTGTCCCGTCCCGGACCACGGACGTGGCGGTGCCGCCCGGGCTCAGCAGGTCGGCAGAAGGGCCCGTCCTGGTCCTCGGTGGCGACGGCGCAGGCCTGCGCGGACGCCTCTGGCGCAACACCCTTCACGGCCAGGGCGCCCCGGAGGGCGTCCCTTTCCAGCGCGCCCACGCCGGGCCGGCGCGAGCCCGAGCGTCCGGCGGGGCCCGCCGACCTGGCTGACGCGGAGCCCACCAGCCGGCGCTCAGGGCACCAAGGCCCGGGAGACCGCCTGCCGCAGCCCCGCCCGCCGTCGGGCGTGGTCGGTGTCGGGGTCCCCGCTCGTGGCCACGAAGGTCCCGCTCACGGGGGACCACGTGCCGGCCAGGGCGATGACGAGGGCGTAGACGTCCTCGGGCGCGAGGTCGGCGACGACGCGGCCCGCCTCCTGCGCGCGCAGGATGCTGGCGTGCTTGGGGTCCGTCCAGACCTCGGTGCCCTGACGCAGCAGCGGGCCAGAGCGCACCCGCTCGAGCCGGTGCCAGCTCGCGAGGCGGATGAGGCCGGGCGCGGTGAGGTAGCTGTCGTAGAGGCGGACCGCGTACCCCGGCAGGTCCTCGGCCGTGAAGGGGACGACGTCGACGATCCGGTGCAGCTGGTCGTCGAAGACGGCGTCGAAGAGCCCGTCCTTGGAGCCGAACCAGCCGTACATCTGCGCCTTGTTGACGCCGGAGGCCGCGGCGATGCGGTCCACGCGCGCCCCCGCCAGGCCGTGCTCGGCGAACTCCTCGGTCGCGGCGTCGAGCAGCCGACGCCGGCTCGCCTCCCCGTCCCTGCTCACCACACCACCCTAGACATCCCTGGCGGGTGACTAACTAGTTGGTTACTGTGGTGGCGTGACGCGGATCAGCAGCCCCTTCACCGCCACCTCCACCGCCCTCGACGTCGTCGAGGGCGTCGACCTCACCGGCCGTCGCGCCGTCGTCACCGGGGCCTCCTCCGGCATCGGCGTCGAGACGGCCCGCGCGCTGGTGCACGCCGGCGCCGACGTCACGCTCGCCGTCCGCAGCACCGGTGCGGGTGAGCGCACCGCGGCCGACATCCGGGGCACGAGCGGTCGCGACGACGCCGTCCACGTGGCGGCCCTCGACCTGGCCGACCTCGCCTCCGTCGACGCCTTCGTCGCGGCGTGGGAGGGCCCGCTGCACGTCCTCGTCAACAACGCGGGGGTGATGGACACCCCGGAGGGCCGGACGGCGCAGGGCTTCGAGACCCAGATGGGCACCAACCACCTCGGGCACTTCGCACTCGCCACCGGTCTGCACGACGCCCTCGCGGCGGCCGGTGACGCCCGGGTGGTCGTCGTCTCCTCCAGCGGGCACGCCGCCTCGCCCGTCGTCCTCGACGACCTCTTCTTCGAGCGCCGCCCGTACGACCCGAACCTGGCCTACGGCCAGTCGAAGACGGCGAACGCCCTCTTCGCCGTGGAGGCGAGCCGGCGCTGGGCCGACGACGGCATCACCGCCAACGCCCTCATGCCGGGCGGCATCTGGACGCCGCTGCAGCGGCACTGGAGCGAGGAGCAGCGGGCCGCCGCGCTGGAGCAGTCGCGCCAGGCCGAGGAGTCGGGCGCGTTCACCATGAAGTCGACCGAGCAGGGCGCGGCGACGTCGGTGTTCCTCGCCACCTCCCCGCTCGTGGCCGGCGTCGGCGGCCGGTACTTCGAGGACTGCCAGGAGGCCGAGGTCGTCGAGGAGCTGCAGGGCATCCACGGCGTGCTGCCGCACGCGCTGGACGCGGACGACGCCCGGGCGCTGTGGGACGTCAGCGAGGAGCTCGTCGCGGGCGCCCGCCGCTGACGCCTCAGCGGACAGGCGGCTGAGCGCCCCCGCAGCGCTGCTGGACGGACGACGGACGCCGGCTCAGGCCGCGAGGAGCGCAGCCCCGCCGGCGGCGGCGACCGCCTCGGGCACGAGCGCGACGACCTCCTCGACCTGCTCGGACGTCGTGCCCGCGCCGAGGGTCAGCCGCACCGCGGTGCGGGCGGCGTCCTCGCCGAAGCCGCAGGCGAGCAGGACGTGCGAGGCGTCGTCGCTGTCGGCCGCGCACGCCGAGCCCGAGGAGCACACGACGCCACGCTCCTCCAGCTCGGCGAGCACCGTCTCGCCGCCGAGGCCGGGGAAGACGAAGGACGCGTGACCGGGTAGGCGCGCCGGTGAGCCGTCGGCCAGGACGGCGTCGACCGGCGGGCCGGTCAGCACCGCTCCCGGCACCGTCTGCAGCACACCGGCGACCAGCCGGTCCCGCAGCGCGGCCAGCCGCGGTCCGCCGGTCGCGCGACCCTCCTCGGCCAGCCGCAGCGCCGTCGCCGTCCCGACCGCGCCCGCGACGTCGACCGTCCCCGAGCGCCGTCCGCGCTGCTGCCCCCCGCCGTGGATGCGCGGCACCAGCGGCACCGCCCCCCTGACGACCAGCACGCCGGCGCCGCGGGGCCCGCCGAGCTTGTGCGCCGAGACCGACAGCAGGTCGGCGCCGAGGACGTCCAGCCGCACGTCGAGCTGGCCGGGCGCCTGCACCGCGTCGACGTGCAGCGGGACGCCGACGGCACGGCAGCGCGCGGCGACCTCCCGCACGGGCTGCACCGTGCCGACCTCGTTGTTGGCGAGCATCACCGAGCAGATCGTCGTCTGCGGGGTGAGCGCCGCCTCCAGCGCGGCGAGGTCCAGCACGCCGTCGCCGTCGACCCCGATCTCGTCGACCCGGAAGGGCTCGCCCAGGGCGCCTCTCCCGAGAGCCCGCGCCGCCTCGAGGACCGCGGGGTGCTCGACGGCCGTCGTCACGACGTGCCGCCCGCGCGGGGCCGCGGCGGCCACGCCGAGCAGCGCGAGGTCGTCGGCCTCCGTCCCGCCGCTCGTGAGCACCACCTCGCCCGGGCGGCAGCCGAGGACGCCGGCGATCTCGGCGAGCGCGGCGTCCAGCCCCGCGCGGGCCGCCCGCCCGGGCTCGTGGGCGCTGGAGGGGTTGGCGAAGACCTGCGTCAGGTAGGGCCACTGCGCCTCGAGGGCCGCCCGCGACGGCGGTGAGGTCGCCGCGTGGTCGAGGTAGATCACGGACGCTCCACGACGACGTCGAGCCCCAGGTCCAGGCACGGCGCCGCCTGCGTCAGCGCCCCGACCGAGACGAGGTCCACGCCCGTGCGCGCGACCGCCCCGACCGTCTCCCGCCGCACGCCCCCGCTGGCCTCGACGAGCGCCCGCCCGGCGACCTGAGCGACGCCGCGGCGCAGCTGCTCGGGCGTCATGTTGTCGAGCAGGACCACGTCCACGCCGGCCGCGAGGACGGCGTCGAGCTGATCCAGCCGGTCGACCTCGACCGTCACGGTCGTGGTGTGCGGCAACGAGTCCCGCAGCCGGCGCAGCCCGGCGGTGACGACGGCGTCGTCCCAGCCGTCGGCCGTCAGGACGGCGAGGTGGTTGTCCTTGACCATCACGGCGTCCGAGAGCGTCGTGCGGTGGTTGTGCCCGCCGCCGCAGCGCACGGCCGCCCGCTCCAGGGCCCGCAGGCCGGGCGTCGTCTTGCGGGTGTCGACGACGCGCGCGCCCGTGCCCTCCACCTCGGCGGCGAAGGCGGCCGTCAACGTCGCCACCCCCGACAGCCGCTGCACGAGGTTGAGCGCGACCCGTTCGGCGCGCAGCACCGCCCGCGCGCTGCCCTCGACCTCGGCGAGCACCTGCCCGGCGGTGAAGTGCTCGCCGTCCGCGACGAGTCGTCGGACCGTCGGCGTCGGCGCCCCGACCGGGTCGGCGAGCGCGGAGGCCTGCCGCACCGCGGCGTCGAGGACGCCCAGCTCGGCGAGGACCCCCGGCTCACGGGCCGTGAGCCGCGCGGTCGCCCGTGCGTCCGGGCCGAGCAGCGCCTCGGTCGTCGCGTCCCCCCACGGGGCGTCCTCGGCCAGCGCCGCCGCGACGACGGCCTCGACCGCGGCGACCGGCAGCGCGCCGACGTCGCCCGCGCGCAGGCCGCCGCGCCGCACGCCCGTCGGCGGCGCGGGGGCGTCGACCACCGGCGCGCTCACGACGCCCTCCGCAGCACCACGGGGTGGTCCGCGCCGCGCGGGGTGCACCCGGCCGCGTCGGAGCGGAAGTGCGCACCGAGGCTCTCCGGCCGCCGCGCCGCCGACGCGACCAGCAGGCGCGCGCAGACGGCGAGGGAGCGGTCCTCCAGCTCGGCGTGGGTGGCCGGCGGGCCAGCGGCGAGCGGCGACCCGTCGAGGGCCTTCGCGGCCAGCTCCAGCCCGTGCGCGTCGCGCAGCAGCCCGGCGTGCTCGTCGACGAGCTGCTGCACCTGCGCCCTCGGCACGTCCGGGACGCCGGAGAAGGTCAGCTCCTCGACCAGGCCCGGGGCCGGCGCGGGCGCGGCCTCGCCACCGGCGAGGACGCCCGCGACGTCGGCCGCAGCGCGGTCGCCGAAGACGAGCCCCTCCAGCAGCGAGTTCGACGCCAGCCGGTTCGCGCCGTGCACCCCGGTGCGCGCGACCTCGCCGACGGCCCACAGCCCCGGCAGGCTCGTCCGTCCGCGGACGTCGGTCGCGACCCCGCCCATCCAGTAGTGCGCGGCCGGCCGCACCGGCACCGGCTCGCGGGTCCAGTCGACGCCGGCCGCCGCGAGCATCCGGTGGATGCTCGGGAAGCGCTGCGGCAGCGCGGCTCCGAGCGCGGTCGCGTCGAGCAGCACGGGCCGGCCCTCCTGGCGGGCGACGACGGCCGCGACGGCGCGGGCGACGACGTCGCGCGGCGCCAGCTCCCCGCGGGGGTCGTGCAGGGGCGAGGCCGGGTCGGCGAGGAAGCGCCGGCCCTCCTCGTCGCGCAGCACGGCACCCTCGCCGCGCACGGCCTCCGAGACGAGGAAGGGCGCAGCCGTCGCGGCGACCGTGGGGTGCAGCTGCAGCTGCTCGAGGTCGGCGACGACGGCGCCGGCGAGCCACGCCGCGGCGAGGCCGTCACCGGTCACCTCGGGCGGGTTGGTCGAGCACGAGGACAGCTGCCCCGCACCGCCGGTCGCCAGCACGACGGCCCGGGCAGCCACCGGCTGCACGCCCTCGCCGTCGCCCAGCAGCTCGGCGCCGACCACGCGGCCGTCCTCGACGACGAGGCCGGCGAGCGCCGTGCGGTCGCGGACGGCGATGCCCGCGGCCCCGACCGCCGTGACGAGGGCGGCGCTCATGGCCGCGCCCGTCGCGTCCCCCCCGGCGTGCAGGACGCGGGGGCGCGAGTGCGCCGCCTCCAGGCCGCGGCGCCAGAGCGCCGGGTCGACCGGGGCGGCCGCCTCGGCGCCGTCGAGCCGCAGCCCCCGCTCGGCGAGCTCGACGACCCGCACCGGCCCCTCCGTGCACAGCACCCGCACGGCGTCCTCGTCGCACGCGCCCGCACCGGCGGCGAGGGTGTCGGCGACGTGCAGGGCGACGTCGTCGTCCGCGCCGGTCACCGCGGCCACGCCGCCCTGGGCCCAGGCCGTGCTGCCGCCGCCGGAGGCGCCGTCCCACGCCGTCTTGGTGACGAGGACGACGTCGGCCACGCCGCGGGCCCGCAGGCCGAGCGCCGTCGTCATCCCGGCGACGCCCGTCCCGACGACGAGCACCGGTGCGCCCGAGGCGGTCGCGGGGTCAGTGGTCGCGGGATCAGTGGTCGCGTGGTCGGCGGCCGTCATGACGGCTGCACCTCGAGCATGCGCCGCAGCGCCACCCGGGCGGACTGCGCGACGCCCTCGTCGACGCTCACCTGGTTGAGCACCTCGCCGTCCACGAGCGCCTCCAGCACCCACGCGAGGTACCCGGGGTGGATGCGGTACATCGTCGAGCAGGGGCAGATGACGGGGTCGAGGCAGGCGACCGTGCGGTCGGGGTACTGGGCCGCGAGCCGCTTGACCATGTTGATCTCGGTGCCGATGGCGAAGCTCGACCCGGGCGCGGCCTCCCGGACGACGCGCTCGATGTACTGCGTCGAGCCCGCCTCGTCGGCGGCGTCGACGACCTCCTTCGGGCACTCGGGGTGCACGACGACGCGCACGTCCGGGTCGGCCGCGCGGGCGGCCTCCACCTGCGCCGTCGTGAAGCGCTGGTGCACCGAGCACCACCCGCGCCACAGGAGCACCTGGGCGTCGTGCAGCGTCTGGGAGTCGTTGCCACCCAGCGGCTGGCGCGGGTCCCACACCGGCATCCGCTCGGTCGGCACGCCCATCGCCGAGCCGGTGTTGCGGCCCAGGTGCTGGTCGGGGAAGAAGAGCACCCGCTGGCCCCGCTCGAAGGCCCACTCCAGCACCGCGGCGGCGTTGGAGGAGGTGCAGACGATGCCGCCGTGGTCGCCGCAGAAGGCCTTGAGCGCCGCCGAGGAGTTCATGTACGTCACCGGCACGACCGGCACGCGGCCCTCGGCGTCGGGCTCGGTGCCGTAGACCGCCTCCAACTGCTCCCAGCAGGCGGTGACGCTGTCGAGGTCGGCCATGTCGGCCATCGAGCAGCCCGCGGCGAGGTTGGGCAGGACGACGCTCTGCTCGGGCGAGGTCAGCAGGTCGGCCGTCTCGGCCATGAAGTGCACGCCGCAGAAGACGACGTGGTCGGCCGACGTCGTGCTGGCCTGCCGCGCGAGCTGGTAGCTGTCGCCGACGAAGTCGGCGAACTGCACGACCTCGTCGCGCTGGTAGTAGTGCCCGAGGACGACCAGCCGGTCCCCCAGCGCCTCCTTGGCCGCCGCGATCCGCGCCTCCAGCTCGGCCACCGGCGCGCTGCGGTACTCCTGCGGGATGCGGCGCTGCACCGGCGTGCTCGGCGGCGCGACGTCGTGGTTCGAGCTGCCCGGCCCGTAGACGGGCTCGGGCTCGGGCAGGCCCGGGACGGCGTCCATCGCCCAGGGCCCCTCGGCGAGCGCGGGGTCGCACAGGCTCTCGCCCGCGGCGCCCAGGCGGGCGGTGGACTCGTCGGACGTGCGCGGGAGGGGGCGGAGCTGCAGCGGCGTGGTGGTCATCGGTCCTCCTCGACGCGGTGTCGGCCGCGTCTCGTGGTGCTGGCTGGTGCTCGTCGTGCGTGCTGGCAGTGCTGCGCGGGGCCTGCGCCGGCTGCCGGGGGCGGGCGGCGGTGGTCTAGGCGGCCGGCCCCTCCGTCGTCTCGAACGGGCCCGCGGCGCCCTCGGGGACGACGGCGCGGTAGAGCCGCGGCGGTCGGTGCCGTCCGCCGGTCAGGTGCTCGTCGGTCGCCTCGACCGCCCCGGAGGCGACGACGCGGCGGCGGAAGTTGGCCGGGTCGAGCTCGCGCCCGAGCACGGCCTCGTGCACCTCGCGCAGCTGGCCGAGGGTGAAGCACTCCCCCAGCAGGTGCACCGCCACCTGCGCGTAGCCGACCTTGGCGCGCAGCCGGAACAGCGCGTACGCGACGACGTCGTCGTGGTCGAACGCCAGGCCGCACGCCTTGTCGACGGGGACCCAGCGCACGTTGTGCACCTCGGCCACGCGCGCGGCCTCGGGGCTGCGGACCAGCGCCGAGTAGATGACGGAGACGACGCGCCCCGTGGGCGAGCGGTCGGCGCGGCCGAAGGTGTACAGCTGCTCGACGTAGCTGGGGCGCAGGCCCGTCGTCTCCGCGAGGGTGCGCCGGGCGGCCAGGGAGAGGTCCTCGCCCTCGCCGATCCAGCCGCCGGGCAGGGCCCAGGCGCCGTCGAAGGGGTCGCGGGTGCGCCGCACCAGCGGCAGGTGCAGCCGCAGGGCGCCGTCGTGCTCGAGCAGGGTGAAGATCACCGTCGACACGGCGACGGAGACCGCGACCGGTCCACCCTGCACCACGGCGCCCCCTTGTGGTCGACGCGACCCTTACTGACGCGACGAGCCTACGTCACTTCTGGTCGACGCGACAACTACGGGTGCGTCGGTCTGGGCGTCCCCTCCCAGGGCAGGAGGACGCGGAAGGCGGTGCGGCCGGGACGGGACTCGACGTCGACGACCCCGCCGTGCGCCTCGACGACGGCGTGGGCGATGGCGAGCCCGAGGCCCGTGCTGCCGGCGGCGCGCGAGCGGGAGGTGTCGGCGCGGGCGAAGCGCTCGAAGACCGTCGGCAGCACGCCCGGGTCGATGCCCGGGCCGTCGTCCTCGACCACCACCTCGGCGCCGGCGGGGGTGGCCCGCAGCCGCGTCGTCACCGTCGTGCCGGGCGGGGTGTGGGTGCGCGCGTTGGCGAGCAGCCCCGCCAGCACCTGGTGCAGCCGGGCCGCGTCGCCGGGCACCACGAGCGGCTCCTCGCCGTCCTGGCCGTCGGGGGCGCGCTCCCCGACCGCCTCCTCGCGCCCGTCGTCGTCGCCCCCGGGCAGGTCGAGCACCCAGCGGTGGTCGGGCGAGGTGACCTGCGCGTCGCTGACCGCCTCGACGACGAGCAGCGGCAGCTCGACCTCCTCGCGGTCGAGCGGGCGGCCGGCGTCCAGGCGGGCGAGCAGCAGCAGGTCCTCGACGAGCCCGGTCATCCGCAGCGCCTGGGACTGCACGCGCTCCACGGCGTGGGCCACCTCCTCGGGGACCTCCGCGCGGCGGCGCCCGGCCAGCTCGGCGTACCCGCGGATCGAGGCGAGCGGCGTGCGCAGCTCGTGGCTGGCGTCGGCGACGAACTGCCGCACCTGCGTCTCGCTGCGGTGCCGGGCCGCGAGCGCCGCCCCCACGTGCAGCAGCAGGCGGTCGAGGGCGGCCCCGACCTGGCCGACCTCGGTCCGGGCGTCGGTGTCACGCACAGGGACGCGGACGGACAGGTCGACCTCGCCGCGGTCGAGCGGCAGCCGGGACACGCGCGTCGCCGTCGCCGCGACCCTGCGCAGGGGACGCAGCCCCCGGTCGAGCACGACCCGGCTGGCGACCACCGCGACGACGAAGCCCATGGCGGCCAGCAGCACCACCGCGACGGCGAGCTGGCGCACGACGCCGGTCGTCTCGGAGAGCGGCTGGCCGACGAGGACCTGGTCCCCGCCGGCCGAGGTCGCGACCACGCGGTAGTCGCCGCGGCCGGGGACGTCGACGGTCACGGGCCCCCCGCCGGGCGCCGCCCCGACGTCCGCGAGCGCGGAGGCCTCCGCGGCCGACCAGGCGTCGACGTCGGGGAAGCCCTGCGAGCTCTCGTCCAGCGTCGCGGCCGTGACGGCGCCGTCCTGCACGCGCGCGCCCAGCGACCCGACGGGCAGGCCGAACAGCAGGAAGTTGAGCCCCTCGCGCGCGCCAGGGCCGCGGGGACCACCCGGGCCGGCCCCCGAGGACGTGCCGGAGGACGCGGGGCCCGACGGGTCGACGTCGCCGTCGTCGTCGCCCCCGGGCCCGGCTCCCGGGCCGCCGCCCGTCGCGTCGAGGGCGCGGGCGATCTGCGCGGCGTCCTGCTGCACCTGCTGGTCGACCTGCCCGACGAGGACGCGGTCGACCACGAGCAGGGTCACCGCCCCGGTGACGAGCAGGACGACGACGAGGACGGCGCTCAGCCCCAGGAGCAGCTGGCCACGCAGGGTCCGGGCGCGGCCGCGCGTCGTCGTCGCCGGGACGCCGCCGTCGGCCCGGCCGGGGCGGCCGCGGGTGAGGAGGCGGCCCCCGCGGGCCCTCTCGCTGATCACGCGGGGCCGGCGTCCACCGCCGCGGGCTTGAGCACGTACCCGGCGCCACGCATGGTGTGGATCATCGGGGCGCGGCCGGCGTCGATCTTGCGGCGCAGGTAGGAGATGTAGAGCTCGACGACGTTCGCCTGGCCGCCGAAGTCGTAGTTCCACACCCGGTCGAGGATCTGCGCCTTCGACAGCACCCGCCGGGGGTTGCGCATGAGGTAGCGCAGCAGCTCGAACTCGGTGGCCGTCAGGCGGATCTCCTGCCCGGCACGGGTGACCTCGTGGCTGTCCTCGTCGAGCGTGAGGTCGCCCACGACGAGGACGCTGTCGGGCTCGGCGCCCACCGCCGCGGTCCGCCGGAGCAGCCCCCGAACGCGCGCGACGACCTCCTCGAGGCTGAAGGGCTTGGTGACGTAGTCGTCCCCGCCGGCCGTCAGCCCCGCCACGCGGTCCTCGACGGCGTCCTTGGCGGTGAGGAAGAGGACGGGCACGTCGGCGCCGTCGGCGCGCATCCGGCGGAGCACCTCCAGCCCGTCGATGTCGGGGAGCATGACGTCGAGCACGACGGCGTCCGGGCGCCACGAGCGGGCGGCGCGGACGGCGCCGAGCCCGTCGCCCTCGGTCTGCACCGCCCAGCCCTCGTACTTGAGCGCCATGGAGAGCAGGTCGCAGAGGTTGCGCTCGTCGTCGACGACGAGGACGCGCAGGGGGCTGCCGTCCCGGCGCTGCAGGGTCCCGCGGGCTGTCGCTGTGGCCATGGGTGAACTGTGGACCCTCCGGCTCTCCGCTGTCCGTGCAGGTCCTGTGCGCTCGCTGTGCGGGCGCCGCCGGGACCGGGCGGCGGCCGGGGGACGCCGGGCGTCGGGCTGGCAGGCTGTGCGGACCGGGCGCCGACGGCGTCCGCGCCCTGAGGGAGGTCACGATGCCCACCGTCGTCGTCGCCGTCGTCGGCGGCGTGCTCGCCCTCACGGGCGTCGCCCTGCTCGTGCTGCCGGGCCCCGGAATGATCCTCGTCGCGGCCGGCCTCGCGGTGCTGTCCAGCCGCTTCGCGTGGGC
Organism: Pseudokineococcus sp. 1T1Z-3; assembly: GCF_037482365.1. Lineage (NCBI taxonomy): Bacteria > Bacillati > Actinomycetota > Actinomycetes > Kineosporiales > Kineosporiaceae > Pseudokineococcus > Pseudokineococcus sp. 1T1Z-3. The sequence goes on from NZ_JBBHZF010000004.1 coordinate 80,015, forward strand.
CAAGCGGCCGCTCGGCTTCGCCCGTAACCGCGCCGAGGCGGGCATGCGCCAGGTCGCGCGACGCCGCGCCTCGGCGCTGTGGGCGCTCGGCTGCGCCGCCGCGCTGCTGCTCGTCGCCGCGCTCGGGCTCGCCGGCGTGCAGGCCCCCGGCCTCACCCGTCTCACCGCCGTCCTCATGGCCGGCAGCGGGCTCTTCCTCGTCGGCTCCGTGGTCTACGCCCGGCACGCGGGCAACCGCGCGCCGGTCTGAGCACGGGGACCGGCATCGACCGGGGAAGCCCAGAAGAGCCCGCCGCGAGATTATGAGATAGAGCATTACCTCATCACGAGCGGAGGAGGTGTGATGCCGTCGGGGGGTTCCGCACCTACCACCGGCCGCGCCCAGGATGGGGAGGTGCCCAAGCCCGAGACGACCCCGACCACGTCGACCCCACCCCCCACCCCTGCCCCGAGGCACGAGCAGGCGCTGCGCAGCAGCCGGCGCGTCGTCGCCGTCTCCGCGGTGCTCGTCGGTCTCGTCACCGCCTCCGTCCTCGCGGGCCTGGTCGTGCTGTGGCCGACGCAGGGCGCGGGTGTGCCGGCGGCGGGCGAGCCGGCGGCGGCCGAGCTCGTCAGTGGCACCGTCACCGCCGTCGAGCCGTTCGACTGCGACGCGCAGGCCTTCGACGAGGACGGCAACCCCATCCCCGTCGGTCCGTGCGGCGACGTGTCCGTGCGGCTGGCCGGCGGGGTCGTCGTCGGCGTGCAGGTCAGCCCCACCGTCTACGAGACGGGCATCGGCGCGGGCGACGGCGTCCAGCTGCTCGAGGGGCCCGGGGAGGGCGGCGTGCCTTCCTACGTCTTCGTCGACTACGAGCGTGGCGTCCCGCTGGCGCTGCTCGGCGTCGTCCTGGTGCTGCTGGTCGTCGCCGTCGCCCGGTGGCGCGGGGTCGCCGCCGTGCTCGGCGCGCTCATCAGCCTCCTCGTGCTCCTGCGCTTCGTCGTCCCCGCGCTGCTGGCCGGCGAGGACGCCCTCGCCGTGGCGGTCGTCGGGTCGGCCGCCGTCGCGGTCGTCGTCCTGTACCTCGCGCATGGGATCTCGGTCCGCACGACGTCGGCCCTGCTGGGGACCCTCGTGGGCCTCGTGCTCACCGCGGGCATCGGCGTCTGGGCGACCGGCGGCGCGCGGCTGACCGGGACGGCCTTCGAGGACGACGTCTCGCTGTCCGTGCTCGCGCCGGAGATCTCGCTGTCGGGGGTCGTCCTGGCCAGCCTCGTCATCGCCGGCCTGGGCGTGCTCAACGACGTGACGGTGACGCAGTCCAGCCTCGTGTGGGAGCTGCGCGAGACGAGCCCCGAGGCCGGGCGGGGCCGGCTGTTCGCCTCGGCCATGCGGGTCGGCCGCGACCACGTGGCCTCCAGCATGTACACGCTGATCTTCGCCTACGCCGGCTCGGCGCTGACGCTGCTGCTGCTCGTCAGCGTCTACGGCCGTCCGCTGCTGGAGGTGGCCACGACCGACGAGGTCGGCACCGAGGTCGTGCGGACCCTCGTCGGCGCCATCGGCCTCGTCCTGGCCATCCCGGTCACGACGGGCGTCGCCGTCCTCATGGCGCCGGCGCCCGAGCGGGACGTCGCGGCGTAGCCCCCGAGGTGGCTGCGTGCGCCAGCATCGAGCCATGGCGGACCTGCAGCGCTTCCTCGACGCCCAGGACGGCGGGACCTACGAGCAGGCCCTCGCCGAGCTGCGGGCCGGCCGCAAGCGCGGGCACTGGATCTGGTTCGTCCTGCCACAGCTCGGCCTCGGCTCCTCGCCCACGGCGCAGCACTACGCGATCTCCGGGCTGGACGAGGCTCAGGCCTACCTCGCCCACCCGCTCCTCGGGCCGCGCCTGCGGGCCTGCGCCGCAGCCCTCGCCGCCCTGCCCGGCACCGACCCCGTCGCGGTCGTCGGCCCGGTCGACGCCCTCAAGGTCCGCTCGTCGACGACCCTCTTCGCCCGTGCCGCCGACGCCTCCGGGGAGGACGCCGGCGTCTTCCGCGCCGTCCTGGCGCAGTACTACGACGGCGAGGAGGACCCGGCGACGACGTCACTGCTCGGCTGAGCGCCGCCCGTCGGAGCGCCGGAGGCGTGTGGGTCGACGACGCCGTCGGACGCGTCCTCGACCCGCACGCCGCCGGCGGACGCCCCCTGGGGGACGGCTCACGCGCGCGGACGTGGGATGCGAGCCCCTCGCCGCCTCAGCTCGACCCGGCGGACGGCCGCCTCGACGGAGCGCTCCTCCGCCGCCTCCGTCGCCCGCTCGTCCGCCAGCCGCACGGCCCACCTCGTCGCGTACCACTCCTCTCGGACGACGAAGCCGAGCGTGACCACGAGCCCGACGACGAGGGCGAAGGGGATCGGCCAGGTGAGCCACTGCCAGTAGGTGACGAGCGGGTCCGGGAACACGTACTCGTCGCCGACGCCCGTCCGCACCACGGTGACCTCGTCGCCGGGCTGCTCCTCCGTCCCCGGGCACGTCACGGACCGGAAGACGTCGGGGTAGCCCGGACGCGTCGTCAGCGACTCGTACGTGACGACCTCGGCCCACCCGTCCTCGAAGGACCGCCCGCAGGAGACCCGCTCCGTGCCGGAGATCTCGACCGACACCACGACCGTCGTCTCGACCGGCTCTCCCCGGTACCCGTAGAAGTCGAGGCCGGAGGCGCCGACCAGGAAGACGTAGAGAGCAGCCGCGACCAACGCCCCCCGGCACCACGGCGTGTCCGAGAGGTCGCCCAGACGCCAGCCGAGCAGCTCGGACCCGCTCGGTGGACCGGCGTGCCGGGGGCGGCCCGCCCGCCGCTCCTCCCGTCTCGCCCGCCGGTTGTCGCGGCGACGCTCGCGGTGGTCCTCCCAGCGTCCTCGGGAGCCAGCCCTCGTCATGACGGGCCTCCCAGGTGGACGACGTGGACGGCTCGACAGTGGCATGAGAGAGGGCTGCCGTCGGCCACTGTCGAGTGCCTCGACGCGCACGTGCAGCAGGGACGGCCCACCCGAGCGGCCGTCAGGTCCTCGCCGTGAGCCGCCGCACGACGGTCCGGCGCGCGGCACGGGACTCCGGGAGCCACGTCACGGCGGGGAAGACGTGGAAGCCCTCGGCGTACTCCTCCAGCACGACGTCGACCCCGGCGGCCCGGGCCCTCTCCGCCAGGAGGCGGCAGTCCGGGGTGAAGAGGTCGCGGGTGCCCACGACGACCGTCAGCGGCGGCAGCCCCTGCAGGTCCGCGACCACCGGGCTGACCCGGGGGTCGTCGACGGGCAGCCCCGCCCGCCACAGGTCGCCGTCGTGCCGCAGGGCCGCGACGTCGAGCAGGCGGTCCCGGCCGGCGAAGGCGGCGATGCCCGGGTTGCGCAGCGAGAGGTCGACCCAGGGCGCGAGCAGCGCGAGGTGCGGGGGCAGCGGCTCCCCCGCCGCGCGCAGGGCCAGGGCGGTCGCCAGGGCGAGACCGCCGCCGGCGGAGTCGCCCGCCCAGGCTGGGGCGACGCCGTCGCGGGCGAGCAGCTCCCGGTGCAGCTCGACCATCGCGGCGACCACCGGGGCCGCCGTCCCCTGCGGCGCCAGGGGGTACAGCGGGGCGAGGACCGTGGCGTCGGCCTCCTTCGCCAGCGCCGCCATGAGGTCCCAGTGCTGCGACAGCGGCGGCCCGACGTAGGCACCGCCGTGCACGTACACCAGGACGGAGGAGGGGGTGCGCCCACGCGGGGCGACGGTCACGACGGGCAGCCCAGCCAGGGTCGAGCGGGAGATGTCGCAGGCCCGACGGACGGCCCACCCCGGCCGGGCCGGGCCCCGCCGCTGGCTGACCAGGCGTGAGCGCTCGGCCGCCGCCGCGTCCCGCGGGGGGCGGGAGAGCACGCCCAGGAGGGCGTTGACGACCCTCAGCGGCACCGACGGGCGGGTGGTGGCCGCGGCGGCGGCGGGGGTCGGGGTCACCGACGAAGGCTAGGGACCCGGCGGGGCCGCACGGGAGACGCCGGCCCGGGGACTCCCGCGGGCTCGCCCCTGGTGGGTGGAGGACCGAGCACCCTGGCCTCGGACGCCCCAGTAGCCTGACGGGGTGGACGAGCGGCACGAGCGGGCGCTGGCGCGGGTGCGCGCCGTCCTGCTCGCCGGCCTCGTCCTGTCGCTCGCCGCCGGCGCGCACGTGCTCGGCGGGGGCGCGCTGCCCGCGCCGCTGGTGCTCCTGCTGCTGACGTCGGTCACCCTCGCGGCCGCGAGCGCCCTCGGACGCCGGCGGCTGCGCCTGCGGACTCTCGTCCCGGCGCTCGCCCTCGGGCAGGTGGCGCTGCACAGCGCCTTCGCCGTGCTCGCCGTCCCGACGGCCACGGGGCAGGTGCCGGCCGGCCACGTGCACGGCGGCGTCCTGGTGGGCACGGTCTCGACCGGTGCGGCGCACGCGTCGACGGACCTGGCCTCGCCGCTCATGCTCGCCGCCCACGCCGTCGCGACGCTCGTGACGGCGCTCGCCGCGGTCCACGCCGACCGTGCGTGGGCCCGTGCGGTCGCCTGGCTCGTGCGGCTCTTCCCCGGGCTCGCCGTCCTGCTCCACCTCCCCGTCCTCGGCCGGCGACCGGGCGTGCGCGCGACACCGCGCCGGCGCCTGCCCGCGGGGCTCGCGGACGTCGTCGCGACCCGGCCGCACCGCGGCCCGCCGGTCGCCGCCGCAGCGGCCTGACCGACCCCCACGACGCCCTCTGACGAGACCCGCCCGCGGCTCTGCCTCGTGCGGCCCGTGCGTCCCTCCGCTCTCGCGGCCGGGACCCGGTCGTCGGACGTCGACGTGCCCGCTGCCGCAGACACCTCCCTCCCCCCGCCCCGACGGCGCGTCACCGGGCTCGCCGGCACGAGCACCGGCCGCCGCGGGCACCCCTTCCTCGCCCTGGAGACCCCATGCGCACCCTTCGCCCCTCCCTGCCCCGCACCACTCGCCGCTGCCTCGCCCTGCCCGCCGCCCTCGCCCTGGGCGCAGCGGGCCTGCTCGCCGGCTGCGGCGCCGACGAGCCGGCGACCGACCCGACCCCCGCCACCACCCAGGACGACGGCACCCAGGACGACGCCACCCAGGACGACGGGGCCAGCGGCTCCGCCGAGGTCCTCGAGGTGCTCGACCCGTGGGTCGTCGCCGCCGACGAGGGCATGACCGCCGCGTTCGGCACGCTGGAGAACACCGGCGACGCCGACGTGCGCATCACCGCCGTCTCCTCCCCCGCGAGCAGCGTCTCCGAGCTGCACGAGATGGCGATGGCCGACGGCGCGATGGTCATGCGCGAGAAGGACGGCGGCTTCGTCGTCCCCGCCGGCGGCTCGCACGTCCTGGAGCCCGGCGGCGACCACCTCATGCTCATGGACCTGCTCGAGCCCCTGCAGCCCGGCCAGGAGGTCACGCTCACGCTGACCGCCGAGGACGGCTCGACCCTCGACGTCACGGCCCCCGCCCGCTCCTTCTCGGGGGCGCAGGAGGAGTACGTCGGCGGTGACGACCACTCCGGCGGCATGAGCGGCATGGACGGCGGCGACATGGACGGCGGCGGCGAGGCAGACCAGTGACCTCGCGCGACCGGCTCGGCCGCCGCGCCTTCCTCTCGGGGGGCGCGGCGGCCGCCGGCGGCGCGGTCGCCGCGCTCGGCGGCCGAGCCGCGTGGGCGAGCACCCGCCCCGAGGAGCAGCCGCCCGCCCCGGACGCCGTCGGCCAGGTGCGCACCACCTTCCGCGGCGAGCGGCAGCCCGGGGTGGCCACGCCGCCGCCGTCCGCGGCCGCCTTCGTCGCGCTCGACCTGGCGGGCGGCGTCGACCGCGTCGCCCTACGGCGCCTCATGGCCGTCTGGACCGACGACGTCGAGCGGCTCATGGACGGCAGGCCGGGCCTCACCGACACCGAGCCCGAGCTGGCCGCCGTCCCCGCCGCCCTCACCGTCACCGTGGGGTACGGGCCCGGCGTCTTCACCGCCGCCGGGCTGGAGGACCAGCGGCCCACCTGGCTGGCGCCGCTGCCGTCCTTCACCCACGACCGGCTCGAGGAGACCTGGTCCGGCGGGGACCTGCTGCTGCAGGTCTGCGCCGACGACGAGGTGGCCGTGAGCCACGCCGTCCGCCTGCTCGTCAAGGAGGCGCGGGCCTACACCCGGGTCCGCTGGGTGCAGCGCGGGTTCCGCCGGGCGCCGGGTACGACGGCGCCCGGGACGACGATGCGCAACCTCATGGGCCAGGTCGACGGCACCACCAACCTCGTCCCCGGACGGGACGACGCGCTCGTCTGGCACGGGGAGGACGCCCCGGCGTGGCTCGCGGGCGGCACCTCGGTCGTCGTCCGGCGGATCGCCATGCACCTGGACACGTGGGACGAGCTGGACCCCCACGCCCGCGACGTCGTCATGGGCCGGCGGCAGTCCGACGGCTCCCCCCTCACGGGGACGCGCGAGCACGACGAGCCCGACCTCGAGGCCACCGACGACCTGGGGCTGCCCGTCATCGACGTCGCCGCGCACGTCCGCCGGGCCCGCACCGACGACCCGGCCGAGCGCTTCCTGCGCCGGGCGTACAACTACGACGAGGCGCCCCCGCCCGGGCAGCTCAGCGACTCGGGGCTCCTCTTCGTCACCTACCAGGCCGACCCCGTGCGCCAGCTCGTGCCCGTCCAGCGCAGGCTGGACGAGGCGGACCGGCTCAACCAGTGGACGACGGCGGTCGGCTCGGCCGTCTTCGCCGTCCCCGGCGGCGCCCGGCCCGGCGAGGTCCTCGGGGAGAGGCTCTTCGGGGCTTGAGCACGCCGGCCCACGCACCACCCAGCCCGCACCGCCCTGCACCCGCCACCGCACCTCCGGAGGACCCATGACCACCCCGACCACGCCCACCCGCACCGCTCGCCGGGCGGGCCTGGCCGCCCCGGCCGCCGCGGTGCTCGCGCTGCTCGCCGGCCTCCTGCTCGTGGGCGCCCCCAGCGCCTCCGCGCACGACCGGCTCGTCGGCTCCGACCCCGAGGCCGGTGCGGTGCTGGACGCCGCCCCCTCCCAGGTGGTGCTCACCTTCTCCGCCGAGGTGCAGGAGATCGGCACCGTCCTGGCCCTGCAGGACGCCGGCGGTGACGTCGTCGCCGAGGCGCAGACCGCCGTCGAGGGGCGGGACGTCGTCCTGCCGGTGACGACCGACCTCGCCAGCGGTGAGTACCGCGTGGTCTACCGCGTGACCTCCTCCGACGGGCACCCCATCAGCGGCGAGGTGCCCTTCTCGGTGGACACCGCCGACGCCGCGGTGCCGACGACCGAGCCTGCACCGGCGCCCACGGAGCCCGGGTCGGCGAGCCCGACGGAGGAGGCGACGCCGTCCGCCACGCCGACGCCGACCCAGAGCGGCGCGACCGTCGAGGAGACCGAGCAGACCGCCGCGGGCGGCGACGTCCCGTGGCTGCCGGTCGTGCTCGTCGTCGCCGCCGCCCTGGTGGCCGGCGCCGTCGTGGCGGCCGTGCTCAGCCGTCGCCGGCGGCCCGGCCGCTGACGGCACGGTCGTCCCGCCCTGCGGGACGGCGGAAGGGCGCCCCGCCACGCCTCGTTCCTCACGTCAGATCCCGAGCGAGGAGAACCATGACGACCGTCACCCCCATGACCGCCAGCCCCCTGACCGCCAACCCCCTGACCGCCAACCCCATGACCGCCACCGTCCCGGCCGCCCGCACCCCCGGCGCGACGCGGACCGACGCCGCCCGGCTGGTCGCGGACCTGCGTCGGCAGCGACCGGTGACGCTGCTCGACGTCCGGTCCGCGGCGGAGTTCGAGAGCGCGCACGTCGAGGGCGCCGTCAACGTGCCGCTGGACCTGCTGACCCGGGACGCCGGCCCGGTCGCCGCCCGGCTGCGCGGAGACGTCGTGGTGATGTGCGCCGCAGGCGCGCGGGCTGAGCGCGCCCGGCAGCTGCTGGTCGCCGCCGGCACCGGGGCGACGCTGCAGGTCCTCGGCGGTGGGACGGCCGACGTCGCGTCGGCGGGGGGCACGGTCGTCGAGGGCCGCGCCCGCTGGGCGATGGACCGCCAGGTGCGCCTGGCCGCCGGCTCCCTCGTGCTCACCGGGATGCTGGTCGGCCTCGCGGTCCCGGCCGCGCGGCTGCTCGCCGGCGGCGTCGCCGCGGGCCTGACGGTCTCGGCGCTGACGAACACGTGCCCGATGGCCCGGGCGCTGGCGCTGCTGCCCCACAACTGCGGCGCGGCGACGCCGACGACGGCGCAGGTGCTCGCCCAGCTGCCCTGATGCGGCAGCGGTGCGCAGACCCGACCGTGCACGGCCGGGTCTGCGCACCGCCTCGCCGCGGACGACGACGGCCCGCCTCCCTCGGGAGGCGGGCCGTCGTCGTCGGTGCTCGGGAAGGGGTCAGTCCCAGCTGAGCCCGCCGCCGGTCTGGTACTCGATGACCCGGGTCTCGAAGAAGTTCTTCTCCTTGCCCAGGTCCATCACCTCGCTCATCCACGGGAACGGGTTGTCGACGGCCGGGTAGACGGGCGCGAGGCCCAGCTGGCCGCAACGGCGGTTGGTGATGAAGTGCATGTACTGCTCGCACAGGTCGGCGTTGAGGCCGAGCAGGCCCCGCGGCATCGTCGAGCGGCCGTAGGCGACCTCCAGCTCGCACGCCGTCGTCAGCATCCCGCGGACCTCCTCCTGGAACTCCGCGCTCCAGAGGTGGGGGTTCTCCGCCTTGATCTGGTTGATCGTGTCGATGCCGAAGTTCAGGTGGATCGACTCGTCGCGCAGGATGTACTGGTACTGCTCGGCGATGCCGACCATCTTGTTGCGCCGGCCGAGCGAGAGGATCTGCGCGAAGCCGGTGTAGAACCACATGCCCTCGAAGATGACGTAGAAGGCGATGAGGTCGCGCAGGAACTGCGTGTCGGTCTCCGGCGTCCCGGTGCGGAAGTCCGGGTCCTCCAGCGCCTGGGTGTACTGCAGCGCCCAGGCGTCCTTCTCCGCGATGGAGGGCACCTCGCGGTACATGTTGAAGAGCTCGCCCTCCTCCAGGCCGAGGCTCTCGCAGATGTACTGGAAGGTGTGGGTGTGCACGGCCTCCTCGAAGGCCTGCCGCAGCAGGTACTGGCGGCACTCGGGGTTGGTGAGGTGCCGGTAGACCGCGAGCACGATGTTGTTGGCGACGAGCGACTCGGCCGTGGCGAAGAAGCCGAGGTTGCGCTTGAGCATGAGCCGCTCGTCCTCGGTGAGCCCGCCCGGGCTGTTCCACAGCGCGATGTCGGCCTGCATGGACACCTCGGTGGGCATCCAGTGGTTGCCGCACCCGGCGAGGTACTTGTCCCACGCCCACGTGTACTTCATGGGCAGGAGCTGGTTGACGTCGGCGCGGCCGTTGATCATCCGCTTCTCGGAGACCTCGACCCGGCCGCCGTTGCGGTCGATCTCACCGAGGCCGCTGCTCGCGGTCTCGCCCGAGGCGGGCACGGACGGCTGCGGCACGCCCGGCAGGTCGGCCGGCGTCGCGGTGACGTCCCCGGACGTCCGCGCCCCGGGCACGGAGGGCCGGACGGGCGTCGTCGTCGGGGCGAAGGGCTGGGGGGCGGGAGCGTCGTCCCAGTCGAGAGTCACTGGCAGGCCTCGCACTCGGGGTCGTCGATGGAGCACGCCGCGGGCTGCGGCGCGCCGGTCGGGACGACGGCGGAGACCGTCGTCGGGGCGGCCACCACGGGCGGCGCCGGGCTGGGCGTCGGGACGGCCGCCGGGGCCGCCGGCGCCACGGCGACGGCGTTGAGCCGGCCGTCGGTGCCCTGCAGCGTCGACTTCTCGACGTGCGTGCGGCTGGAGCTGCGCAGGTAGTACGTCGTCTTGAGCCCGTTGCGCCACGCCGCCCGGTACAGCTCGTCGAGGGTGCGGCCGTTGGGCTCCAGCACGTACAGGTTGAGCGACTGCGCCTGGTCGATCCACACCTGGCGGCGCGAGCCGGCCCGCACCAGCCAGTGCGGGTCCACCTCGAAGGCGGTGGCGTACAGCGCCTTGAGGTCGGCCGGCACCCGGTCGACGGCGCCGAGGCTGCCGTCGTAGTACTTCAGGTCGCTGACCATCACGTCGTCCCAGAGCCCGCGCTCCTTCAGGGCCCGCACGAGCGAGGTGGAGACGACGGTGAAGTCGCCGCTCATGTTCGCCTTGACGTAGAGGTTGCGGTACTGCGGCTCGATCGACTGGCTGACGCCGACGATGTTGCTGATGGTCGCCGTCGGCGCGATGGCCATGATGTTGCTGTTGCGGACGCCGACGCGCTTGACCCGCTCGCGCAGCGAGCCCCAGTCCAGCCGCTCGGTGACGGGCTGGTCGAGGTCGCCGCCGCGGGCCTGCGCGACGCGGGCGACGGAGTCGTGCGGCAGCACGCCCTGGCTCCACAGCGACCCGGGGAAGGAGGCGTAGGCGCCCCGCTCCTCGGCGAGGTCGGCCGAGGCGCTGATCGCCGCGTGGCTGATCGCCTCCATGCTCGTGTCGGCGAAGTCGACGGCCCCCTCGCTGGCGTACGGCAGGCCGAGGGTGAACAACGCGTCCTGGAAGCCCATCAGGCCCAGGCCGACCGGGCGGTGCTGGCGGTTGCTGTTCTCCGCCTGCGGGATCGTGTAGAGGTTGATGTCGATGACGTCGTCGAGCATCCGCACCGCGGTGCGGACGGTGCGGCGCAGCTTCTCGACGTCGAGCCCCTCGGGCGTGACGTGCTGGGCCAGGTTGATCGACGCGAGGTTGCAGACGGCCACCTCGTCCTTGCTCGTGTTGAGCGTGATCTCCGTGCACAGGTTCGAGGAGTGCACGACACCGGCGTGCTGCTGCGGCGAGCGCAGGTTGCAGGCGTCCTTGAAGGTGATCCACGGGTGCCCGGTCTCGAAGAGCATCGTGAGCATCCGGCGCCAGAGGTCCTTGGCCCGCACGGTGCGCGAGACGCTGATCCGGCCGGCGTCGGCCTCGGCCTCGTAGTGCTCGTAGCGCTCAGCGAAGGCGGTGCCGTAGAGGTCGTGCAGGTCGGGCACCTCGTCGGGGGAGAACAGCGTCCAGCGCCCGTCGGCCTCGACCCGCTGGAGGAAGAGGTCCGGCACCCAGTTGGCCGTGTTCATGTCGTGCGTGCGGCGCCGGTCGTCGCCGGTGTTCTTGCGCAGGTCGAGGAACTGCTCGACGTCGATGTGCCACGTCTCGAGGTAGGCGCACACGGCGCCCTTGCGCTTGCCGCCCTGGTTGACGGCGATGGCCGTGTCGTTGGCGACCTTGAGGAACGGGACGATGCCCGAGCTCTCCCCGTTGGTGCCCTTGATGTGGGCGCCCGTGCCGCGCACCGGCGTCCAGTCGTTGCCGAGGCCGCCGGAGAACTTGGCGAGCAGCGCGTTGTCGCGGATGCCGGAGTAGATGGAGTCCAGGTCGTCCTCGACGGTCGTGAGGAAGCACGAGGACAGCTGCGGGCGCACGGTGCCCGCGTTGAAGAGCGTCGGCGTCGAGCACATGACGTCGAAGCTGGAGAGCTTCTCGTAGAACTCGATCGCGCGGGCCTCGCGGTCGTCCTCCTCCAGCGCCAGCCCCATGGCCACGCGCAGGAAGAAGGCCTGCGGCAGCTCGAAGCGCACGCCGCGGGTGTGCAGGAAGTAGCGGTCGAAGAGCGTCTGCAGCCCGAGGTAGGTGAAGTTCAGGTCCCGCTCGGGGCGGATGGCGGCCCCGAGGCGCTCGAGGTCGAACTCGAGCAGCTTCGGGTCGAGGCGCTCGTCGGCGACGCCGTGCCGCACGTAGTCGGCGAAGTACGCCGGGTAGCGCTCGGCCATCTCGGCCTGGCTGGCCTGCTGCGGCTGCCCGGCGAGCAGCGTGAGCACCTCGGCGCGCAGGACGTCCAGGAGCAGCCGGGCGCTGACGCGGCTGTAGTCAGGCTCGGTCTCGACCATCGAGCGGGCGGCGAGGACGGGCGCCTGGGCCAGCTCGGCGGCGGTGATGCCGTCGTAGAGGCTGCGGACGGTCTCGGCGAGCACGGCCGAGGCGTCGACGGCCGGGTCGAGGTCCGCGCACGCCTCGCCGACGACCAGGCGCAGCCGGTCGGCGTCCAGCGGGCTGCGGGTGCCGTCGGCGGCGGTGACCTGCAGGTCGGGGATCCGCGCACCACCCGGCAGCTGGGGCAGCTCGGCGCCGGAGCGCACCGCGTCGTCGGGCTCCGGCAGGGAGGCCGCCGCCGCGCGCAGGCGGGCGTGCTCCTCGCGGTAGAGGACGTAGGAGCGGGCGACGCGGTGCTCGCCCGAGCGCATGAGCGCCAGCTCCACCTGGTCCTGGATCTCCTCGACGTCGACCGACCGGCCCGCGCCGTAGCGACGCTCGAGGGACGTGACCACCTGGCCGGTGAGGACGTCGACGAGCTCGCGCACCCGGCTGCTGCCGCCGGCGCCCTGGCCCTCGACGGCGAGGAAGGCCGCACGCATCGCCGCGGAGATCTTCGCGGGCTCGAAGGGGGCGACGCCGCCGTCGCGCTTGAGCACGGCGATACGGGTCGGGTGCGTGCCTGCCGGGCCGCTCGTCGCGGCCGCCGGCCGGTCGGTGGTCTGGGTCATTCGGGCTCCTCCTCGCGGACCGGGTGCCTGGGCCGCAGGGCGCGTCGACGCCCTCGCACCAGGGTGCGCTGCGCCGTCGCGGACCGCCTGCGGGGCCCGGACGCACGCGCCGGCCGGCGCGTGCACCAGAGGCAGGTCACGGAGCCTCCCGAGGCTCCTGCTGCCTCGGTCGACCCCTCGTCCAGCGGCGGGGACCGGCCTGACCTCCAGCGCCCCCGACACTACATCCGGGGCCGACCAGCGCAAGGACCCCCAGATGTCGTGTCGGGCGTGTCGGACGTCGTCCACACGCCGTCCCCCGCGCGTCCCCCGCCCACCCACCGGTTCTCCACCGCCCGTCCCCAGGCCGAGGCCGGCTCAGACCGCGCCGGAGCGGGAGCGGAAGCGGCGCAGCCGCAGGCTGTTCGTCACCACGAACACCGACGACAGCGCCATCGCGGCGCCGGCGACCATCGGCGTCAGCACGCCCGCCGCCGCCAGTGGGATCGCCGCGACGTTGTAGGCGAAGGCCCACCGCAGGTTGCCCCTGATCGTCCGCAGGGTCGCCCGGGAGAGCCGGACGGCGTCGGCGGCCGAGCGCAGGTCTCCGCGCACGAGCGTGAGGTCGGAGGCCTCGACGGCGACGTCGGTGCCGGTGCCGATCGCCAGGCCCAGGTCGGCCTGCGCCAGCGCCGCGGCGTCGTTGACGCCGTCCCCGACGACCGCGACGACGTGCCCCTGCTCCTGCAGCCGGCGCACGACGTCGACCTTGCCGGCGGGCAGCACGCCGGCGACGACCTCCTCGACGCCCACCTCGGCGGCCACCGCGCGGGCGGCCGCCTCGTGGTCCCCGGTCACCAGCAGGGGCCGCAGCCCGAGGGCGCGCAGCTGGCGGACGGCGTCGGCCGACGTCGGCTTGAGCGTGTCGGCGACGACGAGCAGCCCTCGCACGGCGCCGTCCCACCCCACGGCGACGACCGTCCGCCCGCTCGCCTCGGCCTCGGCCCGCGCCGCGTCCAGCGCGTCGACGGCGAGCCCCCGCTCGGCCAGGAGCCGCGGCCGTCCCACGACGACGGCGCGGCCCTCGACCGAGCCCTCGACGCCGAGCCCGTCGCGCGAGGCGAACCCGGTGACGTCCGGGAGGCCCTCCTGCGCCGCGGCCTCCTGCGCCGCAGCGGTGATCGCGCGGGCGATCGGGTGCTCGGAGGCGGCCTCCAGCGCGCCGGCCAGGCGGAGCACCTCGCCGGCGTCCTGCCCCGGCGCCGGGGCGACGTCGGCGAGCGACATCCGGCCGGTGGTCACCGTGCCGGTCTTGTCGAGCACGACGACGTCGACGCGGCGGGTCTGCTCCAGCACCTCGGGCCCGCGGACCACGATCCCCATCGACGCGCCACGCCCGGTGCCCACCATGAGCGCCGTCGGCGTCGCCAGCCCGAGGGCGCACGGGCAGGCGATGATGAGGACGGCGACCGCGGCGGTCAGCGCCGTCGCCCACCCCGCGCCCGCGCCGAGCCAGAAGCCCAGGACGGCGACGGCGAGCCCGACGACGACCGGGACGAAGATCGAGGAGACGCGGTCCGCGAGCCGCTGGACGTCGGCCTTGCCCTCCTGGGCGCGCTCGACGAGGGCGGCGGTCTGCGCGAGCTGGGTGTCGGCCCCGACCTTCTCGGCGCGCACGACGAGCCGGCCGCCGGCGTTGACGCCGCCGCCCGCGACCTCGTCGCCCGGACCCACCTCGGCCGGGACCGGCTCGCCGGTCAGGGCGGAGACGTCGACGGCGGAGGAGCCGTCGACGACGACGCCGTCGGCGGCGACCTTCTCCCCCGGCCGGACGACGAAGTGCTCGCCGACGGCCAGCTCCTCGACGGGCACGCGCACCTCGCGGACGGTGCCGTCGACCTCGCGCCGGACGGCGACGTCCTTGGCCCCGCTCTCCAGCAGCGCCCGCAACGCGGCGCCGGCACTGCGCTTCGAGCGCCCCTCCAGGTAGCGGCCCACGAGCACGAAGGCCGTGACGCCGGCCGCCGCCTCGAGGTAGATCGCCCCGCTGCCGTCGGCGTCGCCCGCGAGCCACACGAAGCCGTGGGTCATGCCGATCTGCCCGGCCGTGCCGAGCACGAGCGCGTAGAGGGACCAGAGCAGCGCGGCGAGCGTCCCGACCGAGACCAGCGTGTCCATCGTCGCGGCGCCGTGCCGCAGGTTCACCGCGGCGGCACGGTGGAAGGGCCAGCCGCCCCAGAGCACGACGGGCAGCGCGAGGGCGAGCGAGACCCACTGCCAGGCAGAGAATTGGAGCGCCGGGACCATGGCCAGCGCGACGACGGGGACGGCGAGGGCGACCGAGACGAGCGTCCGCCGGCGCAGCGGCGCCAGCGTGTCCTCCTCCTCGACGACCTCGGGGCGGTGCTCGGTCGCGGTGTACCCCGCCGACTCCACCGCGGCGAGCAGCGTCGCGAGGTCGGTGCCCGCCGGGGCCTCGACCCGGGCGCGCTCGGTCGCGTAGTTGACCGTGGCGCTGACGCCGTCGAGCTTGCCGAGCTTGCGCTCGACCCGCCCGGCGCACGAGGCGCACGTCATGCCGCTGATGGCGAGGTCGACGCTGACGCCGTCTCTGGCTCCTGCACCACCCGTACGCCCTGAGCTGCCGGCGCGGACGGCGTCGGCCGTGCCCGCGCGAGCGCTCGCCGACGGGCTGGTGGTGTCGCTGCTGCGACGGGTCATGGCGACCTCCAAGACATCACCCGACGGGTCGCCGGGTGGGAGTGGCTGCTGCGCAGCCGCTCCGCAGAAGGGGTTCGAGGTCCTCGGCCCGAGGGCGAGAGCGGGCCGAGGGCTGGGCGTCGTCAGCCGCGGCGTCAGGGGTGCGACATGGCGCCGGAGCCGGTGCCCGGCGGCTGCACGGGGCCGACCGCGGCGCCGAGCCCGAGCCCCCCGACCAGGGCGGCGGCCAGCACGAGCCCGAAGAGGCCGAGAGCCCGCAGCGGCCGGTCGCCGGTCGCGCCGCTCACGACGACGCCAGCGCGTAGCCGGCGCCCTCGACGGCGCCCGCGACGGCGGCGTCGGTGACGTCGTCCGCCGCCGTGACGACCAGGCGCCCGGAAGCCAGGTCGACCTGGACGTCGGTGACGCCGGAGATCTCCTCGACCTCCTCGGTGACCGAGCGGGTGCAGTGCTCGCAGGTCATCCCGGTGACGGTGTAGGTGGTGGTGCGCATCTCGTGTCCTCCAGCAGGTCCAGGTGGTGGCCGGTCGAGCAGCAGGGTCAGCTGCGGACCAGGCGGGCGATGGCCGCGGAGGCCTCGCGGACCTTCGCGTCGGCCTCGGGCCCGCCCGTCGCGACGGCGTCGTGGACGCAGTGGGCCAGGTGCTCCTCCACGAGCCCGAGCGCGACGTTCTGCAGCGCCCGGGTCATCGCGGAGACCTGCGTGAGGATGTCGATGCAGTACTTCTCCTGCTCGACCATCCGCTGCAGGCCGCGGGCCTGCCCCTCGATCCGGCGCAGCCGGCGGAGGTACTCCTCCTTCTGCTGCATGTAGCCGGGGGCCTGCGCCCCACCGTCGGTCGTCAGGCCGTCCGTCGCCACGACGTCCGGCGCCGCGCCCATCTCGTCGGCAGCCACGGGCGGCCTCCTCCGTCGTCGCGTCCGCACACCGTACCCCGGTGGGGTACCTGCGCCAACGGCGAGGGTCCAGAGGCTGTTCCCGCCGCGCGGCCGACGTCTGGGGCCCGACGTCGTCAGAGCCGCGCGGAGGCCTCCACCTCGTGCTCCAGCGCCCGGACCCGGGCGACGAAGCGTCCCGGTGCCGCCAGGTGGGGGTAGTGGGTGGGCGGGTCGGACCACGTCTCGACCTGCGCGGTCGGCATGCGCTCGCGCATCCACGCGGTGTGCGCGGGCCCGAGGTCGGTGCCGCAGACCATCAGGTAGGGCACACCGGCGGGGAAGGCCGTGAGCCGGTCGACGAGCCGGCCCAGCTGCCACGGCGTGGAGTGCAGGACGGCGTCCCACATGCCCAGCACGACCTCGGCGTCGGGACGGCGCAGCGCCGCGACGCGCGCCGCCTCCTCCGGCGCCAGGGCGCCGGCGTGCTGGCCCATGAGCGCCTCCATGGTCGGCGCGAACGCCTCGCTGGTCAGCGCAGGCTCCATCGCCTGGAAGCCCTCCTGGGCGTGGACGAGCATGAGCGGCTGGTCGACGTTGACGACGGCCCGCGCCGGGTGGCGCAGCGCGTAGGCGTGCGCGACGACGGCGCCCATGGAGTGCCCGACGAGCAGCGGCACCTCGCTGCCGGCGACGGCGGCGACGGTCTCGGCGACGTCGTCCGCGAGCGTGTCGAGGTCGTAGGGCCCGACCCGCTCGGACTCGCCGTGGCCGCGCAGGTCCACGCGCAGGACGGTGCTGCGTCCGGTCAGGTCGACCGGGTCCCAGGTGTGCCGGTTCTCGGTGATGCCGTGCAGCAGCACGAGCAGCGGTCCGGCGCCGGCGACGTCGTGGGCGAGGATCATGCTGGGGCTCCCTGGGGCCGGCGGGCAGAGCCGGCCAGGGTGCCCTACCGCGACGCCCCGTGGGGGCTCAGGCGTCTGTGAGGTCGCGCACCTGGGCGTACCGCTCGCGCACGGCGCGGCCTGGTGCGGGGTCCTGCGGCGCGTCGTAGGTGGTGGCCTCGCCGTCGGGGGTGCCCCAGGTCGGCGGCTCGTCGGCCCCGGAGGCGACCCAGGCGGCCTGGCGCGCGGCGCCGTCGGCCACGTACTCCCCCGGCGGCGGGACCACCACGGGCCGGCCGAGCACGACGGGCGCCAGGCGCCGCACCGCCTCCGAGCGGGCCCCCCGCCGACGAGCACGACCCGGTCGACGCGGGTGCCCTGCCCGACGAGGGCGTCGACGCCGTCGGCCATGCCGCACAGCAGGCCCTCGACGGCCGCGCGGGCGAGGTGGCCGGGCGTCGCCGTCGCCAGGGTGAACCCGTGGACCGCGCCGGTCGCGCCAGGGCGGTCTGGCGTCCGCTCGCCCTCGAGGTAGGGCACGAGCACCATGCCGCCGGCGCCGGACGGCGCCTCCAGGGCGAGGTCGGACAGCCGGCCGACGTCGACGCCGAGCAGGTCGGCCGTCGCCGTGAGCACCCGCGCGGCGTTGAGCGTGCAGACGAGCGGCAGCTGGCGGCCCGTCGCGTCGGCGAAGCCGGCGACGATGCCGCTGGGGTCGCTCGGCGCGGTGCCCGAGGGGCCGCAGACGACGCCGGAGGTGCCGAGGGAGATGACGACGTCGCCCGGCACGGCCTCGACCCCGAGGGCCGCGGCGGCGTTGTCGCCCGTGCCGGCGCCGAGCACGGCGTCGGGCGCGAGACCGCCCCTGGCGCCGCGGCCGGCGCTCTCGGCGGGGCCGAGCACGCGGGGCAGGTGCGGCAGCTCCTCGTCGGGGCCGCGGCGCAGCGCCCGGCGCAGCAGGTCGGGGAGGTACTCCCCCGTCGCGGCGTTGTAGTAGCCGGTGCCGCTGGCGTCCCCGCGGTCGGTCGTCAGGGCGTCGAGACCGGCCTCGGGGCCACCGGCGAGCATCCATGTGAGCCAGTCGTGCGGCAGCGCCACGGCGGCGACGCGGGCGGCGTTGTCGGGCTCGTGGTCGGCCAGCCAGCGGAGCTTGGTGATGGTGAAGCTCGCGACGGGCACGACGCCGGCGACCTCGGCCCACGCCTGCCGCCCGGTGCCCGCGTCGCCGTCACCGAGCTCGGCGACCAGGTCGGCGGCGGCCTGGGCCGAGCGGGTGTCGTTCCACAGCAGCGCCGGTCGGACGACCTGGCCGTCGGCGTCGAGGCAGACCATGCCGTGCTGCTGGGCGCCGACGGCGACGGCGCCGACGTCGGCGAGGCCGCCGGCGTCCTCGACCGCCTCGTGGAGCGCCTCCCACCAGCGCTGCGGGTCGACCTCGGTGCCGCCCGGGTGCGCGGCTCGGCCGGAGCGGACGAGCGCGCCCGTCCCGGCGTCACGGACGACGACCTTGCAGGACTGCGTGGAGGAGTCGATCCCTGCGACGAGCATGCGCGCGAGCCTCTCCGAGCGGCGCCGGAGGGGCACCTCGGGCGGACCGGCCCCCGGGCCGGCGGCGCCGGCGTCGGCGCCACCGCCAGCGTGCCAGACGCGGGCGTGCCAGTCCGCTCCTGCTCGGCCGCGGCGGCGACCGGAGGTGCTACAGCACCTCGACCCGGTCCGCCTGCGGCCCGCGGTCGCTCTGCCGCACGGCGAAGCGCACGCGGTCGCCCTCGCCCAGGGCGACGGCGCCCCGCAGCACCGAGACGTGGACGAACAGGTCGTCGCCGCCGGAGTCCGGCCGGATGAAGCCGAAGCCGCGGTCGGCGTCGAAGCGCGCGACGACGCCCTCGCCCCCGCGGGCCGGCACCCGCGACGGCGAGGCCGACCTGCCCCGGCCCTGGGGGCCAGCCCCGCGGCCGCGGGCGGGGCCGGCGTCACGTGGCCCTCGGTCGCGACCCGACGGCGCCGGGCGTGCGGCGCCGCCGACCACGCGCACGTCGCGGGCCTGCGGGCCCCGGTCGCCCTGGGCGACGTCGTAGCTCACCCGGTCGCCCTCGCTGAGCGAGTCCAGCCCGCCGGCCAGCGCGCGGACGTGCACGAACAGGTCCTCGCCGCCGTCGTCGGGGACGACGAAGCCGAAGCCCTTCTCCGCGTCGAACCAGGAGACCGTCCCGTCGGCCCCGTCGTCGGCGGCGGCGGCCAGCCCGGTGGTCGATCCTGAGGACGCCGCGAGCGGCAGCACGTGCTCGGCCTGCGGGCCCTTCTCGCCCTCGCCGACGAGGAAGGCCGCCCGCTGCCCCTCGACGAGCACGGCGCCCCCCACGACCGCGGACCCGTGCACGAAGACCTCGGCGCCGCCGTCGTCGGGGACGAGGAAGCCGTAGCCCTTGGTCGGCTCGAACCAGGCGACGGTGCCGAGCACCCCGAGAGCGGCGTCGGGCGCGACGTCACCCGTGACGCGGACCCGCACGGCCTGCGGCCCGCGCGGCCCCTCGCCCAGCTCGAACTCGACGGCCTGGCCCTCGCGGAGAGTCCGCGCGCCGTCACCGCCGCGCACGTCAGAGGAGAGCACCTCCGAGGCGTGCACGAAGACGTCGTCGGCACCGTCCTCCAGGGCGAGGAAGCCGAAACCCCGGTCGGGGTCGAAGAAGCGGACGGTGGCGGCAGGCACGAGCAGCTCCAGGCACGAGGGCGGACGGTCGACCGGTGAGTATCAGGGACGCCCGGCCTACCCCCCCGGCCGGGGGCGGGACCGCCGGACCTCTGGCGCGGCCGGTGGGCCGCAGGCCGACGAAGGGCGGAGGGCGTGGGATTCGAACCCACGGGACGGTCGCCCGCCCAGCGGTTTTCAAGACCGCCGCCTTCGGCCGCTCGGCCAGCCCTCCTCACCCCGTCGGGGGCGCCGGACCAGTGTGCCCGAGCCGCCACCGCTGGGGCGACGGCTCACGTGGCGGCGGCCACCGCCCGGGCGGGCACGCGGTCGTCGAGGACCTTCGGCTGGACGACCACGTGCAGCAGCACGACGGCCACCGCCGCGGCGCCGACCATGACGACCGCCATGCCGACGGCCGCCCCCAGGGCGCCGCCGGCGACGCCGACCAGGGGCGCCACGAGCGCGCCGATGCCGAACTGCGTGCAGCCGAGCACGGCCGCCGCCGTCCCGGCGGCTCGCCCGTGCCGGGTCAGCGCCAGCGCTGGGCTGTTCGGCAGCACGAAGCCGATGGCGCCGAGCGTCAGCCACAGCGGCACCAGCACGCCGAGCAGGCCACCGGTGCCGGTCGCGACGAGGACGAGCAGGGCCGTGGTGGTGACGAGGGCGCCGACGAGCCCGCCGTGCAGGACCCGCACCGGGTGGAACCAGCGGTGCAGCACCGGGTTGACCTGCGTCGCGCCGATGAGCAGCGCCGCGCCACCCCCGAAGGCCAGGGCGAACTGCTGCTCGGACAGCCCGTAGATCCCCTGCAGCACGAAGGCGGACCCGGAGATGTAGGCGAACATGATCGAGAAGGCGAAGCCGGCCGTGAGGACGAGCCCGACGAAGCGCCGGTCGCGCACCAGCGTCCCGTAGGTGCGCACGACCTCGGCGGCCCCGCCGACGCGGCGGCGCTCCGGCGGCAGCGTCTCGGGCAGCAGCCGGTAGGCGACGACGAGGAGCAGCACGGCGAAGAGCGACAGGGCGACGAAGACCCCGCGCCACCCCGTCTGCAGCAGCAGCAGGCCACCGAGCGTCGGCGCGATGATCGGTGCCGCACCCATGACGAGCGTGAGCCGCGAGAGGGTCCGAGCCGCCGCGACACCGCTGAAGAGGTCGCGGACGATGGCGAGCGCGACGACGGCGCTGGCGGCGCTCGCCACGCCCTGCAGCACGCGCGCCGCCGTCAGCAGCTCGATCGTCGGCGCCAGCGCGCACAGCGCGGAGGCGAGCGCGTGGGTGACGACGCCGGACAGCAGCACCGTGCGGCGGCCGAAGCGGTCCGACAGCGGCCCCAGCACCAGCTGTCCGAGGGCGAGTCCCGCCAGCAGCCCGGTGAGCGTCAGCTGCGCCTGGGCCTCGGTGGCGAGCAGCTGCTCGCGGATGCCGGGCAGCGCCGGCAGGTACATGTCGATGGTCAGCGGGCCGAGCGCGACCAGGACGCCGAGGACGACGACGAGGCGAACGCGCTGCGCCGTCGTCCACGAGGCGCCGACGTCAGGCAGCGGGCCGCCCGCAGGCACCGGGCTGCCCTCGGCGGGCGAGGGGGCGACTCCGCGCGCCGGCGGCCCCTGCGGCGGCGGGCCGCTCCTCGCCGGCGGGACGTCGGCGTGCTCGGTGGGGGTGCGGGGGGCGGCGGTCACAGCTCGGCTCTCCTGGAGGATCGGTCTCGGTCGTCGGCGGCGACGTCGCTCACCCGCGCGTCGACAAGCGCCCGACCGTCGGCATTGTTCCCGCAGGCACCCAATGGAGCAGTCGCCCGGCGAGCGTCCACCGCCGGCCGCGCGGAGCAGGTCGGCCTGCTGCTGGAGGCCTCCACCGCCGGGCCGGCACCGGCCGGGTGCACACGGGAGCAGACGGCTCCTCCGTCGAGCAGCTCGAGACGAGCCGGGCCCGGTCGGCGATGGAGTGCACCCTGGTGAGGTGACCGGTGCACCAGAAGGCCCTCCGCCGCCCGCCGACCCCGACGAGGAGGACCCGCTCGCGGGACCGAGGCCGGGGTGCGCCCGTCCGGTCGTCGGCGGGCTCGTCCTGCTCCTCGTCGCCACCCTGCTGGCCACGGTCGACGACTCCGTGGCCGGGCTCCTTGCGGTGGCTCTCGCGGCGGGTGGGGTCTTCCTCGTCCTCGGTGGCCTCTTCTTCCTCCTGAGCAACGTCGACGAGGCCCTGCGGGCCCACCTGCTGCGCCAGCGCACCGCCGCGCGCGACGGCGGCTGAGGCCCGTTCCTCGGCCTCGCCGTCGTGCAGGCGGTGCTGCTCCTGCTCCTGCAGGCGCACCGCCGGCTCGCGGCGTGAGCGGCGCGCTACCGGCAGATCACCGGCTACGACGCGACGTCCCTGGTGGAGAACGAGCGACGGCTGCCCGACCTGCGCCTCCCCGTCCGGGTGCTGTGGGGCACCGACGACGCGTGGCTGCCGCTCGAGGTCGGCGCCCGTCTGCACCGCCTGGTCCCCGGCGCCCAGTGGCGCGAGGCCGACGGCGCCGGCCAGCTCCTGCAGGTCGACGCCCCTGTCGCGCTCAGCCACGAGCTGACCACCTGGCTCGCGGCGCAGACGGCCTGAGGGGCAGGCCCCTACGGCTCGGCGCGGGAGGCCCTCCCCCGGCGTGGGTCACCGCGCTGCTGCGTCCGTTCTGGCTGGCCGGCTGGACGCCGCGCGACACCTTGCGGGCCCTCGACGAACGACCCGACGGCACGCCCTGGCCGCACACCGCCGCCGCCCGCCACGTCCCCGGCTGGGTCCGCTCCCGCCTGGCCGCCTGGACCACCGACGCCGGCACCCCCCAACGCTCCCCCTCCCAGACCTCCGCCGCCGCTCGCTCAAGCCCACGCTCGCGCCCTAGCCCGCGCCCGCCGAAAGCGCCGCGAGACCGAGCGAGCCCAGCGCGCCAGCGCCTTCGCCGCGGCGGCCGGCGCCGCCCGCGCGGCACTACACGCCTTTCGCACCAGCTCCAGCGGGCCCGGAACAGCACCCTGATCGCTCCCGCCACCTCGCGCGTGGTGCTGCCGCCAACCCCACGACAGGCCTCGACGATGGCGCTGGTGGCGACCATCACCGGTGGCCGTGTTCTGTCCGTAGCTGCGCATGCGAGAGGCCGGACTCACGTAACGATTCGGTCACGGTTTGCCGGGGCCGCTAGACGCGAAGAGTGGAGAGGTCTTAATTTCAGCACTACTTTCAAAGCCCTCCTTTGCACAAAGGTAATGGGTAATGAGATGTGTGCTGGCGCAGCCGGCATCACGCCACGGACCCACCTCAAGCACGACACACACGGGGGTTGTCGATCATGCGCACTTCACTTGTAGCGAAGCTCGCTCCATTTGCTCTCGCAGTCTCCAGCAGCCTGATGTTCGCGGCACAGCACCCCGCTATGGCGGACACGCCGGGGGGTGCAGCACCGACGTTGAGCTCGGGCGCGCCGGTCATGCAGCTGTCCGAGACGGCACGAACCGCCGCAGGCACCTACGACATCGCTGACAGCCAGCTGCGCGTAGAAGCCGCCTCCGTGAGCACCACCAAGAACAGCGCTACTATTTGGGTGAACGGGAAGAAGTTCAGCGTCACGCGCGACGACGCTGCGAAGACTATCACCCGGAACGGTTACGGCAATGCGCTCGACGGAGCCGACGTCTTGGCGCTCGAAGCCCTTGCGGAAAATTTCAACCAGCAGTATGTGGCGAACTCGCGTACCACACGTGCAGGCAAGGACCACGTGGACCTGCTCGTACGTTACGTCGCTCTCCTCTCCTCAGCTCCCGTCGGCACCAGAATTGACAGCAAAACTATGCCCGAGCCGAACATGACGCTGGTCTCTCCCGCAACGATAGAGTCAGAGTTGGCGGCCGTAGCAGCCTGCGACAACGCAAAGGAACTGGCCGCGGGGGCGGCCAAGGACGGCGAAGCCGCGGCCACCACCGCCGCCGCCTGCCAGCGCACCGACGAGGACGGCATCCTGTACATGTCGTGCACGCGAGCTAAGCGGAGCCTCTACTACGACGCCGTGAGCCCGAAGCGTTGCTGGAGCCGCGATGTCGTCACCAGCGGACCCGGTTCCTCTGGCTCACTGGGTGAGTGCGGACCAGCTGACAACGGTATCGACACCTACACCTACGACTGCGGCGAGCACGACCGATGCGGGCGCGTCTACGGGGGTTCGTTGAACCCCTGGGACCGTAACTGCGGCGATGAATTCTTCGAGGCGGAAGACGATTTCTTATTTGCCCCCATCAATCGGTGCTGAAGGGATACGGGCGACGCCACCTTCCGCCTGCAAGGTAAGGGGCGCGTCCGGGACGGGCAGCTAGTATTTTGCCTTCACGACACCTTAGAAGGGTGACGGCATGGGAATGCGTAGAGCCGCATTAGTGATGGAAGCACTCGCAACAGCCGCCGTGGTGCTGTTGATCGTCACCTTCGGGCCATTCGCGGTCCGTGACAGCGGACTCTTCGCGGTTGCCCTCCTCGGTATTCCGCTCGCCGCCGGAGCCATCAGTCTCCTCGCCACCAGAAGATCAACCCTCCCGCGAGCAGCCCTCGTTACGGGACTGGCGTCGACACTGGCACTGGCCTGGAGCGTCGTCACCATCGTCGGCCTGGGCCTTTACCTTCTGCCTCCCGCTCTGCTCCTAGTCACGTCGGCAGTCATTTTGACAGTGGCCGCTATCGAGGCCCGTCGAACGCCGCGAGCCACCACCACCGTCGCTTGAAAGGACGAGTCGCACGACCTGCGGCTAATCTCCTGTCACGGCCGAGGGCCCTGGAGGCGGTGGCCGGAACGGACGTAGTTGTTCTCGTGCACACACCGGATCACCTCGGTGGTCACCGCGTCGCTCACTGACCTCGCTGACGGGGGTCTGGTCTTGGCGGCGTAGTAGGTGCTCGGGGCGGCCTGCAGCACCCTGCAGACGCCGTCGCAGAGCTCCTCCCAAGCTCGACCCCGAACGGTCCTTGTGCGCGTCGATGTACTCGACGACTACTTCAGTCGGCGGTCGAGCTCCGCCTGGGCGAAGCCGACGCCGTCTTCACGATGTCGTTCGCCCGCCGCAGCTCACGGTTCTCCCGCTCGAGCTCAGCGATCCGCCGGCCATCCTCGGTCGTCGTCCCGGGCCGGGAGCGGCCTGGGGGCACCTCCCGCTTGCGGGGGACGATCTCCGCCTAGGTCACCCAGTTCCGCAACGTCT
>NZ_JBBHZF010000004.1:104997-190471 GCF_037482365.1 Pseudokineococcus sp. 1T1Z-3
CCCGGGCGATGAGAGCCTCCATCAGACCCGGTACGAGACAGTGGCGCGGTCGGCGGACGTCGTCGCCGGCCAGCGCCGCGGACGGCTGGGGACCGGCGCCGCGATGACCACGCTCGGACGCTAGGGCCTCGAGCGCGGTCGCGGTCAACGCCGTCTCCCTGGTCGTCACGGGACGCACGCAGGGGCGTGCTGCGTCAGACCTGCGCGCGGTGGAAGGACAGCGAGGACCGGCTCGCCGTGGGGCCGCGCTGACCCTGGTAGCGGGAGCCGTGCCGCTCGCTGCCGTAGGGGTGCTCGGCCGCCGAGGACAGCCGGAAGAAGCACAGCTGGCCGATCTTCATGCCGGGCCACAGCGTGATGGGCAGCGTCGCGACGTTGGAGAGCTCCAGCGTCACGTGCCCGGAGAAGCCGGGGTCGATGAAGCCGGCCGTCGAGTGCGTCAGCAGACCCAGCCGCCCGAGGGAGGACTTGCCCTCGAGTCGCGCCGCGACGTCGTCGGGCAGCGTGACGAGCTCGTAGGTCGAGGCGAGCACGAACTCGCCGGGGTGCAGGACGAAGGGCTCGTCCGCGCCGACCTCGACGAGGCGGGTGAGGTCGGGCTGCTCCTGCGCCGGGTCGATGACCGCGTACTTGTGGTTGTCGAACAGCCGGAAGAACCGGTCCAGGCGCACGTCGACGCTGGAGGGCTGCACCATCGCCTCGTCGCGCGGCTCGAGGACCACGCGCCCGGCGGCGAGCTCGGCGCGGATGTCGCGGTCGGAGAGCAGCACGGCGGTCACCGTAGCGGCCCGCGTGGCCCCGCCCGCCGGCCGCGGCGTCGCCGCCTCGGAGGCGGGCACCTCTCCCTCGTGGCGGGCCCCGGGCGTCCCGGCGCACCCCGCACCTGCCGGTATGCTCGCTGCCGCCCGCCCTTTGGCGGCGACGTGCGGGTGTAGTTCAGTGGCAGAACTTCAGCTTCCCAAGCTGATAGCGCGGGTTCGATTCCCGTCACCCGCTCCGCACCACGAAGGCCCCGACCACCTGGTCGGGGCCTTCGTCGTCGTGCTCCCGACCTGACGTCCCCGGTGGCACGACGTGCCCGGCACGAGCGCCGGCGCCCGGCACGCTCCCCAGGGCGAGCCCTCGCGAGCGGTCGGCCGCGGACGGGCGCGACCTCGCCTCCTCCGCCCGGCAGGGGTGCGCCGGGTCGACCTCGCCCGGACGACGCGTCAACGCCGCCCGTACGGCCTCGACGACCTCGTCGTCGTCCGCGCCGAGCCCTCGGGCGTCCGCGACGAGCCGTGACGCCAGCGCCTCCAGCCGAGCGCCGGTCCGGCTCGGGGCGGCGGGTGCGGCGGGTGCGGCCACGCGCGTGCCGCCACCACGCCGCGACACCACGAGGCCGACGCTCTCGAGCTCGCGGTAGGCCCGACCCACCGTGCCGACGGCCAGACCGAGGTCGGCGGCGAGCTGGCGCAGCGGCGGCAGTCGCGCTCCGCTCGGCAGCAGCCCGGCGGTGATGAGCCCGGCGATCTGGGCACGGACCTGCTCGAAGGGTGGCGTGGGGTCGTCGTCGGCGACGACGACCCGCAGCGCGTCGCTCACGCCGGCACCCGGGGGCGCCGCGCCGAGCCGCCCGGCACGAGGAGGACCGCACCGCACCACCCGAGCACCGCGACCGACACAGGCAGGGCCACGAGCAGCACGGCGGTGAAGACCTGCCACGGCCCGCTGGGGCAGTCGTGGCTGCTCGCCGCCATCGAGGCGAAGACGAGGACGCCCGCGAGCGAGGCGCTCACGAGGACTCCGACGGCAGCAGTGACGGCAGCACCGGCACGGCCGCGCAGCTGGTGGTCTGCGTCGTCGAGCTCGGGCGTACCGCCGACCGCGGGGCGGGCGGCGACGCGGCGCAGCACCAGCACCGCGGCCAGCAGACCGACGAGCACCGCCGCGGCCAAGGGCCCGCTGTAGTAGGAGCCCGGCCAGGGGCCGACGCCGAACGTCGTCGTGCTCGTGCACGAGCCCGTCAAGGAGCGCCCGGGCCGACCTAGGTCGTCGGGCGAGGCGACGGCGGTCGTGACCGCCAGCAGCGTCAGCAGGAAGGCCGTGGTGGTGATGACCAGCACGGCCGTCGGCCGCGGCACGACGTCGCGCAGGCGGCGGGTCGTCAGGGTCGCGCTGCGACGACCGGTCGTCCGGGGGCGGACGACGGCCTCGCCGACGAGGACACCGGCGAGGACACCGAGCCCCAGCGCTGCCGGGGCCAGCAGCGGGCCGCGCCCGAGCGTGCCCGTCGAGGCCAGGAGGACTGCCGCGACGACGCCGAGAGCCGTACCTGCCGCACGAGCTGCGCCTGCTCGCCGCGCGGCCGTGCGGACGAGCGGGTGGTCGGCGGCCGGGACCGGTGGGCGCGCCGAGGCGCGGAGGGCCAGACCGACGACGAGCGCAGCCAGGAGGAGGCCCAGGGGCAGGGAGATGACGAGACCTGACACGAGGACCTCCGGAGGGTGGCGAGGTGCCAAGCATCCGCCTCGATGCCTTGATGTGTCAAGACATTAAGACAAATCTGCAGCTGAGCCCTCGGCCACTCAGGCCACGGCGACCGCGGCGGCCGCGCCGGCCGCGCCGGCCGCGCGCTCGCGGTAGCTGGCGGCGGCGTCACGGAAGGCCTTGAGCGCGTAACCGGGGACCTCGAGCCCCTTCTGGTGCGCCCACAGCAGCTGGGTCTCCAGACGGGAGACCTCCCGGGCGCTGCGCACGATGTCCTCGTCCAGCCCCAGGTCGACGATGACGCCACCGAAGCCCGTGCGCTGCTCCGCCGTCGTGGCGCCGACGAGGCTGTACGCCTTGGAACGCAGCACCCGCGCCAGGTGCAGCTGCCACGGCGCCAGGGCGCCGGACTGCACCATCTCCTGCGCGGACAGCCGGTAGAAGGCGAAGTGCCCGGGCTCCTGGACCTTGATGGCGTCGACGACGGTGCGGCGGACGGCGTCCTCGCCCATGTCCGCCAGCCCCTTGCTCATCGCGGTGTAGGCGAGCATCGCGGCCTTCTCGGTCGCCGCCCCCGTCAGGTAGTACAGGAGGCGGACGACCTCGTGCACCGGCGTCAGGTGGGCGAGGGCGCCGAGGACGCGGACCCGGGCGGGGACGTCACCGGTGTTGGCCTCGACGGGCGGCATCCCGAGCCGCTGCGCGAGCTTGTCGAGCAGCACGCCATGCCGCTCCTCCTGCGGGCTCCACACGTCGGCGTAGAAGCGCCGGTCGGTCTCGCCGACGTCGGGCAGCAGGAGCGCAAGCTCGAGGACGTTGCGCTCGACCTCCATCTCCACGCGCGCCATGTAGTCGAGGGAGGCGCCGAAGCGCTCGCGGACGCCCTGGGCGTCCCGGACCGAGAAGTCGGCCGTGCCCAGGTCGATGGGCGGGTGCTTCTCGGCGAGCCGGTCCACGTGCTCGGCGATCCGGGCGGCGTCCACGGTGGGTGCGGACATCGGTGGTGCTCCTCGCGGACGAACGGCCCAGGCGCACGAGCCGCCGGGACGCAGCCCTGCTCGGCCGCGCTCTCCTCCTTCGGCGCCGGCACGGCGTGGGCTTGCCGTACGACGACGGCTCACCCGTCCGGATCGTGACCAGCCGGCGGACGACCCGTGCCCGACAGCCCAGGCCGTGAGAGCCCAGGCTTCTCAGCCCGTCGCCGTGCTCAGCCAGGTGTGCACCAGGGACACGACCGCCGAGCCCTCGCCGCTGGCCGAGGCGACGCGCTTCATCGAGCCCGACCGCACGTCCCCGACGGCGAAGACGCCCTCGACGCTCGTGCTCAGCCCGGCCGGCGGCCGCCCGTCGACCCAGGCGTCGGCCGGGACGTCGCCACCGGTCCGCAGGAACCCGTGGTCGTCGCGGGCGACGTCGGCCGGCAGCCAGTCGCAGTGCGGGTCACCGCCCAAGAGGAGGAACAGCCCGTCCGCGCCCACCTCACGCTCGGAGCCGTCACGCCTGTCTCGCAGGCGCAGCCAGGACAGGCGCGGGTCGCCGCCGCCGTCGACGACCTCGGTGTGCGGCGTGACCGTGATCCGGGGGCTCGCCTCGACCTCGTCGACGAGGTACCGCGACATGCTCGCCCCGAGCCCCTCGCGACGGACCAGGATCGTCGTGGACCGGGCGAAGCGGGACAGGTGGACGGCGGCCTGCCCGGCCGAGTTGCCCCCGCCGACGACGAAGACGTCCTTGCCCTCCATCTCCCGGGCCGCGCTCAGCGCGGCGCCGTAGAAGACGCCCCGGTTGACCAGCTGCTCGAGCGGCTCCACCCGCAACCTGCGGTAGCTCACGCCCGTCGCGACGACCACCGCACGGGCCCTGATCTCACCGCCGTCGGTGACCACCCGGTGCGGCTCGCCGGGCGCGCCGAGACGCAGCCCCTCCGCCTGCCACCCGGTGACGAGCTCCGCCCCGAAGCCGAGCGCCTGGTTGCGGGCCCGCTGCGCGAGGCGCATGCCCGAGACGCCGCGCGGGAAGCCGAGGTAG
This sequence comes from Pseudokineococcus sp. 1T1Z-3, assembly GCF_037482365.1. Lineage (NCBI taxonomy): Bacteria > Bacillati > Actinomycetota > Actinomycetes > Kineosporiales > Kineosporiaceae > Pseudokineococcus > Pseudokineococcus sp. 1T1Z-3. The sequence goes on from NZ_JBBHZF010000004.1 coordinate 109,495, forward strand.
TTGCGGATCATCGAGCTGGTGCCCGCCTGCCCGCCGACGGCCTCCGCCTCGACCACCACCGTCGCGAGCCCCTCCGAGGCGCCGTACACGGCGGCCGCCAGCCCGGCCGGCCCGGCGCCGACGACGCACAGGTCGGCCACGCCGCGGGCCTCCAGCCGCGACGGCGACCCGTAGACCAGCGCGGCGAAGTCGCGCACCGACGTCGCCGCCACCGGCGGGCGCTCCATGGCCGCCACGAGCGGCCGGCCGCTCTCGGGGGAGTCGTCGACGCCGTTCGCGCGGGCGAGCTCGCGCACCTGGTGGCCGACGGCGGAGTCGGGCGCGTGGACCGACGCCGGCATGCCCATCCGGTAGCAGAAGTCGCGGATGCCGAGCACGACGGCGTCGTCGGCACCGCCGACGACGCGGACCGTCACGACCTCCGCCTCCGCGTCCTTGGAGCCCCAGTCCGAGAGCAGGTCGCTCACGGCGCCGTGGAACTCCTCGTCGCGCCGGCCCCGGGGCAGCAGCACCAGCGCGTCCATCTCCCCCCGGGCGTGCGACGTCCGCAGCTGGGGGCTCGAGGCCACGAAGAGGCGGTGGTTCGCCGCGACCATCAGCCGGGCCGTGGGCACGGTGGCGCGCCAGCGCTGCAGCACGGCGACGACGTCCTCGGGGTCCTCGGCGTCAGGGAGCCGGGCGTCGGTGACGACCAGGGCGACGCGGACGCCCTCGGCCAGCGCCCGGGCGAGCTCGGCGTCGGCGTCGGCGGCGGTCGACACCGGGCGGACGTCGTACTCCCGCTCGTACCGGCGGAAGGTCTCGCGCAGCGGCGCGCCGAACTCCTCCGCGACGAGCACGACGAGAGGCGCCGACGACGACTGGCCCGCGGCGAGCCCGTCGCGGTCCTCCTCGACGTGCACCCGCTCCTGCGTGCCCGCGCCTGTGCCGGCGGCGGTGCTGGGGCTGGTGACCACGTGCGCTCCTTGCTCTCGGTCGGAGGTCGACGGTCTCAGACGTCGTCACGGCGCGCCCGGGACGAGGCGAGGGCTGCCGGCCCGGAGGCGGTGCCCCTGCCGTCGGTGGTCTCTCCTAGCCTGCGCTCGCGCGGTCCGGACGGCCCGCGGGCAGCCGAGCACCGGGGGTGGAGTTGGCGCTGGTCGTGCACCGCAGCGAGAGCGCCGACGCGCTCGTCGCGGGGCTGGCCGACGTCCTGGCCGTGCCGCCCGCGGACCCGTTCACTCGCGACGTCGTCGCCGTCCCGGCCCAGGGGGTCGAGCGGTGGCTCACCCAGCGGCTCTCCCACCGGCTCGGCGCGCAGGGCGGCGGCCCACCCGACGGCGTCTGCGCGCGGGTCGACCTGCCCCGCCCCGGGCGGATGCTGGACGACGCCGTCGCGGCGGTCTCGCCGGAGCACGCGGACGCCGTCGAGCGGTGGGCGCCCGGACGCTCGGTGTGGGCGCTGCTCGACGTGATGGCCGAGCCCGACGCCGAGGGGCCCCTGCTGGCGGTCGCCTCCGACGAGCACGGACGGCGGCTCGCGTCCGCGCGCCGCGTCGCTGGGCTCCTCGCCAGCTACGGGCGGGCCCGCCCGGCGATGCTGTGCGAGTGGGCCGAGGGCGGCGACGGGAGGCCGGACACCGACGGCACCGGCGTACACCTGCCCGAGGACCTGGCCTGGCAGCCCCGGCTGTGGCGGCGGCTGCGCGAGCGGCTCGGGCCCTCTCCGGCGGAGCTGCTCGAGGGCGCGTGCCGGGCGCTCGTCGCAGCGCCGGAGACGGCGGACCTGCCCGAGCGGCTGTCGGTCTACGGCGCCACACGCCTGTCCCCCGCCCGCCTGGCCGTGCTGCTCGCGCTCGCGGCCCGGCGCGAGGTGCACCTGTGGCTCCACCACGCCAGCCCGGCGCTGTGGGAGGCCGTCGCCGCCGCGCCGGTCACGAGCCGGCGCAGCGAGGACACGGTGCGCCGCGGGCTCGCCGACCCGCTGCTCGGCTCGCTCGGCCGCGACCTGCTGGAGCTGCAGCAGCTGCTCGGCCGCAGCCTCGCCGAGGCACCCACCCCCGTCGTCGTCCGCGACGAGCACCTGGCGCCGGCGGTGCGTCCCGGCCCGCCGACGCTGCTCCGCCGTCTGCAGGAGGGGCTCGCCCGCGACGAGGTCCCCGCCGACCCGCCGCCGCTGGCGGCCGACGACCGCAGCGTGCAGGTGCACTCCTGCCACGGGCGGGCCCGGCAGGTCGAGGTGCTGCGCGAGGTCGTCGTCGGCCTGCTGGCCGACGACCCGACGCTGGAGCCCCGCGACGTGCTCGTCATGTGCCCTGACGTGGAGGCCTACGCCCCGCTCGTCGCCGCCGCCTTCGGCGCGGGGGCCGAGGAGGACGACGTCGCCGCGAGCGCGCACCCGGCGGCCCGGCTGCGCGTGCGCGTCGCCGACCGCGCCCCGCGGCGCACCAACCCGCTGCTGCAGGTGCTCGCGCTGCTCCTGCCGCTCGGCGGGTCCCGGGTCGAGGCCTCGGCCGTGCTCGACCTGGCCGCGCACCCCGCGGTGCGCCGCCGCTTCGGCCTGACCGAGGAGGACCTGGAGCGGCTGCGGGAGTGGACCGTCGGCACGGGCGTCCGCTGGGGGCTGGACGCCGAGCACCGTGCCGCCTGGGGCCTGCGCGGGCTGCACCAGGGCACCTGGCGCGCCGGGCTGGACCGGCTGCTGCTCGGCGCGGCCGTCGAGCTGCACCCCGCGCCCGGGACGGGCACGGCCGCAGGGGGCGCCAGCCCGGGCGGCCTGCTCGCCGGCGTGGCACCGCTCGACGACGTCGACAGCGCCGACCTCGACCTCGCCGGCCGCCTCGCCGAGCTGGTGGACCGCCTCGACGCCGCCGTCCGGCTCCTGGAGGGCCGCCGCGACGTCGCCACCTGGGCCGCGGGGCTGGAGGACGTCGTGCTCGGGCTCGCCGCCCCCGACCCCGACGGGTCGTGGCAGCCGGCGCAGCTGCACCGCGAGCTCGCCGCCGTCGCCGAGGACGCGGCCGGCAGCGACGTCACCCTCGGGCTGGCCGACGTCCGCGTCCTGCTCGACGACCTGCTCGCGGGCCGGCCGACCCGCGCCGGCTTCCGCACCGGGGCCCTGACCGTCTGCACGCTCGTGCCGATGCGCTCCGTGCCGAGCCGGGTCGTCGTCCTGCTCGGGCTCGACGACGGCGCCTTCCCCCGCCGCAGCGCCCGTGACGGCGACGACCTCCTGGCCCGCGAGCCGTGGACCGGCGAGCACGACCCCCGCAGCGAGGACCGCCAGCTGCTGCTCGACGCGATCGCCGCGACCCAGGACCATCTCGTCCTCGTGCTGACCGGCGCCGACGAGCGCTCCGGGCGCGACGTCCCCCCGGCCGTGCCGGTCGAGGAGCTGCTCGACGCCCTCGACCGCACGGCGACGGTCGAGGGCGTCGGTCCGCGCCGGGTGCGCGACGTGGTCACGACCCGGCACCCGCTGCAGCCCTTCGACCCCCGCCTCTTCGAGAGCTCCCGTCAGGGCGTCGGTGGTGCGCCGGCGCCCCGCCCGGCCAGCTTTGACGCCGCCGCGCTGGAGGCCGCCCGCGCCGCCGCCGCGCCGCGCCGCCCCGCTCCCCCGCTGCTGGCGGCGCCGCTGCCGGCCCGCGGCGGGGGGCACGACCGCCGGGGCGAGGCCGGCGAGCCGGGGGCGCCGGGCGAGCTGGCGCTGGGCGACCTGCACCGGATGCTGCTGCACCCGGCGAGGGCTTTCCTGCGGCAACGGCTCGAGGTCGCCGTGACCCGGCCGGAGGAGGAGCCCGAGGACGCCTTGCCCGTGGACCTCGACGCGCTCGCGCAGTGGGCGGTGCGCCAGCGGCTGCTGGACCGCCGGGTCGCCGGGGACGACGTGGCGCTGCTGCGCGCCGTCGAGCTCGCCCGCGGAGAGCTGCCACCGGGCCCCCTGGGTGAGCGGCTGCTGCAGGACGCCGGCCAGCAGGCCGAGAGGGTCGTCCTCGCCTCGGCCCGGGAGCGGGAGGTCGGGGCGAGGCCCGTGGACGTCGAGGCCGACCTGGGCGGGACCCGGCTCGTCGGCACCGTGGCCGGCGTCCGCGGGGACGTGGTGCTGCGGGTGACGGCGTCCCGCATCGGCGCCAAGCAGCACCTGGAGGGCTGGGTCGACCTGCTCGCCCTCTCGGCCGGAGCACCTGGGCGGCCGTGGCGCGCCGTCACCGTGGGGCGGGACGGCGAGCGCGTCGTCGTCGGACCGCTGCAGGCCGACGAGGCGCGGACGGCGCTCGGCGAGCTCGTCGCGCTGCACCGCGCCGGGCTGCGCGCCCCGCTGCCGCTGCCGCTGAGGGCCGGCTTCGCCTACGCCGCCGGCCGGCGGCAGGGGCGCAGCGTCGAGGTCGCCCGGCGTGCCGCCGCCCAGGAGTGGAGCGGCGGGCGCTTCCCCGGCGAGGACGCCGAGGAGGAGCACGTGCTGCTGCACGGCGCGGGCGCGCCGCCCGAGCGGCTGTGGGCGCAGCCGCCGTGGCCGCAGGAGAGCGGCACCGGCTGGGCGCCGGACGAGGCGGACCGCTTCGGCGCCCTCGCCCGCCGGCTCTGGGACAGGGTCCTCGACGCCGAGGCCGGCGGCGGCGCCGGCAGCAGCCCGGGCGGGGCGCCCGGGGGTGACGCCCGGTGAGCGCCGACGCCGTCGACCCGCGGCCCTTCCGGGTCGGGGACGCGCTGCCGGTCGGCACGACCCTGCTCGAGGCGAGCGCCGGGACGGGCAAGACGTGGACGATCGCGGCGCTCGTCGCGCGCTACGTCGCCGACGCCGGGCTGCCGGTCGAGGACCTCCTGGTCATGAGCTTCAGCCGCGAGTCCACCCGCGAGCTGCGCGAGCGGGTGCGGGCGCGGCTCGTCGAGGCCCGGGACGCGCTCGCGCCGGGCCCGGGCGACGGCGGCACGGACTCGCCGGACGAGCTGCTCGCCCTGCTGCGCCGCGGCGGCGCGCAGGACGTGGCGCTGCGCCACCGCCGCCTGTCCGACGCGCTCGCCTCCTTCGACGCGGCGACGGTGACGACGACGCACGGCTTCTGCCAGCGCGTGCTGACGACGCTCGGTGCGGTCGCCGACCACGACCCGCGCACCGAGCTCGTCGAGGACCTCTCCGACGTCGTCGAGGAGGTCGCCGTCGACCTGTACCTGCGCAAGTGGGGCGTGCCCGGCGCCGAGGCGCCGGAGCTGGGCGCGGAGGACTTCCGCGAGCTCGTCCGCACCGTGGCGGCCGACCCGGCGTCGAGGCTGCTGCCGGACCCGACGGACGAGGACGTGCCCGAGGTGCCGGCGCTGCGGGCGAAGGTGGCCGGAGTCGTCCGCAGCGAGCTGGACCGGAGGCTGCGCCGCGCCGGCCGCCTCGGCCACGACCAGCTCCTGCTGCGCCTGGCGCACACCCTGGAGCACCCGCAGAACGGTCCGGTGGCCCGCGAGCGCATGCGCCGGCGCTACCGGGTGGTGCTCGTCGACGAGTTCCAGGACACCGACCCGGTGCAGTGGCGGGTGCTGCGCGCCGCCTTCCACGACGACGGGCCGGCCACCTCCGGCGCGGCGCCCGGCCCCCTGGGCCTGGGTGACGGCCCCGCTGCGGAAGGCGGGCCGACCGCGTGCGTCCCCCGGGCGCTCGTGCTCGTCGGCGACCCCAAGCAGGCGGTCTACGGCTTCCGCGGCGCCGACGTGCACGCCTACCTCGACGCGGCGTCGCGGGCGCAGGACGTGCGGACGCTCACGGTCAACCACCGCACCGACGCCGCCGTGCTGCGGGGCCTGGACGCCGTCCTCGGCGGTGCGGCCCTCGGCGACCCCCGCATCCGGGTCCGCCCGCTCGACGCCCGGCACGGCGAGCGGCGCCTCGACGGCGCCCCGCCGGTGCGGCTGCGCGTCGTCTCCCGCCGCGACCTGCCCCTCGGCCCGGACGGCACCGCGCGCGTCGCCGGGGCCCGTGCGCGGGTCGTCGCCGACGTCCGGGCGCGCGTCGTCGAGCTGCTCGACGGGCCGGTGCGCAGCCTCGCGCCGCCCGCGGGAGGCCGCAGCGCCCCGGAGGACGACGACGACCGTGCCGGCGACGACGCCGGTGGTGGCACCAGGACCGGGCGGCGGCTGGAGCCCCGGGAGGTCGCCGTCCTCGTCCGCACGAACCAGCAGGCACAGCTGGTCCGCTCGGCGCTGGAGGACGCCGGCGTGCCCGTCGTCGTCGCAGGACGCACCAGCGTCTTCGGCACCCCTGCCGCGGCCGACTGGCAGGTGCTCCTGGAGGCGCTGGAGCAGCCGCACCGCACCACCCGCGTGCGCCGGCTGGCTCTCACCCCCTTCGGGGGGCTCGACCTCGCGGCGCTGGACGCGGGGGGCGACGCCGTCGTCGACGACCTGGCCCAGGACGTCCGCCGCTGGGCCCGGGTGCTGGACGACCGCGGGGTCGGCGCGCTGCAGGAGGCCGTCTCCTGGCCGAGACGTCGGGCCGGCGGCGAGAGCACGCCCCTGGCGGCGCGGCTGCTCGGCCAGGTCGGCGGCGAGCGGCGGGTCACCGACCTGCGCCACGTCGGGCAGGTGCTGCACGAGGAGTCCCTGCGGGAGGGCCTGGGGCTCAGCGCCCTGCTCGCGTGGCTGCGCGAGCGCCGCGAGGACGCGGGCCGCGACGGTGGCCTGGAGCGCAGCCGCCGGCTGGAGTCCGACGCCGCCGCCGTGCAGGTGCTCACCGTCCACGCGAGCAAGGGGCTGGAGTTCCCCGCCGTCCTCGTGCCCTTCGCGTGGGACCGGTGGCCCGGGCGGGAGCCCTCCACGGCGGTCGTGCACGACGATGCGGGGCGGCGGTGCCGCGACGTCGGCGGCCGCGGCTCGCCGGGGTGGCGCGAGCACGTCCGCGAGCAGCAGCAGGAGGACGCGGACGAGGAGCTGCGGCTCGCCTACGTCGCCCTCACCCGCGCCTCGAGCCACCTGCTCGTGTGGTGGGCGGGGTCGACGAACACCGAGGGCGCTCCCCTGCACCGGCTGCTGCTGGGCCGCCCCGCGCTCGCGGACGAGCCGGGCGGCACGCCCTCGACGCTCGTCGCCGTCCCGCCCGACGCCGACGCCTTCGCCGCGATGGCCGCCCGGGCCGCCGGCACGGACGGCGCGCTCGTCGTGGAGCCGGCGCCGCTGGAAGCACCGGCCGCGCACTGGTCCTCACCGCCGCGGGAGCGGCGTCCCCTCGCCGTCGCGACGCTCGACCGCGACCTCGACGACGCCTGGCGGCGGACGTCCTACAGCGCGCTGACCGCCGCGGCGCACGACGCCGTCCACGGCGCGGGGGCGCACGGCTCGGGGAGCGGGCGGGTCAGCGAGCCGGAGGCGGTCGTCGAGGACGACGAGCTCGGCGGCGCCGCGCCGCGCGGGCGCGCCGGGGGGCCCGACGAGGGCGCCGGGGCGCCCGACGCCGGGTTGCGCGAGGTCCCGACGCACTGGGACGGCCTGGGAGCCGGCACCCGCTTCGGGCTGCTCGTCCACGCCGTGCTGGAGGAGCTGGACCCCGCCGACCTCACGAGCGCCCCCGCCGCCGAGGGCCGCACGGCGTCGGGCACCTCGCCGCCGGCGGGCGACCCGGCCCTGCGGGCTCTCGTCGCCGAGCAGGCGGCCGTCACCGGCACGGCCACCGACGTCGACGGCCTCGTCGCGGCCCTCGCCCTGGCCCTGGCGACCCCGCTCGGACCGCTCGCGGGGGAGCTCGCGCTCGCCGACGTCGCCGCGGCCGACCGGCTGCCCGAGCTGGACTTCGAGCTGCCGCTGGCCGGTGGGGACGACCCGACCGACGCCCGTCCGCTGCTCTCCGGGTTGGTGCCGCTCTGGCGGGAGCACTGCCCGGGCGGGCCGCTGGCGGGGTACGCCGACGCGCTGGCCGACCTCGGGCCGGCCGAGCTGCGCGGGTACCTCTCCGGGAGCGTCGACGCGGTGCTGCGGGTCCCTTGCACCGCCAGCGGCACCAGCACCGCCGGGGTGGCGGGCGCCGGCGGCAGCGCTGGGCACCGCTACCTCGTCGTCGACTACAAGACCAATCGCCTCGGGGTCCCGGACACGCCGCTCACGGCGTGGGACTACCGGCCGCAGGCCCTGGAGGACGCGATGGTCGCGGCGCACTACCCCCTGCAGTCACTGCTGTACCAGGTGGCGCTGCACCGGTTCCTGCGGTGGCGGCTGCCCGGATACGACCCGGCGCGGCACCTCGGTGGCAGCCTCTACCTCTTCGTCCGCGGCATGGTCGGGCCGGACGTGCGCTGCGCCGACGGCTCCCCGCCCGGCGTCGCCGCCTGGGCGACACCACCGTCCCTGGTGCTGGCCGCCTCGGACCTGCTGGCTGGGCGCCCGTGAGCGCCCACGCCGCCGACCTCGCCCTGCGGGCCACGGGGCTGCTGCGCGAGGCCAACCGCGCCGGGCTGCTGAGCGCGGCCGACGTCCACGTCGCGACCCGCCTGACCGCGCTCGCCGGGGAGGAGGACGACGCCGTCCGGCTGGCCGCCGCCCTCGTCGTCCGCTCCACCCGGCAGGGCTCCGTCGTCCTGGACCTCGCGACCGCCCGCGAGACCACGAGCGCGGACGCCGAGCCCGGCGACGAGGACCTCGCGGACGTCGCGGGAGCGCCCGGGACCTCAGGGGCGGGAGGCACCGGGGCGGCTCCAGCCGGGAGCGCCTCCGCGGGAGCGGGCACGGGCGCCGACGACCTGGACTGGCCGGGCGAGGACTGGGCCGAGCGCGTGGCCCGCAGCCCGCTGGCCGGCGGGCCGCTGCGGGTGCAGGGCTCGCGCGTGTGGCTCGGGCGGTACTGGGACCAGGAGGAGCTCGTGGCGCGCGAGCTCACGGCCCGCGCCGCCGACGTGCCGGACGACGTGGACGCCGACCTCCTGCGGGCCGGGCTCGCGCGGCTCTTCCCCCGCGAGGAGGACGCCGACCAACGAGCCGCCGCCGCTTGCTGCGTGCTGAGCCGCGTCAGCGTGCTGGCCGGCGGACCGGGGACGGGCAAGACGACCACGGTCTCGAGGGTCGTGGCGCTGCTGCGCGAGCAGCACCCCACCTGGCGCGTGGCCCTCGCCGCCCCCACCGGTCGGGCCGCGGCCCGGCTCACCGAGGCGGTCCGCTCCTCGGCGCAGGACCTGCAGCCGGAGGACCAGGCCCGGGTCGCCGACCTCGCGGCGACGACGCTGCACCGCCTGCTCGGGTGGCGCCCCGGCACCCAGAGCCGGTTCCGCCACGACCGGCACGACCGGCTGGCGCTGGAGGTCGTCGTCGTCGACGAGAGCTCGATGGTCTCGCTCACGCTGATGGCCCGGCTGCTGGAGGCCCTGCGGCCGGGCACGCGGCTCGTGCTCGTCGGCGACCCCGACCAGCTGGCCTCGGTGGAGGCCGGTGCCGTGCTCGGCGACGTCGTCGACCGCGAGCACCTGGGCGACCGCTCGCCGCGGCTGGCCGCGGCGCTGGCCGACGTCATGCCCGGTCCGCGTCCGCAGGCCGACGGGGCGGTCGCCGGCCGCGAGCCCGCCCCGACGCCGGACCGGCCGGTCAGCGTCCGTGACGGCGTCAGCGTCCTCACCACGGCTCGGCGCTTCGCGAGCGGCGGCGCCGTCGACCGGCTCGCCGCGGCGGTGCGCGAGGGGCGCGAGGAGGAGGCGCTCGCCCTCCTGCGCGCCGGGGAGGACGGCCTGGAGCTGGTGGAGGTGGGCACCGACCTGGTGCCCGAGGCGCGGCTCGGCGGCGTGCACGAGGACGTCGTCGGCGCCGCGCGCGACCTCGTCGCGGCGGCGCGGCGCGGCGACGGCGGGAGCGCTCTCGCCGCCCTGGACCGGCACCGGCTGCTGACGGCCCACCGCACGGGTCCTCGCGGGCTGCGCCGGTGGACCGAGCTGGCCGAGCGGTGGACGGGAGCAGCCACCGGCACGGCCCGGGAACGACGTCCCGACGGGCACCACGTCGGCGAGCCCCTGCTCGTCACGGTCAACGACCAGCCCAGCGGCCTCATGAACGGCGACGTCGCCGTCCTCGTCGATGACGGGGAGGGCGGCCTCTCGGCGGCGGTCGGGACGGCGGGCTCGCCGCGCCGGCTGCCGCTCGCCCGGCTGCCCTCGGTCCGTCCCCTGCACGCCATGACGGTGCACCGCAGCCAGGGCAGCCAGCTCGACGCCGTGACCCTTGTGCTGCCGCCGGCAGGGTCACCCCTGCTGACGCGGGAGACCCTCTACACCGCCGTGACGCGTGCGAGGCACCGCGTCCGGGTGGTGGGGGACGCCGAGGCCCTGCTGGCGGCGGTCGACCGACCGGCGGCCCGGGCGTCGGGGCTGCGGGAGCGGCTGCGCGTCACCTGAGCCGGCGGTGATGCGGCGCGGGAGCTCTGGCTCAGCGGTGGTCGGGGTAGTCGCGGCGCTCGTCGACGTACTCGACGCGGTCGGTGCGCTTCTGCGTGGTGAACATCTGAATCATGCCGATGACGAGCGCGAGCGCTCCTGCGGCGATGCAGACGAAGCCGACGATGTTGAGGTTGATGCCGCTGACGACGTCGGCGTCGACCGCGAAGCCGAGGATGCCGCCTGCCACGAGCAGGAAGATGCCGGCCCCGATGCCGCTCATGTCGTCTCCGTCCCGTCGCGTCTGCGACGTGCGCTGGGCCACCTGGCCGGCGACCGGTCGTCAGTCATCGTGTCGCCGGAGGCCCCGCCTCGCCAGCCGACCGGCCGGAGCGGGGCGCACCGCGCTCCTCGCCGGCCCACGGCGACGCCACAGCGCCGGCACAGCCGGGCTGCCGACGCTCAGCTCGACCAGCCGGAGAGACCGGCCGCACCCGAGGAGAGACGATGAGCGCCCACCCCTGGCCCCAGCCCACCCGTGACGACGACCCCACCCGTGACGTCGAGGCCGCCCGTGACGTCGACCCTGCCCGTGACGACAGGGCGGCGACGGCGGGCGAGGCCGCCCCCTCCCCCGAGGCCTCGCCCGCCGGGCCTGCGGTGACGACGGCCGCCTCGCCCGTCGAGACGCCGTCGCGGCGTCGGCGCCGACCGGGCCTCGCGCCCGTGCTGGCGGCGTGCAGCGCGCTCGTCGTCGGGCTGCTCGGCGGCATCGGCATCGGGGCCGCCGTCGCGGCACCGGACGGACCGACCGCCGTGACCTCGACGTCGGCGACGACGGACGGCGCGGCCGACGGCACCGCCCAGGTGCCCGGAACCGCCCCGATGGGCGCCCCGCCCGGACCACCGCCCGAGGGCATGGCCCCGCCCGGCACCCAGGCCGGGCCAGGAGCAGAGGCGGCCCCCGGCACCGGGAGCGTGCCCGAGGCGACGGAGGACGCCGAGGCCGCGGAGACGACGCAGACCTGAGGAGCACAGGACAGCGCAACCTGCTTGCAGTGCCAGCAAGCCCTTGCGGATCCGGCGGCACTCCCGCCCTACGATCGCCGTCGTGAGGACGAGGTTGGCCGACGTCGCGGTGCGGGCCGGCGTGAGCGAGGCGACGGTCAGCCGTGTCATCAACGAGAAGCCGGGGGTCTCACCGGCCACCCGCGAGAAGGTCCGCGCCGTCCTCGACGTCCTCGGCTACGCCGACCGCTTCCTGCCGCCCACGGCCGCGGGGCTCGTCGGCGTCGTCGTCCCCGAGCTGAGCAACCCGGTGTTCCCCGGCCTCGCGCTCGCGGTCCAGACCGGGTTGGCCGAGGCCGGGTACACCCCGGTCGTCTGCTCCCTCGTGCCGGGCGGCGTGCACGAGCAGGACTTCGTGCGGGTCCTGCTGCAGCAGAGGGCCTCAGGGGTGGTCTTCTGCTCCGGGGTGCACGCCAACACCGAGGCCGACCACCAGCCGTACCGGCAGATGCTCGAGCGGGGCCTGCCGGCCGTCTTCGTCAACGGCTGGACGGCCGACGTCGACGCACCCTTCGTCTCCACCGACGACGCCGCCGGCGTCGACCTCGCGGTCGAGCACCTCGTGGGCCTGGGCCACGAGCGGGTAGGGCTGGCGGTGGGTCCGCCCCGGTACGTGCCGTCGCTGCGCAAGGTGGCGGCCTTCCACGACGCCGTGCGGCGGCACCTGCCCGGGGTGGTGGCCCCGGGCGACGTCGACTCCCTCGTCATCAGCACCCAGTACCGGCTCGAGGGCGGCGCGGCGGCGGCGCGCGCCCTGCTCGACCGCGGCGTCACGGGCCTGGTCTGCGCCTCCGACGTCATGGCGCTCGGCGCGGTGCGCGCCGTCCGCGCGCGCGGCCTGCGGGTCCCCGAGGACGTCTCGGTCGTCGGGTACGACGACGGCCCGCTGCTCGACCTGACCGACCCGCCCCTGACGACCGTCGCGCAGGACCTGGCGGCCGTCGGCACCGCTGCCGCGCGCGCCCTGCTCGCCGAGATGCGCGGCGAGCCCGGCGTGCGCGGCGAGCTGCTGCTGCGGCCCCGCCTCGTCGTCCGGGGCTCGACGGCCCGGGCCCCCGCGGCTCTCGCCGCCCCGCGGCCGACCGGCACCCGGGCAGTGGTGCGCAGATGTGACCGTGCACGGTCACATCTGCGCACCACTTCGCCACCGTCGCCGCCCGAGACCGCGCACAGGTCCGATCGCTGCTAGGTGTACGTGATGAGCGACATCAACGCGCCGGTGGCCGGGGTCGACGTCGGGGGCACCAACATCCAGGTCGGCCTGGTCGGCGACGACCACCAGGTCCACGAGCGCGCGAAGCGGCCGACGCCGACCGAGGGGCCGGACGCCGTCCTCGACACCATCGCGGCGATGGTCGAGGACGTCGGCGGGGACCCCGTCGCGGTCGGCGTCGGCATCCCGGGCGTCGTGCACGCCGGCCAGGTGCTCACCGTGCCGAACCTCTCCGGGTGGGGCGACGACGTCGACCTGGTCGGCGGCCTCGCCGAGCGGCTCGACCCACCGGTCACCCTCGGCAACGACGCCAACGTGGGACTGCTCGGTGAGTGGGTCGCCGGCGTCGCCCACGGGCACCGGGACGTCCTCGGGCTGTGGATCGGCACGGGCATCGGCGGCGGGCTCATCCTCGACGGGCGTCCGTACGAGGGCTCGCGCGGCTCGGCCGGCGAGGTCGGCCACGTGCTCGTCCTGCCCGGCGGCGCGCTGTGCGGCTGCGGGCGTCGCGGGTGCGTCGAGGCCTACGCCGGCCGGCGCTCCATGGCCGGCGTCGCCGCCTCGCTGCAGGACAGCGGCCGGGAGACGGAGCTGTTCGAGATCATGGCGGACGAGGACAAGCCCCGGCCGACCTCGAAGGTCTGGGCGCGGGCGCTGGAGGAGGGTGACCCGGTCGCCACCGAGCTCCTCGACACGGCCGTCGAGCACCTGGGCGTGGCGGTCGGCTCGGCGGTCAACCTCCTCGACGTCGACCTCGTCGTCCTGGGCGGCGGGCTGCCCGAGAAGCTGGGGCAGGACCTCGCCGACCGGGTCGAGGCGGCGGCGCGCCCCCGGATGCTGCGGCCCAGCCCCGAGCTGGCCTTCGTCGTCTCCTCCCTCGGCGACGACGCCGGGGTCGTCGGCGCGGCGGCTCTCGCCCGGGCGTCAGTCATCGCCGGCTGACGCGCCGCCCGGCCGGGGACCTCTCCGCTCTCGGAGGCAGGCCAGCCCGTTGACACTGACTGAACGTACGGTCAGCATGGAACATGGCCGACGAGCGCACCGCCCGCGAGCGCATCCGGGACGCGGCGCTGGAGCTCTTCGCCGAGGCCGGCGTCGCGGCGACGCCGGTGCGCGCGGTCGCGGCGCGGGCGGGCGTCTCGACGGCGCTCGTGATGCACCACTTCGGCTCCAAGGACGCCCTGCGCACGGCCTGCGACGAGCACGTCGCCGCCACCGTCCGGGCACGCAAGACGGCGTCGGTCGGCGCGGGGGCGGACCCGCTGGCGGCGCTGCGGGCGTCGGGCGACGGGCCGCCGCTGCTGAGGTACCTGGCCCGCACGCTCCTCGACGGGGCGCCGCAGGTCGCCGACCTCGTGGACGAGATGGTCGCCGACGCGCAGGTCTACACCGAGGCCGGCGTCGGGACCGGCGTCGTCCGTCCCACCGACTTCCCCCGCGAGCGGGCCGTGGTGCTGACGATCTGGTCGCTGGGCAGCCTCGTGCTGCACGAGCACGTCAGCCGACTGCTCGGCACGGACCTCCTCGGCGACCCCCGGTCGACGGGCGGCTACACGCTGCCCGCCACCGAGGTGCTCACCCGCGGCGTCATCACCGAGCCCTCCTACCAGCAGGTACGCGCGGCGTTCGCGGCGCTGGACGCCGAGCGGACGGCACCGGACCAGGAGACGCCGGACCAGGAGACGCCGCACCGGGGGGAAGGACGATGAGCGAGAAGTCAGCTGCGGTGGTCGCCCGCGACCTCGTCAAGGACTACGGCAGCCACCGGGCTCTCGACGGTCTCGACCTGCGCGTGGAGCGGGGGGAGGTCCTCGGCTTCCTCGGACCGAACGGGGCCGGGAAGTCGACCACCATCCGGCTGCTCCTGGACCTGCTGCGCCCGACGTCCGGGGATCTCCGGGTGCTCGGCGAGAGCCCACGCGAGGGCGGGGCGGCGCTGCGCTCTCGCATCGGCTACCTGCCCGGCGAGCTGGCGCTGCCGCGCACCGGCTCGGCCGGCGCGGTGCTGACCCGGCTCGCCCGGTTGCGCCGCGGAGCGGGCGAGGACGCCCTCGCACCGCTCGCCGAGCGGCTCGGCCTGGACCTGCGCCGGCCGGTCCGCAGCCTCTCCAAGGGCAACCGGCAGAAGGTCGGGCTGGTGCACGCCTTCGCGGCCGAGCCTGAGCTGCTCGTGCTCGACGAGCCCACCTCGGGCCTCGACCCGCTCCTGCAGCGAGAGTTCCTCGCCCTGGTGCGCGAGGCCCGTGACCGCGGCGCCACCGTCTTCCTCTCCTCCCACGTCCTGGGCGAGGTCGAGGACGTGGCGGACCGGGTGGCCCTCGTGCGCGCGGGGCGCGTCGTCGACGCGGGCGACGTCGCTAGCCTGCGGCGGCGCGCCGGCCAGCACGTCGAGCTGGTGCTCACGGGCCCCGAGGCCGACGACGGGAAGGTGCGCGAGGGCCTCACGGGCCTGCCGGGCGTCACCGGCCTCGCCGTCTCCACCACCGACGCCGGGACCCGGGTGACCTGCCTGCTGCACGGCGACCCCGACCCGCTGCTGCGGGCCGCCGCCCGCTACCGGGTCACGCGGTGGTCGGCGCAGGACCGCGAGCTGGAGGAGCTCTTCCTGGACGCCTACCGGGTCGGGGACGACGCGAGGGGGGTCCGCGCATGAGCGGCACGGCACCCGCCCTCGGGACCGCGCCCGTCGGGGCGGTCGCGCGCCCGGTGCTGCGCGAGCGCCGGCGCGCGGTGGCGCTGTGGTCGGTCGCCGTCGCCACCGTCGCGGCCGTCTACATCGCCTTCTGGCCGTCGCTGGGCGAGGACGACGCCCTCGCCGACTACGTCGAGGCGATGCCGGCCGGTGTCGTCGAGGCGATGGGGCTCGACGCCGTCGCCACGGCCGGCGGCTACCTGTCCGCCACGGTCTACGGCGTCCTCGCCCCGGCCCTGCTGCTGGTGCTCGCCATCGGGAGTGGCGCCCAGCTGCTGGCCGGCGGCGAGGAGGACGGCACGCTCGAGCTGGAGCTCGCCGGCCCGGTCAGCCGGCGCCGCACCTACCTCGAGCGGGCGGCTGCGCTGTGGGCCGTGGTGACGGTGGTGGTCGCCGCCCTCACCGCGACGGTGCTCCTGGCAGCCAGCGCGGCCGCGATGGACGTCGACGCCGGGCACGTGCTCGCGGGAGGTGCTGGGCTGCTGCTGCTGGCGGGCGCCCTGGGCACGGTGGCGCTCGCCGTCGGCGCTGCGACCGGACGGCGGGCGGCGGCGCTGGCCGCAGCGGCCGGGCTCGCCGTCGTCTCCTTCGTCGCCGACGCCCTCGGCTCGCTCGTCGAGGGCGCGTCGTGGCTCACGCAGCTGTCGCCCTGGTCGTGGTACCTCGGCGGCGAGCCGCTGCTCACCGGCTGGGACCCGGCCGGGCTCGCGGCCCTGGCTGGGCTCGCCGTCGTCGCCGGAGCGCTCGGACTCCTCGCGGTCGAGCGGCGCGACCTGCTCGTCTGAGCACCGCCCCTGCGCCGGTACGTCGTCGTGGACGTGCCGGAGGCACGTGGCCTCGCACGCACGGAGCCCCCGCAGCCGGGTCGGCTGCGGGGGCCCCGTCGGTCGTGCGTCGGTCCGGCCTCAGGTCACGGCAGGACGGTGATCTCCTGCTGCACCTGCTGGCCCGAGACGGCACCGGTCGCCGTCGCGGTGTACGTGCCCGGCGGGATGCGCCCTGGCACCCGCACGACGGTGCTGCCCGCGCCGTCGGCGTCGGTGCGGACCCGACCGAGGCGGATGCCCTCCGCCTCGAGCGTGACGGCCTCGAAGCCCTGGAAGCCGGTGACGTCGACGCGCACCCGCTCGCCGCGGGTCACCTCGGTGGAGGCGAGGGTGACCTGCGGCCCGCTCGGCTCCTCGGGGGCCTCACCGACGGTGACGCGGTCGGTGTAGTCCTCCGGGGACAGCGGGCTGAACTCCCGGATGAACTGGGCGAAGGCGTCGAAGTCGATCAGGCCCGTGATCTCGCTGTCGGACTCGGCGAACACGGTGAAGTTGTCACCGCCGGAGGCCAGGAAGCTGTTGGTCGCGACCCGGTAGGTCGCGTCCAGGTCCAGCAGCTCCCCGCTGACGCGGATCGTGTCGACGAGGATCCGCTCCCCCGCGGGCGCGTCCGGGTCGTAGCTCCACGTCAGCTCCTCCGACGGACCGAGCGCCAGGAACGGGCGTGAGGAGCCCTCGGGCTGCCACTGCTGCTCCAGCATCGTCACGACCTGCGCACCCGTCAGCGGCACGATCACCAGGTCGTTGGCGAACGGCGTCACGGTGTTCGCCTCGGCCAGGGTGATGACGCCGTCCTCGCCGAAGAGCAGGTCCGCCCGCAGGCCGCCGGGGTTGACGACGCCGAAGTCGGCCTCCTCCACCGGCGTCAGCGTGCTGCCGTAGACGTAGGAGTCCGCGACCAGCCCGCCGAGGGAGCTGTAGGAGCCGCGGTCCTCGCGGCCCCCGGCGTCGAAGGCCCGGGTGATGTCGGCCGTCAACGACCCCAGCACCTCGCTGCCGATCTCGTCGGCCACCGCCTCGGCCGCCGCGACCGTCTCGGCGATCGCCGCGACCCTCGGGTAGGTCGCGACCAGCTCCTCCTCGGGCACGTCGGTCAGCTCGAGGTTCTCCACCGTCGAGGCGGTCACCTCACCGCTCTCGCGGTCCACCGTGAGGGTGATGCGGGAGAGGTTGTCGGCGTAGGCGCCGCCCTGGACGACCGGACGGGTCCGGTCGGTGCCGGGCACCGGCACCTGCCACGCGTAGGTCTGGTGCGTGTGCCCGGTGAAGATGGCGTCGACCTCAGGGCTCACGCCCTCGACCATGTCGGTGAAGGCGTTGTCGAGCGCCAGCTGCTCCTCCAGAGAGCTCGTGCCCTCGCCGTCCGGCGCGCCCTCGTGCGCGGACAGGACGATGACGTCGGCCTCGTCCCCGACCCCGTCGGTCAGCTCGCCGACGACGCGGTTGGCCGCCTCGGTGATGTCGCCGAAGACGACGCCCTCGATGCCCGCCGGGGAGACCAGCGACGCCGTCTGCTCGGTGACGACCCCGATGACGCCGACGCTCACGCCGTCGACCTCGTGCAGGGAGTACTCCGGCAGCAGCACGTCGCCGGACTCGTCGTAGACGTTGGCCCCGAGGATCGGGAAGTCGGCCAGGCCGCTCTCCCCGTTGACGCCGACCCGCTCCAGCAGGTCCTCGATGCCCCGGTCGAACTCGTGGTTGCCGACGGCGCTGGTCTGCAGCCCCAGCTCGTCGAGCACCTCGATCGTCGGCTCGTCCTGCTGGATCGAGGAGACGAACGGCGAGGCGCCGATGTTGTCCCCCGCCGACAGCAGCAGGGTGTCGCCGACGTCCTCGCGCTCGCGCTGCTGCTCGACCGTGCCCCCCAGGGCGACGGCGTCACCGAGGCGGCCGTGGAAGTCGTTGATGCCGAGCAGCTGCAGGACCGCGTCGCCCTCCTGCGCGGCCCCCGTGGCCAGCCCGACGACGACCGGGTCGTGGTCGGAGGCCCGGTAGGGGTCGGGGGAGAAGTAGGGCAGGTAGCCGTCGTACTGGTAGGCGTAGGACTCGACGGCGTTGATGTCCCACACGTCGGCGCCCGTCACCAGCTCCTGCGCGGCCGAGGCCGAGGCGAAGACGTGGTCCAGGCTGCCGCTGCGTCCGGAGAACACGTAGGTCTGGCCCGCGTCGTAGGCCGACCCGAGGTCCACGTACCCCGCCTCGGCGAGGACGGCCAGCGGGTCCTCCATGGTGTAGCTGTTGAAGTCGCCGAGCAGGAAGACGTCCTCGGGGGCGTCCTCGATCTCCTCGACGAAGGCGACGAGCCGCTCGGCCTCCGCGACGCGGGTCGCGTTGCTGGCGCCCTGCCCGTCACCGGAGTCCTCGTCGCCCTCGCGCGGCGGGCTCGCGACCGACCCCTTGGACTTGAAGTGGTTGTTCACGGCCATGAACTGGGTGCCGCCGGCCTCGAAGACCTGGGCGAGGGGCTGGCGGGCGCGGCCCACCCACTCCTCGTCGTCGTCGACCACCGACTCCCCGACCGGCGACACCGCGGCCGGCTGGTAGATGAAGGCGTTGCGGATGACGTCCTGGTCCTCGACCGGCGGCAGGTCGGCCGGGGAGGGGACGAAGGCCCACGTGCCCTCGCCGGCCGCGGCGTTGAGGGCGTCGACGAGCGTGGCGAGCGCCTCGTCGCGGTCCTCGCCGAGGGCGGCGCCGTTCTCGATCTCCTGGATGCCGACGACCTCGGCGCCGAGGGCGTTGATCGCCGAGACGATCTTGGCTTCCTGGCGCGCGAGGCCCTCGGGCCCGTCGGCGCCGCGGGCCCGGCCGCCGAAGGTCGTGAAGTAGTTGAGGACGTTGAAGCTGGCCATCTGGACGTCACCGCCGACGTCCTGCGGGGCGTCGGTGCGCGGGTTGGCGTCGTCGAAGGTCGCCTTGTCAGTCGTCTCCGCCGTGACGGGCGTCGTCGGCTGCAGGCGCCAGGCGCCGAAGCGGTAGTCGAGGACGTACGAGCGGTCGCCGAGCGACGCCAGCTGGTCCCCGACCCGGACCGGGTCGTCGGCCGAGCCGTAGCTGGGGGCCTGGCCGGCGCCGGACAGGTTGGTGCTGCGGCCGTCGTCCAGCAGCAGCGCGCTCTCGGCGTTGGCCTGCTCGTAGGCGATGGCCTCCTCGCCGGGGGCGACGACGTCGGTCGCCGTCCGCAGCGGCTCGTCGCGGGAGGTGAGGGCGATCTCGCCGAAACGGTTGAGGTTGTAGACCTCGGTGACGGTCGCGGTCATCCCCTCGGGGACCTCGAGGAGCATGCCCTCGACCTGCTCGCGCACCGAGTCGGGCGCCGCCATGCGGTCCAGGACGAAGGGCCGCGGCAGCGCGACGTCGCGGGCGCACAGCGCGATGCTGTCGGCGGTGACCTGGGTCAGGCCGAAGAACTCGCCGACCTCGCCCGTGACCTGGACGCTGTCGCCGACGGCGAGCCCGGAGGTCCCGGGGCCGAAGACGTTGACGGCGGTCGAGCGGACGCCCGGTCGCGCCGTGGGGTCCTGGACGTAGACGGTGCCGAGACCCTCGGGCGAGGTCGTGACGACGCCGGCCACCGTGACGGTCTCCCCGACCAGCGGGCTCTTGGCGCCGGTGCCCTGCACCGTGGTGATGGGTGTGAGGCCCTCCTCGACGCACTGCGCGGGGTCCGGCTCGGGCTCCGGCTCCGGCTCGGGGACCGCCTCGTCGTTGCGGACGCCGAAGCTGTTGGTGTCGGTGGCGACCCACTCGCCGTCAACCAGCTCGATCGAGGCGCCGACGGGGGTGTCGCTGCCCTGCGTCACGCCGACGTCGGTCGAGGTGACCTCCTGGCCGGCGAGGGTGGTGGTGAAGGTGCCCTCGTAGGAGAGGAACTGCACGAGTGCGCCGCTCGCGTCCAGGAGCGCGATGCCGTCGGGCGCGCCGTTCTGCAGGCCGGGGAAGTCGACGACGACGACCCCGGAGTCCCCGACGACGCCGGAGAGGGTCTTGGGCCCGTAGGTCGCCCCGCCGTTGCCGTTGACCCCGACGACCGTCCAGCCCGTGAGGTCGGTGCCGGGCTCGGCCTGCACCTCGACGCGCTCGCCCTCGTCGGCGCCCACGTTGTCGTAGTGGAACTCGCTGATGAAGGGGCTGCCCTCGGGGGGCTCGACCGCGGCGGCGGGTGTCGCGAGCAGCGTCCCTCCGACGACGACGGCGGTGGCTGCGGCGAGGCCGCGGGCGGCGGGGCGCGCGGCGCTGCGCCAAGGAGCAGCCGCCGGCGGGGGCGCTGCGGGGTGTGGAGCTCGTGGCACGGAGGTCCTCCGGTGTCGACGGCGTCGTCGCCCACCGGCGGTGGGCGACCCCGCTCCCGGGTCACGTCGTGGTGCCCCGGGGGTGGGCGGGTCGGGCAGGGCTGGCGGGTCGGGCGTCTCGTTGTGGCGAGCAGGTCGGACGCCGTGGAGACTGCCCCGACCGGGTGAACAGCATGGGTCCGATCCGCCCGATCCGGGGGACCGGGTCGTGACGCGAGGGAAGACGACCCGGTTTCACCCGACCGGCTGAGACTCGGCGTGACCACGCTCACGTGGAGTCATGACCCAGGAGGCGACGTGCCGACGCAGGCCGAGGAGCTCGACGTCGACGGCGTGCCCGTGCGCCTCACCAGCCCGGGCCGGGTGATGTTCCCGGCCCTCGGCGAGGAGGGCGGCACCAAGCGCCACCTCGTCGACTACTACCTGGCGGTCGCCTCGTCGGCGGCCGACGGCGCCGTGGACGGCGTCGGACCGCTCGTGCGGGCGCTGCGCGACCGGCCCACGTACCTGCAGCGCTTCCCCGACGGCGTGGACGGCGAGGAGGTCTACCAGAAGCGGGTGCCGGCGAAGGCCCCGGAGCACCTGCGCCGCGTGCGGGTCACCTTCCCCTCGGGCCGGCACGCCGACGCCCTGCGGGTGGACGCCGCGGCGCCCGTCCTGTGGGCGGTGCAGATGTCGTGCGTGACCTTCCACCCGTGGCCGACGCGGGCCGACCACGTCGAGCTCCCCGACGAGCTGCGCGTCGACCTCGACCCGCAGCCGGGCACCGGCTTCGAGGAGGCACGGCGGGTGGCGCTCGACGTCGTCCAGCCGCTGCTGGCCGAGCTCGGCCTCGCCGGCTACCCGAAGACCTCGGGCGGGCGCGGCGTGCACGTCTACGTCCGCCTCGAGCCGCGGTGGGAGATCCGGGAGGTCCGCCGGGCCGCCATCGCGCTGGCCCGAGAGGTCGAGCGTCGGGCCCCCGACCAGGTGACGACGGCGTGGTGGAAGGAGCAGCGGACGTCCGCGATCTTCGTCGACTACAACCAGAACGCCCGCGACCACACCATCGCCAGCGCCTACTCGGTGCGCCGGACGCCGCGCGCGACCGTCTCGACACCGGTCACGTGGGCCGAGCTCGCCGACGTGCACCCCGACGACTGCACCATCGCGACCGTCCCGGGACTGCTGGCCGAGCGCGGCGACCCCATGGCCGCCCTCGACGACGTCGCCCACTCCCTCGACGTCCTGCTGGACATGGCCGACCGCGACGAGGCCGCCGGCCAGGGGGAGATGCCCTACCCGCCCAACCACCCCAAGATGCCGGGCGAGCCCAAGCGCGTGCAGCCGAGCCGGGACACGGGGCGGTAGCGGCGCCGCCCCGTGCCGGCGGCCTCCTGCCCTAGCTCGCCGGCACGGCCTCGGCGAGCAGCGGCGTGATGTTCTCGACGGCGTACCGGGTGCCGAGGACGCTGAGGCTGGAGAAGGCGTTGCTCAGCGTGTCCTCCAGGACGACGGCCCGACCGTCTTGCACCGACGGGATGGCCTGGTACAGCGGGTCGTCGGTGATGGTCGCCGCGTCGACGAAGATCGGGAAGACGACGGTGAGGTCGGCGTCGAGGAGGTCGAGCCGCTCCTCGGAGACGGGCACGTAGAAGCTGTCGTCACCGAGCTCGGCGACCTGCGGGCTCTGCTCGAAGCCGAGCTGCTCCATGAGCTGCACGCGGGCGTCGCCCTCGGTGTAGGCGCCCCACTCCTGGCCGCTGCGGGCGCCGACCGCCACGGTCGTGCCGTCGAACTGGGGGTTGGCCTCCTCGGCGGCGTCGATGGTGGCCTCGACCTCGTCCTCCAGGTCGTCTGCCTCGTCGCTGCGCCCGAGGGCCTCGCCGACGAGCTCGAGCTGCTCCTGCCACGTCGTCGCGTAGGCCTCGGCGCCCTCGGGGATGCCGACGGTCGTCGCGATCCGGCTCAGGGCCTCGTAGCGCTCCTGGGTCCCGTCGGAGCGGGTGTCGAGGATCAGGTCGGGCTGCAGCGCGGCGATGGCCTCGAGCTCGGGCTCCAGCGTGCTGATGATCTCGGGCGACGTGGCGTAGAGGTCCTGCGCCCACGGGCCGACGCCGTCGCCGCCGAAGGCGAGCCAGTCGCTGGCCCCGACCGGCTCGACGCCGAGCGCGAGCGCCGTCTCGGCGTCGGACCAGCCGAGGGCGACGACACGCTGGGGCTCCTCGTCGATGGTCACCTCGCCGAAGGCGGTGTCGACGGTGACGGGGAAGGCCCCCGCGTCGGCGGCAGAGGTACCGGCACCCGACGACGCCCCGGTGCCTGCCGAGCCGTCGGACGTCGGGTCGGTCGTGCCGTTGGAGCCGCAGGCGGTCAGGAGCAGGGCGGCGGCCAGCAGGGCGGCCGGGGCGAGGCGGGACGGGCGCACGGGGTCCTCGAGTCTCTTGGGGTCGGAGGCCAGGAGAGCCTAACCTCACTCGTCGGGGCCGTCTCCTCCAGGGCGGTGCTGGCGGGACCCGACGTACCGTCGGTGCATGAGCACCGACGTGCCCGGGCGGCAGGAGACGACCGGGGAGGTCCTGCCCGACGTCCCGAGCCCGCTCGGGTGGTGCTCCCCCTGCCTGGGCGCCCGTCGTCGGACGCCCGCCGGGGTGCTGCTCGACGGCACCGGTCTCTGCGAGGGCCACCACGAGCAGGCCCTCGCCGGCCAGCAGGCGCAGGGCGACCAGATGGCCGCGATGGCCGCCCAGGCGCAGGAGCAGCTGCGCGGGCTCATGGGCGGCGGCTTCGGCGCCGGCCCCGGCGGTCCCCGCCGCGCCGGCTTCTGACGCCGGGCTCAGTCGGACGAGGCGGCGGCGTGGGCGAGGCGCGCACCCGGGGTCGCGACCGCCGCCGCGCCTGCCTCCAGGCCCTCCCGCACCGCCGCCTCGAAGGCCGTACCGGTCGCGAGGGCCGCCACGAGCCCTCCGCAGAAGGCGTCGCCCGCTCCGGTGGTGTCCACGACGGTCGTCGGGTGCGCCGCCACCACCAGGGGCCGGACGTCCTCGCCCTCGACGGCGACGACGCCCCCTGCGCCGAGGGTCACGACGACGCGGCCGACGCCGAGACCCAGCAGACGCCGTGCCAGCGCGAGCGACTCCTCACCCGTCGTCGGCTCCCGTTCCTCCAGCAGCGCCGCGGCCTCGGCTGCGTTGACCACGAGCACGTCGACCGCGCCCCACGGCACCCCGCTGCCGCCCGCCGCCTCGGCCGGGGCCGCGTTGAGGACCGTCGTCGCCCCGACCTCGCGCGCCGCCTCCAGAGCCGCGGCCACGGCGGGAGCCGGCAGCTCGCGCTGGACCAGCACCACGGCCGGTCGCCGCTCGCGGACGTGGCCGGCGACGACCGCCGGGTCCACGCGCACGGCGACCGCAGGGTCCACGACGATGAGGTTGCTCCCCGCGGCGTCCACGACCACGAAGGCCCGCGCCGTGCTGCCGGGCACGACGGCGACGCCGGAGGTGTCCACCCCGCAGCGGGCCAGCTCGTCCAGCGCCTCGCGACCGGCGGGCTCGTCGCCGACGGCGCCCACCATGGCGACGGAGGTCTGCCCGGGCGTCCGGGCGCGCGCCGCTGCGGCGACCGCCTGGTTGGCGCCCTTGCCGCCGTGCCCCTGCGTGCGGGCGTCCGCGAGCACCGTCTGGCCCTCGACGGGCAGGGTCGGTACCTGCAGGACGACGTCGACGTGGATGCTGCCGACGACGAGCACGGACCCGGCCGCGGCGTCGCCCGTCACGAGATGACGCCGCGCAGGTCGAGGTCGAGCGTGTCGGAGGCGTCGGCGGCGAGGACGACGGGCAGACCCCAGTCCTGCTGGTAGAGGTGGCAGGCCGCGTGCTCGGCGGGGGTGCCGTCCTCGCCGGCGTCGCACGCCGCGGCCTGGGCCGAGACGTGGAGGACCCCGGTGGCACCGGCAGCACCGTCGAGCACGAGCAGCCGCTCCAGGTCCGTCGCCGTGCCGCCGCCCTCGGCGAGCAGCCCCGGCGGGGTCGCGGACACGAGGACGCGCACGGGCGAGCCGTACCGGTCGTCGAGGTGCTGGCCGGCGGGCGGGGTGAAGCGGACGCGCAGCCGGACAGCACCGGGCGCCAGCGGCTGCGGTGGCCGCTCGACCCGCCCCGCGGCGGTCCCGCTCACCCGCCCGGCCTGCAGCGCCGCCGGCAGCGGCAGCCGCAGCAGGCGGTGGGCGCGGGACTCGACGACGAGCAGCTCGGCGTCCGCCCCCTCGCCGACCACGGCGAGGCCGGTCGGCTCGGCGAGGTCGGCGGCGAGCGTGGTGACGGCCGGCGCGCCAGGCGGGGCCGAGGGGTCGTAGCGGCGGACGGCGCCGTTGTAGGTGTCGGCGACGGCCACCGAGCCGTCAGGCAGGACGGCGGCGCCCAGCGGGTGCTGCAGCAGCGCCTCGCCGGCGGCGCCGTCACGGTCGCCGAAGTCGAAGAGGCCTGAGCCGACGACGGTCTCGACCCGGTAGCCGGGGCTCGCGACGGGCGCCGCGTTGGCCAGGCGGGTGTCGGTGACCGTGGGCACCGACCGGTCGGGGGCGCCGGTACGGGTGAGGCGGCGCAGCGCGGAGGTCTCGGCGTCGACCACCCACAGCACCGCGCCGTCGGCGGACGGGACGAGGCGTGAGGTCTGGGCGAACCACGCCTGCTCGGCGTCGCCGTCCCGCAGGCCCTCGGCGCTCGTGCCGGCGAGGACGCGGACGACGCCGTCGGCCGGGTCGGGCGCGAGGTCGAGGGCCCAGAGCTGGTGCAGGCCGGCCATCGCGACGACGAGCTGGTCGTCCCACCAGGCCACGTCCCACGGGGTCGAGAGGTCCTGCGCCAGCGCAGCTCCCCCGCCCTCGCGGCGGCGCAGCTGGCGGCCGGTGCCGGCGAGGGTGACGACGTGGTCGACCTCCTGGTCACCCCGCGCCAGCCGGACCCCGCGGACGGCGTGGTTGGCGCTGTCGGCGACGACGACGTCGGCGCCCAGCCGCGCGGCGACGTCGTCGGGCAGCAGGCAGAGCCCCTGCGGCTCGGCGAGAGCCGCTGCCCCGCCGTCGCCGTCGGCGAGGCCGCGCACCCCGGAGCCGATGCTGCGCACCACCCGCTGGTCGTCGTCGAGGACGGCCAGGCGGTGGTGGCCGGTGTCGGTGACGAGGACGCCGCCACCGAGGTGCTCGGGGAGCACCAGGGCGCTGCTCGGGAAGCGGAGCCCGTCGTCCGGCGCCTCCTCCGGCAGCGGGGTGAACAGCCGCCCACCACGGACGAGGGTGCCGCGGGCGTCGTGCTCGGGGACGAGCTCGGTGAGCAGCGCGTCGAGCCCGTGCGCGTGCCCCTCGCCCGACAGGGACGCCACGACGTACCCGGTCGGGTCGACGAGCACCAGCGTCGGCCAGGCGCGCGCGGCGTAGGCGCCCCACGTCGTCAGGTCGGCGTCGTCGAGGACGGGATGGTGCACCTCGTAGCGCCGGACGGCGTCGTCGAGGACGCCCGGCTCGGCCTCGTGGGGGAACTTCGGCGAGTGCACGCCGACGACGACCAGCTCTGCCGCCCAGCGCTGCTCGAGCGGCCGGAGCTCGTCGAGGACGTGCAGGCAGTTGACGCAGCAGCTCGTCCAGAAGTCGAGCAGCACGAAGCGGCCCCGCAGGTCGGCGAGGCGCAGCGCAGCGCCGTCAGTCCCGACCCAGCGGCGCCCGACGAGCTCGGGCGCTCGCGTCCGCGCGCTCGTGCGCGTGCCTGTGCGCACATGTCGAACCACGCGCTCCTCCACCTCCCTCCTCCACGACGCGACCTCGACGCGCCCATCCCCGCGATGTGTGACCTTGACGCGCCGATCCCAGACGCCGTCGTCGCGACAAGGTCACACATCGCGGATGTTCAGACTCGATCCCTCCACGCGACAAGGTCAGACATCGCGCGTGAGGGGGCCGCCCGCGGGCACCACGACGACGCGTCGCGGGCAGGCGTCTGGTGCGGCGTCGAGTGCGGTGGCCGGGTCGCGTCAACCGAGCCGGTCGGGCTGCACCCAGGCCTTGCCGAGGACGTGCTGGTCGAGGAAGGCCAGCACGGTCTGGTACCAGGCGACGGCACCGCCCGGAGCCATGACCCAGTGGTTCTCCGCCGGGAAGTACAGGAACCGGTGCGGCGTCGACCCGTCCTCGGCGTCGCTGCGCGAGACGAGGTCCCACCACAGCCGCAGGCCCTCGCCGATCGGCACCCGGTAGTCCTTGTCGCCGTGGACGACGAGCATCGGCGTCCTGATCTGGTCGGCGAACAGGTGCGGGCTGTTCTTCTGCGCCATCTGCGGGGTCATCTCGCGGTTCCAGAAGAACGCGGCGTCGGTCGTGGCGCCGAACTGGTCGAGGGCCCAGATGCTCGCGTGCGTGACGACGGCGTCGAAGCGGTCGGTGTGCCCCGCGATCCAGTTGGCCATGTACCCGCCGAAGGAGCCGCCCATCGCCGCGGTACGGGTGGCGTCGACGTCCTCCCGTGCCTCGGCCGCGTCGGTGGCCGCCATGAGGTCGGTGTAGGGCGCGGCGCCCCAGGCGCCCCAGCCCCGTTGCACGAAGTCCTGGCCGTAACCGGTGGACAGCGCAGGATCCGGCAGCAGGACGGCGTACCCGCGGGAGACCATCAACCACGGGTTCCAACGCCACGACCAGGCGTTCCACGAGTTGAGCGGCCCGCCGTGCACCCAGAGCAGCAGCGGCGCAGGCGCCTCGGCGCTGGCGTCCTCCGGCAGGCACAGGTAGCTGCGGATCGGCGTCCCGTCCTCCGCGGTCGCGTGCACCTCCTCCAGCCGGCCCGGCAGGACCAGCGGCGCGACGGGCGAGGGCAGCTCCTCCACGGTGCCGTCGTCGAGACGCACCCGGACAGGCGCAGGCGCGGCGTCGTAGGCCGAGCGCAGGGCGTAGACCCACCCGTCCGGGGACACCGCGGCGCCCCCGTAGGAGGCGTGGTCCCCGGTGAGCCGACGGACGTCGCCGGACGCGGCGTCGACGACGAAGAGCGGACCGGCACCGGCCTCGTCGGCGCCGACGACGAGCGAGCCGCCGTCCCGGGTCCAGGCCACCGACGAGGGCCAGCGGTCCCAGCCGGCGGTCACGTCGCGCCGCTCCCCCGCCCCGGTGACGGCGCCGGCGTCGTCACGGTGCAGGTCGACGACGGCGAGCCAGCGGCGAGGCGCCCGGTCAGGCGTCGACAGGCTCGAGGCGACCAGCGCGACGCTCCCGCCGTCCGGCGACACGACCGCGCTGCCGTGGTTGAGGTCGGGGTCGTCGAGCAGGACGACGCGGCGCCCGCTCGGGACGTCGACGGCGACGAGCTGGAACGACTGGTGGCCGTGCGCCCGCGGCACGGTCCAGGTGCCGACGGCGGTGCGGCCGTCGTCGGAGAGGTCCCACTCCGCCCGCTCCAGCGCCGCCCCGACGTGACCCGTGAGGTCGCGGACGGCGTAGCGCGGGTCGGGGCCACCGGCGACCGGCGCAGCCTCGCCCAGGGCGTCGGCGGCGACGAGCCGGGCGCGCGCCGGCCCGAGGTCGTGGTCCCAGAAGCGCACCGGGGAGGCGTCGTGGAGGACGGCCGTCACGCCGGCGTCCTTGCGGGCGGCGATCACCTCGGCGTCGTCGCCGTCCTGCGGCGTGGACGGCATCGTCGGGGAGGTGCCCAGCAGGGCTCCGGTGCCGCGGGCGACCGCCGAGACGGTGAGGCCGCCGGGGCGGGAGGCCACGAGCCGGGGCTCTCCTGCACCACCGGGCAGGCACCAGAGCGCGGGCCTGTCGTCGCCGCCCTTCCCGGGGGTGGCGTCGTCCTCGTCCGGGCCGGGGCCGAAGGGACCCTTCGGCGGGGCCGGCTCAGGGCGCTTGGCGGTGAAGAGCAGGTCGCCCTGCGGCGTCCAGAACGGCGCGGCCTCGCCTGTCGTCCCGCGCGTGAGGCGCCGGCAGGCGCCTCCCTCGACCGACGACTCCCACAGGCTCGTCGCGTACCCGGTGCCCTCGGCGTCGAGCCCGGCCACGGCGAGCGCCAGACGCCGGCCGTCCGGGCTGAGGGCCAGACCCGTCACCCGAGGCTGGGCGACGTAGGCGTCGAGGTCGGCGAGGGGGTCGCGAGCGGCGGGCTGGTCCGCGGCGGTGGTCATACCTCCCGTGCTATCACGCCCTCGTCGGCGTCACCTACCGACGCCCCGACCGGCCAGAGCTCCGGCAGGACGTCGTCGGGCTGCCGGCGGGGGCGCGGGGGCAGGAGCGGGTCAGCGGCGGTCGGGACGGGTGGCGCGGTCGCGGCGCTCGGCGAGCATGGCGTTGTAGGCGGTGAGCTCGGCGTCGCCGTCCCGGTCGGCGGCGCGGTCGGTGCGGCGCTGCTCACGCTCGTCGCTGCGGGCCCACTGCACCGCGACGACGACGAGGAGCAGGACGGTGGGGATCTCCCCGATCCCCCAGGCGAGACCACCGCCGGTGCGCTGGTCGGCCAGGGCGTCGATGCCCCACCCGGTCGAGGAGAACCAGCTGTTGGCCAGCAGGGCCTCGCTCGACATGATCCAGATGCCGAAGAAGGCGTGGAAGGCCATCGTCGCGAGCAGCAGGACCACCCGCAACGGGTAGGTGGGCCGGTTCGGACCCGGGTCGACACCGACGAGCGTGTTCGCGAACAGGTACCCGACCGCGAGGAAGTGGACCATCATCAGCTCGTGGCCGACGTGGGTCGCGAGGGCCAGCTCGAACAGCGGCGAGTAGTAGAAGACGACGAGGCTGCCTGCGAAGAGGACCGCCGCCACGACGGGGTGGGAGACCAGGCGCAGCCACGCCGACTCGGTGAGCACCACGAGCCACTCGCGCGGGCCCCGCGAGCCGTCCTTGCGCCGTGGCAGCGACCGCAGCGCCAGGGTGATCGGCGCCCCCAGCACGAGCAGCGCGGGCACGCCCATGCTCAGCACCATGTGCTGGACCATGTGCGCGCTGAAGACCGTGCGTCCGTAGGCCGCCGGGGCACCGCTCGTGATGTAGACGAGGACGAGCAGGCCGAGCGCCGTCGACACGGTGCGGCCCACCGGCCACCGGTCGCCGCGACGCCGCAGCCGCACCACCCCGCGGCCGTAGGCGATGGCCACGCCCAGCGCGATGGCCACCCACAGCACGTCGGGCTGCCACTGCGTCACCAGGCTCGCCGGCGAGAAGGGCTCGGGCAGCGCCTCACCGGTGAGGATCTCGGCCGGGGTGGGCAGGGGCGGGAGCTCCTGCGGGACCGGCGGGCGGGTCAGGGAGAGGGCCGCCGCGACGCCGAAGACGGCCCCGAGGAGCACCACCTCCCCCCCGACGAGGCGCCAGAACGGTCCGCGGACGCCTGCGCCCGCCGCCGTCCGCGCGTCGATCCCGGCCAGCAGCCGGCGCCGGTGGACGTACCCGGCCGCCCCGAGCAGCACGCTGGCGCCGGTCTTGGCCAGCACGAGCAGCCCGTAGGGCGTGCCGACGAGGTCCCCGAGGCCCTCGACCCGCAGCGAGGCGTTGGCGACCCCGGAGGTGACGACGAGCACGAGGCCGACGAGCGCCAGGGTGGAGAAGCGCCGGGCGACCACGGGCAGCTCGGGCCCCGTCCGGCGGGCCACCAGCACGAGCGCCATGAGCCCTCCGCACCACACGGAGACGCCGAGCACGTGCAGGCCCCAGGAGCTGACGGCCGTCTCGTGGCCGCTCGTGCCCGTCGAGTGGGCGTTGAGGGCGAGCGGGACGAGCGCGAGGCACGCGAGGGCGAAGGTCCACCCCGCCCCGGCCGGGCTGCGGACGCCGACGGCCGCGGTCGCGACGAGCGCCACGACCGCGGCGGAGACGAGCAGCGCCTGCCCCTGCGTGATCTGGGTGGCGACGACGGCCAGCTGGCTGCCGAAGGTGGGGTCGGTGACGGCCGTGCCCGACAGGCTGCCGGCCGTCAGCACGAGCACCGCGAGGCTCGCCAGCGTCCAGACGCCGGAGGCGGCGGCCGCGACGCGGGCGGCGAGGGACCACGACGGTGCCCGCGCGGGCACGACGGCGGCGGCCAGCAGCAGCGCCCCGAGCGTCAGCGCCAGCGCGAGGTCCCGGACGACCAGGGCCACGGGCAGCCCGTAGCGGACGCCCGGCCCCGGGTCGCCGACGAGCCCGGGCGCCGCCGCCCCACCCGTCGCGAGGGCCCAGACCAGGCCGGCGACCACCGCGAGCGGCGTGAGCGCGAGCACGGCGACCCACCAGGTCGGCGCGCCGGCGGACCTGGGGGGCCGATGGCCGGACGCGCCGTGCGACGGTGCAGCGCCGCGCTGCGGGCGCTCGGGCGCCCCGTCGCGCCGCGCCCTGGGCGCCGTCCCGGTGCTCACGTCACCAGGGTAGGAGGAACCTCCGACGCCCCGGTCCGCCCCCGGGACGTCGCCGGCTCGACGTCATGCCCCCATGCCGTCGAACGGGGTCGTCCCTGCTCGCGCCGGCCGACGCCCTCGCCGCGCTGGCACGGGCGGAGGTGAAGAGGGCAGGCCACCGGCAGCGCCCCGGAGCCCCCCGCCGCCTTCCCGGCCTCAGGCCCCCTCGGCGCCGCCTCCACCCTCAGAGCCGCCGGTCCGCCAGCACCGGGAAGGCGGCCCGGGCGTGCTCGACGACGCCCGGGTCGACGTCGACGACGAGCACCTGCTCGCGCTCGCCCGCCTCGGCGAGGACGACGCCGTCCGGCCCGACGACGGCGCTCGCGCCGGCCATCGGCGTGCGGGCGTGCGCGCCTGCCGTGCCGCAGGCGGCCACGAGCAGCTGGTCCTCCAGCGCGCGGGCACGCACGAGGAGGCGCCACGCCTCGACGCGCGCGGCCGGCCAGGCCGCCGGCAGCACGACGAGGCGGGCCCCGCGGTCGACGAGCAGCCGGAAGAGCTCGGGGAAGCGCAGGTCGTAGCAGGTGGCGAGCCCGGTCGCCAGCCGCGACCCGTCGCGCAGGGGCAGGTCGGCGACGACGACCTCCTCGCCCGCGGCGAGGAGCTCGGACTCCCCGCGGCCGTGGCCGAAGCGGTGCACCTTCCGGTAGCGCGCCAGCAGGCCGCCGTCGGGGCCCAGCACCACGGCCGTGTTGGAGAGCTGGTCCGCACCGTCCGGGCCGACGGCCCGCTCGACCACCGACCCGCCGTGGACGAGCGCGCCGCACGCGCGGGCGGCGTCGGCGAGCGCCCGCACGGTCGGCCCGTCAAGAGGCTCGGCCCGCTGCGACCACGTGGACGACGCGAAGCCGCCGTGGGCCCACAGCTCGGGCAGGACGACGAGGTCGGCTCCCTGCTGCGCCGCGACGAGCGCGGCCACCCGGTCCCGGCGCACCGCCACCGGCTCGTCGTCGCCGTAGGCGACCTGCAGCAGGTGCAGCCTCACGCCGAGGGCACCGCCGCGACGTCGCTCACGACCACGCGAGCGCCTGCACCGGCCGCTCGAGGACGGCCGCGACGTCGGCCAGGAAGCGGCCGGCCTGGGCGCCGTCGACGACGCGGTGGTCGACGGTCAGGCAGAGGGTCGCCGCCCAGCGGGGCTGCACGCGCCCTCGGTGCACCCACGGCCGGCGGCTCACCGCGCCGACGCCGAGGATGCCCGTCTCCCCGGGGTTGAGGATCGGCGCGCCCGTCTCGATGCCGAGCGCCCCGAAGTTCGTGATGGTGAAGGTGCCGCCCGAGAGTGCCGACGGCGGCGTGCGGCCCTCGCGCGCCGTCGTCGCCAGCTCGGTGATGGCCGCCGCGAGGTCGTGCAGGCCGAGGGCGTGGGCGTCCCGGACCACCGGGACGAGCAGGCCCCGCGGCGTGGCCGCGGCGATGCCCAGGTGGACGGCGGACGGCACGACCAGCTCGCCGGCGTCCGCATCCCAGCGTGCACCCATCTCCGGCGTGCGCCCGAGCGCGAGGACGACGGCGCGGGCCGCGACCAGCAGCGGCGAGACGCGGACGTCGGCGAAGCCCGCGTCCTCCTTCAGCCGCCGGACGAGCTTCATCGTGCGGCTGACGTCGAGGGTGTGGAAGAGGGTCGCCTGGGGCGCCTCGGTGGTGCTGCGCACCATCGCCTCGGCCATGGCCCGGCGCACGCCCTTGACGGGCACCCTGACCTCTCCGCCCGCCTCGCGCGGCCCGCTCCCGACGTCCCCGGCCGGTCGGCCGGCCGGGGCGGGAGACCCCTCGTGCGCCAGGACGTCGCGGCGGGTGACGTTGCCCCGAGGCCCGGTCGCGGTGACCGCGGCGAGGTCGACGCCCCGCTCACGGGCCAGCTTGCGCACCGGCGGGGCCGCGAGCGGCCGGCTGGGCGCGCCAGGACCCCCCGCGCCGCGGGCCTGGGCAGCCGCCGGTGCCCGGTCGGCGCTGGTCTGCGGCTCGGGCGGCGTCTGGGGCGACGTCTGGGCGTCCACCTCGGGCGCGGCGACGACCGCCGTCGTCCGGCGGCGGCGCGAGGCGCGGCGTCCCGGCCCGTAACCCACGAGGTTGTCGTGGCGCTCGCCGTCGTCGCCGCCGCCCTCGTCCTCCAGGCGCCCCTCGTCCGTCCCGGCCACCTGGACCGCGACGATCGGCGTGCCGACCTCGACCGTCAGCCCCTCGTCGACGAGCAGCTCGCTCACCACCCCGGCGAAGGGCGAGGGCAGCTCGACGAGCGACTTGGCCGTCTCGATCTCGACCAGCACGGCGTTGACGTCGACGCGGTCGCCCACCGCGACCCGCCAGGCGACGACCTCCGCCTCGGTGAGCCCCTCCCCCACGTCGGGGAGCCGGAACTGCTGCACCGCCACGCGGGGCCTCCTGAGGTCTGCGGCGCGGGGCGCCTGGTCGGGTCGTGCGGGGCGTGGGCGACGACGGTCAGGCGTCGAGCACCCGGTCGACCGCCTCGAGCACGCGGTCGGCGTCGGGCAGGTACTCCCCCTCCAGGCGGGCCGCGGGGTAGGGCACGGCGAAGCCGCCCACCCGCTGCACCGGCGCCTCGAGGGAGTAGAAGCAGGAGTGCGACACCCGGGCGGCCACCTCGGCGCCGATGCCGAGGAAGGTCGGCGCCTCGTGCACGACGACGAGCCGGCCGGTGCGGCGCACCGACTCCTCGACCGGGGCGAGGTCCAGCGGGGAGATGCTGCGCAGGTCGACGACCTCCAGGCTCCTGCCCTCCTCCGCCGCCGCGTCGGCCGCCCGCAGCGCCAGCGGCACGCTCGGCCCGTGCGCCACGACCGTGACGTCGGTGCCGGCCCGCACGACGCGGGCGGCGTGCAGCGGGTACGGCGTCGCGTCGAGGTCCACCTCGGCCTTGTCCCAGTAGTGCCGCTTCGGCTCGAAGACGACGACCGGGTCGGGCGAGGCGATGGCCTGCCGGGTCATCCAGTAGGCGTCGACGGGGTTGGAGATGCTCACGCACCGCAGGCCCGGCACGTGCGCGAAGAGCGTCTCGGGGGACTCGCTGTGGTGCTCGACCGCGCCGATCCCGCCGCCGGCGGGGATGCGGATGACGACCGGCATGGGTGTCGCGCCACGCGTGCGGGCCGTCATCTTGGCGAGCTGGGTGACGATCTGGTCGTAGGCGGGGAAGACGAAGCCGTCGAACTGGATCTCGCAGACCGGCCGGTAGCCACGCATCGCCAGGCCGATGGCCGTGCCGACGATGCCCGCCTCGGCGAGCGGGGTGTCGACGACGCGGTCCTCGCCGAAGTCCTTGGCCAGGCCCTCGGTGACGCGGAAGACCCCGCCGAGCGCACCGACGTCCTCACCGAGGACCAGGACCCCCGGGTCGGTGTCGAGGGCCGCCCGCAGCCCCAGGTTGATCGCCTTCGAGATGGTCAGCCGCTGCACCCGGTCGGGCGTGCCGTCCGGCGTCGTCGACCTCATGCCCGCCCCCTCTGCGCGCCGGTGACCGGCTCGTCCTGCAGGCCAGCCACGTAGGCCTCGTACCAGGCGCGCTCGGCCTCCACCTGGGCGTGGGGCTCGCTGTAGGCGTGGTCGAACATGGCGCCCGGCGCCGGGTCGGGCATCTCGGCGACCCCGCGGCGCAGGCGGGCCGCGAGCGCGTCGCCCTCCCGGGCCACCTCCGCGAAGGCCTCGTCGTCGACGCCGTGGTCGCGCCGCAGGTGCGCCTCGAGCCGCGCGATCGGGTCGCGGGCGCGCCACTGGTCGACCTCGACGGCGGGCCGGTAGCGGCTCGGGTCGTCAGAGGTCGTGTGCGCGCCCATCCGGTAGGTGAAGGCCTCCACGAGCGTCGGGCCCTGCCCGGAGCGCGCCCGCTCCAGCGCCAGGCGGACGACGGCGTAGCAGGCCAGGACGTCGTTGCCGTCCACGCGCACGCCGGGGAAGCCGAAGCCGCTGGCGCGCTGGGCGATCGGCACGCGGGTCTGCCGGTCCGACGGCACCGAGATGGCCCACTGGTTGTTCTGGCAGAAGAAGACGACGGGTGCCTGGTAGGTGGCGGCGAAGACGAAGGCCTCGTTGACGTCGCCCTGGCTGCTCGCGCCGTCGCCGAAGCAGGCGAGGACGGCGGTGTCGCGCCCGGCGTCGCCCGTCCCGACGGCGCCGTCGCGCTGGACGCCCATGGCGTAGCCCGTGGCGTGCAGGGTCTGGCTGCCGATGACGAGCGTGTACGGGTTCACGCCCGAGGTCTGGGGGTCCCACCCGCCGTGGTCGACGCCGCGGAAGAGGGACAGGACCTGCAGGGGGTCGACGCCGCGGGTGAGCGCGAGCGCGTGCTCGCGGTAGGTCGGGAACAGCCGGTCCTGCGGCGCCGAGGCGCGCGCCGCGCCGACCTGGGCGGCCTCCTGGCCCAGCAGGCTGGGCCACAGGCCGAGCTCGCCCTGGCGCTGCAGCGCCGTCGCCTCGGTGTCCACGCGCCGGGCCAGGACCATGTCGCGGTGCAGGCCGCGCAGGTCGTCGCGGGTCAGCGCCGCGGCCAGGGCGACGACCTCGGGGTCCTCGCCGTCGTCCGCGCGGCGCCCGTCGGGGGTGAGCAGCTGCACCGTCCGGAGGGGCGGCACGGGCGAGGAGAAGAGAGCGGTGGGGGCCGGGGTGACGCCCGGCGGAGTCGTCGTCGGCGTCACGAGGACCTCCTTCGACGGCCCCGCGAGGGGCCGGGTGCAGCGCGGGAGCCCTGACGCGTGCCCGGCGACTGGACGGGAACGCTACCCGCCCCGAGGCGCTCGCCGCCGACACCGCACCGCGGTCACCGGGCGTCACCGGCGCTCACGACCGACGGAAGTCCGCCGCCACGCCGAGGAAGCGGTCGTCGGCCTCGCGCTCGGCGATGCTGACGCGCACGCCCTCTCCGGCGAAGGGCCGCACCGACAGGCCGACCGCCGCGCACGCCTCCGCGAGCTCGCCGGCACGCTCGCCCACCGGCATCCACACGAAGTTGCCCTCGGTGACCGGCAGGTCCCAGCCCTGCTCCGCCAGCGCCGCCGTGACGCGCTCCCGCTCGGCGACCAGAGCCTGCACCCGCTCCAGCAGCTCCTCCTCGGCCGCCAGCGAGGCGACGGCCGCCGCCTGCGCGAGGCTGCTGACGCCGAAGGGAATCGCGGTCTTGCGCAGCCCGTCGGCGATCGCCGGGTGCGCGAGCCCGTACCCGACGCGGAGCCCCGCGAGGCCGTAGGCCTTCGAGAAGGTCCGCAGGACGACGAGGTTGGGGTGCGCCAGGTGCAGGGCGACGGCCTCGGGCGTCCCTGCCCCGGGCCGGACGAACTCCCGGTAGGCCTCGTCCAGCACCACGACGACGTCGCTCGGCACCGCGGCGAGGAAGTCCTCCATCTCGCGGGCGCCGACGACCGGGCCGGTGGGGTTGTTGGGGCTGCACACCAGGACCAGGCGGGTCCGCTCGGTGACCGCCGCGGCCATCGCCGCGAGGTCGTGCCGGCCGTCGGGGAGCAGGGGCACCATGACCGAGCGCGCGCCGCTGACCCGCACGACGATCGGGTAGGCCTCGAAGGAGCGCCACGCGTGGACGACCTCGTCGCCGTCGCCCGAGGTCGCCGTCAGCACCTGCTGCAGCACGCCCACGCTGCCCGGGCCGGTGACCACGTGCTCGACGGGGACGCCCGCGTGCGCCGCCACGGCCGCCACGAGGTCGGTCGACATCATGTCCGGGTACCGGTTGACCTCGCGGGCGGCGTCGGCGAGCACCTCCAGCACCGACGGCAGCGGCGGGTAGGGGTTCTCGTTGCTCGCCAGCTTGTACGGCGTCACCCCCTCGGG
The DNA here is from genome assembly GCF_037482365.1 of Pseudokineococcus sp. 1T1Z-3. Taxonomy (NCBI): domain Bacteria; kingdom Bacillati; phylum Actinomycetota; class Actinomycetes; order Kineosporiales; family Kineosporiaceae; genus Pseudokineococcus; species Pseudokineococcus sp. 1T1Z-3. Next base: position 146,076 of record NZ_JBBHZF010000004.1, read on the forward strand.
CGCCACGGCCTTGCGGCCCGCGACGTAGGCGGGGACGTCGGCGAGCGCGGCCCGCAGCCGGGGCCCCGCGACGGCGGGGCCGTCGCCCGGCGCCGGCGAGGGCGAACCCGGCTCCTGCGCGGCGTCGAACTGGGTGCTGGGCGCTGGGGCGCCGCCGGCCGCCGTGGTCGGGCCGGGGGCTGAGGCGCTGGGCGCGGACATGACGGGGAGACTAGGGGCCTGCCACGCTGACGGGGTGCGCGTCCTCGTCACCGTCGTGGTCAACGCCCTCGCGCTGTGGGTCGCGAGCCTGCTCGTCCCCGGGATCGGCATCCCCGGCGACGAGGGGCTCGGCTCCCAGGTGCTCACCTACCTCGTCGTCGGCGCCGTCTTCGGCCTCGTCAACGCCGTCGTCAAGCCGGTCGTGCAGCTGCTGGCGCTGCCGCTGTACGTCCTGACGCTCGGGCTGGTCCACCTGGTCATCAACGCGCTGATGCTCATGCTGGCCGCCTGGCTGGCCGACCTGACGCCGCTGTCCTTCGAGGTCGACGGCTTCTGGTGGGCGGTGCTCGGGGCGCTCGTCATCAGCGTCGTCGGACTGTTCGTCGACGCCGTCACCGGGGGCCGCGGCCGCGGCTGACGCCCGGCAGGAGCCGGCGGCTCAGGCCGGGACGCGCTGCTGGGCGGCCCAGGCGCCGGCGACCATGTCGTCGAGGGTGTGGCGCATGGCCCAGTCCAGGTCGCGGGCGGCCAGGTCGCCGCGGGCGACGATGCGGGCGGGGTCCCCGGGACGGCGCGGCGCCTCCTCGGGGGTGAAGTCGACGCCGGTCACCCGGGCGACGGCGTCCATGATCTCGCGCACGGAGACGCCGTCGCCGCTGCCGAGGTTGTAGACGGGCTCGACGGGCTCGCCCGCGTCCAGCCGCCGGGCCGCCGCGACGTGGCTGCGGGCGAGGTCGGCCACGTGCACGTAGTCACGCACGCACGTGCCGTCGGGCGTGGGGTAGTCGGTGCCGTTGATCCGCGGCGTCCGCCCGGCGGCGAGCGCCGAGAGCACGAGCGGGAAGAGGTTGTGCGGGCTGGCGTCGTAGAGCTCGGGCCGCCCAGAGCCCACGACGTTGAAGTAGCGCAGCGACGTCCCACGTAGCGACGACGCGCGCTGCGCCGAGCGCACCAGCCACTCCCCGACGAGCTTGCTCTCCCCGTAGGGGGACTCCGGGCTGGTGGGCGTCGCCTCGGTGACGACGTCCCCCGGCGGCGTCCCGTAGACCGCGGCGCTGGAGGAGAAGACCAGCTTGTCGGCGCCGGCGGCCTCCATCGCCCGCAGCAGGCCGACCATCGCGGTGACGTTCTGGGTGTAGGTGTGCAGCGGCCGCTGCACCGAGACCCCGGCGTACTTGAAGCCGGCGAGGTGGACGACGCCACCCACCTCGTGCTCGCGCAGCGCCCGCCCGAGGGCGGCCTCGTCGAGGAGGTCGGCCCGGACGAACGGCACGTCGTCGGGCACGAAGCCGGCGACCCCGCTGGACAGGTCGTCGAGCACGACGCAGGGCAGGCCCGCCGCGCGGAAGGCGTCGACGACGTGCGCGCCGATGTAGCCGGCGCCCCCTGTGACCAACCAGCTCATGCCCCTGCTCCCGCCCTGACCAGCGCCCGGGGGCGCGTCCGTGCCCGGCTCGTCCGTGCGTCCGTGCGTCCGTGCGTACCTGAGCCGGCGCGGGCCGCCGGCGACGGCCCGCCCGGCATCCTGCCAGCGGGGAGCGCGGCGTCCGGGCCGCTCGCGGCGCTCATCGCGGGGGCACCCGCTCGGCCCGGTACACCTGGGTCGTCACGCTCGTGCCCGGCGCGGCCAGGTAGGGCGCCACGCGCTCGGAGTAGGCGACGAGCGACGGGTCGTCCGAGGCGTCGACGAGCGCGGCGGTCTCCCGGTAGAGGTCGAGGTCGTGAGCGGCCATGCCGTCGGCCCGCAGGTCGGCGAGGTCGAGGTCACCGGTCGCCGTGAGGTCGCGCGAGACCGTCGTCCGCGCGGGGGTCGCCGGGTTGGCCTCGCCGTCGGTCGCGCGGATCCAGTCCTCCTCGTGCTCCAGCGACAGCACCGCGACGTCGTCGGGCAGGTCGAAGCCGCCCACGGGGGCGCCGGCGGTGAGCACGGCGTCGACGCGGGCGACCTCGCGCAGCGCCGGGTCGGCGGCCAGCTGCGCGGCGACGATGCCGCCCTGGCTGTAGCCGACGAGCAGCACCTGGTCCTGCGGCCGGGCCCCCGCCTCCTGCAGGGCCAGGACGACGGAGCGCGAGGCGGCGGACGGCACATGGCCGACCGCCCGCAGGTCGCTGCCGAGGTCGGCGGGGTTGGTCGTCTCGGGCGAGGTCATGGACCCCGTCGTCTGCGTCGGCGGGACGACGACCACGAAGCGGGTCGTGCCGCCGGCGTCGACGACGCGCTGGACGACGACGGCCGACTCGCTCGTGGCCCTTCCTCCGGGGCTCAGCGCGCCGCCGCCGGCGAGCGGCGTCGCCAGGGCCAGCAGGCCCTCCGTGCCGGTCGCCGGCTCCAGCTGGCCCGCCAGGTCGGCCATCGTCGCCGCGTCGTCCTCGCGCCGGACGCGGACGTCGGTGGGCCGCAGCGCGCCGTCCTGGGTGAGGACGACGGCGAGCCCCGCCGCGAGGTCGGGCACGTCCGCCGGCGGCCAGGCCAGGCGGTCGTCGCCGACCTGGACGTGCGGCTGGGCCTCCCCGCCGAGCCGGCGCGCCAGGGCGCCGGGTGGGGCGCCGACCGCGCCGCGGACGGCCGCCGGGAGGCCGCCGATGACCAGCTCGAGCGCCTCCGGGTGCAGCGCCGCCGCCGTGGAGAGCTCGTCGAGGGCGCTCCCGCCGACCGTCGCGAGGTCACCGCGGAGCAGGTCCAGGCCGGTGCCCGGCAGCCCGCGGACGTCGGCCACCAGGCCGGCGCGCTCGCCCGCGTCCAGGCGTCCGTCGGCGAGGTCGGCCACGAGACCGTCGCCGACGGCGGCGACGAGGCCGCCGCCCCGCACGACGAGCCACACGAGACCGGCCCCGGTGACGGCGCCCAGGACGACGGCGCCACCGCCCAGGACGACCTCGGGTCGGCGGGCCAGCGCGCCGACCGCGTGCCCGGCCGTGCCCGCCACGGCGTCCCGCGCGCCCGCGGCGGCGGAGGCGGCGACCTCCTCGGCGGAGGCGTACGCCGCGCCGGCCGCCCGCAGGAGCGCCGCGAGGCGCAGGCACTCCTGCGCGCTGTCCCCGAGCCGGGCGAGCGCGAGCGTCGCGGCGACCTGCGCCTCGGCCAGCCCGGCCGGGTCGAGGGCTGCGGCGACCGGGCCGCCCGCGGTCGCGGCGAGCGCCAGGGGCGCCCCGCGGTCGAGCAGCCCACCGCCCGTGCGCGCGAGGACGGTGGCGGCCTCGGTCATCGCGGTGCCGCTGACGACGAGGCCCCCGGCGCCGCCGCGGACGTCGAGGCCGGCGCCGACGGCCCGGCCCGCCCCGAGCACCTGGTCGAGCACGAAGCGCGTCTCGTCGAGCAGGACTGCGGAGGACCCCCTCGACGCGCTCACCACCCCGGCCCCCGCACCAGGCCCCTCAGACCCGGGATCCCGCCCGGGACGGCGTCGCCCACGGCGTCCCGGGCGGCTCGGGCCAGGGCGGCGCTCTCGCGAGCGAACCTCTCTCCCACGCGCGCGTCGGCGCCCTGGCTCGCCGCCTCCCCGGCCAGGGCGAGGGCCGTGGTCGCCGCCGCCTGCAGGGCCGCCGCGCGCGCCTCCACCGCCGCGGCGTGCCGGCGCAGGGACGTCGCGACGTCCTCGACCGCCGAGGCGTCCGCGCGCACCCGCCGCACGAGCTCCTCGAGCCGGGCGCGGTAGGCGTCGGCCGCGCCGGAGCGCCACGCCTGCGCGGTCGCCGCCCCCAGGCCGCCGGCGCGCCCGAGCACCTCGGCGGCCGCGTCGTCGGCCGCGGCGGCGGTGCGCCGGATCGAGACCCCAGCGGCTGCGGCGGCTCCCGCAGCGGGCAGCAGCAGGAGGGCGACGACGTCCTCCACCTCGCGGGCGCTCGCCCGCGCCCGGGCCGCCACCTCGACCGCCGTCGTGCCCAGAGCCGCGGGCATGGCACCCCTCCTCGCCGGGGCACCCGGCGGGCCCCACGGCGACGGACGCTAGGAGCGCTGCGGGCGACGTCGGGCAGCGCTGCGGACGCCTGGGGACGAGCAGACCCCGAGGGCGCCTGTGGGCGCCGGCGTCCCCCGGCGGGGCCAGCCGCTCACGCCGGGCCGAGGTCCTCCAGCTCCTGCACGACGAGCGGGGGCCCCTGCTGCGCGGTCGTCATGACCCCGAGGCGCTCGGCGCCGAGCACCCGCACCCGGTGGCCGAGCAGGTGCGCGCACTGGCGACCGACGAGGTAGGTGCGGCCCGGCTCGACCCGCAGCACGACGGCGTCCTTCTCGACGCCCTGCTCCAGGACACCCTCCAGGCGCAGCGGTGGCGCGAGCCCCACCTTCGCGCCGTCCCCCCGGCCGAAGATCGGGCCACCGACCAGTGGGTCACGGGAGGAGGGGCCACGCGAGGCCGGGCCACGGGAGCTCATGGCTCCACTGAAGCATGCTCGTGGCCGCGAGCCGGCCCACCGGGACGCACCACGTCGGCGTCCCGGACGGCCGCTGCGCCGACCGGTCACGGCCGGCCGACCATGGAGGGGTGAGCGAGCCCGACACCACCGCCGACACCAGCGCCGACGCCGTGCTGGCCGACCTGCCCGCCTGCGCCGAGGTCGAGGTGCTCCTGCTCCTGGCCTCGCCCGAGCACCACTACTTCGGCCGGCCCCGGGACGGCGCGCCGCACCCGCCGTCACCCGCCCTCGAGCGGGTCGACGTCGTCGCCGGCAAGGGCATCGCCGGCGACCGCTTCTTCGGGCGCGCCGCGCACATGGACGCCGCGGTGACCCTGCTCGCCGTCGAGGCCGTCGAGGCCGTGGCGCGAGACCTCGGGCTGGCCGACGCGGGTGGGCCGCTCGGCGGGCTGGACCCGCGGCGGGCCCGGCGCAACGTCGTCCTGCGCGGGGTGCCCGTCGACGCCCTGGTCGGACGTGACCTCGCGCTGGACTGCCGCACGTCCGGCGGTGACGTGGTGCGCCTGTCCGGACGCCGGCCGGCCGCGCCGTGCGCCTGGATGGACGCCGTGCTGGCCCCCGGGGCCCATGCCGCGCTCCGCGGGCGCGGTGGGCTGCGGTGCGTGCCGACGACGTCGGGGGCCCTCGTCGTCGGGCCGGCGAGGCTGTGGACGGCCGAGCCGGTCGACGCCGTCGCCGGGGCTCCCGTCCTGCGGCGGGGTCGCCTGCCCTGACCCTCGCGCCCGCGACGGACGGCGGGCACGAGCCCCCGGCGCCCGGCCGGTGGGACCTACCGAGGTCGCCGACCAGGGCGCGGCGCGGGCCCGGGCGCGCGCGGCGGGCTGTCCTGACGACGGCGCCGTCGCGGACGCCCTTCCGGCGCCTCCTGCTCCTGCTCGGCGTCGGGGGCGGCGGCGTCCTGCTCGTCGCGCTCGCCCTCGTGCTCGCCGCCGTCGCGCTCGCGCTCGTCGCGGTCGTGCTCGCCGGCGCTCTCGCCCGGCGGCTCGTCGTCCTTCGAGGGGCGCACGGCTCACCTCCACCCGTCGCAGTGCTCCGACCGTCACGGCCGTCGGTGACGGCGCTCCACCATCCGAGCACGCTGAGTCGTCGCCCACGGCCGAGACCGGGGGTCTTGACCCCAAAGGGCTACCGAGTGTCACCCGCTTGGACACCTCGTCGCCGCCGCGTCGCGACGGCGTAGCCGCGGTGCGGCGTGCACGGGCGCCCGGGTGCCGAGAGCGAGGCGCCGGGGCAACCTGGGGCCGGCATCGCACGACGACCGATCGAGGAGAAGCTCCGTGCTGACCGTGAACGCCCGCTCCACCGCCGGTCCCGGCGAGCCCTTCGAGGCCACCACCATCGAGCGCCGCGACGTCGGGCCCGCCGAGGTCCTCATCGACATCGCCTACGCCGGCATCTGCCACTCCGACATCCACACCGCCCGCGGCGAGTGGGGCGAGTCGCACTACCCGCTCGTCCCGGGGCACGAGATCGCGGGTGTCGTCAGCGAGGTCGGCTCCGACGTCACCAGGTACGCCGTCGGCGACCGCGTCGGCGTCGGCTGCTTCGTCGACTCCTGCCGCGAGTGCGAGAACTGCCGCGCCGGCGAGGAGCAGTACTGCCTCGTCGGGGAGACCGGCACCTACAACGCCGTCGGCAAGGACGGCCGCCCCACCGACGGCGGCTACAGCGAGAAGATCGTCGTCGACGAGAACTACGTCCTGCGGATCCCCGACGGCATCGGCCTCGACGTCGCCGCGCCGCTGCTGTGCGCCGGCATCACGCTCTACAGCCCGCTCAAGCACTGGGGCGCCGGGCCGGGGACGAAGGTCGCGATCGTCGGCCTCGGCGGGCTCGGGCACGTCGGCGTCAAGATCGCCTCGGCGATGGGCGCGGACGTCACCGTGCTGTCGCAGTCGCTGAAGAAGCAGGAGGACGGGCTGCGCCTGGGCGCCGACCACTACTACGCGACCGGCGACGAGGGCACCTTCGAGGAGCTCGCCGGGCAGTTCGACCTCGTCATCAGCACCATCTCGGCGACGACGGACATGGACTCCTACCTCGGCCTGCTCAAGCGGGACGGCGCGCTCGTCAACGTGGGCGCCCCCACCGAGCCGCTGCAGGTCTCGGCCTTCTCGCTCATCCTCGGCCGGAAGACCCTCGCGGGCTCGAAGATCGGCGGCATCCGGCAGACGCAGGAGATGCTCGACTTCTGCGGCGAGCACGGCATCGGCGCCGAGGTCGAGGTGGTCGGCGGCGACCAGATCGACGAGGCCTACGAGCGGGTCGTGGCCAGCGACGTCCGCTACCGCTTCGTCATCGACACCGCGCGCCTGGCCGGCTGAGGGACGCCGGCGCCGGCCGAGGCCGCCCCTGCCCGCGACACCCACGTCGCGGGCAGGGGCGTCTGCGTGCCGGCGGCGGAGCGCCTCAGCGGCGGCGCTCCTCCCGCCGCGGCAGCACCGAGGGGAGGACGGCATCGCCCACCACCTCGGGGTAGGTGCACGTGAAGGTGCCGTCGTAGCCGAAGACAGGGCCGAGGCGGCGGTTGGAGACGTGCACGGAGATGACGAAGCGCTCCCGCTCGTCGTCGTAGCGCTCGACCAGCTGCGCCGTCCCGGACAGCGCCAGGGGGAAGCGGAAGCCGACCCTCCGCTCGTAGAAGCGCTGGGCTCCCGAGCGGATGAGGAGCGCCCCGTCCGAGCGCACCGACGGGTGCAGGTCGACCGCGAGGTGCTGGTGGCTGCCGAGGTAGTCCAGCACCGTCCGGGAGCCGTCGGGCGCGGGGTCGCCCGCCACGAGCGTCGCGTCGAAGCGCTCACGCCGGCCCGGGGCTACCTCGAAGGTGCGCAGGACGCTCAGCGACTCGCGGCCCAGGCTGTCGACGTAGGCGTGGTCCTCCACCGTGAAGGGCACGTCCGTCCCCGCCGAGGGGACGAGGATGCTGCGCCAGGAGCCGATCCGCAGGAAGGGCGCCGTCCACCCGGGCCCGTGCCAGACCCGGTCCATCACACCGCGTCCCACGCAGGAGTAGCCGGCGGCCGTCGAGGCGCCGAAGCGACGCCGCAGCTGCGGGTGCAGCCGGTCGGCCTCCGCGCCGAGGGCTTCCAGGACCACGCTCACGGGACCTCCGGACGGGCGGGCGACGACGGCGGCTCATGCCGGCCCCGAGGGCGACGCCGGCAGCGCCGCGCGGCGGGGACGGCCGCCGGCGGAGGCGCGGCGAGCGCGAGGAGCGCGACGGCGACGCCGAGGAGAGGGCGCCCGCGCAGCGCCGCACCGGCGCCGCCGAGGGTGAGCACCACGCGTGCGAGCAGCAGGGCGAGCGACCGGTCCCGCGCCACGGCCGGGTCGAGGTCCCGCTCGACCCACAGCCGGAGCCGGTCGAAGCTCCACGCCGTCGCCCAGCCCACGAGCGGTCGGACCAGCCAGGGGTCGAGCAGCGGGCCGACGCGGCCCCATCCCGGCGCGTAGTCGTAGCCGGTGCGGAAGAGGACGCGGCCGTGCTGCGGGACGTACCGCCACCACCCGGCGCCGGGCCCCAGCGGGCTGAGGGCGCCGGCGACGGTCCACCGCAGCGCCGACGTGCCGCGGCCCGAGGCGTCGCGGCGGGCGGACGTGCTGGCCCCCTCGCCGCTGACGCGCAGCAGCGGCAGCCGGGGGTGCGGCAGCTCGAGGAGGTAGGTGAACCGCTGCGTCGTCGCCGGGCCCGCCCCGGTGCCGGCGTCGTCCGGCTGGGCGGGAGCCCCCGTCGCGAGCGCGACCGGTGCGATGCTCGAGAAGCGCAGGTCCCAGCGCGCGTGCTGCACCGGGTCCTGCGTCAGAGTCCAGAGGCGGTCCACGACCTCAGCCCCGTCCGGGCCGGACGGCAGACGCACGGCCGTCTCGACGTGCACGGGGCGGCGCCGCACCGGTCCGACCTCAGCTCTCGCCCAGCACGCTCGAGGTCAGCGGAGGGCCGGAGGGTCGGCCGGGTCGGTGCCCTCGCCCTCGCCCTCGGCGGACGGACGCCTCGCCGTCCCCAGTCCGGCGGCCAGGGCGGCGACGGCGTCGTCGGTGACGGCGGCGGCGGTGCGGTTGGCCTCGACGACGGCGCGGTAGACCTCCTCGCGGTGCACCTGGACGCTGCGGGGCGCCGCGATGCCGAGGCGCACGACCTCGCCGCGGACCTCGACGACCGTCACGACGACGTCGTCGCCGATGACGATGCTCTCTCCCGCACGGCGGGTCAGGACCAGCACGCAGTGATCATAGGTGCGTCTGCGTCACCGTCAGGGGGAGCGGTCCCCAGACCGGAGGTGCGTCAGCCGCCCGGGGTGTCCAGCCGCTCGGCGAGCGGCTCCGGCAACGGCTGCGCCGAGGCCGACCGCTGGCGCGGCACGCCCGGCGCGGAGCCCGGCCGGGCAGGCCCGTCCCCCCGCGCCGGCGAGGGCTCCGCCCTCGCCGTGAACAGGAAGCGCAGCACCCCCTCGACGACCATGGCCGCGACGAGCGCCGCGAGCAGGCGGACCGCCGCCTCGAAGGGCGACGTCGAGCCGGTGAGCAGGCCGACGACGCCGGGCAGGGAGAGCAGGACGGCGAGCCCTGCGACGACGCCGACGCTCACGGCGTCGGGCGGCGGCGACGGGTCCGCGAGGTCGAGCCCGCCGGGGCGTCGGGCAGCTCGCGCAGGAGCAGGTCCGTCCACGTGTCGGCGTCGCTGCGGCCGTCGTCGACCGCGGCGACCGGCAGCCCCAGCCCGAGCACGCTGCCCGCGTCGGCGCTGCCGGCGGCGCGCACCACGTGGACGGCGTCGGGGTCCTCGACCAGCACGAAGTCGAACCAGCGGTCGGTGTCGGCCAGCTTGCGCGTGGCGTCGACGACCGCGTGCACCTGGTCGCCCTGCAGCGCCGAGACGACGTCGCGCGCCCAGCGGACGTCCTCGGGGTCGCAGTCGGCCTGCACGACGACGATGCCGGGGGCGTCGCCGAGCCGAACGGTCGCGGCGGCACGCCGGGCCGCGGCGGCGTCACGGACGACCTCGCGGCGGGCGACCCCACCGCCCGGGCGCGCGGCGACGACGACGCCCTCGGGGCCGAGGCCCATCCGGGTCGCGAGGGAGCGGGCCACCCCGAGCGCGTCCCGGGCCGCGCCGACGACGACGACGAGGTCGCCCTCGCGGTCGGGCAGCGCCGGCGCTGCCGGCAGCTGGAGGAGCAGGTCCCGCAGGTCACGGTCGCTCGCGCCGGCGGGCAGCCGGTCCAGCAGGAAGTCGGGCAGACCGGCCGCGGCGGCGCGCTGGCGCACGGCGTCACCGGCCTGCGACGGCTGCGGCTGAGCGGCCTGCGCGGAAGGGGCCTGCGGGTGGACGGCCTGCGGGTGGACGGGCGTCGGCTCGTGCTGCGCCCACCGGTCCTCCTCGTGCTCGGCCGCCCACCGCTCCTCGACGGCGGGCTCCTGCTCCGCCGGGCGCTCCGCACCACCGGCGGGCACGGGGCCGGCGGGCACCTCGTCGGCCGTCTCCGCACCGACGGGGCCGGTGGCCGCGGCGCGCTGGTCGAGCGCCGCCTCCGCGTGCCGCGCGGCCAGCAGGCCCATGAGCTCGGCGACGGCGGCTCCGGCCGGCACGGGCTCCCCGGCTGCGGCGCTCGCGAGCTCCTCGTGCGCCTGCAGGGACAGCTGGGGGACGACGTCCGCCAGCACCGACGGCGCGTCCGGCCCGACGTCGGGCTGCGCCGCGTCCCGCACGGCGTCGAGGACGACGGCGAAGGCCGCGCTCTCGGTGGACAGGGGGCGGCTCGGCTCGCGCGGGCCACTCGGCCGGGCGTGCCGCGGGCCGGGCTTCGCGGCGGTGCCCGCGGCGGCCTCAGCGGGCTGGGCAGGCTGGGTGGGCGGGGCGGGCTGCTCCGACGTGGACTCCGCGAGGTCGGCGGCCGCGAGCAGGGCGCTGAGCCCCGTGCTCTCCTGGCTCGGCCGGCGCGCCGACTGGTGGGGCACGCGCACCCGGCCGCTGTCGTCGAGCACCTTGGCGCGCACCAGCGTGTGGGCGATGGGCGAGTCGAAGATCTCGCCCAGCAGCTCCTCGCGCCGCTGCTCCCCCTCGGGGTCGGGGCTGGTCAGGGTGGGGGTGGCCCCGCGTCGTCCGAGCACGTCGTCCTCCTCGCCGACCGTGTGGCCGGGCCTCTCCTGGTCGTGGTCGTGCAGGTCCGGGCTGGTCGGGCCAGCCGGGCTGCGGGTGGTCTGGCTGGCCGGGATGGCCGGGATGGCCGGGCCCAGGGTGGGCCGGGCAGGTCCCACAGGGGGCGGCGGCGACTCTGTCGCGGGTGCGGGCGCCTCCGCGTCGTCGTCGTCGAGCTCGACGACGACCTCGAAGCGCTCCTTGGCGAAGAAGCCCGCCACCCCGCCGACCCGCACCTTCTCGGCGCGCAGGACGCGGGCGCCCGGGCCGTGCTCGCTGCTCACGCGGTCGAGCAGCTCCTCCAGCCCGTCCCCCTCGAGGACCACGGTCGTCATCGCCTCACGCTCCCAGTGCGCCGGCCGGGACGGCGGCGGCGCCGCTCACGCTCCCGACGGTCTCGATGCGCGGGCCGGAGGCGCCTGCGCCACCGGCTTCCGCGTAGGACAGGACGGGCAGGCGCGGCACGGCCAGCCCCACGAGCCGGCGCAGCGGCGCTCGCAGCGCCGGTGCGCACACGAGCACGGGCGACCAGCCGAGGTCCTCGGCCGCCCGCAGCGCCGCGTCCGCCTGCTCGACGACGGTCTCGGCGCGGCGCGGGTCCAGTGCCAGGGTCGCGCCCTCCTCGCCGGGGCGCACCGCCTCGGCGAGCTGGTGCTCCAGCATCGGGTCGAGCGTGATGACCCGCAGGACGCCGTCGCGCGCTGCGGCCGCCGCGATGGCGGGCCCGAGCGCGCCGCGGGCCGCCTCGACGAGCGCGTCGAGGTCGGCGCCGCCACGGCCGCGGGTCGACAGCGCCTCGAAGATCCTCGGCAGGTCGCGGATGGCGACCCCCTCCTCGAGCAGGGCGCGCAGCACGCGCTGCACCTCCCCGAGCGTCATGACGCCGGGCACGAGCTCCTCCACGACGGCCGGGTCGTCGACCTTGACGGCGTCGACGAGGGCGCGCACGTCCTCGCGGGAGAGCAGGCGGGCGGCGTGGGTCCGGACGACCTCGGCGAGGTGGGTGACGAGCACCGACGCCCGGTCGACGACCGTCGCACCCGTCATCTCGGCCTGGTGCTGCAGCTCGGCGGGCACCCAGCGGCCGGCGAGGCCGAAGACGGGCTCGCTCGTCGGCGTCCCCGGCAGGTGGTCGAGGTCGTCGCCGAGGGCCAGGACGCGCCCGGGGGGCGCCTGCCCGCGGCCGACCTCGACCCCGGAGATGCGGATGGCGTAGGAGGACATCGGCAGGTCGATGCTGTCCCGGGTGCGCACGGGCGGGACGACGAGCCCCAGCTCGAGCGCCGTCTTGCGGCGCAGCCCGCGGACGCGGTCCAGCAGGTCGCCGCCGGCCCCGGTGTCGACGAGGTCGACGAGGTCCGGGGCGAGCACCACCTCGAGCGGGTCGACGCGCATCTGGGTCAGCAGCCCCTGCGGGCTGTCCGGGCTCGGTCCCTCGGCCGGGTCCGGCGTCGCCGCCTCGGCGAGGGCCGCGGCCGCGTCCCGCTTCCCGGCGCGCTGGCCGGCGAGGAGGACGAGGGCGCCGAGGAGCATGAAGGGCAGCTTGGGCATGCCGGGCACGAGGGCGATGGCGATGAGCCCGGCCCCCGCGATGAGCAGGGCCGGTCGCTGGCGCAGCAGCTGCGTCGCGGCGTCGGAGCCCATGTCTCCCTGCGACGTGGCGCGGGTGACGATGAGGCCAGTGGCGACCGCGAGCAGCAGCGCCGGGATCTGCGAGGTGAGACCGTCGCCGACCGTCAGGAGGCTGTACGTCTGCAGCGACTCCCCGGCCGACATCCCCTTCTGCACCATGCCGATGACGAAGCCGCCGACGAGGTTGATGACGGTGATGATGATGCCGGCGATGGCGTCGCCCTTGACGAACTTCGAGCCACCGTCCATGGCGCCGTAGAAGTCGGCCTCGGCGGTGACGTCCGCGCGTCGCTGGCGCGCCGTGGCCTCGTCGATGAGGCCGGCGTTGAGGTCGGCGTCGATGGCCATCTGCTTGCCGGGCATCGCGTCGAGGGTGAAGCGCGCTCCCACCTCGGCGACGCGGCCGGCGCCGTTGGTGATGACGACGAACTGGATGATCACGAGGATCACGAAGATCACGAGGCCGATGACGAGCGAGCCGGAGATGACGAACTCGCCGAACGCCTGGATCACCTTGCCCGCGTGGGCGTCCGCGAGCACCAGCCGCGTCGAGGCCACGTTGAGGCCGAGGCGGAAGAGCGTCAGCACGAGCAGCAGCGCGGGGAAGATCGAGAAGTCCAGCGGCCGCTTGACGTACATCGCCGTGAGGAGCACGACGAGCGCCGCGGCGATGTTCGTCGCGATGAGCAGGTCGATGAGCGGCGCCGGCACGGGCACGACGAGCAGCAGGACGATGCCGACGACGCCGGCGGGGACGGCCAGGCGGGAGATGCGGCCCACGTCGTCCTTCCCCCGGTCTCAGGTGTGAGCCGGTGCGTGCTGCGATCACGAGGTGCGGGTCCGTCCGCCCTGGAGTGCCGTCCTGGCTCCTGCGTTGTCGGCAGCACGGGTGAGGACCTTGAGCCGGACGGGTCGCCCCGGCGTGTCGCGCCTCAGGTGCGGCGATCTCGTGCTGCGGCCGGCCGGTGCCCGAGGGCGAGGTGGTGCGCAGACCTGACCGTGCACGGTCAGATCTGCGCACCGCTGGCGGGTCAGGACCGCCCGAGCCGCCCGGCCGCGAGCCGCACGGCTTCCTCGTAGGCGTCGACGACGAGGGCCTTGGTGGCGGCGGCCCAGTCGTCGGCGGGACGGGACGCGGCGGACCGGACGGCGGCCAGGCCCGCCGCGCCGCCGCCCCGGGCGAGCACGGCGGCCCGCTCGGCCTGCGCGGCCGCGACGACGGCGCGGTTCCACGCCTCCGGCGGGGCGGACGGGTCGACGTAGGTCACGGGCCCGTACCCCGCGAGGGTCTGCCGGGACGTCGGGCCGTCGAGGGCGACGACGGGCAGCCCGCTCGCGGCGGCCTCCAGCAACACCAGGCCGAGCGTGTCGGTCGTCGAGGCGAAGACGAGGACGTCGGCGGCGGCATAGGTGTCGGCCAGCACCTCCCCCCGCAGCAGCCCGGTGAAGACGGCGCGCTGCCCGGTGAGCAGACGCTGCAGGCGCGTGCGGTCGGGGCCCTCGCCCACCATCACGAGGCGCACCGGCGGGTCTGCGCTCGCCAGCGGCACCAGCCGCTCGCACCCCTTCTCGGTGGCGATGCGGCCGACGTGCAGGGCCAGCGGCGGGCCCGTCCGCGCCCCGCCGCGCTCGCCGGTGGGGTCATCGGCCGGGGCGGCGCCCAGCCGCGCCCGCAGCGCCGACCCGTCGCGACCAGGGCGGAAGGCGCGGGTGTCCACCCCCCGCGCCCAGAGGCCGACGTCGTCGATGCCGATCTCTCGCAGGTGCTCCCGCCCGACCACCGACGTCGCGAGCCGGACGTCGGCGGGGCGGTGGGCCGCGCGCATCATCGCGTGGACGGCCCCCTCGAACGCACCGAGGTGGTAGTGACCGGCGTAGGTGGCCACGTCGGTGTGGTAGCTGACGACCAACGGGTGGCGGGGCCCGGCCCACCGCGCCGCGACGATGCCCATGAGCACCGGGTTGACGACGTGGACGACGTCGGGGCGGAACGCCCGCAGCGCTCGGAGGACGACGCCGTCCGGCAGCGCCCACCGGCGCCCGCCGTAGAGGAAGGACAGGCTGAGCCCGCGGGTCCGGGTCTCGAGCACCCCCGGCACGGACGTGCCCCGCGTGGGGGCGACGACGAGGACGTCGTGGCCGCTCGCACGCAGCTCACGGACGGTGCTCTCCAGCCGCGTGACGAGCCCGTCGACCTCGGGGGCCCAGACCTCGGAGACCAGCGCGATCCGCACGCCGCCCATCATGGCGCGCCCATGGGCGAGGACCGGGCCGCGACCTGCCTGCCGCGGGGTCTCGTCATGCCCCGTGCACGATGTAGGGACTCGTCGGACCTGTCACATGGCCAAGTGCCTGATCTGCGGCGTCTCGCGGTCGTGACAGCACCGGAGTCTCGTGGTCTTGTCACGATCCTCAGGGCGACCGGGCGACGCTGTCTCGTCGTCGGTGTCTCTGCTGGTGCCGGACTGACGGTGAGGCGCGCGTCGCGGCTGTGGACGTCGAGCATCGCCACCTTCGCTGCTTCACATGGCGCACGTTGACCGGGACAGGTCTCCGGACAGGGCTACCGGGACCCAGCTTGCGAGGCGACGTCCTGGCGGTGCTGTGACCAGCGCCGTCGCCGGTTGAGGGTCGGTGTGTGGGACGGGCGAGTGCTGCGGGCTCCACGCGCGAGCCCCACGATCGCCGGGTGAGCTCTCAGGAAGCCTTGGCCGCGGTCGGCGCGAGCGTGCTGAGGGCCAGCAGGTCCGACGACTGCCAAGTCCGCGCCGCGGCCGGTCGTCTTCTCGTAGCTGGCATTGGCGATCGCGAGATCGAGCAGGCCCCTCGGCGGCTGGTCGATGACCCCGACGACACGTCGGTCACCCAGGAGGTGGCCGAAGAGCTGGCCTCCACTGGCGGAGAGGCGGGGCTGCGCCTGCTGCTGGGGTGCTTGGCCGAGATGACAAGGACGGGGCGGCCTACTGGATCGTTGGCGCCATCGAGTACGCCTACGGCGTCGAGGGCGGAGCTGGTGAGAAGTTGACGTCGTTGGTTGACGACTCCGACCCCCTCGTCGGCGCAGGAGCGCTCTGGGCGCTCGAGGAGTGGGCGCGCGATGCCGCCATGGCGGCATCCCGTCCTCGACGGTGGTGGCACTTCTGGTGACCGGGGTCGGCTGCCCGGGTAACCAGGAGACATCCCTGGCGTATGAAGCCCTGGGTCAGCGCTCGAAGACCTGCCAGACGCTTCCTTCGGCATTCGACCGGTAGAGCACCTGTCCACGGTCGAGGGCAGCCGCGTCGGGGCTCGTCAGGGCGAAGGAGGCCGACGGGACCTTGGTGACCTTGTTCCTGCGCACGTCGGCGAAGCCGAGCACGCGGAGGTCGCCGACCACCTGAGCGATCGAGTTGGCGTGTAGCAGCGCCTCGCCACCCTCGCACTCCAAGTCTTTGGTCGTGATCGCGACGTGGTGGTAGAGCATCCTCCGTCCCTTCTTTCGGTCATCGGGTGCGCTCCCGCAGCTGGCACTGCACGTGAGGCGGGCCCTGTCTCGTCCATCGGCAGGTCGGCTTGCTGTCACGAGGGCTTGTCAGCGGGGCGCTGGCCGGCCAGCGATCGGCTGTGGGATGAGCAGCTGCGGTCAGCGTGGCCATGAGAGGCGGGCCGCGGCGGCTGCGACGGCCGCTGCGGGGTCGGGGTGGTGCGGTGCTGAGGACGTGATGCGGTCGCCGACGTAGGGGCCACCGGTGATGCGGGCGCCGTACAAGCGGGCGGCGACCGTGGTGGCGGCGTCACCGAGGACGTGGTTGATGCCCGTGCTGGCGGGGCAGCCGAGGCGGGTGTCTTCGCGGACGAGGGCGGCCAGCTCGTTCACCGTGTCGGTGCGGGGATCGCGCAGGCGCACGCCGAGGTCGTCGTAGAGAGCCGAGTGCACCAGCGGGTCTCCGTGGTCGTCGATACCGGCGTCCAAGGTCACGAGGACGTCGCCGACGACGACGGCGCCGCGGGCCATGACGTCGAGGGCATCCACGCCCACCACGGGCACCCCGGGGAGAAGGCCGGCGAGCAGGTCCCCGACGTCGGCGCCGGGGCAGGGGCGGCAGATGGCGACTGCGGCCGCGACGACGGCGTCGTCGTGGTGGCGTCCGGGAACGGCCAGCGCGAGCTCGAGCAGGGCGCGGACGTCACCAAGTGCCGTGGGAGCTGGTCTCGTGGTGGCGCGGGTCAAGGTGGTGTGGGTGAGCTCGGGCGGGTCGTATGTGCCTTGGTAGCTGACGACGGCGGCGTAGTCGCCGGTGGGCACGGGGTGGCCGGTCGCTGCTGCGTAGACGTGGGCGGGGTGCTGCTGCTCGACGAGCGAGACGCGGCAGGTGCGTGGGCTGATCTCGACGGTCAGGACGGTGCGCCACTGGTCCACCGCCTCAGTCTGCGACCCGCAGAGCTCTCCGGGTGGACGTACGCGGCTGACGTCCGTCCCGGATCGCGATGGGCTGTGGGACTGCCGCGGGGGAGCGTTGGCGCGGTGCTCGAGCGGCCGTCGGGTCGCCGGCAGGCGGTCGGCTGCTGGGATGTGGCACGAGGACGCGCTTTTCAGGCGTCCTGAGGAGTGTTCACCGAGGGCGTGGTCGCGTCATGGGTGAGGTGCTGGGTGGCGAGAACAAAGGCGTCTCGTAACTCGGACGGTCGGACGTCGGTCATGGGGCTGCCGAAGGTGACGTAGAGAGCGGCGAGGCCGATCCAGGACCAGGCGCCCATCGACAGCTCGCACCTCGCCGCGTCGAGGCGTCGGACGACGGCGCCGCCGGGGGCGAACTGGGCGACGAGCTCGGCGGGCAGGTCCAGGACGACCGAGCCGGTACAGGGCCAGGGCGCGAGGCTGTCCCCGCGTGCCGGGGTGCGCTGGACCAGCGCCCCGGGTCCGCCCTCGGGTATCGGCCGGTCGGTGAAGGACACCCCGTTGAGCTCGGGGCAGGCGATCCGGTCGAGCCGCAGCACCGCCCACCGCTCGTGGGCGCGCTCATACGCGATGAGGTACCAGCGCGCCGCCCACACCACGAGGTGGTGCGGCTCCAGGACCCGCACAGCGCCACCGTCGTCCTGGGCGCCGTCCACGCTGTCGTCTGGGTCGTCGTAGCGCAGGCGCAGGCCGACCCGCTGGCGGACCGCGGCCCCGACCGCGCCGACCAGGTCGGCCTCCAGGGGCGGGGCGGGGAGCTCCCACTGGTTGGGCAGGGCGGTGACGACGAAGGCGTCGGCGTCCTGGCGCAGCCGGCGGGGCATGACCTGCCGGATCGTCGCCAGCGCCCACCGGGAGGCGTCGTCGATGCCGGCCAGCACGGTGGAGGTGGTCTGCAGGGCTACGACGACGGCGACCACCTGCTCCTCGTCCAGCACCAGCGGTGGGAGCGCGCCTCCCAGGCCGAGGCGGTAGCCGCCGCCGGCGCCCTTGCCGGGCTCGACGGCGTAGCCGAGCTCTCGCAAGGTCTCGACGTCGCGGCGCATCGTCCGCGGGGAGACGCCGAGCCGGCGCGCGAGCTCCTCACCGGCCACGGTCGAGCCGCTGCTCAGCATCGACAGCGGGCTCAGCGCCCGGCCCGACGTCGACGCCACCGCGACTCCCTGACGTAGTGGCCACTCCGTGGCCGGTGAGGTGCCCATGGTGACGCCATGACCACCACCACACCCGACGCCAGCACCACGACCACGCCGGCTCGACCCCTGCGGGTCGTCGTCATCGGGGGAGGGATCGGCGGTCTCGCGCTGGCCGCCGGCCTGGGCCGCACCGGCGTCGGAGTCGTCGTCCACGACCGCGACGTCGACCCCGCCACCACTGGTGGCTACCACATCACCCTCGACAGCCCCGCCCAGCAGGCGCTGCGCGGGCTGCTCACGCCCGCGCTGTACGAACGGCTGCTCGCCTCGGCCTCCGCGGTCCGCCGCCGGCCCCCCGACGTCTGCTTCGACTGGCGCGGGCGGCTGCTCGGCGACCTCGAGGTTAAGGGCCTGGACCCCGACAGCATCGACGTCGACCGCATCACCCTGCGCCTGCTGCTGGCCGAGGCCGCCGGAGACAGCCTCGTCCTGGACAGCACCTGCACCGCCGTCGACCGCGACCCCGCCGGGCAGGTCCGGGCGACCTTCGCCGACGCCAGCACCGCTACCGGCGACCTGCTCGTGGGCGCTGACGGGCCCCACTCCCTCGTCGTGCGCCACCTCGCCGGGCACCCCACCAGCCGCCCGGCCGGCATCATCGGCATCTCCGGGCGTACCGCGGCGGCCGACCTCGACCCCGCAGAGGTCGTGCGCCTGGGGCCCCGCTCCAGCCTGACCGTGGGGACCCGCGGCACCGCCCTGTACACCGGCTACCTCGACCCCGACGGCTTCGCCGCCCTGAATACCCCCGACGTCCGGTCCGCCGTCACCACCGGCCCGACCTACATCTGGGGAGCGATGTTCCCCGAGGTCACCGCACCCGAGGGACTACGCGACCAGCGAGGCGCCCAGCTGCGCGAGACCACCATCGAGGCCCTGCGCGCCGTCGGCTGGGCCGAGAAGCCGCTGCAGGTCATCGCCCGCACCACCCCCGAGACGGTGGCCGCCTACCGGTTCAACGTCGGACCGGAGCATCCCCGAGACATGGCGCCGTGGCCTGCCGGCAACATCACCGCCCTCGGTGACGCCGTCCACGCCACCCCACCGACCGCAGGCAAGGGCGCCGGCACAGCGATCATCGACGCCCACCACCTCGTCACCGAGCTGGCCGCCGCCCGGGCCGGCACCCAGACGCTGAACACCGCGATCAGCAGCTTCGAGACCGACATGCGCCACCGCGGCAGCGCCGTCATCGCCCTGTCGATGACGACCGTCAACCGCATCCTCGCCGGCGCCAGCCCCGCCGCCTCCGCCATCACCCGAGCTTCGATGCCCCTGCTCGCCTGGACCACAGCCCTGAAGACGAAGACCGTCAGTGGCGCGAAGCGCTGACCAGCCGCTCGATCCTGAGCCGACAGGCGACGACCCGGGCGGAACCACCCTCCTTCGCAGCGGCTGAACCAGCCGCACTGCGGGTTCATCCCAGTTGATGCTTTTCATCCGGTGACGTCGTGGGAGGACTGGGCCTGCTGCTGCGGCGGTCGGGCCCCTACCGTGCCGTGATGGTCGACATCCCAGCGCTGACCGCATCCGTCACCGTCCCGACCCCGCCGCACAAGACCTTCTCGAGGTTCACCGACGGCTTCGGCTCCTGGTGGCCGGCCGAGTTCACCTGGTCCCAGCCCGCCCTCCTGGAGTCCATCGGCATGGACTGCCGCCCCGGCGGGCTCCTCACCGAGACCGGCCCGCACGGCTTCCGCATCGACTGGGGCCGCATCCAGCACTGGGACCCGCCGACGTCGCTGTCCTTCACCTGGCAGATCTCCGCCGACCGGATCCCGGTCCCCGACCCCGCCCAGGCCAGCACCGTCACCGTCTCCTTCACCGCCGAGGACGACGGCACGGCCGTCGCAGTCACCCACGACGACTGGGACCGCCACGGCGAGGGCGCCGCTGCCTACAGGGACCAGTTCGCCGGGGCCTGGCCCATGGCCCTCGAACGCTTCCGGCAGCAGCACGACGGGTGACCGGAGCAGACTCGGCCCCCGGAAGCTCTCCCCGTTCTGCGGCGAGGACTTCGCGACGGCGCCGACGCATCCGGCCGTGAGGGGCGCGCGGCGTCCGCAAAGGATCGACAGCGGGACGCCGTCCGGCCGACGATCGTTCGAGACGAAGGATCGTGACCGTCGGCCCAGGCCTCACCGCGTCACCCACGGCGCCAGCTGTTCAGCGGCTCACGAGAGGTCTTGTCCCCTTGGAGACGAGGGCGGCATGCGCGCCACCGAGACTGGACGTGGTCCCGAGTCCCGCGCCGCCCGCTGCCTGGGCTGCGGAGCGCTGCTGCCTCCTCTGCCGGCGCAGGCAGTGGCACCTCACCCGTACACGACCGCCTTCGCGACGTGCTGGTCGGCTTACGGGCAGCTCTTGGCGGCCCAGTACACCGACCCCGCGCGAATGCTGTTCCACCAGCTCCTCGTCGACGCCTACGTGGTCCAGCACCCGGGTGACCCGACCACGGGCGAGCGTGACCGCAGAGTCGTGCAGTCGGTCGGCATCCACCTGATGACGCTGTGCCTGTTCTTCGAGCACGAGGCAGACCCGGCTGAGGGCACCGGCCTGCACCGCAGGATGGTCGCCCGGCCGGCCTTGGCGTCCTGCGTCGGCCCACCTACCGAGGGGACCTGACCTTCCTCGACGTGCCCCGGGCAGGGCCCGTGGACGAGCTCCGCTCGGCGGCGTGGTCGTGGGCCCGGTCCTCGTGTGAGGCCTGGGTGAGCATCATGACGAGGTCCGCCGGTGGCTCGTGACGTCGGGCCTCGCGAGGTCGTGACCACCGGTCGACCGGCCGAGGGCATGTCGCCGCGACGCGACTGCGGCGTCCCAGTCGACGATCGTCTGCGGTCGCCCAGTAGGAGGACCGCTTCAGCAGAACACCTGCACGCCGAGCCGGCGCTGGTCTCTTGATCGCCAGAGGCAGGCGCCGTACGTACGGCCCGCGGCGTCGGCCGCGGTCGCCGCGCTCCCACCAGGCACCTGGAAGGCACCGGACACCGCCGACCACCAGGCGGCCGCCTCGTCCGCACTCCACCACGTGACGGCATCACCGTCAGGACCAAGGCACGCGACGACATCCCCGCGGCGCACCCACCGCGACACCGCGCGGGCGTCGAGCCACCGCGGCCGTCCCCGCTCCCAGCGACGGCCGTCGCCGCTCCACAGCTCGTCACCCCGGACGACGTCACGCAGCTCATCCACCTCCTCATGATGGCCGGAGGACTGCGGTTGACGACCTGTCAGCGAGGCGTCACCAGATGAAGATCGGCTGGTGGTCCTCTTCGGCCCGCGGAGGTGAGCGGGAGCGGTGGGTGGTCGCCGATGAGCGTCAGGCACTCAGCAGGTGGTCGGCGTCGGTGATCCACTGCCGGAGGACGCCAGCGGCTCCGTGGCCCGGGGCGGTCGTGGTGAGGACGCGGAGCAGTGCGTGGGCGATGACCGCGCGCATGGCGGTCAGCTTCTCGTCCTCGCTCCAGAGGGCCTCGGCGTCCTTGTTGGTCGTCATGGTCACGGCGAGGTACTGCGGGACGCCTGCGCCCGCTCAGGCCAGCTGCGGCATCCGGTGCCTGCCCGAGGCGACGCCGCGGGTCCGCAGCCGCATGACGAAGGCGAGCACGCGCGCGACGGCGGTGTAGAGGTCGGCGGGGACCTCCTGGCCAACCGCGCAGGCGTCGTGCAGCGCCCGCGCGAGCGGGACGTCCTCGACCATGGGCACCCGGTGCTCGGTCGCCCTCTCGCGGATCTTCGCGGCGATGACGCCCTTGCCCTTGGCGACCACCCGCGGGGCCCCCTTGCCGGGCTCGTACCGCAGGGCGACGGCGACGTGCGTCGGGTTGAGCAGGACGACGTCGGCGCTCGCGATCTCGGCCATCATCCGGTTGCGGCTCATCGCCATCTGCTTGGAGCGGATGGCGCTCTTGAGCATCGGGTCGCCCTCGGTCTGCTTGTGCTCGTCGCGGACCTCCTTGTGCGTCATCTTGATCCCCTTCATGGTCCGACGCCGGACCACGAGGTAGTCCGCGAGCGCGAGCACGAGACCCGCGACGACGGCGGTCCTGATCAGCGTCGCCGTGCCCCCGCGGACGGCGTCGACCGTCGCGGCCAGCGGCAGCGCGCCCGCGCCCACCAGCACCGGCAGCAGGGCCCGGACGGCGAGCCAGAGCACGACGCCGAGGGCCACCGACTTGAGGAGGATCTTCGTGGCCTCCCACCAGGCCTGCGGGCCGAGGATGCGGGTCAGGCCCTGCTTGGGGTTGAGCTTGGAGAACTGCGGCTTGAAGTTCTTCGTCGCCGGGTGAAGGCCGCCCTGGGCGGCCGCGGCGCCGATGGCGACGACGACGGTGATGGCCGCCAGCGGCGCCATGACGAGCGCGACGGCCCGCAGCCCCTCCGCGAGCGCCGCGACGGCCAGCTGCGGGTCGGGGGTGCGCGCGACGTCCCGGACGTGCTCCAGCGAGGTCTGCGCCGCCGCCCACCCCCGCGTGACGGTGAGCGGGAGGACGACGCCGGCGGCGGCCATGCCGAGCCAGGCGCCGACGTCCGCCGAGCGGGCGACCCGTCCTTCGGCCCGCGCCTCCTTGAGGCGCTTCTCGGTGGGCTTCTCGCTCTTCTCGCCCGAGTCAGACCCGGCCATGCCTCACCTCCTCGACGTCGCAGCCGGCCGGGCGCAGGACGCCCACGTGCCCGCTCATCCGTCGGCGCTCGCGCGGGCCGTGCCGAGGACGGTCTCGGCCATCTGGTCGGCCAGGCTGCGCACCACGTCGGGCAGCAGGCTGGCGCCGAGGCCCACGAGGACGAGCGTCACGAGGATCTTCAGCGGGAAGCCGAGCGCGAAGGCGTTGAGCTGCGGGGCCACCCGCGTGAGCAGCCCCAGGCCGACGTCGGTGAGGAAGAGGACGGCGATGAGCGGCCCGGCGATCTGCAGCGCCGCGAGCATGAGCCCGGCGATGCCCTCGGTGGCCACGCGGGCCACGACGGACAGGTCGATGCTCGTCCCGACCGGTAGCACCTCGTAGGTCCGCAGCAGCCCGCCCAGGACGACGAGGTGGCCCCCCGTCGCGAAGAGCAGCGCCAGGGCGAGCAGCTGGTAGATCCGCCCGAGGACGCTGGAGCCGCTCTGCATGAGCGGGTCGTAGCCCTGCGCCAGCTGGAAGCCGCCGAAGACGTCGAGCAGGTCCCCGGCGCTCTGGACGGCGGCGAAGACGAGGTAGCACAACCACCCCAGGGCCACGCCGACGAGCAGCTCCTGGAGGGCGGCCAGCATGATCGCGCCGGCCGTGAGCCCCCCGGCCCCGAGCCCCCCGCGCACCAGCGGCGTGACGTCGGGCTGCACGACGAGCGCCAGCGCGAGGGCCAGCAGCGCCTTCACCGGTCCGGGGAAGCCGCGGTAGGAGAACGGCGGGGCCAGCAGCAGCCACCCGAGCACGCGCAGGCTCGCCAGCCCGAGGCCGACCGCCTGCTCCACCGGCAGCGAGACCTCCACCGGGTCAGCCGGTCCCGGTGACGAGGCCCGGGATCTGCCCGTAGAGCTCGGTGGTGAAGCTCACCATCTCGATGATCATCCAGCGCCCGCAGACGAGGAGGGCGATGCCGACCGCGATGGCCTTGGGCACGAAGCTCAGCGTCACCTCCTGGATCTGGGTGACCGACTGGAACAGCGAGATGACGAAGCCGACGGCGAGGGCCGTGAGGAGGATCGGGGCGGAGAGCTTGGCGCCGACCGTCATCGCCTGGACGGCGACCTGGAGGACCGCGACGTCGTCCATCAGCCGCCACCGCCCGCGCCGGTGTAGGTGCCGATGACGGCGGTGATGACGAGCCCCCAGCCGTCCACGAGGACGAAGAGCAGGAGCTTGAAGGGCAGCGACACGGTGACCGGCGGCAGCATCATCATGCCCATCGACATCAGCGCCGCCGAGACGACGAGGTCGATGACGAGGAACGGCACGTAGATGACGAAGCCGATGATGAAGGCGGCGCGCAGCTCCGAGAGCACGAAGGCCGGGATGAGCGTGAGCAGCGGTGTGTCGGCGCGGGTCTCGGGGTTGGGCCGGTCCGCGGCCCGGGTCACGAGCGCGAGGTCGTCGGGCCGGACGTGGCCGAGCATGAACTCCTTGAGCGGCGCGACGCCGGCGCTCAGCGCCTGCGTCTGGTCGAGGTCACCGGCCAGGAAGGGCTGGACGCCCAGGTCGTTGACCTGGCTCAGGACCGGCGCCATGACGAAGAGGCTGAGGAAGAGCGCGAGCCCGGCGAGGACCTGGTTCGGCGGTGCGGCCGTGAGCCCCAGGGCGTTGCGCGTGATCGAGAGCACCACGAAGATCTTCGTGAAGCTCGTCATCATGAGCAGCAGCGCCGGGGCCACGGACAGCACCGTGATGCCGAGGAGGATGACCAGGGCGCTGCTCGGCTGGCCGTCGGCGCCCTCGACCTGCACCGAGACGCCGGGGCCAGCGCCCGGGGCGAGCCCCTCGGTGCCGGCCGCCGCCGCGGAGGGCGCCGCGAGGAGCGCGAGCGCCGCGAGCAGCAGCAGGACCAGCACGAGCAGGAGGGCACCTCGCGGGGCGCGCGCGGCGGTCGTGGCCGAGGCCGCCCCGGCGGCCGGGCGCAGGGCGCTCACCGCCGCACCGTCCTGGCCCGCAGGACGTCGACGGCCTGGCTCCACGTCGCCGGGGACAGCGCCGAGCCGGCCAGCGGGGAGGAGCGGCGCTGCGCGGGCACGACCGTCTCCGGCGCGACCGTCTGCGGCGCGGCTGGGCCTGGCCGGGCGGGGCTGGTCGCTCGCCCGCCGGAGGCCGGCGACGTCGCCGCGTCCGCGTCGACCTCGGCGAGGCGCGCCGCCAGCTCACGGGAGAAGCCCTCGCGCGCGGCGGCCTCGACGGGGAGCTCGACGGGCTCGCGCCGGGGCGCACGGGCCGGCCGGCCGGCACCGGTGACGACGTCGGCCGGTGCCGCCAGCAGCTCGTCGACCGGCCGCTCGGCCAGCAGGGTGACGCCCTGGTCGGTGACGCCGACGACGAGGCCCAGCTGGCCGACCTGCACCAGGGCCAAGCTCGCGCGGCCCGAGAGCTGCTGGCGCGAGAGCACCGTGACGGCGCCGACGGCCGCGCGCACGCGCCCTCCGCCGGAGCGGAGCATCCCGCGCCGCACCATCCACACGAGCCCGAGCACGGCTAGCAGCGAGCCGGCGACGCGCAGCAGAAGCCCCACGGTGTCCACGTCGTCCTCCTTCCTGGTCTTGCGTGCAGTGGTAGGTAGCTGGGGGGCTAGGGCGCCTCGCCGTGCGGCGGCCGCCCCGCCGGCGCGCTCAGGTCTGGTCGGCCCCGAGGATCTCGGTGATGCGCAGTCCGAAGTCCTCGTCGACGACGACGACCTCGCCGCGGGCGACGAGCCGGCCGTTGACGAGCAGGTCCGCGGGCGCACCGGCGGCGCGGTCGAGCTCGACGACGCGGCCGGGGGCGAGGGTGAGCAGCTCGCGCACCGTCATGCGGGCGCGGCCGATCTCCACCGAGAGGGTCATCTCGACGTCGCGCAGCAGGCGCATCCCGGCGGCGCCGTCGAGGGGGACCGACGGCAGCACGGGCGCCGGGGAGTCACCGGCCCCCGACAGGGAGAGCCAGGCGCCCGGCTCGCCGGCGGCCAGCAGCGGGACGAGCGGTGCGGCGGCGAGGTCGGCGTCACCGGCGGTGCCGACGCCGACCGGGCCGAGGACGACCGGGCCGAGGCTCGTGGCGGCGGCCTCGAGGGCGGGCCGCAGCGCCTCGCCGAGCCCGTCGGCGCCCAGGCCGGCCGGGTCCGCGGCCAGGGCCGCGCTGGTCGAGGGGTCGAGGACCAGGGACACCACGCCGCTGCGCACGCCCGAGAAGGGGGCAGACACCATGGGCGCCGAGAGCTCGGGCCGGCGGGCAGGAGAGCCGTCCGCGCCGTGGTCGACGACCAGGGCCGCCTGCGCGGGCACGAGGGGGGCGGCGGCGCCGGCCGCCGCGACGACCTCCGCCAGCTCGAAGACGGTGGTGGCGGTGGCGCTCATCGCGGGTCCTCCTCGGTGGACACGACCATGCAGGCGAGACGGGTGGCGGAGGCCGTGGGGACGGCCCGGGCGAGGGCGTGCCCGGCGACGACGACCTCCAGGGGGCGGTGCGTGGGGTGGGCGAGGCGGACGACGTCCCCGACGGCGAGGGCGAGGACCTTCCCGGAGGTCGTCGGCGTGTCCGACAGCCGCAGCCCGACCTCGACGGGGACCTCGGGCATGGCCCCGGCGACCGCGGCCTGGGCGCGCGCCTCGGCGGCGAGCTCCTCGTCGGTGCGGGCGACCGGCGCGGTGCCGGCGGACAGGCGTGCCTGCAGCGGGGCCAGCACGAGGGCGAGGGTGGCCTCCGCCGTCGTCGTGCCGACGGTGACGCCGAGGCGGGCGACGACGACCTGGTCGGAGGACTGCGCCGCCTGCGCGAGCTGGGGGATCTGCTCGGTGCCGGTGCGGTGGGCCTGCAGGCTCGTGATCGTCGCGAAGGCGTACTCCAGCGCGACCGTGCACTTGTCGCCGAGGTCGCGCAGGACGCCGACCTCCAGCTCGGTGAGCTCGCGGGCCTCCTGGACCCCGCCCGGGCCCCCGAGGCCGTGGTCGACGACGGCCAGGACGAGCTCGGCGGGGATGTGGAGCAGACCGGTCGAGCCGATGGCGGTGCCGAGCACGACGAGGGGCGAGGGCACGGGCAGCGTGCTCGTGTGCTCGTCGTAGGTGGACTGCTCGACGGCGCGCAGCTCGACCCCGACGTCGACGCGCAGGCGGGTGACCATCTGGGTGGTCCACTGGCGCGCCAAGGTCTCGAAGGCGAGCTCGAGCAGGCGCAGGTGCTCGCGCGAGATGCGACCGGAGGCCCGGAAGTCCCAGGCCGTCACGGTGCTGCGACGTCGGGCCCGGGCGCTGCCCGAGCGGCTCCTCCCCGCTGGCGCCGGCGGCGCGGGCTGGGCTGTTCGGGTGGTCACGAGCCTGTCATCGGCCGCCCCCGGCGCGGCCTTGAGCCCGTCCGGGGGACCACGTGCGCCAGCTGCCACCGGTCCCGCGCCTGCCCTGGCCCGTCCACCGGTCCTCCCGGGGGCGCGCCGGGCTCTCAGCGCGTCGCCAGGGCCCTCAGCGCGTCGTCACGGACGTCACTGGGTGACGAACTCGGTGAAGTAGATGTCCATCACCTCGTCGTGGTAGGCCTCCTCGACCTCGGTGAGCAGCTCGCCCTTCAGCTCGGCGCGGTGGTCGAGGTCGGCGAGATCCTCCACGCTGCGCCCGGAGAACAGCGAGATCGCCAGGTCCAGCGCCTCGCTGCCGTCGGCCTCGTGCGCGGCGTCGGCGGTCTGCTGCAGGGCGATGCCGAGGCGCAGGTAGGAGCCGTCGGCGAGGTTGATCGACACCGGGTCGAGGGCGACGACGTCGCCCTTCTCGGGCTCGGGCTCCGCGGCCTCGGCGTCGTCGGGCGCGAGGACGAGGAACCACACCGCCGCGGCGGCGGCGAGCAGCAGGACGACCGCCCCGACGACCAGCGGGAGCTTCTTCTTCTTCGGCGGCGCCTCGCTCTCGGCGGGGGCGGTCTTGCTGGCCATGGTCTTCTCCCGGGGTCGTGGGGTGGCGGTGGGCGCGGCGGCGCGGGGGACGGCGGTACGGCCAGCCATCGGTCAGTGCCCCCCCGCGTCGTGGGTCTCGGCGAGGTCGGCTGCGGACGCCTGGACGGGCGGCGCGAGGTCGACGTCGGCGGGGGCCACTTGCACCGCTGGCGGCGCCGCCCCGGTGTCCAGCTCCTCCTGGGCCCTCGGCAGCAGCGCCCGCACCTCGGCGGGCTGGTCGGAGACGACGACGAGGTCGACCCGCCGGTTGCCGTCGAGGGCTGCGGCGTCGTCCCCGGGGTAGAGGGGGCGCGTCTCGCCGTAGCCGACCGCGGTCATGCGCTCCGGCGCGATGCCGTCGGCCTGCAGGTAGCGCACGACGGCGGCCGCCCGGGCGGCGGACAGCTCCCAGTTGCTGGGGTACTGCCCGCCGACGACGGGCAGCGAGTTGGTGTGCCCCTGCAGCTCCAGCAGCTGCGGCGCGCCCGCCAGGACGGGCGCCATGACGTCGACGACCTGCTGGCCCGTGCCGCGGACCACCGCGCTGCTCGGCTCGAAGAAGACGTCGTCGGCGACGATGGCGCCCACCAGCCCGCGGTCGGTGACGCGGAAGTCGACCCGGTCCCCGAGGCCGCCCGAGTCCAGCGCCGCCTGCAGCTCGCGCTCGATGTCGTCCAGCCGGGCCACCTCCTCGCGGGCCGCCTGCATCGCCGGGCCGGAGGCGTCGGCCGCGCTGGCGGTGGAGGCACCGGAGCTGCCCGCCGCGACGTCGACCTGCTCGTTCTGCACGGCCACCTGCGGCGAGGCGGGCGCGGCGACCGAGCCGTTGCTCTCCAGGAGCCCGGAGCCGCCGTCGACCGGGATGGTCGAGCTGGCGCCGACGCCGTCGGCCATGCCCTGGCGCAGCTCGAGGAACTTCTGCGCGTCGACCTGGCTGATGGCGAAGAGCACGATGAAGAGCGCCATCAGCACGGTGATCATGTCGGCGTAGCTGACGAGCCAGCGCTCGTCGGGCCCGTCGTGACCGCCACCGCCGTGCGCGCCGCGCCGGCTGCGCCCGTGCGCCCCGCCGGCGCTCATGCCGCGTCCTTCAGCTCACCCGCCGGCACGAGGCTGGCGAGACGCTGCTTGACCAGGCGCGGGTTCGAGCCGGCCTGGATGGCGAGGACTCCCTCGACCACGAGGTTCATCTGGGCCGCCTCGACCTCGGCCAGCCGCTTGAGGCGGTTGGCGATGGGCATCCAGAACACGTTGGCCGTGAGGACGCCCCAGAGGGTCGCGAGGAAGGCCGCGGCGATCATGTGGCCGAGGCTGCCGGGGTCGGAGAGGTTCTCCAGCACGTGCACGAGCGAGATGACGGTGCCGATGATGCCGACGGTCGGCGCGTAGCCGGCCATGTCGCTGAAGAACTTGGCCCCCCGCGCGTCCGAGGCGGCCTTCTGGTCGCTGCGGTCCAGGAGCATCGTCCGCAGGTCCTCGGGGTCGGTGCCGTCGACGGCGGCCTGCAGGCCGTCGCGCAGGAACTCGTCGTCGACCTCCTTGACGGCGTCCTCCAGCGCGAGCAGGCCCTCGCGTCGGGCCCGCTCGGCGAGCCCGACGATGGTCTCCACCGTCTGGTCCATCTTCTTGGGCGGGGTCAGCAGGGCCTTCTTGAAGGAGCCGCCGATCGCCTTGGCGTCCTTCAGGAGCCCGCCGGCGATGGCGACGCCGAAGGTGCCGCCGAAGACGAGGATCATCGGCGCCGGCAGGAAGATCGCCATGGGGTTGCCGCCCTCGAGGATCATCATCGTGAGGATCGACCCGAGGGCGAAGACCAGACCGGCGATGGTCGCGGGGTCCATCAGGACCTCCTGCGGCGGCGCAGCGGCACGGCCGGCGCGAGCTGGGGGGTGACGTCGGCGGGCCAGTCGGCCGCGCCGGCGGAGACGTCGGTGAGGCCGGGCTCCGGCGCGCGGGCGTCGTCCGCGGTGCCCTCCGCGAGGCGGCGGGCGGTGGCGATGACGGTCGCCCGGAAGTCGGCGACGCGGGCGACGACGTCCTCGAGCGGCTCCGCGACGACGTACTTCGTGCCGTCGAGGAGGGTCAGGACGGTGTCGGGCGTGGACTCGACACGCTCGAGCAGGTCGGGGTTGACCGCGAAGCGTGAGCCCGCGAGGCGGGTCAGGATGATCATGGTGTCCGTCCTTGGCGAGCGGTGGGGCGGTGGTGGTGCCTCACCGCGCGGGGGCCCGTCCGTGGGCCACGTGCTGTCCATCGGCCGCCGCCGGCTCGGGCTGAGCGGGCGGCCGGGTGGCGGTGGAGCCCCCGCGGCGCCGCCGAGCGGGTGCTCGGCGGCGCCGCGCGGCGGTGGTCGCGCACCGTGGGCCGGTGCGCAGCCGGCGACGTCAGCGCTTGAGGTTGACGAGGTCCTGCAGCAGCTCGTCAGAGCTGGTGATGACGCGGGAGTTCGCCTGGAAGCCGCGCTGGGCGATGATGAGGTTGGTGAACTCCTGGGCGAGGTCGACGTTCGACATCTCCAGCGCGCCCGTGGACAGGGTGCCGTTGGCGCCCCCGCCGGGGACGTTGACGGCGACGTCGCCGGAGTTGACGCTCGCGCGGTAGTTCGAGGACCCGGCCTTCTCCAGCCCGCCCGGGTTCGTCACGGTGGCGACGGCGATCTGGGCGACGGCCTGCTGGGTCTGGGTTCCCGCGGCGTCGCGGAAGACGCCGGTGATGACGCCGTCGGAGCCGATCTTGTAGCCGGTGAGGGTGCTGCCCGCCGGGGTGGAGGCGTTGAGGTTGATGGGGGTCATGGCGGCCGCGGTGCCGTGGCCGCCCTGCTCCGCGCCCGTGGCGTCCATCTGCCAGCCCTGCACGAGGTTGCCCTCGGGCGTGACGAGACGGCCCTCGAGGTCGAAGTTGAAGGAGCCGGCGCGGGTGAACATCTGCTCGCCGCCCGCGTTGACGACGAAGAAGCCCTCGCCGTCGACGCGCATGTCGGTGTTGCGGCCCGTCACCTGGGTCGCGCCGTTGCCGAAGTTGGTGCTCATGCCGGCCACGCGGACGCCGAGCCCGACCTGGGAGGGGTTGGTGCCGCCGCGGTTCGGCTCGACGGGCGCCGCAGCGCCCTGGAGCAGCTGGCTGAAGGTGTCCTGGAAGGTCACCTGTGACCCCTTGAAGCCGGTCGTGTTGACGTTGGCGATGTTGTTGCCGGTGACGTCCATCATCATCTGGTGGGCCCGCAGGCCGCTGATGCCGGTGAACAGGGAACGGAGCACGGGGCGCCTCCTCAGGCGGGGTGGTGCTGGGTCGGTCGGGTGGTCGGGCGGGTCGGGCGGCGGGGGTCAGGAGGCCGCCGGCGCGGTCACGCCGGTGACGGAGGAGAGCGGCACGTCGGCGTCGCCGACGCGCAGGAGCGGGCCGTCGGCGGTGAAGCGGACGGCCGAGACGGCCCCGCTCCCCGTGACCTCGGTGACGGGGTCGGTCCAGGCCACCTGCCGGCCGACGAGAGCGGCCGAGGACAGCTGCTGCTGCGAGGCGAAGGCGGCCTGGCTGGACGTGACGAGCGCCGTCAGCTGCTCGACGGTCGTCAGCTGCGAGGTCTGCGCCATCATCTGCGTGGTGTCCATGGGCGAGCTCGGGTCCTGGTAGCGCATCTGCGTCACGAGGAGCTGCAGGAAGGCGTCCTTGTCGAGCGTCTGCTTCGGGACGCGCACGGGGTTGCCGAGGGCGTCCGTCGCCACGCCCGGGGCCTTCGCCGCCGTGGTCGTGCTGGGCGTCACCGCGGTGTAGCCCTGCGGGACCGAGGAGATGCTCGGCACGGTGACCTCCTTTCGTCTGTCTCGACCTGGCCGGGCGAGTGCCGTCCTCCGGACGGCCCTGCGCGGCAGGCCTTCTGCGAGTCCTTCCGGGTGTGCGTCGGCACGTGCGCCTCAGGTCTGGACCTCTGGCGGTGCCCCTGCAGCCCGCGAGCGTCCCGGCGCTGGGCCGAGCGGGTGACGGCGGCGCCGACGGGCCGGGGCGACGGCGCGCCGAGGGTGCGCCGCGACCGACGCCGTGCTCCCGAGAGTGGCCGCAGACGGGCGAGGAGGGACCCGTGCGCGCGGGGTCCAGCGCGGCGGCGGCCTGCCGCCCGCCCGCTCAGACGAGGAGGTCGAGGCGCCCGTCGACGCCGCTGCGGACCGAGACCGGCTTCGGCGCGACGCCACCCGCTCCCGGCGCAGCCAGGGGGGTGCCGTGGGCCCAGCGCGGGGCGCGCTCGCGCCCGCCCGACCAGCCCCCCGCGTCCGGTCGGCCGTCGGGTCGGCCGTCGGGGCTGCCTGACGACGACCCGTCAGGACCGAGGTCGACGGTCGCACCGGTGGCGGCACCCGCCAGGTCGCGGCGCAGCTCGGGCAGGGCGAGGCGCAGCGCCTCACGCCCGGCGTCGCTGGTGGCCAGGAGCTGGACCTGGAGGGCCCCGCCGCTGACCTCGGCGACGACGCGGACGGGGCCGAGGGTCTCCGGCTGCAGCCGGACGACGACGCGGTGGACCCCGTCGCCGAGCCGCCGCAGCGCGACGGCACGAGGGACGAGCTGGTCGGGCAGCCCGCCGCCGGCCCCGGGCTGGGCCGCGGCGGCGACCCAGGCGGCCGGGGCCGACGGGGTCGGCGAGCCCACGGCCGCGACGGCGGGCGCCGCCTGGGCCGCCGGCGACGCCGCGGGAGCTGTGCCCGCCTGGCCCGGGACCGCCGCCGTGGCGGCACCGGGCGCCCCCGCGCCGGCCGGCGACGCGGCCCCCGGTGCGGGGTCCGGAGAGGTGGCCGCCGCCGCGGGGTCGGCGCCCGCCGCCGCGGGACCGCCGAAGGACGGGGACGCGACGACGGGGACGTCTGCAGGGGCGAGGTCCGCGGCGGTGGGACCTGCCGCGGTGACGTCGGCGGCCGCCTGGTCGGCGGGGGCTCTTCCGGGCCCAGCGGTCACAGACCCAGCCGTCGCGGGCCCAGCCGTCGCAGGCGGGGCCGTCGCGGCAGCGGAGGGGCGCTGCGTCCCGGTGGCCTCCGGCGGCGTCCCCACGCCCGCGGGGACCTGCCGCCCGGCCGCTGGTCCCGCGGCCGTCGTGAGGTCGGGCGCGAGGACGCCGGCCGGCCCCTCCCCCGCCGCGCCCTCGGGCGCCGCGGTGCCCGCCGGGCCGGACGTGCCCGGCGGGGCCGACGCGGCAGCGGCAGGCGGGGGCGCGGTCGCCGGGATGGTCGGCTCGGACGAGGGCACGCCGCCCGTCGGGCCAGCGGCAGGTGGGACAGAGGACGGAGGGCCAGAGGACGGAGGGCCAGAGGACGGAGGGCCAGCGGCAGGTGGGCCGGAGGGGTGCGGGGCGGACGCAGGCAGGGCCGACCCGGTGGTGCCACCAGCTCCCGCCATGCCGGCGGAGCCAGCCGTGCTCGTCGCCGCCGCGCCAGGACCCGTCGCCGCCGCGGCGGCGACCGCGCGCGCGTCGACCGGGGCGTCCTTGCTGGACGGGCTGGACGGGCTGGGGCCGGCGGCCGCGGGCACGACGTCCGCACCTGCGGGAGCGGGCGCAGCCGCGGGCCCGGTCGGCACCACCTCGGCGTCACCGCTGCCGCGTCCGGGCACCACCAGCCCTGCGTCGCCGACGGCGTCGGCCAGAGGAGCGCCCCCGGTCGGCGTCGCCGACGCAGCGACGTCGGCGGCGACGGTCGGGAGCGCGGAAGAGGCGTCGCGGTCGCCGGGCACGGGGTCGAGGGACCAGGCGTGGTCGCGGCCGCGCAGGAGGCGCGGGTCCAGCCGGGGACGGTCGCTCCCCTGCTCCGCGGGCCCCGCCGGGCGGTGCGGGGGCGCCGGCCGGGCTCTCGACCCGGCCGGCGGCCGGGGCTCCGGTCGAGCCTCCGACCTGGGCTCCGGCCGGACCTGCCCGGCGAGGACGTCGGCGAAGGCGGGCTCGCCGCCCTCTCGGCCGCCGGCCCGCGCGGCCGGGCCGGCCACCGCGTCCAGCACCCCGCGGGCGGGGCCCCGGCTGCCGGTGGGCACGCCGCCGCCGACCCCGCCGCTCATGCGGCCATCCCGAGGGCGGAGGTGATGGTGCGGACGTAGTGCTGCGTCTCGCGGTAGGGCGGCACGCCGTCGTAGCGGTCGACGGCCCCCGGCCCCGCGTTGTAGGCCGCGAGGGCCAGCGGCACCGAGCCGTCGTAACGGCGCAGGTGCTGCGCGAGCAGGCGCCCGGCGCCGTCGACGGCCTGCGCCGGGTCCATCGGGTCGACGCCGAGGCCCCGTGCCGTCGCGGGCATGAACTGCATGAGGCCCCGCGCACCAGCCGGGGAGACGGCGCGCGGGTTGCCGCCCGACTCCTGCTGCGCGACCGCGGCGAGCAGACCGGCGGGCAGGTCGTAGCGCGCCGTGGCGGCGGCGAAGAGCGGCTCGTAGCCGCGGACCGCGGCGTTCACGTCGCTGCGGATGGCCTCGCCGCGCAGGGCGGCGGGCCGGGCGGCGGCCGCGTCGAGGACTCCCGCGGCCGGCGCGGGGCTCTCGGCGCCGAGGACCCGGCGGATCGCCGTCGGGGTCTCCCAGACCGTCGAGATCGTCACGTCCTGGCCGGTGCGCGGGGCGTGGAGCATCTTCCCGTCGCCGACGTAGATGCCGATGTGGCCGCCGTCGTCCATGACGACGAGGTCGCCGGGGCGCGCGGACGCGAGGTCGGGCACCCGCTCGCCGAGCCGGCCCTGGTCCTTGGCCACGCGGGGCACGTCGACGCCGAGGTCCTTGAAGGCCCGCTGCACCAGGCCCGAGCAGTCGAGCCCCGTCGCCGGGTCGGTCCCGCCCCAGCGGTAGGGGACGCCGAGGTACTTCTTCGCGGCCTCGACGAGCTGCTCGCCGCTCGGGCCGCCCGTGGCGGACCCGGTGCGCTGGGCCGGGACGGCCGCGGCGGGGCCGCCGCCCTGGACGAGCCCGCTGAGCAGGTCGGAGAACTGCTGGGACGAGGCCGCCGTCGACGCCGTGGTGGCCGCCGTGCCGGTGGTGGCCGCCGACGAGGCCGCCGTCGTCACCGGGGCGGGCGGGGCGAGCTGGGCGAGGCGGGACTGGATGTCGGCCAGGCGGGACTGCACCGCGGCGATGCCGCTCACTCGTCGTCCCCCTCGTCGTCGTGCTCGTGCCGGCCGTCCGTGGACGGCGCCCTGCGCAGGTCATCGACGCGGTGCTGCTCGGCCTTGAGGGCTGCCCTGGCCACCTCGGCGGCGTGCCGCGCCTCCAGCTGCTCCAGCGCCTTGGTCCGCGCGCGGGCCGCCGCGAGGACGCCGGCGGCCTCCCTCGCGCCACCGGCGGCGAGCTCGGCCTCCGCCTGGGCCTGCAGCAGGGACACGCGCAGGGCGGAGCGGGCGGCGACGGCCCCGGCCCAGCCGGCCGCGCCACGGTCGCTGAGCTCGTGCGCGCCGAGGACGGCGCGGGCCTCGGCGTGCAGCTGCGTGGCCGCTCGCGCCGCGCCCGCGGCGCGCGCCGCGTCCGCGGCGACGAGCTTCTCCTGGGTCCGGCGCACGCGCAGCAGCCCGGCGAGCCGGAAGCCGCTCATGCGCTGCCCGCCAGCGCGAGTCCGGGACGTCCGTCGTAGAGCCCGGCGGCGGGCGACAGCGGCGGTGAGGGCGGCGGCGGGGCGTCGGGGTCGAGCAGCCGGGCGAGGCCGGAGAGGGCCGCCCAGGAGGTCTCGACGTCGGCGACCGTGTCGACGGCCTGGGTGAGGAAGGCCCGGGTCGAGGGCGCCGCCGCGAGCGCCGCGTCGACGAGCGGGTCCGCGCCGGGCACGTAGGCCCCCACGTCGACGAGGTCCTGGGCGTCGCGGCGCGCGGCGAGCGCCCGCCGCACGGCGGCGGCGTCGCTGCGCTGGTCCGGCGTCGTCACCCGGGAGGCGACGCGCGAGACGGAGCCGAGCACGTCGACGCTCGGGAAGTGCCCGGCGGTCGCGAGCTTGCGGTCGAGGACGACGTGGCCGTCGAGGATGGAGCGGGCGGCGTCGGCCACCGGCTCGTCGTGGTCGTCGCCGTCGACGAGGACGGTGTAGATGCCGGTGATGGAGCCGGTGACGCCGGGCCCGGCCCGCTCCAGCAGGCGCGGGAGCAGCGCGAAGACCGACGGCGGGTACCCGCGCGTGGCCGGCGGCTCGCCGACCGACAGCCCGATCTCGCGCTGGGCCGTGGCCACCCGCGTGAGCGAGTCCATCATCAGCAGGACCGACAGGCCCATGTCGCGGAAGTGCTCGGCGACGGCGGTCGCCGTCGCGGCGGCCCGCAGGCGCACGAGCGGGGGCTCGTCGCTCGTGGCGACGACGACGACGCTGCGGGCCAGGCCCTCAGGGCCGAGGTCCTCCTCGAGGAACTCGCGCACCTCCCGGCCGCGCTCGCCGACCAGGGCGAGCACGACGACGTCGGCCTGCGCCCCGCGGGCGACCATCGAGAGCAGGCTCGACTTGCCGACGCCGGAGCCGGCGAACAGGCCGAGCCGCTGGCCGCGGCCGGCCGGCACGAGCGTGTCGAGCGCGCGGACGCCGAGCGGGAGCGGCTCGACGACGCGCTGGCGGGAGAGCGCGGGCGGCGGCGGGGCGTCCAGCGGCACCTCGACGAGGTCCGCGGGCAGCGGGGCGCCGTCGAGCGGGGCGCCGAGGCCGTCGAGGACCCGGCCGAGCAGGCCGGGGCCGACCTTCGCGGTGAGGCGGCGGGCGACCCGCAGCACGGGGTCGCCGGCGGCCAGCCCCTCGGCGCGGCCCAGCGGCATGCAGGCGAGCACCCCGCCGCGCACGCCCACGACCTCCGCGCGCACGACGTCGGCGCCGCGCCCGACCTGGAGCACCTCGCCGATGCCGGCGCTCAGCCCGACGACCTCGACGGCCAGTCCGCTGACCGCGCGGACGCTGCCGAGCTCCAGCGGCGCGGCGGCGCGCACCGCGGCGGCGAGGCGCGAGCGCAGCGCCTGGGCCCCCACCGGCAGCGCCGGCACGGCGACCGGGGCGGCGCTGCGCGGCAGCGGCACGGGGGTGGCGCCGAGCGGCGCCACGACCTCGAGCGGCTGCGGCGTCGCGCCCGCCCGCTCCCGCACGCCGCGCTGGGTGGGGGCGCTCCAGCGCTGGCCGAGCGGCGTCGTCGGCCGCTCGGCCTGCAGCGCCTCCGCGACCGTGCTCGCCGGAGAGATGGAGGGGCTCGCCGGAGAGATGGAGGGGCTCGCCGGAGGGGGGCTGTTCGGGTGGCCGGCGGCGCTGCGCCCGCTCACGAGCCGGCGCCGAGCAGGACCTCGCGCGCGCGGTCCACCGCGGCGCGCAGGCGGGCGTCGACGCTGCCGCCGGGGTGCTCGGCGATGGCGTCGCCCCGCTCCAGCGAGGGGTCGGCGACCAGCTCGACCCGGTCGGGCACCTCGCCCGCGGCGCGCACCTCGACGAGGTCGCCGGGGTGCAGGCGGACGACGACGGCGCCCGCCGGCGGGCAGGGCGCGAGCGCCCGCAGCAGGGCGGCCCTGGCCCCGGCGCCCCCGCGGACCTCGGCGCCCACGACGGCCGTGGCCAGCTCGATGCCGGTGCGCGCCAGGGCGTCGGTGCACTCGCCGATGACGGGCACGTGCCGGGCGTCGAGGTCAGCCGTCGCGCGCAGCAGGGCGAGCAGCGCGCTGCGGGCCTGCTCCCGCTCGCGGGCCCGCTCGGCGAGGCGCCGCTCCAGCTCGGCGTCCAGCGCGGCCTGGGCCCGCTGCGCCGCGGCTGCGGCACCGGCCGCCCAGCCGGAGGCGTAGCCCGCGGCGTAGCCGGCGGCCCGCCCGTCGCCGCGCCCCTCCCCGCCGCTGCTGCCGGCACCCCGGACGCTGTCCGCGCCGACGAGCCACGGCGCCGGGCGCGGCGGCCCGTCCTGCCGCGGGAGCGGGAAGGTCATGGTCCCCGCCCGGTCAGGAGACGTACTCATCAGCACCCTCTCGTCGCAGGACGATCTCGCCGGAGGCCTCCAGGCCGCGGATGACCGCGACGACGGCGCCGCGGGCCTCCTCGACGTCGGACAGCCGCACGGCGCCGAGGAGGTCGATCTCCTCGAGGAGGTTCTCGCGGGCCCGCTCGGAGACGTTGGAGAGCACCTTGTCGCGGGTGGCCTCCTCGGTGCCCTTGAGGGCGAGCGCCAGGGTGGCCGTCTCGACCTGGCGGGCCAGGAGCTGGACCGCCTTGTCCTCCAGGCCGGTGATGTCGTCGAAGACGAACATCTTCTGCCGCACCGCCTCCGCGAGCTCGGGGTCGCGGGCGTCGAGGCCCTCGAGGACGAGCTTCTCCGTCGCCGGGTCGGCCCGGGCGAGCAGGTCGACGAGCGGCTGGAGACCGCCGACGGGCGCGGTGGAGGCCGCCGTCGGGATGATCCGCGAGCTGCGGCGGGAGAGGTCCTCGGCCACGAGCGCCACGAGGTCGGGGTCCGGGCGGTCCATCACCGCGAGGCGGTGGGCGATCTCGGTCTGCGTGGCGGCCGGCAGGCCCGCGAGCACGGTGGAGGCCTGCGGCGGCGAGAGGTGGGCGAGGACGAGCGCCGTCGTCTGGGCGTGCTCGCCGGAGAGGAAGCTGAGGATCTGGCGCGGCTCCATGCCCAGGAGGAAGTCGAAGACCTTGCCGGGCGTCGCGATGGCGACCCGCTCCAGGACGTCCTCGGCGCGCCCCGACCCGAGGGTGGCCTCGAGGATGTCGCGGGCGACGGACATGCCGCCGCGCGCGACGTGGCTCGAGCCGGCGCGCGCGAGGTCGCGGAACTCGGAGATGACGCCGTCGGCGGTCTCCGGGTCCAGCGCCCCCAGGCGGGCGATCTCGGCGGCCAGCTCCTCGACCTCGACCGGGCCCATGCGGGCCAGGACCCGCGCGGCCTGCTCGCGGCCGAGCTGGACGAGCACCACGGCGGCCTTCTGGCTGCTCGTCAGCGCCAGGTCCGAGCCGGACCGGACGGCGAGGGCGGTCATCGCTGGTCCGCCGTGAGCCAGCTGCGCAGCAGCCCGGCCACCTCGTCGGGGTCACGCTCGGCGAGGTCGACGACCTGCTCGCGGGCGAGGGCCGCCGAGTCCTTCGGCAGCTGCTCCAGCGCCGGGCGCTGCAGGGGGATCTCCGCGACGGGCGCGGCGGGGGGCGGCACGGGGGCGGGGAGGGCCTCCATCGCGCCGAGGTCGTAGTCCTCCTCCTCGGCCTCTCGCCGCAGGCGCCGACGCCGGCGCAGGGCCGCGACGCCCGCGACGAGCAGCAGCAGCAGGACGACCAGCAGCACCGCGGCGGTCTGCAGGAGCGTCGTGCGCTCGGCCGCGGCCGCCGCGGCGTCCGCCGCCGCGGCGGCCTCGGCGGCGGCCTCCGCGCCGGCCGTGTCGAAGGGCATCTGGGACACGCTGACGACGTCGCCCCGGGCCGGGTCGACACCGGCGGCCGCCGTGACGGCCTCCTGCAGGGCCTGCATGTCGACGGCCCGTGACGCCTCGGTGTCGACGACGACCGAGACCGACTGCCGGCGGACGGCGCCCGGCGCGGACTGGGTCTGCGTCGTCGTCTTGTTGACCCCGTTCTGGCGGTCCGTGGAGCTGCTCGTGTAGCCGCCGGCCGTGCCGTCGGTGGCCTCCGTCGCGGCGTTCGGCACGGCGATGTTGTCCGGCCCGAGGATGCCTGTCCCGCCGAGCTGGCCGCCGACGAGGGCGCCGCCGGCACCGGTGTACTCCTCCTCGGCGCCGTTCTCGGTGAGGGCGAGCGGGCCCCCCTCGGGCTGGGTGAACTCCTCGGCCGTGCTGACGACGTCGTCGAAGTCCAGGTCGGCGGTGACGGTGGCGACGGCCTTGCCGGGCCCGACGACGCGGTCGAGCACCTGCTGCAGGGCGGCCGCGACACGGGCCTCGTAGTCGGCGGTCTGGGACTCCCGCAGGCCTCCCGCCGCGCCGCCGCCAGCACCGGCGGCGGAGAGCAGCGTGCCCTCGCCGTCGACGACCGTGACGTCCTCCGGGCTCATGCCCTCCACGCTGGAGGCGACGAGGTTGAGGACCGACTGCACCTGCGTGCGCGAGAGCGTCTGGCCCGGTCGGGTCTGCACGAGCACCGAGGCGGTCGGGGTGCCGGCCGTGTCGGCGAAGACGTCGTCCTCGGGGATGGCCAGCTGCACGCGGGCGCTCTCGACGCTGCTGATGGAGCCGATGGTCGTGGCGAGCTCGCCCTCCAGGGCTCGCTGCCACGAGGTCCGCTGCTGGAACTGCGACGCCGTGACGCCCTGCTCGTCGAGGAGCGCGTACCCGGTGCCGGCGTCGCCGGGCAGGCCGGCGGCCGACATGTCCAGGCGCAGGGCGTACACCTGGTCCTGCGGCACGAGGATGGTCGCGCCGCCGTCGGCGAGCTCGTACGGCGTGCCGCTGGAGTCGAGCTGCTCGGTGATGGCTCCGGCGTCGCTCATGGCCAGGTTGGAGAAGAGCGGCGTCATCGTCGGCTCGCTGGCCCAGCGGTAGAACATCGCCCCGCCGAGCACGAGGCCCGCGACGCCGAGGACGGCGATGACCTTCTGCGCGGCCGTGAAGGCCCCGAACGTCGAGCCGACCCGGCGGAGTGGCTCCAGGGCTCCTGCTGCGCTGCCCATCAGGCCTGCAACCTCATGATCTCGGTGAAGGCGTCGACCGCCTTGTTGCGGACGGCGACCGTGAGCTCGGTGGCGAGCTTGGCCTGGTTCGCCGCGATGACGTAGTCGTGGACGTCGGTGAGGTCACCGGTCGCCGCCTGCACGGCCTTCGCGTCGGCGGTGGCCTCCATCGCCTGGACGCTGCCGAGGCCCTGGGCCATCGCCGCCCCGAAGGCGCGGGTGACGTCGGCGGAGCCGGCCGGCTCCTCGACGAGCCCGGGCGGGGTGAGCGCGCCGGTCGGCATCGACGGCAGGCTCGGGCGCACGCCGGCGGTGGCGCCGCCCACGGCCTCGATCCCCATGACGCTCATCCGCCGGACCCGATCCGGAGGGCCGCGAGGTAGGTCTCGCGGGCGCGGTCGACGACGGCGAGGTTCGCCTGGTAGCCACGCTGAGCCATGATCATCTGGGACATCTGGCTGGAGAGGTCGATGTCCGGGTAGCGCACGTAGCCGTCGTCGTCGGCGAGCGGGTGATCGGGCTCGTAGACCATGCGCCCCTCCGCCGACGAGGCGTTGACGGCGCCCGCGACCCGCACGCCGCCCGTGCCGGCGCCGTAGTCGACGGCCTCGACCAGGACCCGCTTCTCCTGGTAGGCCGCCTCGTCGCTGGCGCGGGCCGTGTTGACGTTGGCGATGTTGTCGCTGACGGCGTCGAGCCACTTGCGGTGCACGGTCGCGCCGGTGCCGGCGATGCCGATGGCCGAGAAGATGGTCACTGAGTCCTCATCGCCGTGCGCAGGAGGGACATGCGGTCGGTGACGGCCTGGGTGAGCAGCTGGTACCGCAGGACCGTGTCGGTGTTCGAGATCGACTCGGTGTCGAGGTTCACGTTGTTGCCGTCCTCGCGGGTCGGCTCGAGCGAGCGGACCGTGGTCGGGCCGGTGGCGCCGACGCGGCGCGCCTCACCGGTGCGGACGGCGTCGCGCAGGGAGTCCTCGAACTGCACCCGCCCGGCGAGGAAGCCCGGGGTGTCGATGTTGGCCACGTTGTCCGCGGTCGCCCGCTGGCGGGCCGCGAGGCCGCCGAGGGCGACCCGCAGCGCTGTGCTCGTGATGTCGGAGAACACCGGGCGGTCCTGCCTCTGCTCGATCGCCCGCGAGGGCGAGGTGCGTGGCCGGTCCGTGGCCGAGGATGAGCTGTCCTTGCTCACAGGTGATCTCGGCGGTCGCGCTGCTCCGCTTGAGCGACGGCCGTCTGGGTGGCGGGCCGCTGCGCCAGGTGGGTGAGCCGTCGGCGCGCCTGCTGGCGGGCTGCCCTCGGCAACCTCGCCCGCCTCCCAGACCCACGCTCGCGCAACCTTTCCCGCCCTCTTCCGCGATGCGACCTTGACGCGTCACCCTCCTCCCGCGACGCGCCGCGCGGACGCCGAGAGCCCGCCGCAGCAGGCTGCGACGGGCTCGGGGGCGAGGGTCCTCAGAGGGCGACGTCGAGGTAGACGGCGGGGCTGCCACCGCGGTGCTGGGCGCGGGCGTCGGCGAGGGCACCGGCGGCGCGGGCCTGGCGCCGGTTGAGGACGAGCGCCCGGCCGATCGCCTCGGCGGCGCGGGCCTGGCGGTCGGCCAGGGCGCGGGCCCGGTCGGCCAGCGGCAGCGGGAGGGGCCCGAGGCCGACGGGTGGGACCCACGGGCTGCGAGGCGCCGGGTCGGGCAGCTCGCCCTGGCGGTGCAGGCGGGCGAGCAGCTCCTCGGCGGCGGCGACCTCGACCTCGAGCTCGGTCAGGGCGGCCTCCCAGCTCGCCGTGAAGTCGGCGGGCCCATCCACCTGCACGGGGACGGCGGTCGTCGGGGCCTCGCCGCGGGGCCGACCCCCCGCGGGGGCAGGGCGGCGGGTCGGGGTCGGGGGTCGGCGCGGGGCCGGCACCGGCGCGACGACGCCGACGTCCCGGGTCGCGGGCCGAGCTCCGGTGCTCGCCGACATCGCGGCCTCAGGCGCTGACGCTGAGGAGGCCGCCGGCGGGCGCGGAGCTGCCGGCGCGCTGGGCGGGGACGGCCGGGGCGCCCTGCCCGACCTGGGCGGCAGCCTGGTGCCAGGCCTCGCGCAGCGGCTCGACGACGGCACGGCAGGACGCCGTGCGGGCGGGGTCACCGGTGACGTTGGCCTCGACGAGCTCGGAGGCCAGGAAGGTGTACAGCCCGGCCAGGCCTGCGGCTCCCGCCCAGGCGCCGGAGGTGTCGAGGCTGGCGTGCAGCTCGGTGACGACGTCCTGGGCGTGCTGGAGCTGGGTGTTGGCCTCTCCCCGGTCGCCGGTCTCCTGCGCCCGCTCGGCGCGGGAGAGGTCGAGGACGAGCCGGTCGTAGAGCATCGTCAGCAGCTTGGCCGGCGACGCCGTGGCGACGGCGTCCGCCATGAAGCGGGCGCGTGCGGCGGCGGGGTTGTGCACGGTGGTCCTCTCGTCGTCCGCCCCCGGTCGGGGCGGTGGGTGGGGTGGACGTCAGCCGCTGCGCGGCAGCAAGGGGCAGGTCAGCTGCTGCTCCAGCTCGGGAGACCGGAGATCTGGCTGGCGAGGTACCCGGACTGCGCCTGCAGGCCCGAGAGAGCCGTCTCCAGCGCGGCGAACTGCCGCTCGAGCGTGCTGCGTCGCAGCGCCAGGCGGGTGTCCCAGCGCTCGACCTGCTCGGTGAGGTCCGAGACCGTGCTGCGCCGACCGGTGATCGAGGTGGTCATGGTCCCGGTCGTCGGGTCGCTGGCCGCCGTGGCCGCCCCGGACAAGCGCTCGGCGAGGCCGGTGAGCAAAGACTGGGCCTTGGCCGGGTCGGCCGCCACGAGAGCGTCGAAACGGGCCTGGTCGAAGGAGAGCGTGCCGTCGCGGGAGAGCTCGATGCCCGCCTCCGCCGGGGAGACGCCGCTGGCGGTGACGGCTGAGAGCAGCGCCGAGATCGTGCCGCGGACCGCGCCGTCCCCAGCCAGCGGACCTGCGGTGCTCTTGCCACCGCTGGACGTCGCCGGCGTGGTGGCGCTCTGGCTGCGCAGCTCGGAGAGGGCCACGTTGACGGAGTCGACGAGATTCTTGGCGGCGGTCGACGCCGCGGAGGAGTCCTGGGCCACCGAGACGGTGACGTCCTGCTGCTCGGAGCCCGGGAGCACCTTGATCGAGACGCCGGGGAGCAGGTCGTCGAAGCTGCCCGTGGCCGAGGCCACGAGGAAGCCCCCGCCCAGGTCGACCACCGCGTCCTGGCCGGGGCGCACGACCTGGGTCGGGACGTCGTCGGCGAGGCCGGTGAGCTCGAACTGCGAGGCGCTGCCCGTCGTGGTGGCCGAGACCTGCAGCCGGTACTCCCCCGGCGAGGTCTGGATGACGGTGGCCCGCATGCCGAGCTCGGCGCTGGCGTTGATGGCGGCGGCGACGTCGCGGACGGTGCCGTTGCCGCCGACGAGGAGCCGGACGGCGTCCGTGCCGGCGCTGGGGAACTCGACAGCGACCTCGTAGGGAGGGCCCGGGACGACGGTGGCGTCTGCGGCGACCGGCGCCGTCGCGAGGGAGTGCGCCCCCGCGACCTGCTGGACCGTGAAGGTGGTCGAGCCGGGCCGACTGTCGCTCGAGGCGACGGCGGTAGCACTCACGCCCGTGGAGCTGGAGCTCGTGGTCG
Organism: Pseudokineococcus sp. 1T1Z-3; assembly: GCF_037482365.1. Classification (NCBI taxonomy): domain Bacteria; kingdom Bacillati; phylum Actinomycetota; class Actinomycetes; order Kineosporiales; family Kineosporiaceae; genus Pseudokineococcus; species Pseudokineococcus sp. 1T1Z-3. Next base: position 189,874 of record NZ_JBBHZF010000004.1, read on the forward strand.
TCGCCGTCCAGGCGGTCCCCGCCACCTGGGTCCCGGCGAAGGTGGTGGGGAGGATCTTCGCCGCCGCGCTGGTGATCGAGGACAGCCGGGTGTTGATCGACTGGAGGGCGGAGATCTGCTTCTCCGCCGCGCTCACCCTCGTCTTCAGCTGGGTCTGGGACGCCGACTCGACGGCCATGAGCTGGCTGACGATGGTGGTCGTGTCGAGGCCGCTCGACAGGCCTCCGATGGAGAGTCCTCCAGCCATGACGATCTCCTGGTCGTGTCTGGTGCTGCGGGTGGGGTGGGGCCGTCTGCCCTGGTCATGCGTCCGCCGGGAGGCGGGCTCGTGTGTCCATCGGCGCCCGGGGAAGAGGACCTGAGGGTGGGCTGCGCAGCGTGCACGGACGGCGCATCGGCCGACTCCGGCGTCGTCCCCGGACGCCCTCCACGGCGGGACGCCGACGGCGGGCCGGGCCGGAAGGCCCGACCCGCCGCTGCGGGTGGTGCTGGTGCTGGCGTACTGGTGGTGCCGTGCTGACAGGGCGGGATGGGTCCGGCTCACGCCGGACCCATCCGGGTCAGCGCAGGAGGGACAGGACGCCCTGGCCCATCTGGT